>CAITZM010000065.1 GCA_903896925.1 uncultured Lentisphaerota bacterium | reverse complement strand
CTTAGCGTTAATATATTCTAGCTTAGCCTGAGCCGCCTTTAAGTCTGTCCCTTTCTCGCTTTTGTTTTCCACGATATATTTTAACCAGTCTGTAGCGAAAGTCTCTACCATGTCTGCGCCTAGTCCTATAGACTCAGAGCAATTACTTTTCCCTAGTCTAACAAACGTATTACAACGGTAGAGGCGATAGACTTTCCCCCGCTGATTAAGCTTAGCCATTATGTAAACGTCTGAGGAAATCTGTTTACCGCCAGTTTTAAGTTTACTATGACAGTAGCCGCATTTAATAGCGCCAGCAAGCAAACTCTTATTACGGCTACTTGTCCCGCCTTTGTAGCCGCGCCGTTTAAGTTGCGCGTTAGCTTGCGCCCACGTCTCTGCGTCTATAATTGCAGGGTACGGAGTAGCGCAGCTAGTCCCGTTATAAACTAACTCTCCCTTATAAATAGCATTGCGGATAATCTGAGAGATATTAAAGTTGTAGAAGATGCCGCCGCATTTACCGCGCTTGCCTTGCTCGTTTAGACTCTTGCCTATTTTGCTTAACCCTTCGCCTGCTAAGTAACGCTTATAGATTTCTCTGACTATTGCCGCCTCTGACTCTTTAATAATCCCGCTACGCTTGCCGTCTGACTCTATAACCGTATAACCTAGGGCGGGTCTAGTTCTTAATGTTCCATCTGTCGCCATTTTGTCTTTACTGTCGCGGCTTTCTTTTGCTCTGGCTAACGGTACTGTCTGAGCAGAGCCTAGTAACTGGTCTAACATCTGCTCTCCGTAAGGCGTAGTAATGTCTATCGGCTCTGTAAGGGATATAATGTTAATGCCGTTAGGTTTTGCTACCTCATAAAAGAACTTGTAGCCCTCTGCCTTATTGCGGAAGAGTCTGTCTATGGCGCGGAAAATAACCGTATGTACCCTACCCGCCTTAATATCTAACATTAACTCTAGGATGCTAGGACGGTCTGCAATGTCTTCCATACCTGATATGTCGCAGTCCTTATCGTAAAGCTTAGACTGCCAGCCTTGCTTTTCCGCGTAGGCTTTCGCTTTCTCAATCTGTAGCGGTACAGACTCGCGCCGCTCCCCGTTTTGTCCATAGTCATTACTGGATACGCGGACATAGAGCGCGGCTATCTTCCCCTCTTTAGAGGTTAGTTGCCATGTCATAGACTCAATTTTGCCGTTTCTTTTCATAGTCTTGTCCTTTCCTCAATCAAAATAACTCTAACGTTATAACCGAAAACATCCGTTTTACAAGGGAAACTTGCGGGACAGGGAAAAGCAGGCTATAACGAATGCTAACAAATGAAGGAGCGCAAGCTGCACAACCTGATCTGGGTCTATAGCGCGGGCGTCCACGCCGGCGGCTACAAGCAGCTCGTGAAAAAGGAAAAAAGCGCAGAGACGCTGGAAGGCGAGATCGCTTTCCGCAAACGTTCCTATCCCGGCGCGCAGTATGTGGACATCGCCGGCATCGATATTTATCCCGGCAGCGGCTATGGCCAACCGACCGAAGACGTCTATCCGCACGCCTTCGAGGTCATGCAGCAGGTGGCGCCCGGCAAGATGCTCGCGATGTGCGAATCCGGCGTGCCGCTCAATCCCGACCTGATGCAGCAGAAGGGCCCGAAGTGGCTCTATAATCTCCAGTGGTTCGAGGGCGAGGCCGCGTGGGACCGCACGGTTTATAGTCACGCCTACATCATCACCGCCGATGAACTGCCCGCGCTCACGCCGCACCACGCGACGCCCAGCGTGCGCCTGACCGCGCCCGCCGACGGCGCGAACAGCGCCACAGGCGCGGTGCAACTCCGCGCCGAGGCTTCCGCGCGCGGCGGCTCCATCGCCAAGGTTGAGTTCTTCAGGCTCGATGCGGCGACGTGGAAGAACTGGTTCATCGCCAGCGCAAAGGAGAAAGCGGAGGCGTTGAACACCGCACAACTCATCGGCACCGCCACCGCCGCGCCGTTCACCTGCGAGTGGAAAACGCCACCGAGCGGACTGCACAACATCATCGCCAAAGTCACCGACGCGCAGAATGCGAGCGAGATTTCCAACATCGGCCGCGTCTCCATCGGCGTGAAGAATCTCGCGCTCGGCGGCAAGGTGACGGCGTCCTCGAAACCGGAGAACGCGGCGAAAGCTGTGGATGGCGATCTGTTCAGCGCGTGGAATGGCGAGCGCGGCGGCGCGAAATCGGCCGCGAAAAGAGGCGCGAAGAAGCCCACCGCCGAATCCGCGGCCAAATCGTCGGAGCAGTGGCTCGCACTGGACCTCGGCGGCGAGCAGACGATCGGCGCGGTCAGCATCGCATGGTGGAAAGCCTACGCGAAGTCCTATCAGGTCCAGATTTCCAGCGACGGCGCAACGTGGAAGGATGTCTATGCGACGAGCAAGAAATCCGAATATCTCGGCAATACCGATGTCATCCGCTTCGAGCCACAGAAGGCACGTCACGTCCGCCTGCTCTGCACGCAGCCCGGCACCGACTGGGGCGGCTACACGGTGTATGAGTTCGGCGTTTACGCAGCGCTACCCGCACTGCCGGCGGCGGCGAAATGAAGGAAGCGCCCATGAAAATACTCTGCACACTCGCGCTACCGATGCTTATCCTGACGACGGTCGCCACGGCGGCGGCACCGGAACCCAAACCGCAGCTCGGCATGAACCTCGCCGGGCCGGCGGACTGGTCCAGCGAGCTGCCGTTCGTGGACGTATTCCGCCAGTCGCGCGTCTGGATCAGCCAGCAGCAGGGCGCAGCGTGGGGCAAAGGGCCGGAGCTGGCTCTCGATGAATTTGGCTGGGTGAAGAAGCTGGAGCCGGGCTGCTTCGCCGAGACGATGCTCTGCACGATCAGCGGCGGACATTATCCCGCCGGGATCTACACGGTGCTCTATGATGGCGAGGGCCAGTTGGCGGCGGGACAAAATTCCAAGATCACGGAGAGCCGACCGGGTCGGCTGCTGCTGGAGGTGAACGCGAGCAAGGGCGGCTTCTCGTTGCAGCTCAAGGAAACCAACCCGCAGAATTATGTCCGCAACATCCGCGTCATCATGCCCGGCTTTGAGGCGTCCTACGCGAAGGATCTGTTCTATCCGCCATTCCTGAAACGCTGGCAGGGCTTCGCGTGCTACCGCTTCATGGACTGGATGCACACCAACGGTTCGGACATCAAAACCTGGGCCGACCGCCCCACCCTGCAGCACGCGACCTTCTCCAGACGCGGCGTCGCGCTGGAAATGATGATCGAGCTGTGCAACCGGCAGAAGGTCGCGCCCTGGTTTTGCATGCCGCATCTGGCCGATGATGACTTCGTCCGGCGCTTCGCACAGGTGGTCAAGGAGCGACTCGATCCCGCGCTGAAAATCTACATCGAGTATTCCAATGAAGTCTGGAATGGCCAGTTCGCCCAGAGCCGCTACACCGGCGAACAGGGCCTGAAGCTGAAGCTCGGCGAGAAGGCATGGGAGGCCGGCTGGCATTACACCGCCCTCCGCTCCGTGGAGATTTTCAAAATCTGGGAGGACGTCTTCGGCGGGCACGACCGCTTCGTGCGCGTGCTGCCGTCGCAGGGCGCGAACAGCCACGTCTCGAAACAGATCCTCGGCTTCCGCGACGCCGCCAAGCACGCGGACGCGCTCGCCATCGCACCCTACATCACCCTGTGCATCGGCCCGCGCAGCAAGCCCGATGCGGCGACCGTCGCCGGCTGGAGCGTGGAGCAGGTGCTCGATCACGCCGGGACGCATGCGCTGCCGGAAAGCATCAAGTGGATCCAGGAGCAGAAAAAGGTCGCCGATCAATATGGTCTGCAACTGGTCGCCTACGAGGCCGGCCAGCACCTCGTCGGGGTGGGCGGCGGTGAGAACAACGCGGAACTGACCCAGCTGTTCCTGGCGGCCAACCGCCACCCGCGGATGGGCGTGCTTTACGGAAAATATCTCGACGCATGGGCCGCGAATGGCGGCGACCTGCTCTGCATCTTTTCCTCGACCGGAGCGTGGAGCAAGTGGGGTAGCTGGGGCCTCGCCGAATTCCAGGACAGCCGCGCCGCCGACTACCCCAAGCTCGCCGCGACGCTGCGCTGGGCCAAGGAGCACGGCCAGCCTGTGACCACCAGATAAGAATTTGCTTCGGCGCGCCCACCGGGGGAGCGCCGCTTATCTACCGCACTTTGTCGTTGAAAAATCATGCGCGCATGTTTACGCAGCGCCCCGCAAGGGCAAGCTTTTACCGGGGCGAAATTTCGCGTGGGAGAAAGGCTGTATCGATCGTTCAGCGCGGGAGGCCAAGATGGGTGTGCGGCGTCGCAAGCCCCAGTCGTAAGCGGTTGGGATCGTGTCTGATCGTAGCCCGGAACACCGGGAGTCTCCTCGGCGAAGGATGGGTTGATGGGCTTCGCGGGTTGATGGTCACGATCTTCATCCAGTGCCTTCGGTTGAACCACATGCCGTGCGACAGCCATGAAGAAAAGCCGCCCTCACAGGTGGCCTTCCTTCAAGCCTGCCGCGCATGGCGGCGGGCGCGATCCCGCCGCGCGACGCCTTCCAGTATGCCTGCGGTAACGGTGCGGTCTTCATCCTCGCCGGCATGTTCGACATCCAACTCGCCGAGGATGCACAGATCGCCCGCGACGCCTGGCCCAGATCAAGAATCGCCCGCGCACGAGGCGCGGCTGACAAACCTGGAGTGAATGGACCATGACCCTTCCTGTCCACACATGAACATGGCCAATGCATACTGTATGCGGCTCAAATGCATTACCGTTGCTGATCGCGTGGCGCTGCTGGCTGTCACGTGTCTTTTCTGACGCGGACCATCTTGGGCCGGTGCGCGCAACCTTGTGCTGCAAAATCGCTTGACTCTTCGATGAACCGCAGGAAAAGTACAACCATGTTTTTTCGAGGCCGTAGAGTGGCGGATGAAGTGCGGGAGCCTGCTGCGAAAGCCGGACCGACGACGTGCCATACGTCATGGGCCCCGGCGTGGATTGTGGCCGGATTGGTGGCGCTGGTTCTGGCCGGCGCCGGCTGCCATTCCGCGGATTTCTACCGACACCAAGCAGACGACGTGGCCACGAATCTGATTGTCCAACTCCGGGCCAAAACCGTCGGCAAACAGGCGCCTTTTACGATCGAGCAACCGGCCGACACATTGCGTCGGCGGTTGCTGGTGGATCAGCATCTTCCGGGGTCATCGGGAGAGACCAACGGTCAGGCACAGGTCCTGAGCCTGGCCACCGGGAAGGCGCTGCATTTGACACTGGACGAGGCGCTACAGGTGGGCGCACGCAACAACCGCGCGTATCAGAATAGCAAGGAATCCATTTTTATTGCCGCCCTGGCGCTGGACCTGGAGCGGGTGAAGCTGGGCAATCTGTACGGCGGCCTGCTCTCCAGCATTTATACCGAGGACCGTTCCGGCAACGGTACCGTGCGCGGTGTTGAGAACAATGCCACAGCCAAGATGACGCGTAAATTCTCCACCGGCGCCGCCTTCACCGGCAAACTGGCGTTGAATCTGGTCAAACTGCTGACGCTGGACAGCTCCTCGGCCTTCGGCCTGTTGGCCGAGGTATCGCTCTCCGTACCCCTGCTGCGCGGTGCCGGACGGAAGGTTGTCTTGGAGCCACTGACCCAAGCAGAACAGGACGTGGTGTATGCCATCTATGAGTTTGAGCGCTATAAATCCATGTATGCGGTGGATATTGCAGGCAGCTATCTGGCGGTGTTGCAACAAAGTAGAAAGTTGAAGACGGTCGATGACAGCCACACGCGACTATTGGCCAATTGGCGGCAAGCCCGCAAACTGGCCGACGCGGGCCGGTTGCCGGAAATCCAGGTGGACCAGGCAAAACAGGCCGAACTGTTGGCGCTCAACCATCAACTGGACGCCAAGGCGAATCTCGAGGCCGTCTTGGATGGGCTGAAAATCAAGCTGGGTCTGCCTACCGATGCCCGGGTGGAACTTGATCCGCAGGAATTTGCCAACCTCACCGCCATCGCCAGCCGACTGCCGACCGGAACGGAGACGAAGAGCACCGCAGAGACCAGCCCGGGCCTGGCAACGGGTCTCGCCCTGCAAGTTGGGCCACACCTCGTCACCACAGAAGAGGCGGCCCTCAAGCTGGCGCTGGCACGGCGGCTGGATTTGAAAGAAGCGGCCGGCATGGTCGCGGACGCCCGACGGGCCGTGGACGTGGCGCGGGACGCGCTACGAGCGGATCTCAAACTCACGGGTTCCAGCACCGTGGGAGAAGCCCGATCACTTTCCGCCACGGCCCAATCCAACGCGCGCTTCAGCCCAGCGTCCGGAACTTACACGGCGGGCCTGGAAATGGATCTGCCTTGGGAACGCACCAAGGAACGCAACGACTATCGCAACAGCCTGATCGCCCTGGAGCGGGCGACGCGGACACAGCAGGAAACGGAGGACAAAATCAAGCAGGACGTCCGGCTCGATTTTCGCAACCTGCAGAGCGTCCGCACAGCCTATCTGATCCAAGGGGAGGCGCTACGCCTGGCCACACGCAGGGTTGAGAGCACGCAATTGTTCATGCAGGCAGGCCGGGCCCAAATGCGCGATGTGCTCGATGCACAGGATTCGCTGGTTACGGCCCAGAATGCGATGAACGCCGCGCTGATCAGTTGCCGGGTGACGGAACTGCAGTTGCAGCGCGACATGGAAGTGTTGGATGTGGACGAGGAAGGGTTGTTGCGTGAATATTAACCAGAAGGCGGCCTTTGATGTGCGGCGGATACGCGCTTGGCGTACCTGGCCTTGGTGGGCTTGGACAGCCCTAGGCGGAACCTTGTTGCTGGCGATCATGGCCATTGTGGGATGGTTGCGGCACCCGGATGAAACACCGGACACGCCCGTATGCATTGTCCAAAGCGGTCCGTTGACCATCAGCATCACGGAAACGGGAACCATCCAGAGCCGCGACAAGGTCGTCGTGCGCAGCGAGGTCGAAGGCCGAAGCACAATCATTGCCTTGATCGACGAGGGGAAGACGGTCAAAAAAGGCGACCTGCTGGTGGAACTGGACGCCAGCGACTTTCAGAATCGCCAGGCGGAACAGCAGATCCTGGTGGACAATGCGGAGTCTGCGGTCATCCAGTCCCGAGAAAGCCTGGCGTTGGTCCTGAATCAGAACCAAGCGGCACAGGACCAGACGGCCGTGGATTCCGAGTTTGCGCAAATGGAACTCAGCAAGTACGAGAAAGGCGAGTACCCCCAGGAAGTTCAGAAGCTGGAAACCCAGCTCACCCTGGCACACGAGGAACGGCAGCGGGCCCAAGACAAACGGGAGTGGTCGCGCAAGCTTTCCCAAGAGGGCTATGTCACCCGCATGGAACTCCAGGCGGATGAACTGGCCGTGAAAAAGTGCGAGCTCGATCTCCAACTGGCAGAACGCGCCATGTCTGTATTGAAGCAGTACTCCTCCGTCCAGAAGATCAGAAAACTGCGCAGCGACGTCAACCAGACCGGCCTGGCCGTAGAACGGGCCAAACGCAAAGCTTTGTCTGACAAGACTCGCGCCGAGACGGATCTGAAGGCCAGACAGCAGGAATTCAAACGGCAGAAGGTCAAGCTGGACCATATTTTGGAACAAATCGCGAAGTGCCGGATTGTGGCACCAGCCGGCGGCATGGTCGTCTATGCCTCCACCGCCGGTCCGCGGCGCGGGAGCATCGAGCCCCTGCGCTCCGGACAGGATGTCTATGAGCGTCAGGAACTAGTTTACATTCCGACGGCAGCCTCCATGATCGCCGAGGTCAAGATCCAGGAAGCCAGCCTGACCAAGCTCCGGGTCGGCCTGCCGGTGCACCTCAAGGTGGGCGCCGTACCCAACCGTGTCTTTTGGGGTCAACTGGAAAAGATCGGCGTGATGCCCGACGCCGTGGACGCCTGGCTGAATCCCGATCTCAAACTCTACACCTGCACCGTGACCTTCGACTCCGCCGGGTGCGAATTACGACCGGGCATGAGCTGCCAGGCCGAAATCCTCATCGAGGAATATGACCGTGCAATATTCCTGCCGGTCCAGGCGGTGCAGCGGATCAAGGGCCAACCCACGGTCTATGTCCAGACCGCCGGCCTCGCCCGGGAACGGCCAGTAAAACTCGGACTGGACAACAACCGCATGGTTCGCATACTGAGCGGGTTGAAACCCGGGGAAAAAGTTCTGCTCAATCCGCCGCTGCCCTCCGCGCCGGAAGAAGATGAGGCCTTCACCAACGGGCTGCGGCCACCGGTAAAATCCAAAGCCGTGCCGCCCGGCAAACTGCCGGCCGGACTCAAGAAAGTTCAACCGCATGCCGACTCCAAGCCCTGATCCACGACCCACGGAACCTGAAACGGTCATCCGGTTGGTGGGAGTCGAGAAAATCTATCGCATGGGCGAGAGCGAAGTCCGCGCGCTGGATGGTGTTTCCCTGGATATCGCCCGGGGCCGATTTTTGGCCGTCATGGGTTCGAGCGGTTCCGGTAAAAGCACCCTGATGAACCTGCTGGGCTGTCTGGATCGTCCCACGGCCGGTTGCTATACCTTGGAGGGCTGCGACATGGCGGGGCTGGATGACAACGCCCTCAGCAATATCCGCCTGCGGCGGATCGGATTCATCTTCCAGAGCTTCAACCTCATACCCCAGCTCACCGTCCGCGAGAACATCGAGCTGCCACTCTTTTACCTCGGCCAAGAAAGCGCCGCCAGCACCAAGCGGGCGGAGAAATTGGCGGAACTCGTCGGCCTCTCCGGCCGGCTGGATCACCGACCGGCGCAGCTATCCGGCGGCCAGCAACAACGGGTCGCCATCGCCCGGGCCTTGGTCAACGATCCGGCCATCATCCTCGCCGACGAGCCGACCGGCAACCTGGACAGCAAGACCGGCCGGCAGATCATGGACCTGCTGACGCAGTGCAATGCGGATGGCAAAACCATCGTCATGGTTACCCATGAGCCGCGCATCGCGGCTTATGCGCATACCCGGCTGTTCATGAGCGACGGCCGGGTGGACCGCGTCGAGGAGGGCGGCTGACATGTTCAACTCCCACGGTTGGCGCAATCTACAACTGGGCATCAAGGATCTGATGCTGCACAAACTGCGTTCGTTCCTGACCATGCTCGGCGTAATCTTCGGCGTGGCCAGCGTCATCGCCATGCTGGCCGTGGGCGAGGGCGCCAGCCGGCAGGCCCTTGAGCAAATCCGCCGCCTGGGCAGCAACAACATCATCCTGACCTCCGTCAAACCGATGGCGGATGAAGGCGGACAGCCTCAAAAAAACAGTTACATGTCCGTCTATGGGCTGCTGGAGGATGACTACCTGCGGATTTGCGAAACCATTCAGGAGGTCAAGCGCGTGGTGCCCGTCCGTCTGATTCGAAAAATGGCCACATTAGGGGCGCGCAATCTGGAATTACGCGTGGTGGGCACCACGCCAGACTGGTTCAGCCTCGTGAGCCGCCCGGTGCTCGCCGGCCGCGTCCTCAACGACAGCGACACCGACCAAAGCAGCATGGTGTGTGTCCTGACCGAACGCGGCGCGCGGCGCCTGCTGGCCACCGAAAGCGCACTGGGGCAGAAAATCCGGCTTGGCGGCAGTGTCTTCGAGGTCATCGGCATTGTCGCCAGCGCCGAGTCCAGCGGAGGCTCCCTGCAGGCGCCCGACCAGAGCGTGGACGTGTATATCCCGCTCAATGCCAGCCTCTCGCGCTACGGCCGGCGGATCGCCTACCGTTCCAGCGGATCGCGCGATCTGGAGCAGGTGGAGCTGCATCAGATCCTCGTCGAAGTCACCGGCGAACGGCATGTCGAAGAAGTGGCCCTGGCCGTCGAGGCCATGCTGCAGCGGTTTCATAAAAAACCCGATTACAAGATCAGCGTGCCGCTTACGCTCCTGCGCCAGGCCGAGGCCACCAAGCGCACGTTCAACATTGTCCTAGGCTCCATCGCCGGCATCAGCCTGCTGGTCGGCGGCATCGGCATCATGAATATCATGCTGGCCTCGGTCACCGAACGCACACGTGAGATCGGTATCCGCCGCGCCATCGGTGCCAGGCGCAGCCAGATCATCATGCAGTTTCTGATCGAGACCGTGGTCCTATCCGGTATGGGTGGCGTGATCGGCATCGGCGTAGGCTTCATCATCCCGCTGGCGATCAGCTGGCTCTCCGGCATGCCCACGCAGGTTCCGCTATACGGTCTGGCGCTCTCCTTCGGCATCAGCGTGCTGATTGGCATCGTCTTCGGCCTCTACCCGGCCATCCGCGCCGCGAACTTGCATCCCATCGAAGCCCTGCGCCATGAGTGAATCTTCGGACGGGTCGGGCCCGCCTACGCACCTATCAGCGCCGTAAAACAGCTTGACCCTCCAGCGCGCCACGTGAAAAGGCGTGCATACATTTTCGGGACCACAGTTGAAACCAGCGCCCGCGCGCTGAAACCCTGAAACCTTCCAACTATTCATCTAAAAGGGACGGACCGCTGGGCCGTCCCTTTTTATGTCGCAAAAAGCTAAATGAAAACGCCGCGGGATAGCAACTGGTTTAGGATACTCCTGACTGCGGAGAATTGTCGCCTCATTCGAGCCGGATATCGAGGAACGAGAGCTTATAAAATCCGCCTCGGCGCATCGTACGCAGCACGCGCCCTAAATAACCGTTCGCGCGAATATCCAGCTCGCAGCGGCGGCAACCCTGGAACACAAACGCCTGACGGCCTCCGGCCGGGTCGGCCAGCGTGTAATCGGCGTCCTCACCGCCGCCTAAAACCCAAAGGTCAAACGCGCCATCGCGCAGCCCCTGAAAGGTTATCGCGCTAAAGGGCCCCGCGTCGGCGAGGGCGGCACACTCTACGCCGACGTCTGGGGCAAGGGCGGCGTCCTCAAGCTGCGCGACGAGCCGCGCCTGCACGGCGTGCTCACGCACGAGGCGACCAGGCAGGTGCCGCAGTCGCTGCCGCGGACGGAAAATCACATGGACGAGTGGCTCCAGGCCTGCCTCGGCCGCGGCCAAACCTTTTCGGATTTCGACGTCGGCGGCCAGCTCACCGAGATCGACCTCGCCAACGCGCTCGCCGTGCGCCTCGGCCGCGCCATCGCTTGGCGGGGCGAAGCGATGACCGTCGCCGGCGCGCCGGAAGCCGCGAAGCTCATCCGCCCCGACTACCGCACGAAGTGGCTCGTGCCGGACCGTGCCTGAAGCGAAGAGAAGAATTCACCACAGAGGGCACAGAGGTCTGCAGAGGATCGCAGAGGCACCATCCCTGATCCTTGCGTACAGGCCGCGCCCGGCTTGGCGGCCAAGGCACGGCGGTAACACCATGCGGGGCGGTGCGGACACCGCCCCTCCCAGCTAGAGCATTTCCTCTATTCGCGTAGTGCATGTGCTTCATCGACAAGGTGCCAGCAGAGGCTCGTTTCGTAGAAGCGAACTTCCCGCGAAGCGCTTGGGCGAAGCGGGGAGGCCGCATCTACAGGCTTTTAGCCGCAGCTATTTTGTGGCGGGCGGCAGGGCGGTGGCGCCACGGTAGCGCTTGAGGATGTCGGCGACGTAGCGGCGCGTGCCCGGATAGGTGATGCAGTCGAGGTAGCGGCGGCTGTCGGCGCCGCAGGCGGAGGACCAGCGCATGGCGTTCGAGCGGCCGGCGTTGTACTCGGCGAGCGCGAAGGGCAGCGGGTCGTTGCGCGTGTGCGACCAGCGCTGGACGGCGCGGGAGAGGTACCAGGCGCCGACCTCGATGTTCGTCGCGGGCAGCCAGAGTTCGGCGCGCGTCAGGTCGGCGCGATACTGCGCCGCGGCCCACTCGTGCGCGGCGGCCTCGGTCACCTGCATCAGTCCGATTTCCTTTTTCGGTCCGTGGCAATCGGGATCGAACCGGCTCTCGCGCCAGATCAGCGAGGAGATCAGCCGGGGCGGCAGGCTGTGGCGCTGGGCGCTGGCGGCGATGTCCTTGTCGAAGCGGTGGATCCGCCAGTAGTGCCAGCCACCGGCCAGCGCAAAGGCGAGCGCCGCCAGCACGACGAGCGTGCGCAGCAACCGTCCCAGGGTGTGAAAAAAGCCGTCGGACATACGCCCAGCATAGCCAGCCCCCGCTAAAAAGCCACCCCGGAACCGCACTGAATTCTACGGCTCCCTTTCGGCGGCAGGAGTGCCGCCGCTCCCAGCTGGAAATCAACCCGGCCTTGTGGGCGAGGCTTCCAACCCCGCGAACCAAAACCGCATCGTCAGGATACACTCGAACCCCACACATGTCAGTTGCCCACATAGACAGGGTCCGAGCACGAGAGGGTTCTGTGGGTTTGTTGTTAAAGCTGCGCTCGCGGGGCTGGAAGCCCCGCCCACACAAGTGTTTTCTTGTCACGGACGGTTGCATGGCGACCGACGCACCACTGACCAATAACAACGGACCACTGACTTCCTTGCTGATTTCTTCGCCGCTTTACCTCCGCACGTCCTGCGGCTAGTCTCGGCGCGGAGCAACATCATGAAATCCTATCGCAAGGAACTGTGGTTCGAGGTGCCGGCGCGGCGCGGATTCCTCAACATCACGCCGCAGGTCGAGCAGTGCCTGCGCGAAAGCGGCGTGAAGGAGGGCCTCTGCCTCGTCAATGCAACGCATATTTAGCTACATCGTCGTCAATGGGCCACAACCGGCGACGCTCTTCGTCGCTCAACGGTAGATGGCCCACAACCTGGTCGAGCAGCCCGTTGATGGTGAACTGCCAGCCGTCGCCGTTTCGCTTCACGTACACGCCGAGCCTGTTACCTTGAGTGTCCTTGCCGTCGAAAGCGTGCTGAACCAATTCCTTCTTCCGCTCGTAGCTCATCTCAAGCAGGTGATGTGGCTGTTTGAACACATGCTTGATGACGTTGTGAACCAGCGCGGCGTTCTCGGCGATCAACTTGCGGTTCGGGACATGCACCAGTTGGGCGTCGAGCATCGCAGCCTCACCCGCCAGCAACTCCTCGCGCTCGCGCAGCCGCGCCATGGCCTCCGATGCATCCTTGTCGCTTAGAATACCTTTGCTTATGGCCGCAACCAATCGTTGCTTCTCCTGCTGGGCGGCGCGCAGTCTCTTGTCGGTCACGACCTGCTGCTGACGCAGCTTTTCGACGCGCTCTTGATTCGGGACGGCCTTTTGAATGGCTTGTTTAATCGCGTCAACGTCGCCAAAGGTCTTGAACAGATGAATCAGCACCGCTTCTTCGATGAGCGGCGCAGGCACCGACTTGAACTGCGTGCATGGCTTCTCGCGGTGGCGAGCGTGGCGATAGTACCGCAGCCCGTTATGGTTGGTCTGTCCGAACATCGCGTAACCGCACTCGGCGCAATGCACCATTCGGCCTAAGAGGTACGGGTGTTTCGACTCGCCGTGTGTGTAGGTTTTATTGGAGGCAGCTCGCGCGAGAACTGCCTTGATGGTGCCTTCCGGCAACAGAGGCGGCACCTTGATGCTGACACTCTCCTTGATGTTGAGATTTGGGCAGTCGAAATCGACCGACCAGTTGGTGCCTGACCGCTTGGTCAACACCTTCCACAAGTTGGCCGGGTTCACGCCGAGTTCCTTGGCGATTTTCACGAGGCCCTTACCTGCCAAGTACTGCTCGGCCGCCCATCGGATGCCCGTCACTTTCTCCTCGTCGAGGCCCCACTTCTCCGTCTTTGAATCGTAGGTCCTGCCATAGGGAATCTTGCCGCCAGTGGGTATGCCGCGCTTGGCCCGGTTGAGGCGGTTAATGGTGCTCTTGAGGTTCTGCATACGCGCATGAAATTCGCCGATCTCCACTGCGAGCGATAGGAACAGCGATTGCTCAGGGCTGAACAAGTCGTACTCTGCCGAGCCGACAAAGAAGCGGACACCATGCTTGCGCAGCGTCGCCAACCCTTCTTTGCTCTTCGCATTGTCACGACTCCACCGGCTGGCGTCGCAGACTATCACCGCGTCAAAAAGCTTCTTGCCGCTGTCTGCAATTAGCTGGTCGAGAATGAGGCGGTCATGACCGGCCGTGGCGTGCTCCTGGCCACAGTACTTCCAGCAATGCGCAGGAATGACACCGTGCAAGACCTCGACGTACTCTTGGACTTGTTTCTTCTGCGTGCGCAGGCTTTCTCCGCGCCGCTCCTGCCCTTCCGTGCTCACGCGGATCAATGGCGCGAATCTCAGTTTTGTTGTCATGGTGTTTTGCTCCTCGCTGACACGACCGCAGTTCTTTTCCATCGGTCAGTTGTTGATCGGATCCGGCGGCGTGTGCGCAAGATTAGGCATGGTCTCGTCTTTCTCGTACAGCAACCCGCCCACTTCGTCCGGTAAATACGTGCCGTCCGGCAACGTGCCCTCTTCACGCACAGGACGCGAGTGATCCAACCCACTAAACCGGATTTCATCCGGAATGCCGTTCGGAAACGCCAAACAGATTTCCACGCCCTCTTTGATACCGACATAGTGCTTGCACGACCGCATCCGACACGCTCCGATTTCAAAAGTCATGGTCATGCCGCCTTTCTGCGCTGTTCGCGCTGCAACCGTCCAATGCGCCGCAGCAAACGGTGGACGCTCGTGATGTGCCAGTGCTGGCCACGGCTGGACAGCACGCCACGTTCATTCAGCGCGTCGGCGATGCCCGCAAGCGTCACCGTCCCGGCCTGCCGCAACTCCGCGATGGTGGGCGCGATGCTCAGCGCCAGTTTGTCGGCCAGCCCGCTGTTCAGCGCGCCGAGCTCCTTGCCGCGGCCGAGCTTGACGCCGCGCGCCTTGGCGGCGGCGAGCGCCACCTTCGTACGCTGGCTAATCATGTCGCGCTCATGCTCCGCGAAGGCCGCCAGCATGTGGAGCGTCAGCTTGTTCGCGTGCGGGTTGTCCAACGCGACGAAGTCGATCTTGCTCTCCATCAGGCCGGAAATGAAATGGACGTTGCGCGCCAGCCGGTCAAGCTTGGCGATGACCAGCCGCGCCTTGGACCGCTTGCAGAGCGCCAGCGCCTGCTGGAGCTTCGGCCGGTTGGTGGCGCGGCGGCCGGACTCCGTCTCTGTGAGTTCCGCGATGATCTCCGCATGGACGCCGCCGGCGTAGTCCATCACGGCCTTGCGCTGCGCCTCCAAGCCGAGGCCGGACAAGCCTTGCCGCTGGGTTGACACCCGGTAATAGGCCACAAATTTGTCGTTTTCCATATCGCCGCTCCGTTTCTCCACATGTTGACGACCGACATTATGTGTGGTTCCGACTGGTTTGTAAGCAGTTATTTCGCTGATGACGCACGTCAGGAAACGACAAAGGCCGGTCGAGCGTAGTGCCCGGCCGGCCTGTCGTGGCGCGATGCTGACGGTCAGGGCTTCGCTTTGCTGCGGCCGCCTGTGGGATAGCCGACAATGCCGATGTCGCGGACGGGTTTGGTGACGCCATTCGCCTTGGCCCGCGAGCCTGGCGCGTCAGATGACATTCGTAACAAGCCCGCATCGGCGTAGGCTCGCGCCAGCGGACTCCAAGCCGGATCGTATGCGACTTTCGCGACCCGTGCCGCCGTCTTGCGTTTGCCCTGTGCGGCGCGTGCGGGTTGCTTTGGCGCTGCTGCCTTGGCCTGCTTCTTCATGGTGTGCCTTCTTCCTTGGATGCTGCCGACTGAGGACATCGTGGCACAACCGGAGGCGGAAGGCAGCTTGCTTTATGGCGTCAGCGTAGCGGCAGGACGCCAAGCGCGGCAGCGTGCGCGACATGGCATGGCGCGGCCTTGACGGAGGCAGCCCGCCTCAATTGAATCACCAAGTGAAATTGACCGGCGTCATTGATGCCGCAGGCGCACGGCTCTTCATGGCGTTACCAATATGCAAACCGCGCCGGATTTTCCGCGCTGCGCCGCCGTGCGCCGCAACTGAGGCTTGGGGCGCGTCATTCACGGTTGTGCCGACGGGTACGTCGGCAACGCGCTGCGAGTCTCGTGGCCCTCGCAACAAGCGGGCGAAGCAATTACTGCTGTGGCGAACAGGTTATCCCAAGACAAGTGATGGTGAACGCTCGCGACCAACCCAACTGCGCGCTTGACCCGCGAAGGCCGGCGAACCTAACATCCGCTCTGTTTGGTAGCAGTCGAACAGGAGAATGAAGAAGCGTAGACGCGGAATGAGGTTTGATATAACGGCCAAACTGTATTAAGCAAAATGATAGGTAAAATAATTATGGACCCCACAATTCTCGCAGCCACAATCGGAGCAGTATCCACAATTGCGGCCGCAGTCCTCGGCCAGACCGGTGTTTTCGAAGTTTTGATTCGTGGTCGTCGTTATCCGAAACTCCCGACAGAATGGAAATCCACTTGGGTGGACATCAAGGACCAAGAGAAGAAAGAACACAACGAGAGATTTTTCATCACGAAGCAGCGTGGCCCGAAGATTCGCGGCTATATTCTTTACGATTCAGCACCAGATAAGCGATGGGAATTTGAGGGGAATTTCACTGGCCGTTTTCTTCAGCTATTCTACTACCCGTCCGAGAAGGCGGACGATAGGCTCTTTCAGGACTATGGATGCTATTTCTTCGAGCTGTGCGGTACAGAGTTCGTTGGTTATTCCGTCGGCTACGATTACATCGGTAGAGCGTTAGATCTATCTGAACATAAGCTCGTCGCAAAGGCATGAAGAAAGCGCCCACCTTGCTTAATGAAATTGCTGTGGCCAAATCGCATCTCCATTTTGCAGGCGAGCCTACGGACCACCGACTCATGGTATAGGTTGTTGAATCAGTGGTGCAACTTACTTGGGTTCATCGCGCTGCGATGCTGTAATTTGCCCGTCTGTCGCTGACTTTCCAACGATGTGATGGCACGATCTGCGCGCACCCGTGTTATGTGACATGGAGCGGCCAGCGGCCGTTACGGTTACTTGATGTCCTCGCGCTTGAACGCGATTTTGAACGAGGTGTCGGACAGTCTATTGATGCGATTGTCGCCCATGCTCTTCCAGAAGCCAGGACTCGCCGTTATCGTGAAGGTGGTGGCTGCCGCGACGGGCACATCAAAGATCATCGTGTCTTTGACCGTCTCGCCTGGCCTCAGATCTTCAGAGCGAACATGGCCAACGATGGAGTCCATACTGAATGTGTCGTCGAACTTCGGTTCTAAGACATTGTCAAAGCTGTCGGTGAGCTTGCTTTGCTTCCAGACATTCTGCAGATGGATGATCTTGCCGGGTGTCGTGTTCTCCATCGTCAAATCGACGATCAGATATTTCCCCTTAAACTCACGCGCATCTCCAAGCAAGTCTCTTTTGCTCACGGACCCAAGGCGCGTGCCCTTTAGCGTAATCTTGATGCCGTCGATGAGAATTGAGTCGCCCAGCCGCGCTGGTGCCGGCTCTGCTTCTGCTTGAGCGGGCGCGGGCCGGCCAGTGGTGTTGGTGGCTTCGACTGCTTCGGATAGCGCATTGGTGTCTCCGCCCACTGCGGAGGGTTGGCCCTCACGAACAGCGTGACGCGCTCGTGCTATGCGATCTTTAGCCTCGCTGATCACTGAAACTTCGCCGTTCGCCGCTGGAGCGATGAAAAGGATAGGAGGGCCGATGATTGTCATCAGCAGCAGTATGATGCCACCGAGCACGCGCCGCTGCGCCATTGCCACGATGCTCAGGATAAATGCGACGAGGAACAGCGGGCCGTAGAAAATGAACATCCATCGCGACAGGAAGAGGATAAGCCCTCCAAGGGCAAAACACACGAATCCGCCAATAAGCGCGCCTTGCTTGACGTTTGTCTTAATCTCGGCCTGTTGTACCACAGGGCGGGCCGTGACCTCCGGGACAACGCCGGCCACTTTTATTGGCCCTTTGCAATTCGGGCACGTTACGGTCCTCCCGGCCGCCGCTGCCGGTGCCTCAATGTGCTGGCCGCAGCTTGGGCAATCAAACGTAATGTCGCTCATAGCTCACCTCTCCTGTGTTGTGTCCTCAGAACTGCAGGCCGCGCGCCCACGACACACCGCCTACCGTCACACACACAATAACCACATGATATGCGGAACATGTACATAGGTAAACCACAAACGCCGAAAAGCACAACGCAGGCTGTTTGCCGAGCCAGGACGCCTTAAAGGATTTACTAAGTAGAAAAGGAACAGACACACTGATAGGCGGGCATGGTAGCGCTTAATGGATGCGCGTCGGACCAGCCACGCCTGGCCGCTGAGATGCTGTTCGCGCCAACTGCCGTGTCACGCCGCCTTGACTTACTCGTCGGCGCAATCTAGCCTAATTCAGACGATGCGCGCGGGGCATAATTAGAACTGACCAGGAGATGATAAAATGGCTGTGGACGTTCAGGACGATAAGAGAGAGAAGGAGTTGCGAAAGAAATTCGGCTTGCAGGAGCATCCTGACAGAAAGCGTGGCGGCACTGATGGCATCTTGATGGTGGATAAGTTGGAAGTGCCCTTTGAAATCAAGTCGACGTCAAAAGGCTCGATCACTACTGTCAGAGACTTTGGGCCCAATCATTTGAAATCATGGAAGAACAAGCACTGGCTGATTGGTTTCTACTCAAAGAAGGGAAACGCCCTGACTCTCTCTGAGGCTTACTACGGCACGCCCAGCGATATGAAAGAATGGATTGACGGGAAATCTGAGTACGTCAGACGCGATTTTGAACTGGCAGAAAAACTGGCGCCACTAGTGACCGATGCTGTCCTTGTCGCACTTTGTGGGGATAAGAAAGTCTATTCATTAGATGACGCCAAAAGCCTACAAAAGAAGCAGTACAAGAAGGCCGAATATCTTGACAAAATGGACAATGCCCAAGGATACTCAAGAGCGAGAATGCTGGAGATGCTGCGCGGCCGTGTGATTTACCTCATATCAAGAGGTTCCACGCTCAACAACCCGCACATTCCAGGGGAATACGTCAGAAAACACTGCAAGCGAGTTAAGAGCAAAGCAGATCTCGCCCTCCTTGTGCAACAGGCAACTAGCTGACGATTGTATGCTATCATTTCTGAAGCACTTGCGCTATCGACTTGGCAACGTTATACGCCAAGGGTGGCGGCACCGCGTTTCCAATTAGTCCCAAAGCCATGTAAGCCGGGCCTGAAAAGGTCCACTCTTCAGGGAATCCTTGGATGATTTGGACGTCAGGCACGGATAGCCGATAATGCCCATTCTTGGCCGGGAAATTCAGCGCGGCCTGTCTATCGCGGCCCACACCGTTGGGCCAGATACGGAGGGCTGCCCATTTAGCCATAGCAGCCGTGCTGCTCAAGATTGATGTTGTATGACGCGGTCCTGTTAGCGTGCTCCGAATCGTTGGGGCAAGGTCGTCGCAGCCGATGTCTTCCAAGCCGAGAGCCCAGCGAAGCGTGGGACAAGCTTTAAGGTTGTGATTGATCCCAGGGAGCGTCAGTTCATCTGAAACCAGGTAATGCGTCGGTGTCGGGGACCCATAATGCGTGACGCCCAAATCCTTTCTAAACCCTATGAAGAAAATCCGTTTGCGATACTGTGGAATACCGAACTGATGAGCGTGTAGGCTTATCTGCCACACATTGTAGAGCTCCGATAATGGCGACACAATCGTGTCTTTGACATAGCCTTGGAATTTCTTCTGAAGAAGCGCGGGGACGTTCTCAGCCATGAACGCCTTCGGGCGTATTGTCAAAGTGGCGCGGACAAATTGCGGGAACATGTCACGGACATCATCAGCACCCTTCTGTAAGCCTGCCGAGGAGAAAGGCTGGCAAGGTGGCCCACCATGAATCACGTCGACTTTACCTTGAAAGGACGACCAATCTTTTCCCACTACATTGCCATCGGAACCGGAATGGACGCGCCACTTGGGGCGGTTCTGCCTTAGCGTTGTACCTGCGTCGCTGTTGTAGTCGTAAGAAGCAACATGAGCAAACCCGGCACGCTCATAACCGAGGTCGAGGCCTCCGCCGCCGCTGAACAAGGAAAGCGCGCGTAACTTGTTAGGCGACATTTTGACCATGAGAGATGCAGGATCAAGCCGTGGCACATGCGTGACTAGTGTAGGATTAATCTTGGAATTGCTCTCGGCATCCTGCTTGCGTTTTGCGCTATCAATGGAGCGAAGTCGGGCAGCCTCTCTGTCAGGCGCGGATACTTGGTATTTTTTTTCACCAGTAAACACCTCGCCGTTGAGGCCCACATTGTCTTTGTGTCGGTTGTATGTCATGGGTTCATCTCAATAAACGGGCTCAACGCACGATGCACGTCGCGCCTGCGATAGCTCGCGCCCTTATTCTTGGCCACGATCCGCAGCCCCGCAATGCTCTTTGTGCTTTTGTGCGTCATGCGATCCCGTCGCGCGACATCATACGGCAGTGAGCCTCCCAAGGGAGTAATATTTATCGCACAACGCTTAACTGACTAAGGATGATGCTCTTGGCGACATCGACGCCGGTGTTCGCTGAGAGTATAGGCAACAATATTTCAGCCCTGCAAGCATGGCAACCGCATCACAAGCGGCAGATGCGTCATGCCACCGCCTCGCGCCGCCATGGAGTCTAGGGATGCGTCTGCGGCGTTTCCAGCGATGTGGTCAGCTCGCACCGTGAGATGATTCAGAGCACCTATTTTACTCAGTATAAATGTTACTGCGGCGCTGTCTTGTACCTTTGCCGCGCGTCTTGACCTCTTTCGGGTGGCCGCTAGACTGCGCCGCGTGTCCGACTGCAAGAAGGGCTGGCGAATATGGCACTCATCGCGGAGCAGATAGTCGAGGAATGGCTCAACCGGCAAGGCTACTTCACGATCCGTGGCATCAAGATCGGCCACTACGAGATTGACCTGCTCGCGCTGCGGCACCGGCGTGGCGGGCGTCCAGAGTGCCGGCACATTGAGGTAACTGCGTCGATCCGCCCTATCGGCTTCATCTCAAAGGTGCAGGTCAATGGTCGCGCCTCCTTCACCGCAAAGAGAAACGAACAGGAGCTCAAGGATGGCGTCAAGGCGTGGGTCGATAAGAAGTTCTTCATGCCCAAGAAACGCGCCCTAATGGCCAAGCTGTGGCCGGGCGAGTGGACATCAGAATTAGTCGTCAACGCCGTCTATTCGGAAGCAGAGGTCGCGATGATCGAGGCGACCGGCGTCCGGGTCATCAGGCTGCCGGACATCCTCGCGCAGCTCAAGGCCGACGCCGACGAACTCATCATCCACGGTGCGAGTGGCGCGGACTTCGTCGCCCTGGTTCAGTTGGGTAAGTGACCGCTGGTTTCGATGCTGAACAGAACTCGCTACGGTCGTTCCCGAGGTGGTAGACGCGCTTCCGGCGCGTACCGTGCCGCCTCAACGTCACCACCGAGGCCACAGACACATCCGCAGTCATCCCGGTGTGACGTTCGCCGTGCGCCATTAGCTGGTTCAAACGACTCAAATGAATTACTAAGTAGGAATGAAGCTGATACGCCGTTGTGGTGGCATGGTCGCGCGCTTGACGGCTAACGCGCCAGAACTCGCCACGTTCGCGCGCCGGGCGGCTGACGCGTCATGTGCCGTACCGAGTCGCCTCAACGTCACCACTGAGTCCACAGACGCATCCGTGGCGATTCTGGCAAAACGCACAGAGTGAGCTCTGTCACCACTATGCCACCGCCACGCTTGCGAGGCTATTGAGAGCCAGCCAGCTCATCCGGCTGCTTGGGCGTGTCATCGCTGGAAGCTTTCATGGCGCGGGCTAGAGATTGCTTGGCCCGCCGCGCTAGCTTTCTCTCGCGCTCCTGCGATTCTGCGGCAAGGGTCAGCGCGAAAGCTTCCGACAACGGCCGCGACTCTTCAGCCAAAGCCTGCGCGAACATCTTCTTGCACCCGGGAGAGCAGCCGCGCGGACATAGCTGCATGGTGAACTCAGGGACATCCATGCGCATATGCATGAGCTTCTCAATGTCCTCCGCTTTGCTCGAGTTCAGCAGCCCTCTGACCTCGGAGCTCATGTCTTTGATCCAAAAACAACCACACAAAGGACAGAGATGAAGGCCGTCAAGGAAGGCCAGATAATTCTGGTAATCTGGACCGCATCCATGCAGGAGTCCATTTCGCTTGCATGAAAGTTGCCCTGTGGCCAGAAAGCGCGCGGTCTCCTCAGGGTCATGGCACCGATGCGAAGTCGCTGCGCTGCCAGGGGAGAACATGCAACCTGACCGCAGGTCCGATGACCAACGGTAAACCCTCTCTCTCACCCTCGTATTGCCAAGGGATCGCTCTACGAACATCATGTATTTCTGCATGCGTCACCTTTCTGTTTTGTGCTGTAGCCGCATCATAGGCGAACACCCGGCCTCGGCATGGTTCATGCGCGCACCGCAGACGTTGGCGCGGCACGACAGTCCAAGCTGCGTCAGTGGGGGCTTGTGCCAGGACAGTACGGCGCAGGCCCGTGAGTCGGCGATGCCTTGAGCCTGTATGCCATGACGAACGGCATCATACGATAATGGTCCGGTTGGCTGGATCAAGAATTATCACCTGACGCTGAAGACACCTAACCTCCTCTAGCTTTTTCAGCATCGTCCTCAATGATGAGAGAGGTGGACCCCATTCTTTGGACCACCAAACGCAGAAATTAAGTTAGTTTTTCAGGCTCTGCCGGGACTTGGTTTTCTTTGTGTTTGCTCTGCGTTTTCGGCATTACACCATGGTGCCACTTCCGCGTCCAGTCCGTAG
>CAITZM010000064.1 GCA_903896925.1 uncultured Lentisphaerota bacterium | reverse complement strand
CGACATGTTGACCCGCCTGCGCCTGAAGCAGGCGTTCGGACGCCTGATCCGCCGGGCCGACGACACGGGGGTCTTCGTCCTATTGGACCCGCTGATGCCGAGCCGCCTTTACGGCGCCTTCCCCGACGGCGTCACCGTCGAGCGCGTCGGACTGGCCGAGGCGGTTCGTGTGACACGGGAGTTCTTGGGATGAAAACCCCGGGACGCTCGGGAATGGGCTCAACCAGCCGGCGCTTTCGCAGCGGATGGCGAGCCGTAGCCATATGGCACGACCAGCCGAATTTCCGTGCATTTTGGGGCTATGTGCGGAACCATGGCAATCCTGATGGAGTCGGTTTGGCGCAAAATCAAGGATGCCTTCGCCGGGCGATAAGCAACCACGGTAAAAAATACCGTTCGACATAGCGCTATCGAGTAACTAAGGGCCTGAAACGCGGCGTCCGGTTTCGCAGCAAACGGATCGACAACTGTATCTGCCCATTTGTTTTGGCTCTGTCAGTGGTGATTGTTGGCGTCCAGCGCCGCCCTATATGTAGGGTTGGGAGGGCGGAACGATGCGAGAGATTGATTTCACGGCGGTGATGGAGCGACTGTGCGATCTGACGCCCCGCCAGCGCAGGACATTGGTTGAGGCGCTGACCACGACAACGGTCATGGCCGAGGTGGTCGGCACTATCAACGCCCGTGTGGCCGAGCATCCGCACTGCCCGCACTGCGGCGGCGCCGCTCTCCAGAAGTGGGGGCAGAGCCTGGGAGTTCAGCGGTTCCGCTGCAAGGGCTGTCGCAAGACCTTCAACGCGCTGACCGGCACGCCGCTGGCCCGACTGCGCCATCGTGAGGCTTGGTCGGCCTACGGCGAGGCGCTGCGGGATGGGCTGAGCATCCGCAAAGCGGCCGCGAAATGCGGCGTCCACTACACCACGACATTCCGCTGGCGACACCGCTGGCTGCAATGTCCGCGTGACCAGAAGGACGAATCGTTCGCGGGCATAGTCGAAGCCGACGAAACCTTCTTTTTGGAGAGCCACAAGGGCTCCAAGGCCTGGGCGCGAACGAACCAGGGCAAACTCACCGAGCCGCCGCCCGGCCGAAAGCCGCGGCACCGTGGCGGCAAGGCAAAAAGGCGCGGCCTGTCGGCGGAGCAGGTGGCGGTGATTGTCATCCGTGACCGCCATGGCGCGACAACCGACGCCGTGCTCGGGAACCTGAGCAAGGCCAGCGTGACGCCCGTCCTGAAACCGATCCTCAACAAGGACACCTTGCTGTGCACGGATGGCGCCGCCTTTTACAAGGCGGCGGCCAAGGCCGAGGGCTTCGCCCACCAACCGCTTAACGTGAAGGCCGGGACACGGGTCAAGGAGCGCGTCTTCCACATCCAGAACGTCAACGCCTATCATGAGCGCCTGAAGGGCTGGATGCACCGGTTTCGCGGGGTCGCCACCAAGTACCTGCCCAATTATCTCGGCTGGCGCCGGATGGTCGAGCGCCAGGGCGACGCGGAGTCGGTGTCTCCATTCCAGGTCATGGCCGCCGCACTGGCCTGACCGTCAACAACAAACGCAGTCAGAGCCTAT
>CAITZM010000063.1 GCA_903896925.1 uncultured Lentisphaerota bacterium | reverse complement strand
TGGCGAGGAACGCGCGGATGGCGTCGATCTGGCCGGCGCTGCCGAGTTTCACGTTCTTCGCGGCGATGAACTTGGCGTATTCCTTCATGAACACCTTTCCCGGAGGACGCAGGTCGAAGTTCTTCGGGTCGTCGCGGAACGACTCGCGGTGCACGCGGCACCAGACCAGGCGGCCGTCGGTGTCGATGTTGATCTTGGTCACGCCGAGCGTGGCGGCCTTTGCGAACTCGTCGGCGTTCACGCCCTTGGCGCCACCCATCTGCCCACCGGCGGCGTTGATGCGCGCGACTTCGTCCTGCGGCACGCTGCTGGAGCCGTGCATGACCAGCGGGAACCCGGGCAGGCGCTTCTGGATCGCGGCGAGCACGTCGAAGTGCAGGCCCTGCGAGCCGCTGAACTTGAAGGCGCCGTGGCTGGTGCCGATCGCGCAGGCGAGGCTGTCGCAGCCGCTCTGCTTGACGAAGATCTCCGCTTCCGCCGGGTCGGTCAGGTGCGCATCGGCCTCGGACACCGAGACGTGCTCCTCGACACCGCCGAGCTTGCCGAGCTCCGCCTCGACCACGAGGCCCTTGGCGTGGGCCGCGTCGACGACGCGCTTGGTGATCTCGATGTTCTTCTGCAGCGGCTCCGCGCTCGCGTCGATCATGACGGAGCTGTAGAACCCGCTGTTGATGCAGTCCATGCAGGTCGCCTCGTCGCCGTGATCCAGATGCACGGCAAAGATGGCGTCGGGGAAGATCTCGTCGGCCGTCTTGGTCATGGCCTCGAGCATCTTCTTGTTCGTGTAGGAGCGCGCGCCCTTGGAGAGCTGGATGATGAACGGCGCCTTGCTATCCACGTTGCCCTGGAACAGACCCATCGTCTGCTCGAGGTTGTTGATGTTATACGCGCCAATGGCGTACTTGCCATAGGCATGCTGGAACAGTTGCTTGGTTGTAACGATCATGGTTTTTCCTTTCTTGCGACCCGCGCCGCGAAGGCCCGTGAGCATAGGCAAAAACGCCCCGCGGTCAAGCCCGTAGTCGGATTTTCCACGGTTGGAAAAGTTGACGCGCCGCCGCGCCGCCGTTAACTTCGCCGCATGCCGACGAACGCTCCATCCCTGCAGGCCGACCTCGCGCGGCTCTTCCGCCGCACGGGCGCGGGCATCAAGTTCGACCTCGGGCCGGTCACCGCCCTGCTCCACCGCCTCGGCGATCCGCAGCAGGCGATGGCCCACGTCCACGTCGCGGGCACCAACGGCAAGGGCTCGACCTGCGCGCTGATCGAGAGCGTCCTGCGCGCCGCCGGGCATCGCACCGCACTCTACACCTCGCCGCACCTCGTCCGCTTCAACGAGCGCATCCGCCTCGCCGGCGCGCCGATCCACGACGCGACGCTAGCCGGCCTGTTCCGCGAGATCGAAAAGGCCGACCAGCGGCTCGCCGCCGAGACCGGCGGGCGCGAGCTGACCTTCTTCGAGTTCACCACCGCGCTGGCGTTCGAATATTTCCGACGGGAGGGCGCACACGTCTGCGTGCTGGAGACCGGCATGGGCGGCCGGCTCGATGCGACGAACGTGGTCGTCCCGCTGGTCTCCGTCATCACGCGCATCGATATCGAGCACACCGCCTTTCTAGGCAAGACCCTGCCGGAGATCGCCACCGAGAAGGCCGGCATCATCAAAAAGGGCCGGCCGGTGCTCTGCGGCCGGATGCCGGACGAGGCCCTCGCGGTCATCCGCCGGATCGCTCGGGAGCGCGGCGCGCGCTGCGTCGCCGTCGAGGAAGCCGCCCAGGTCCAGCGCGTCCGCCAGAACTGGGACGGCCAGAAGGTGAAGATCGAAACCGCCAACGCCAGCTATCCGCTCCTCACCGTCCCGCTGCTTGGCGCGCACCAGCTTGAGAACATCGCGCTGGCCGTCGCCGCGCTGGAACTGATCAGCGACCTGGCGCCGCTGCCGTGGGAGGAAAAAGATTTACGCGCCGGCTTTCAACAAGTGCAGTGGCCGGGCCGCTGCCAGGTGCTCGACCAGGCCCCCCTCACCCTGCTCGACGTGGCGCACAACCCCAACGGCGCCGCGGCGTTGGCCGCGACGCTGCGCGAGCTGGCCGGCCGGATGCCGGTCGGGCTGGTCTGCGGCCTGCTCAGCGACAAGGATGCCGCCGGCTTCTTCCAGGCCCTGGCGCCGCAAGTGCAGAAAATCTGGGCCGTCCCCCTGCCCGGCGAACGCAACATGCCACAGGCCGATTTGCTGGCCGCCATCCGCGCCACCGGACTGCAGGCCGACTATCTCCCCTTGGAAACGGCCCTGACCGCCGCCCGTGCCTGGGCCGCGCAGGAACATGGCGTGCTCTGCATCGCCGGCTCGCTCGTCCTCGCCGGCGAGGTCCTGCGCCGGCGCGAGCTTTCTGTAAAAGACTGCCCCTTCCGCCCGCAGCGCCGCGTCGGAGACGCAGCCCGCAAGCGCATGGGTGACCGCAATCCGCGGGGCTGTCGGCCGGCACCGCTTGCCAACAGTTGCGGAGCCTCACAGGAACAACCACCTCTCTCCTCGTTGTAGGCCGGCTCTCCGCGCCGGCGCACCCCACCCCAACCATGGGTGCAGTCCCACGCCAAGCCGTTTTCCGAGGACGAGCTGCTGGGACCGGTGGCGCTGGTGCTCACGGAGCAGCATGGATGAACACCGGCATCCAACTGCGCGGCGTTCTGGGCAACCTCCTCCCGTTCCTCCTTTGCGCGCTCCATGGGGGAAACACCCCATAGCCCCATGAAATGGCAAGGCGTAACAATAAGTGCAGGTATGAAACCCATGAACGCACACGACAGAACGAGAACGCGGCGGCAGCACTGCGGGTTTCCGATAGTGCGTAAAGGATTAATCTTTCATGAAGAATAACCGTAGCACCGTTATCTGGTCTACCGGAGCCGCCCTGTTGGTTGCGCTGTGGATCGTCGCAACGTTCTGGTCATTTGATGAGATGCAAAAGACATCCGATGAACGTAAGCGAACGTTCATCGTATTGGATTGCGCCAACGTCTTGTTGTCGAACCTCGGGGACGCCGAAACGGGCCAGCGCGGCTATGTCCTGACCGGAGCTGAAACTTTCCTGGAGCCCTATCTGAAGGTGAACAAGGATATCCTCGCCAGGCTGGACCGACTGCAACAACTGACCCTGCTCAAGGAAGCGCATAAGAAGGCCGACGAGCTTATCCCTCTGGTGAATCAGAAAATGGAAGAAATGGCGCAGGTGATCGAGGTGCGCCGTAGTCAGGGATTGATGGCCGCCGTGGCGAAGATCTCGAACCTGCGGGGGAAAGCGTTGATGGATGCGATTCGGGCGGTGATGGCCGACTTCATCCAGTGCGAGGCGGCGGTTTTGGCGCAGCGGGACGCCAAAGTCCAGACGGCGATGCACTGGATGTTTGCGGTCCTCGTTTCCACCAGTCTGCTAACGCTCCTGTTCGCGGCGACGTTCGTCTATGCGCGCAAGCGGAGGGCGGACACAATTCTGGAGAGCGAAGTCCGATACCAACAACTTCTGGAAAAGGCGCCCTTGCCCCTCTTCCATGTGACGAAAGAGGGGTTGATCGACTTCAGAAACGAGCGCTTCCTTCACGTTTTCGGTTACACGACGGACGACGTTCCCACCCAGACCGAATGGCTGCTGCGAGCCTTTCCCGATCCGCAATACCGCCATTGGGTGACCACGCAATGGGATGCGGCGGTCCGGCAGGCGGCAGCGGAAGACCGGGATATTCAAGAGATCGAGTGCAAGGTGACCTGCAAGAACAGGGCAGAACGCATCATTACAATCTCCGGAATCAAGCTGGGCGAGGAGTACCTGGTGACGTTCTTTGACCTGACCGCGCGCAAGCAGGAGGAGGAGAATCTTCGTCGCATGGCGACGGTGGTACGCGACTCAAACGACGCGATCACGATATCGGATTTTGCAGGGCAGATCACCGCGTGGAACCGCGGCGCTGAACTGATGTATGGCTACAGAGAGGCCGAGGCGCTGCAGATGAGCATCTGGCGGATCACGCCGCCGGCCAAGATGGCGGAAAAAAAAGCGTTTATCGCGCGGTTGATTGCGGGCGAAGCGGTAACCTCGTTCGAGACCCAGCGGTTGACCAAAGACGGACGCGTCCTCGATGTCTGGCTCACGGTAACGAAACTGATGGACGCTGGCGGCAAACCGATTGGCATTGCTTCCACCGAGCGCGACATCACCGCGCGCAAACGGACGGTGGAGGAAGTCCACCGTCTCAACGCGGAGCTGGAACAGCGCGTCCACGACCGCACCGCCGAGTTGGAGGCGGTCAACAAGGAACTGGAAGCGTTCAGCTATTCCGTCTCGCACGACCTGCGCGCGCCGCTGCGGCATGTGCAGGGCTACGTGGACCTGCTGGCGCGCGAGACCGGCGCCCAGCTTTCGGAGAAGGGCCGCCGTTATATGCAGACCATCACGGCCGCCAGTCATGACATGGGAGAACTGATTGACGACCTGCTGGCGTTCTCGCGCATGGGCCGCGCGGAGATGATCGAGACGGGTGTCAATCTGGACACACTGGTGCAGGAGACGCTGCGCGACCTGGAAACAACCGCTGCCGGGCGCAACATCGTCTGGATCATCCCGCCCTTGCCCGCGGTGCTGGGCGACCCCGCGATGCTCAAGCTGGTCCTGGCCAACCTGCTGGGCAACGCGGTCAAGTTCACCCGCACGCGCGAGCAGGCGGTGATTGAAATGGGATTTCGAAATGCGGAAGGCGGAGGGCAGAAGGCGGCAGAGCAGCTGGTGAAAGACACCCCGCGGGACTCCTCTGCCCCGCAATGCGCAATCCGCAATGCACAATCCGAAATCGTGTTCTTCGTGCGCGACAACGGCGTCGGGTTCGATCCGCAATATACCCACAAGCTCTTCGGCGTCTTCCAGCGCCTGCACCGCGCCGAGGATTTTGAAGGCACCGGCATCGGCCTGGCCAACGTGCGGCGGATCATCATCACCCGGCACGGCGGACGCACCTGGGCGGAGGGCCAACTCAACGAGGGCGCGACGTTCTATTTTACGCTGAAGACAAGCCAGTGAAGCTTGCAACCTGTAACCGGAGTAATAATCATGAATACCGAATTAAAACGTATCCTGCTGGTGGACGATAGTCCCCGCGATACCGAACTGGAAATTGACGCCCTGGCCCAAAACAATCTGGCCAACGAGGTCGTCGCCCTCCGCGACGGCGCCGAGGCGCTCGACTACCTCTTCCGGCGCGGCGCGTTTGCCGACCGACCCGCCGGCCATCCCGCCGTCGTACTGCTGGACCTCAAGATGCCCAAGGTGGACGGCATCGAGGTGCTGCGCCAGATCAAAAGCGACCCGCAGCTCAAGACCATCCCCGTGGTGGTGATGACCTCCTCGCGCGAAGAGTCGGACCTGGTCACGAGCTACCAGCTCGGCGTCAACGCCTACATCGTCAAGCCGGTCCAGTTTAAGGAATTTGTCGAGGCGGTGAAGCTGGTGGGCGCCTTTTGGGCCGTGATCAACGAGCCGCCACCGGACAGCATGCGTTCGGAAAAATGCAAGACACACTGACCTCAACGAGGCTCTTCCCATGAACAATCCGGTGTTGATCCTGTATCTCGAAGACAGCCCGCGCGACGCGGAACTGGTGCGGGACAAACTGCAGGCCGGCATGGCGTGCGACGTGCGGGTGGTGGGCGATCGCGCGGCCTACGAGGCCGCGCTGGCCGAGACCAGGTTTGACCTGATTCTCTCGGATTACAGTCTGCCCAACTACGATGGCATGGCCGCACTGGCCTTGGCGCACACGAAACAGCCCGGCGTCCCCTTCGTCCTGCTCTCCGGCACGTTGGGCGAGGAGCAGGCGGTGGACTGCGTGCTCCGCGGCGCGACCGACTTCGTGCTCAAGCAACATCTCGGCCGGCTGGTCCCGGCCGTGTTGCGGGCGTTGACCGAAGCGGATGAACAACGGAAGCGGCAGGCGGCGGAAGCCACCCTGCGTCACGATCAGGCCATGCTGGCGCGCACGGAAAGTCTCGCACATATCGGCAGCTGGGAATGGGATGTGGCTACGGATACTGTGAACTGGTCGGACGAGTTGTTCCGCATGTTCCAGCGGAATCCGGCCGACGGGGCGCCCTCCTTCGTGGAGCACGCCAAGTTATATCACCCGGAAGATATGCAGCGGCTCCGGGTGGCCGTTGCAGCCGCCGTCAGCCAGGGCACGCCCTACGAACTGGAACTCCGCGCCCTTCGCAGGGATGGGACGACGCGGGTGTGTCTGGCCCGTGGCCACGCGGGGATGAACCCGGGAGGAAAGGTCACGCGTTTGTTCGGCTCCCTGCAGGACATCACCGAGAGCAAGCAGGCGGAAGCGGCCCTGCGCGACAACGAAGAGAAATTCCGCACGGTCTTCGAGCAATCGCCGGAGGGCATGTGCCTGGTGGGACTCGACGGGCGTTTTCAATTGGTGAATCCGGTCTGGTGCCGCCTGCTGGGCTATACCGCGGCCGAATTGCTCCACATGACGTTCATCGACGTAACCCGGCCCGAGGATGTCACCGCGAGCCAGGCGCTGGTCGCCCGCATGCTGTCCGAGCCACTCGCCACCGTTGACCCGATCGAGAAGGGTTACCTCCGTAAAGATGGCTCCACGCTGTGGGCGCTGACGGCCACAGCCCTGGTGCGCGATCAGGAACAGCGCCCGCTCTATTTCATTGCCCAGACTCACGACCTCACGTTGCGCAAGAGCATGGAGGCTCAACTGCGCCAAGCGCATAAGTTGGAAGCGGTCGGCCAGTTGGCCGGTGGTGTGGCCCACGACTTCAACAACAAACTGCAAATCATCATGGGCTGCGCCGAACTGTTGCTGAATAAGATGCAGGCCGAACATCCGTTCCATGCCGACCTGCTGGATATCCAGGAAGCCGCACGCCGCTCTGCCGACCTTACGCGCCAACTGCTGGCCTTCTCACGGCAGGCGGCGATTACACCTGTGCTGCTGGATCTGAATACGGCGATCACCAGCAGTTTGAAGATGCTGAGCCGGCTGCTGGGTGAAAACATCCAGATGCGTTTCGTACCGGAGCCGGATTTGGGCTGCGTTTTCATGGATCCCAGCCAGTTGGATCAAATTCTGGTCAACCTCTCCGTCAACGCGCGCGATGCCATGGCAGGTACGGGTAAGCTTTCCCTTGCGGCCACCAACCTGACGCTGCAGGAGGCTGACTGCCGGGACAAGCCCGATTTCGTCACGCCCGGTGACTATGTGGCGTTGACCCTCGGCGACGACGGTATGGGCATGACACCAGAGATTCAGGCGCACATCTTTGAACCGTTCTTCACCACCAAGGAGGTTGGCCAAGGCACCGGGTTGGGCTTGGCCACGGTCTATGGCATCGTGAAGCAGAACCATGGGGCCATTACCGTTCAAAGCATGCCGGGTCAGGGCACCACCTTTACCATCCTTCTGCCGCGCACCAGCGACGCCGCGCTCGCCGCCGCGGCAGCCACAGAGACACAGAGTCCCTCTGGTATGGAAACCGTACTGGTGGCGGAAGATGATGCGAACATCTTGCATCTGGTCCAACGGACACTGGCGCAGCAGGGCTACAAGGTCCTGACCGCCGTTCTGCCACGACTGGCTTTGGAGGTGAGTGCTCAGTACCAGGAACCGATCCACTTGCTGCTTTCCGATGTGATCATGCCCGAGATGAGTGGCCAGCTGTTGGCGGAGCGCATCCAAGGGCTCCGGCCTGGCATCCGTGTTCTTTTTATGTCCGGCTATTCCGCGTCCATCAGGGAAGAGCACGGACACCTGGCGGCAGGTTTGCACGTCCTCCAAAAACCCTTTACCAGCGCGGTGCTCGCCCGGCGTGTCCGCGCCGCACTCGATGCGCCTCACCCCGCCGCCACCCAGGGCGCGGACTGAGACCACCGGCGACAGAACTCGCCCCCTCTTTTCGGGAAACCCTCCGGCGTGAAGTCCCGCGAGGCTGATCAAGCTGCCCCTGACCAGGGCGTCGATAAGAATTCCTGCCGCTGCGGCGTTATGCTAGAAGCAGGCTATGTGTGCGCAACGCTACCGTACAGAACAACACCTCCGCGTTTTGAGACCGGGAGGCGCTGGTGCGCCGATCCCTGCGAACGTGTCAACGTTCAACCGGACACGTAGATGAAGTGCTGCCTTCCCCCAGAGGTGGACCCCATTCTTTGGACCACCAAACGCAGAAATTAAGTTAGTTTTTCAGGCTCTGCCGGGACTTGGTTTTCTTTGTGTTTGCTCTGCGTTTTCGGCATTACACC
>CAITZM010000062.1 GCA_903896925.1 uncultured Lentisphaerota bacterium | reverse complement strand
TGTCATGATCGTCATGCAGCGTCGTTCCCTTGTGTTCATTTCGATCCTCTCCATCGCGTCTGCCCGCCTTTCTGCGGGCGCCGGCTATGGGGACATTCTAAAAGAGTTTCAAGGGGACATTTTCAAAGTGGCGCGACAGTCCGAAAAGCAGCGCACAAGCAAATTGACTATATGCACACATATGCATATAGTTCCGGCCATGAAACGTGACGATGCCATGGCACGGGCCAAGATCCTGAAGGCGCTGGCCAACCCCACGCGCCTGATGATGGTGGAGGAGCTCAGCCGGGGGGACCGGTGCGTGACGGACCTGCGGTTCCTCGCCCGGGTGGATCCCTCGGTCATCTCGCGGCACCTCGCCCAGCTCAAGCAGGCCGGGATTGTGACGGAGCGGCGGGCGGGCCTGCGGATCATCCACCACCTCGAGTGCCCCTGCATCCTGCAGGCCTTGGAATGCACGGTGGGCGTACTGCACAAGGAAGCGGCCCGCAAGGCGTACCTGGCCGAGGCGGCCCAGAAGCCCTGAGCGGCCGGCCCGTTTACAAGAGGTCAAGCCATGAAGAAACTACAGATCCTCGGCACAGGCTGCCCGAAGTGCCGGGCGCTCGCCGCCAACACCGAGGCCGCGGCCCAGGCGCTCGGCATCGACTATGAGCTGGTGAAGGTCACCGACCTCGGTCAAATCATGACCTTCGGGGTCATGCGGACGCCGGCGCTGGCGGTGGATGGCCGTGTGAAAAGTGTCGGCAAGGTTTTGAGCGTGGATGAAATCAGCAAGCTCCTCGTGTGACCTGCAGGGAGCAACACTGATCGGGGAAAACATAATGAAAACAAATCCGTTGGTGGTGGCTGCGATGGCGCTCCTTGGGCTCGCCGTGACCGCGTTTGCTGCGGAGACGACGAACGTCGCGCCCCCTGTCGCCGGGGCCAAGGCCGCGCTGCCGAAGCTCGTGGACCTCGGCGCTGGGAAATGCATCCCCTGCCGGATGATGGCCCCGATCCTGGAGGACCTGAAGAAGAACTGCGCGGACAAATTCCAGGTGGAGTTCATCGACGTCTGGAAAAATCCGGAGGCGGGCAAGCAGTACAAGATCAACCTGATCCCGACACAGGTCTTCATCGCTGCGGACGGCAAGGAACTGTTCCGGCATGAAGGCTTTTTGGGGAAGGACGATATCCTGGCGAAGTGGAAGTCCCTGGGCGTGGACGTGGCCACCAAGCCGGAAGCGAAACGCTGAACACCGGTGCTGGCATGGAACAACTTTTCACCTGGTTGAGCCACGCGGTCGAAGGCGCGCCTGCGCTGGCGCTCAGCGCAGCGGTTGTATGGGGCGTGTTGAGCATCCTGCTCAGCCCATGCCATCTGGCGAGCCTGCCGTTGATCGTCGGCTTTATCAGCGGGCAAGGGCGGGTCTCGACGGTCCGCGCCTTTGGCCTCGCGACGCTGTTTGCCGTCGGCATTCTGGTCACCATCGCGGCCATCGGCGTCCTCACGGCCGCGGCCGGCCGGATGTTGGGCGACATCGGCCGCTGGGGGAATTACTTCGTCGCCGGCATTTTCTTTGTGGTCGGGTTGCACCTGCTCGGCGTGATTCCGATGCCGTGGTCGGGGCCCGGCCAGGTGAACATGAAGCGCAGGGGGCTGCTCGCCGCCTTCATCCTCGGCCTGGTGTTCGGCCTCGCCCTCGGCCCCTGCACCTTCGCCTACATGGCCCCGATGCTGGCCGTGGCGTTCAAGCTTTCGACCAGCGCCCCGCTCTATGGCGCCTCCCTGCTGCTGGCCTACGGCGTGGGCCATTGCGCGGTCATCGTGCTCGCGGGGACTTTTACCAAGGTGGTGCAGCATTATCTCGACTGGACCGAGAAATCTTCAGGGGCCGTGCTCCTCAAGAAGGTCTGCGGGGTGTTGGTGCTCCTAGGGGGCGTGTACCTCGTTTGGACGGCGCCGTGATGTCGCAACAAGTGAGCTGAAAGGACAGGATGATGGAAGGATTTTTGGAAACGACCTACGACAAGTTCATCTTCCGGGCCAAGACGGACTGCCTCTATACCAAGGATGAATTTTGGGCGGCCATCCAAGGCCGCATGGCCACGGTCGGTCTCACGGATTTTCAGCAAAAATCCAAAGGCGATGTCACCATCCTCACCACGGTGGCCCCGGGCACAGAGCTCAAGCAAGGTCAGGCCATGGGGGATATGGAGACCATCAAAGCGACGATCGATCTGATTTCACCCGTCACCGGCAAGGTGGTGGAAGTCAATCCGGCGCTACAGGACCGGCCCTTTCTGATCAACGACGATCCCTACGGTAAGGGTTGGCTGTACCGCATGGAGTTGACGGATCCGGAAGGAGACGCCGGCGCACTGCTCAGTGCCAACGCCTACTTTGAGGCCTTGAAAGCGAAGGTAGTGCAGGAGGCAAAAAAGTTATATGGGTGAGAAAGCCTCCAGACAAGTGGTGGTGCTGGCCTGCAGCGGCATCGGCAAGACGTGGGGCGCGCTGGCCCGGGAGACGGCCCTCGAATTGGTCGAGCGCGTCCGGCCCGGCGTGGCCACGACAGCCTGCCTGCCGCTGCTGGTCATCAACGATCCCGATGCCCGCTGTTTGGTCATGGAACACCCCGTGATCACTTTGGATGGCTGTCCCAAGGCTTGCGCCCGCAAGAGCGTGGAAGCGCTGGGAAAAAAGGTGGACCACCCCGTGGAAAGCATCCAGTTTTATACGGCCCACAGGGAGCTCAAGCCCGAAGGGGTCGCGCAGTTGAATGCAGCCGGTCTCAAGCTGGCCCAGGTGGCAGCGAACGAGCTGGCGGCGATAGTCGATCGGCTCGCTGCCGGGGGGCAGACGTGATGGGAACTCCTGTTGCAAAAATCGGGCTTGTTCCTTGCAGCGGCGAAGCACTGCCTGCGGGGACGGTCTGCCGCCTGGCCTGCCGCCGGGTGCTGGACACGCTCATGTCAGGTCAGACGGTGGCCATCTGCCTGCCGTTGTTTATCGCCGGCGGCGAGGAGGAACGCGGCTTTGCCGCCCGGCACCCGACCATCACGGTGGATGGGTGCGAGAAACGCTGTGCGGCCAAGGCCACGGAGCTGTTCTCGGGCAAGCCCGTCCGGGCCCTGCTCATTCCCGATATTCTGGCCCAGCGCGGTATCCCCATGCCCACACGCCTGCGTGGTTTTGGGGCCGAGGAAGAAGCCGCCGTGCAAGCGGTCGCGGAGACCATCGCGCAGGCGGTGGAGGGGGTCGTCGCTCAAGCACAAGCCCAGGAGAACCAACATGGTGCTGTATAAAAATAAAGTGGAATGGCGCGGGGCGCACCTGGGCTACACCTGGTGCCAGAACGGTGTGGCTGCGGAATTTTCCGCGCCACCCGACCTGCATGGCAAAGCCGGCGTACTGACGCCCGAGGATGCCTTTGTCGCGGCCTCGAACACCTGTTACTTCATGATGGTGGTCTGGGCCATGGAGCGGTTCAAGTTGAACCTGGTGTCGCTGCACTGCGAGGCGGTGGGGGAAGTGGAAGAGTTTATCGATCGCACCTCGTGGTTCAAGAAGGTGATCCTCCGGCCCCAGTTGGTGGTCAAGGGCGGCACCGTGGAAATTGTCCAGCGGGCGCTGAACATGGCCCTGAAGTATTCCACCATCAACCAGTCGCTCAAGTCGGAGCTCGTCATCGAGCCGGACATCCTGATCCAGTAGGCCGCCGCGGTTGACGCCGCGCGGGAACCTGCTATATTTCGTCGCACGACGAAATGACAGAGGTGATATGCAAGACACCATGGATGAGCTGAAGGCGCTGGCGGATGAAACACGATTGCGTGCACTGTGTGCGCTAAGGAACGGCGAGCTGTGCGTCTGCCAGCTCATTGCGCTATTGGACCTATCGCCCTCCACGGTATCCAAGCACCTGTCGATCCTGCGTTCCGCGCGGTTGGTGGAGAGCCGGAAGGACGGGCGCTGGATGTATTATCGGTTGGCGACCCGGTTCAGAACCCGTGCGGCCGGCAAGGTCCTGGCCCTCCTGTTCGCGGACCTGGAAGACACCCCGCGCATCGGCGACGACCGGAAGCAGTTGAAGAGAATTTGCAGCGAGAGCATGGAAACGCTGTGCCGCCGGCTGTTCTGCAAGCCGTGAAGGCGGCCGGTGCGAGGCGTGCCGTCGTGTAAGTGGCGGAGCAACCAGCAGGAACACGCGATGAAAAATCTAACGGATGAGCAAGTCAAGGAACTGATTGCGGTTGGCGCATCGATCGGCGCCCATTGTCAGCCCTGCCTGACCTATCACGTGAGCAAGGCCAAAGCGCTGGGGTTGGACACCGACCTGATCCGTCTGGCGTTGGAGGTGGGACAGATGGTCGCAAAGGGTTCCATGGCGGCCATGCGCGAGTTTACGAAGGGTGTTTTGAATGCGCCGACCCAGGCCGGTTCGCCGTACTGTGAGGGCCAGCCGACGCCGGGTGGTAAAAGTTGTTGCGGATGAACTCAACCAGAAGGGGACCTGACCGATGACGACAAATAATGAAGAGCCCAAGCCGGCTGACAACATGGAAGCGCTGAAACAACAAGCGTCAGCCTGTTGTGGTTCCGATTGCGGATGCCATGAAACCAAGGCACCGGGTAAAATGCGCTGGGTGCTGGGGGCCGTTGTGTTGGTGGCCGCCGGGGCGATGGTTGTGAAGGCTGTCTTGAAAAACAACAGCGCTTCTTCTGAAAAGGCCACGGCTAGCTATGCAGCGGTGCCACCCACAGCGCCAGCGCCTGTCGCCGGAGCTCCGGCCGTAGTGAAAGAGCCAGCAGCTCCCGCGAACATGAAGGTCATCAAAACGATCGGGACCCTTTCTGAACTGAACACGGTGGCCGCCGATACAACCGCGGTCTTCATGTTGATCACCGGCAAGAATGAGGTCGCCAACAAGTCGCCAGCGGAACAAATCCTCGGGGCTGTCCGGACAATTGAAACGCAGTCGGGCACCAAGGTCGGAATATTCACGCTGAAGATGGATTCTCAAGACTATGCGCAAATTACGGCGCAGATGACCCCGCCGGGTGTGCTTGCGATGGTCAAGGGACGCGGCATGGTTCCCGTGTCTGGTGAGATTACCGAAGCAAAGCTTGTCCAAGCCTATGTGGCCGCATCAAGCGCTGGTGCCTGTGGTGCAGGCGGCTGTGGACCGGGCGGCTGCAAGTAGGGAACACAAGGCATGCTGACCTGGGTTACAGAAACGCTTAAAGCGGCGAGCATGGGCCCGGCAGCCTTGCCGCTGGCCTTTCTCCTGGGCTTGGTGAGTGCAGTGGCCAGCGCTTGCTGCACGTTGCCGGCGATGGGTATGCTGGTGGCCTATTCGGGCACTCGGCAGGATGCTGACCGGCGCACCGCCAGCGTGTCCGCCCTCTCCTTCATGGCGGGGACAACGCTGGCGCTGATCGTGTTGGGCTTTGTCTCCGGGTTTGTCGGGCAGGCCGCCCAAGCGCTGCTGGGCAGCTATTGGAAGCTGTTCGCGGGTGTCATCGCCGTGATTCTGGGCCTTCTGGCACTCAGGTTATTGCCCGTAAAATTGCCGCAGTTCGCAAGCAAACCGGGAACACGGCCCTCAGCCAAGGGCATGCTAGGCACGGTCATGGTAGGTCTGCTGATGGGCGGGGGCGTAGCCGCCTCTTCTCTGCCCTGTAATCCTGGCATCTTCATCGTCATCGGCACCAGCGTCCTGCTGGGCCATACGCTCTGGGGGATGCTCCTCATGGCGGCGTTCGGCGTGGGATTCAGCCTGCCGCTCGGAGCCATCTTGTTTGGCGTGGCCTTCGGCAAAGCCTCCCTCAAGGCGCAAAAGGCGGAGCCAGTGATCCGGGTTGTCGCCGGCGTGTTGCTCCTCGTCGCGGGTTTCTACGTATTGGCCACCTTTCAATGAACAGCCCCTGCTCAACGCAAACATGCTCGCTGCCTGACACGGACTTGGGGTCCGCGGCTGGCGCTGCAAAGCTTGGCCGCACGGCTTCCGCCTGGACCCTCGGTGACCATCTGGGCGCCATCGGCGTGCGGCTGAACATCGGGCGGATGGGCTACCGCGTGACCCCGGGCTTGTACGCGCTGGGCGCGCCTGGATCGGACGCACCGGTCCTGGTCACGGCGAACTACAAACTTTCCTTTGATCACTTGCGCCGTGCGCTGACCGGCCTGAACGCCTGGCTTCTGGTGCTGGATACCAAGGGGATCAACGTCTGGTGCGCGGCCGGCAAAGGCACGTTCGGCACCGACGAACTGGTCCGCAAGATCAATGAGTGTCGGCTGCACGAGCGGGTCACGCATCGCCGGCTCATCCTGCCTCAACTGGGGGCGCCGGGCGTCGCCGCCCATGAGGTCCGGAGGCAAACCGGCTTTGCGGTGGTCTACGGTTCGGTTTATGCCACGGATATCGCCGCCTTCCTGCAAGCTGATCTGCAGGCGACACCGGCCATGCGCCGCATCCGCTTCAGCTGGCACGAGCGGCTAGCCGTGGCCCCGCTGGAACTGGTGCTCTATTTCAAGCAGCTGTTGCTGCTCGGCCTTGCGCTGGCGCTGCTGGCCTGTGTCCCCACCGCAGGCCACTTCTGGTCCGGGTTTGAGCACCGTGGCATCCTGGTGTTCCTGCTGTTTGTGCTGACCGGCGCGTTGGCCAGCCTCCTCGGGCCGCTGCTGCTTCCGTGGCTGCCGACGCGCGCTTTTTCCATCAAGGGAGCCTGCCTGGGTGTCGCCTTGGCCGTTCCCGGTCTTTGGCTGGCGGGGCCGGCCTGGTCTGTGCTGCGCACCACGGCGTGGATCCTGTTGCTCGCGGCCGGGGCTTCCCACCTGCTCCTCAAGTTCACCGGTTCGACGACCTTCACCTCGCCGTCCGGGGTGCGACGCGAGGTGCGCGTGGCGTTGCCCGCACAGATTGCGATCGGGCTTGCGGGGCTGGTGGCGTGGACGGTGGCGGGTTTCCTGCCGGGATGGTGAGGTGGTTATGATGAAGTATCTATCCAAAGATCTTTCGCTGCGACTCGATGAGGGCCTATGCATCGGGTGCAAGCTGTGTGCGGTGGTCTGTCCGCACGGCGTGTTCACCATCGAGAACCAGAAGGCGCACATCGCGGATCGCGACGCCTGCATGGAGTGCGGCGCGTGCGCTCTAAACTGTCCGGTCAACGCCATTGCCGTGAACAGTGGCGTCGGCTGCGCCGAGGCGATCATCAACGGCCTGCTCACCGGCAAGGAAACCTGTTGCGGAGGCGATGATTGCTGTTGTGCCCCGAAGGCCTCCTAGGCGCGTGCGGAGCAGGAGTTGCCGACGTTTAATTCAAAAGGAATGAGCTTATGAAATTGGAAGTCTTCGACCAGCCCATGTGCTGTTCCAGCGGCGTGTGCGGCCCCAAGGTGGACAAGAAACTCGTCGAGTTCAGTGCGGCGCTGGCGTGGTTGCGCGAGCAGGGCATCGAGGTGCAGCGCTATAATCCGGCCCAGCAATACGAAGCCTTTGCCGCCAATGCCAAGGTCGTGCAGACGGTCAACGCCGACGGCACCGGCTGTCTGCCGCTGATTCTGGTGGAGGGCGAAATCGTCAGCCGTGGCACCTATCCCGGCAAGGCTGAACTGGCGGCGCTGGCCGGCCTCACACCTGCGAAGGCGGCCTCCGCATGAAGAATCGCGCCAGTGACTTTCTGTCGTTTGTCCAGGCCGCTCCGCGTTTTCTGTTCTTCACCGGCAAGGGCGGGGTCGGCAAGACCACGCTGTCCTGCGCCACGGCGGTGGCCCTGGCGGACAGCGGACGCCGCGTGCTGCTGATCAGCACGGACCCGGCGTCGAATTTGAGCGAGGTGTTGGGCGCGAAGCTGAGCTCTGTGCCCCAGCCCTTGGACGCGGTGCCCCTGCTGTGGGCGTTGGATATCGATCCCCAGGCTGCGGCCCAAACCTACCGCGAGCGCGTGCTCGCGCCCTATCGCGGCACCCTGCCGCCCGCGCTGGTGGCGGGCATCGAGGAGCAGTTGTCCGGCGCCTGCACCACGGAGATTGCAGCGTTCAACGAATTCTCCCGCTTTCTGGGCCAGCCGGAAGCTACGCAGGCCTACGATCATATCGTGTTCGACACGGCGCCTACCGGCCATACCCTGCGTCTGCTCCAACTGCCGGCGGCGTGGAACACGTTCTTGAACACGAACACCAGCGGCACCTCCTGCCTGGGTCCGTTGGCGGGACTCCAAGCTCAGCACGCGCTATATGCCAAGACACTGGAGTGCATGGCCGATGCGACCCGCACCCAGGTGGCATTGGTCAGCCGGCCCGAGCGTACGGCTTTGGCCGAGGCGGAGCGCAGTCGCGGAGAACTCGGTGCACTGGGTCTCACCAATATCCGCCTCCTGTTGAACGGGCTCTTCGACGCTGGCGACGAGGATCCGGTGGCGCGCGCCATGGCCGCGCGCCAGCGTGCAGCGCTCGCCCAGATGCCCGCGGGCCTGGAGTCCTTGCCGCGCACGGAGATTCCGTTGCTGGCCTTCAACGTCACCGGCCTGGGCGCCATCCGGGCCGTGTCCACGCCGCCCGCTGCCCGTCCTGCGCTGATGCCAGCGCTCGCCTCCAGCGCCCAGGAGTCGTGGCCGCTCCTCTCCGCCTTGGTCCGAGAAATCGAGTCGCAGGGGCGCGGCGTAATCATGACCATGGGCAAAGGCGGAGTCGGCAAGACGACGGTGGCCGCGGCCATCGCCGTCGAACTGGCCGCGCGGGGGCATCGCGTGCACCTGACGACGACCGATCCGGCCGCGCATGTCGTGCAGGCCGTGGGTGCGTCTGTGCCGAATCTCTCCGTCAGCCGCATTGACCCCGCCGTGGAAACCGCCGCGTATGCCCGGGAAGCCATGGCGGCGGCCGGTGCGGACCTGGACGCGGAGGGTCGGAAGTTATTGGAGGAAGACCTGCGCTCCCCTTGCACGGAAGAGATTGCCGTGTTCAGGGCGTTTGCCGCCAAGGTGGACATGGGGCAGGCGGGTTTCGTCGTGCTGGACACCGCGCCGACCGGCCACACGCTGCTGCTGCTGGACGCGACGGAAGCCTATCATCGCGAAGTGTTGCGCAAGCAGAGCGACCTGCCCGAGGCGGTCCGGCAACTCCTGCCGCGGCTGCGCGATCCGGAGTTCAGCAAGGTGCTCATCGTGACCTTGCCCGAGGCGACGCCGGTGCACGAAGCCGCGCAATTGCAGGCGGATTTACAACGCGCCGGCATCAAGCCGTACGCATGGATTATCAACCAAAGTCTAACGCCGCTTGAACTTCGGCATGCTCTGCTACGAACCCGTCAGGACAATGAGCGGCGGTTTATCGAAGAGGCCCGGCAGTTGGCCAACCACTTTGCGGTCGTGCCTTGGCTGATCCACGAACCAACGGGCGTTGAAGGTTTGCGCCAACTGACCAGACCTCCGTCGGACGCGAAGGCACTGGCACTAGAACCGGAGAAGAAAATGAAAGCGAAAGTGTTGTTCCTCTGCACCGGCAATTCCTGCCGCAGCCAGATGGCCGAAGGCTGGGCGCGCGCGCTGAAAAGCGACGCACTTGAAATCTTCTCCGCTGGCATCGAAAAGCACGGTCTGAACCCGCGCGCGGTCCGGGTCATGGCCGAGGCCGGCGTGGACATCAGCGGGCACACCTCCAAGACCGTCGCGGAGCTGGGGCCGATTCACTTCGACTACGTCGTCACGGTCTGCGGTCACGCCAACGAGCACTGCCCGCTCTTTCCCGGCAAAGCCAGGATCGTCCATGTCGGTTTCGACGATCCGCCACAACTGGCCAAGTCGGCCCAGACCGAGGAAGAGGCGCTCGCGCACTACCGCCGCGTCCGCGACGAAATCCGCGCCTTCGTCGAGACCCTGCCCGCATCACTGGAGAAAAAATGAGCGACACCACTGCGGCCGCGGCCCCCAAGCGGCTCGCGTTTTTCGAGCGCTACCTGACCCTCTGGGTCTTCCTCTGCATGGTCGCCGGCGTGGCGCTGGGCAAGCTGTTCCCGGGCGCGACGGCGGCCCTGAGTAAATTGGAGTTCGGGCATGGCTCGCAGGTCAACATCCCCATCGGCGTGCTGCTCTGGCTGATGATCTACCCGATGATGCTCAAGGTGGACTTCGGCGCCATCGGCGGCATCGCGCGCAAACCCAAGGGGCTGATGGTCACGTTGTTCATCAACTGGTTGGTCAAGCCGTTCGGCATGGCGCTGCTCGCGTGGGTTTTCATGCAACACGTCTTCGCACCCTGGATCGATGCGGAGACCGCCAAGGGTTACACCGCCGGCCTCATCATCCTCGCCGCCGCGCCCTGCACCGCGATGGTCTTCGTGTGGAGCTACCTGACCGATGGCGATCCGGTCTATACCCTGGTCCAGGTCGCGGTGAACGACCTGATCATGCTCGTCGCCTTTGCGCCGGTGGTGATGTTCCTGTGCGGCGTCGCCAACGTCATCGTGCCGCCCAAGGTGCTGATCACCTCGGTCGTCGTCTTCATCGTCATCCCGCTGACGGCCGGCTGGCTGACGCGCACCCTGCTCCTCAAAGCGCACGGCAAGGACTGGTTTGAGCAGCAGTTTCTGCCGAAGTTCCACCCCGTGATGATCGGCGCATTGCTGTTGACGCTCGTCCTGATCTTCGCCTTCCAGGCCCAGAACCTGACCAGCCGCTGGCTGGCCGTGCTGCTGATCGCCGTGCCGATCGTCATCCAGGTCTACTTCAACTCCGGCCTCACCTACCTGCTCATGCGCAAGCTGCGCGTCGAGCACAATGTGGCCGCGCCCGGCGCGCTGATCGGGGCGAGCAACTTCTTCGAGCTGGCCGTCGCGGTGGCCATCACGCTCTTCGGCGCGGACTCGCCCGCGGCCCTGGCGACCGTCGTCGGCGTGCTGGTGGAGGTGCCGGTGATGCTCTCCGTCTGCAAAGTCTGCAATGAGACCAAGCCCTGGTACCAGCGCCGCGCCGCGGCAAGCTGAAACGCCGCGCTTCCCTCCAGATCGCACACTTGTGCAAGTGTGCGATGCGACGCTTTTTTTATGCAAGGAACTTGGGGCTCTGCTTCTTCCAAGCCTTGGAAAGCAAGGGTGGGGGGTAATGGGTCAGTTACGTAGGGGCATCGCTGGCCGACGCCCACGGATTCGACATCTCGACGGGCTCGATGCAGGCACGCTCACCGCAGGCGGGTTTCGCAAGCGAAGCCCCTACAACAGCACTCCCTGTAACTGACCCATTACGATGGGGGTTATCCAAGGCTTGGAAAATGGTGGCCTCCGTGCTAGAAAGGGTCGCTTACCTTGCGAGGTCGATATGAATAAAAGCGAACTGTTACGCACCCTCACGGAGCTCTCCCATGAATTTGGCACGCCCGACTACGTCAAGGGCGGCGGCGGCAACGCCTCGTGCAAGACAGAGGACACGTTGTGGGTCAAGCCGTCCGGCCTGACGCTCGCCAGCCTGCAACCGGGGTCTTTTCTGGCGATGGACCGGGCTGCGCTGGGCAGGCTCTTCACGCTGGCCGAACCGCCCCGTGCCCTCGAGGGCGAGGCGCAGATCCGGAACGTGATGACCATGGCGCTCAAGCCGGGCGTGACCGCGCGGCCCTCGGTCGAGGCGCCCCTGCACCAGGTGCTCCACGGCACGTTTGTGGTCCGCGTTCATCCCGCCCTGGTCAATGGCCTGACCTGTTCCCGGCTCGGCGCGCAGGCGTGCGCGGAGCTGTTTCCGGACGCGCTCTGGATTCCTTACGTCGATCCCGGCTACGCCCTGTGCATGGACGTACGGCGCCGCCTGCTCGCCTATGCCGGCCAACACGGCCAGCCGCCGTCGCTCTTGCTGCTGGAAAACCACGGCATGCTCGTCACCGCCGACACCGCCGACGGCATCCGCGCGATCTATCGCCGCGTGATGCTGGCCCTGCGCAACCGGTATGCCCTCGCCGGTCTCCCCCCCGTGCTTCCGGTGGCCGCGCCGGCGCTGCCGATCATGGTGGAGAATGTGCAGGCGCAGTTGCGCGATGCGCTGTGCAGCCACGCGGCAGGGATCGCGTACTCGGGAAGGTTTGCCGTGGCGCCCGGCCCGCTCTCGCCGGATCATATTTTCTACGCCAACAGCTATCCGTTCATCGGCGAGCCGGACCGCGCCAACATCGAGGCGTTTCGCCGGAACCACGGTTACGCGCCGAGGATCATCAGCACGCCGCTCGGCGTCTTCGGGGTCGGCACCAGCCAGAAGAAGGCGGAACTGGCGCTGGCGCTGGCGCAGGATGGCGCCTTGGTGGTGCAGCTCGCGGCCGCGTTCGGCGGGGTGCAGTTCATGAGCGACAGAGCGCGCGAGTTCATCGAGAACTGGGGCTTGGAAGCCTATCGTGCCGAGCAGATGGACTGACGTCCGGCGCGCCATCCATGCGGAACGGCCGGAACGCCAGGCCGTCGCCGGAGAAAAACTTTCCGAAGAATTCGTAGTACTCCAGCCGCAAGGCCTGCACCGCCGCCACCAGGCCTTCCAGTACGATGGCCACCACGTTGCCGGCCACGATCACGAGCACGCCCCAGAACGTCCCGCTGCCGCCCGCCTGCTGCAGTTCCGCCGCCAGCAGGAACGCCGCCAGCAGCAGGGCGGCGTGGCTCATCGCGAAGCCCGCCAGACGCACGAAGCTGATGGTATTGGCGAGGTACAGGAAGAGGGCTTCGAAGGCGCCGACGGCCGATTCCGCGAGGGCGCCGCCGAGGCCGCCGGCCTCCGGCGGCTGCCCCGCACGACGGCGCAGCCGGTAGGCCAGCGGCCCCTTGAGGATCCAGCCCGCCACGGGCACCGCGATGAACAGGACGAGCGCCCACTTTACGAGGCCGTGGGCTGCGAAGGCCGCGTACTTTGTCACCAGCGCCAGCGTGCCCCAGTAGAACACCACGCCCAGCACGCCGCATTTGTCGAGCAGGCCGCTGACGATGTCGCCCCGCCGGAAACGGTTCACGATGTTCAGGATTTGTCCCAGGCTGATCAGCACCGCGCCGAAACCGACCGCCAGCAGCATCAAGTCGAGCGGATCGCCTTCCAGCGGGTCGTGCCAGAGCGCATAGCGCTTCAAGGCCGTGAGGCCGAAGTAGCTGCCATACAGCACGCCGAAGCCGCAGCTGGCCAGCCCGGCAAACACCAGCAGCAGGCCCGCGCGCCGGCCGGTCCGCCACACGAGCCAGCCGGCCAACGCCAGCACCGCGCCGTGCCCCACGTCGCCGAACATCATGCCGAACATCAGCAAGTAGCTGAGCGCCATGAACACCGTCGGTTCGACCTCCCGGTACTGCGGCAGGCCGAAAGCTTCCACGAGCAGCGCAAAGGGCTGCAGCAAACGCGGCGGACGCAACAACACCGGCACCTGTTCTTCCGGCAGCGCCTCCGCCGCGCGCCATGCGATCGCGCACCGGCCGCCGGTTTTTTCACGCACCAGGCTTTCCACCGCGGCGCTCTCCGTCTCCGGCACCCAGCCCGTGAGCAGCACGGCCGCCGCCGTCCGCAGAAACTGCTGCTCCGCCTCCAGCAGCGAGCGCTCCCTGCGCACCGCCTGTTCCGCCGCCGCCAGCGCCGGCGCGGCTTCCGCGCACAACGTCGCCCAGTCGGCCTCCACCTGCGCCACGTCCGCGCGCGCCTGCTCCAGTCCACCCGCCGCCGGCACCGACAGTTGTTCCGCTCGAAAACCCGCCAGCCGCAGCGCCGTCTCGAGCGCCGGACGGCCTGCGCGCGGGGTCAAAGCAACCAACGGTTGCCGGTCGTTCCGCACCGGCAATGGGAGCAGCGCCACGTTGTCGCCGACCGCCGCCAGCAGCGCCTCCAGCTTTCCAACAGGGAGGCTGCCGGTGACGAAATGGAGGAACTCCAGCGCACCCACCTGATCCAGCGGAAGTTCCAGTTCCTGGTACGGCGCCATCCGTTCGTCGAGCGCCGCCGCCGTATCGCGCCGCTGTATGGCGGCCTGCCGGCGTTGCCGCAAGTCGGTCACGCGTGTCTCCCAGTGGTGGACCTGCTCCTCGGCTTCGTCGGGCGTCAGTGTCGCGGACGGTCCGGCTGCGGGTGCCATGGCCAGTTCGTGGATGCGCGCCAGGAGGCGGTCGCAACGTGCGAGCGCTTCCCGGTGGTCGGCCGGTTCCGCAAGGGCCGCCCCGGCAGCGGAGCGGGTCAGGTGGAGCACGCCCAAAGCGCCCAGACTGCGGAGCACCTCCCGTTCGTCCCGCGCCAGGACGACCGCCTGCAAGCGCCGCATGGGCAAAGGGTTAAACATGGGTCACGCTCCGCGGTGTCATGCGTGCCCGGATGCTTTCGCCGGACAAGCCCAGCCGGAGGCCTTCGGAAAGCGTGGTCAGGTTGGCCAGCTCGACGCGCCGCAACGCCACGTAGCCAACGACCGTGCCCAGCCCGCTCGGGCTGCACCGCATCGCCCGGTTCGCCAGGCGGTAGAGCCGGTCCCGGGTCACCGCTGTCGCCGGCAACTCGTTCGCGTGGGACACACCGCCGAGTTCAAACTGCGCCAGGTTGTCCGGCGTCAAGCCGTAGTTGAGCTGGCCGCGCGCCAGCAATTGGTGTTGAAAGCTCGCAGCCTCGAAGCGCACCAGTGGTTCGACCACCATCCGCTCCTCTTCCCGTAACGCCTCCATGCGCAGCAACAGTTCCCGATAATAGGCGTGGTCCAATGCAGCTTCCATGAAGAAGGGCCGGGCGGGATGCCCGCGCGCCTCCTGCACGGATTTGCGAAGCGGTCCGGCGGGCAGGCTCGCGGCGAACGCTGCCCACGACACCGGCGCCGCCGGCACTTTCAGCTGCAGACGCAACAGCATCCAAGCGACCAAGCGCGCCCCGGGCTTGTCCAGCAGAGGGAGGAACTCGGCGACTTCACGGGTCAACGCCTCTGCCAGCCGGCGTTGGAAATCCGCCACCGACTGAGGCTTGCTGTCCGGCGCGATCTGGCGCAGGAGGTCCGGAACCGTACGCAATCGGCACAGGGTGTCGAGCCGGCTGGCTTCCGCCATGCGGCTGCGGCGGCCGTGCAGCCGGGCGGTCAGATAATCCAGGTTCGTTAGCGTCAAGTCGCGCATGACACGCACCGCACCATGGCCGCGATGACCTGCTCTCGGGTTGGGTCATCGAGGCGCACCTGCTCCCCGATCTCCCGTCCGGCCTGCGCGAGGCGGGCTTGCTTGTCGCGCTCGGCTTCCGCGATCGCCGTGGCGACGAGCTGTTCGGCCGCCGCGCGGGTGGCTTCCCGTCCGCGTGCAGCCAGCTCCTGCGCCTGGCGCTGCGCCTCGGCGCGGATCCGGTCGGCCTCGGCGCGGGCGGCCTGCACGATCCGCTGCGCCTCGGCCTCCACGGCGACCAGTTGTTGGATCACCTCGTGCATGGCTGTGCCTCGCCCTGTGCCAGCCGGTCGCGGACCAGCTTGAAGATGATGAACGCTTCGCGCTCGCGCTCTTCCAGCGTCGCGGTGATGTACGCGATCGTTTCCCGGTGGGTCGGGATGAAAATCTTCGACAGCGAGTTGCAGCGGCGCTGGGTCTTCTGAAGCTCGCGCGCCAGCCGCAGGACGGCGTTTTGCAGCTCGGCCAGTTCCGCCAGCACTGGCAGCAGGGCGACGAACCGCAGCATGGCGGTGTCGGCGTTGGCCGAGGTGGCGGCCAGGCCGAACTGGGCGCTGACCGGTGTGTTCTGCACCGTCACGCGCGGCAACCGCAGACCCATCAGGTGCTGGGGGATCAGCTCCACCCGGGGCTGCAACTGCACGTCGCCCGCCGCGCGCTCGAGCGCCGCCGACCCGTTGTCGAGCGTCGCCTCCTGCAGGGCGGCGTACGCGGCGCGAAGGGCCGCGCCGGTGTGGCGCTCGGCCTCGCGGGCGCGCTTGAGGCGGCTCATCAGCTCGAAGACGAGAAGCTGGCGTTTCTGCTCGAGCAGGTCGTAGCCCTCCTCGGCAAACGCCAGCTGCCGGCGCAGCATCAGCAGGCTGGACTTCGTCGGCGAGATGTTGAGTTTAGCCATGGGCTTGCCGGTAGTGTTGGGCCAGGAGCGCCGCGCTGACGCGGTGGAGCTCGTCGCGCGGGAGAAGCGCGAGCGCATCCCAGCCGAGATCGAGCGTGGTCGCCACCGGCCGGTTTTCGTACTCGCCCTGGTTCAGGAAGCGCTGCTCGAACGCCTCGCCGAACTTCAGATAGAGCTTGTCGAGGGCGCTCAGTTCTTCCTCGCCGATGACGACCGCCAGCGCCCGCACCCGCTTGACGTAGGCGTAGCAGGCGAACAGCTGGCTGGCGAGCGGCGCATGATCGTCGCGCGTGTAGCCCGGGCCGACGCCGTCCTTCATCAGCCGCGACAGGCTCGGCAGGCCGGCGATCGGCGGGTACACGCCGCGCTGGAAGAGGTCGCGGTCGAGCACGATCTGGCCCTCGGTGATGTAACCGGTCAGGTCGGGCACGGGGTGGCTGATGTCGTCGGACGGCATGGTCAGGATCGCCACCTGCGTGATCGAACCGGGCGAGCCTTCGATGCGCCCGGCGCGCTCGTAGAGGCTGGCGAGGTCGGAGTACAGGTAGCCGGGATACCCTTTGCGGCCGGGGATCTCGCCGCGCGCCGTGCCGACCTCGCGGAGGCTCTCGCAGTAGTTCGTCATGTCGGTGATCAGCACGAGCACGTGCTGGCCGCAGTCGAACGCGAGGTGCTCGGCCACGGTCAGCGCGACGCGCGGCGTCAGCAGCCGCTCGACGCTCGGCGCGTCGGCCAGCGAGAGGAACAGCGCGACGCGGGCGCGCGCGCCGGAGTCCTCGAAGTTGCGGATGAAGTACTGGGCCACGTCGTGCTTCACGCCCAGGCCGGCGAAGACCATCGAGAACTCGACCTGCTCCTCCAGCAGCCGCGCCTGGCGGACGATCTGCGCGGAGACGCGGTCGTGCGGCAGGCCGTTGCCGGAGAAGATCGGCAGTTTCTGGCCGCGCACGAGGGCGTTCATGCCGTCGATGGCCGACAGCCCGGTCTGGATGAACTCGCGGGGATACCGGCGCGCCACCGGGTTGATCGGCAGGCCGTTTACGTCGCGCCGGTCGCCGGACAGCGGCGGCGGCCCGCCGTCCAGGGGGCGACCCAGCCCGTCGAACACGCGCCCGAGCATGTCCCGCGAAACCGGCAAGCGGAAGCTCTCGCCGAGGAACCGCGCGCGGAGGGTCCCGCTCGCGAGGCCGGTCGTGCCTTCGAGCACCTGCACGACGGCGTGCATGTCGGAGATGTCGAGCACGCGCCCGAGCCGCCGGTGGCCGGCGGGGTCGCAGATCTCGACCAGTTCGTCGTAGCCGACGTCCCGGACCCGCTCGACGAAGACCAGCGAGCCCTCGATGCGCGCCGCGCCGGTGTACTGCAGGCCGCGGTCCTCGACTTGGAAGTTCATGGCGGGGGCGCCTCCTGGGCGAGCGCGGCGAGTTCCGCCTGCAGCCGCCCTTCCAGTTCCGCCAGCCCGGCCAGCTCATCGTTCCCGAACGCGGCCTTGGCGCGCAGGAGGTGCGGCACGCACGCCAGCGCGCGTATCCGCGCCAGCGGCACGCCCGCCTCGATCAGGTCCCGGCCCCTGCGGTACAGCATCAGGATCATCCGCAGCAACGCCACCTGCCGCGCCGGCGCGCAGTACGCGTCCTTCTCGTCGAAGGCGCTCTGGGCGAGGAAGCCGTCCTTCACGATCTCGGCCACGAACAGGATCAGCCGCTGCGCCTCCGGCAGCACGTCCGGGCCGACGAGCCGGACGATCTGCTGGAGCCGGTCCTCGCGCTGCAGCAGGGTGATGACCTCGGTGCGCAGCCCGCTCCAGTCCGGCGCCTGTTGCGCCCACCACGCGCCGACATCCTCGGTGTACTCGGAGTAGGAGTGCAGCCAGTGGATCGACGGGTAGTGCCGCGCGTTGGCCAGCTCGGTGTCCAGCGCCCAGAAACAGCGGATGAACCGCCGCGTGTGCTGCGTCACCGGCTCGGAGAAATCGCCGCCCGGCGGGCTGACCGCGCCGACGATGCTCACCGAGGCGCGCTCGCCCGCCAGGGTCGTGACCGCGCCGCCGCGCTCGTAGAACTGCGCCAGCCGCGTCGGCAGCGTGGCCGGGAAACCCTCCTCCGCCGGCATCTCCTCGAGCCGCGCGGCCAGTTCGCGCAGGGTTTCGGCCCAGCGGCTGGTCGAGTCGGCGAAGACGGCCACGTGGAAGCCCTGGTCGCGGTAATACTCCGCGAGCGTGATGCCGGTGTAGATCGACACCTCGCGCGCCGCGACCGGCATGTTGGAGGTGTTGGCGATGAGGATCGTCCGCTCCATCAACGGGCGGCCGCTATGCGGGTCCTTGAGTTCCGGGAACTCGCGCAGCACCTCGGTCATCTCGTTGCCGCGCTCGCCGCAGCCGATGAACAGGATGATCTCTGCATCGGACCACTTGGCGAGCTGGTGCTGCGTGATCGTTTTGCCGGTGCCGAACCCGCCCGCGATGGCCGCCGCCCCGCCTTTGCCCAGCGGGAACAGCGTGTCGATGATGCGCTGTCCGGTGATCAGCGGTCCCGCGATGCGCAACCGTTCGCGGATCGGCCGCGGCTGCCGCACCGGCCACCGCTGCAGCATGGTCACTTCGCGCGGCCCGGCCGCGGTTTCCACCACAGCCAGCACGTCCAGCAACGTATACTCGCCGGGCGCGACGATGGAGTGGAGCGTGCCGGCCACATCGGGCGGAAGCATGATCTTGTGCCGGACCAGCGGCGTCTCCTGCACCTGGCCGAGGGCTTGCCCGGGCTGGACCGCAGCGCCGGTGGCCAGCAGCGGTTCAAACGCCCAGCGCTTCGTGGTGTCGAGCGGGTCGACCTTCTCGCCCCGCCGGATCCACGCGCCGCTGCGCGCCTGGATGACCGGCAACGGGCGCTGGATGCCGTCGTAAATGTTGCCCACCAGGCCCGGCCCGAGCCAGACCGAGAGCGGTGCGCCCGTCCCGCGCACCGCCGCGCCCGGCTTGAGCATGGTCGTGTCCTCGTAGACCTGGATTGTGGCCCGTTCGCCGACCAGTCGGATCACTTCGCCCACCAGGCCGAGCTCGCCGACCTGCACGACCTCGTACATCTGCGCCCCGCCCATGCCGTCCGCTGTCACGATCGGGCCGTTGATTCGGGTGACGATGGGGGTGGGGGTCTTCATGCCAGCGATCCTTGCGCGACAATCTGCCGTCGTAATTCCGGCCAGAGCCGCTCCAGCCGTGCCGGCAGCTGGTTGTCCCATACCCGTCGGCCATCGGCATCGAGCACCACCGCGCCACCCTCGGTGATGGTTGCGTCTTCGACCAGGGTGAACTGTCCGAGCTGGGCTGCGACCAAAGGGCGGTCGGCCGGCGAAAGCTTTACGACCAACATGGCACCGGCCATCTGCCGGGCGGCATCCGTCACCAAGGCGATGAGCGCTTGCTTGTAATCATAGCCCTGCCGGGCCACGAGCCGGCGCCTCGCCTCGTCGTGAAGGGCTTGCAGGAGCGTCTCCAGCTGCGTCGTGCGCAGGCGCCCGGTTTCGACCGCCAGTGCCGCCCGGATCGCTTCCGTCCTCCGCGTGGCTTCGGCGCGCGCCAGCTTGAGCCGTTCTTGACGGGCTTGCTCGTCTTTGGCCGTCGCCTTGGCGAGCAGGGCGGCGCCCTGCTGCCGGGCCTGGGCGAGGATCGCGTCGGCTTCCGCGCGCGCATCCGCGAGTACCGCCTCGGTCAGGACGGTCGGGGCCTTGGCCTCAGGGTTCGGCATCGTTCCCTCCCACGTTGACGCCTGCGGCCGCCTGCACGATCTGGTGCAGGCTCAGGTGGCCCGCCAGCGGGCCGGCCGGCCCCGGTATTTCGACGATGAGCGGCTGCTCGTGCGCGAGCCGGTGGGCGTCGATTTGGGCGCGGATACCGGACGCCACATCCTGGGTGAGGATGACGATGCCGTTGTCCGGCTCCGACACGGCGGCCGCGAGTGCGACGCCGGCCTCCCGCGCCGAGGCTGCCGTCCGGCCCTCGACGCCGGCCAGGCGCATCCCGCGCACCGTATCCTCATCGGCGATGCAGTAGAACTTCACTGCAGCCTTTCCTCGTCACATTTTCTGGACGAGCATGATGGCGATGACGAAACCCAGCACGGCCAAGCCTTCGGCCAGTGCCACGAACAGCAGGCTCCGGGTCAGCAGTTCGGGCTTCTCCGCTGCGGCCCCGAGCGCCGCCGACCCGATCCGCCCCACGGCATAGGCTGCGCCGCAGACGCTCAGCCCGATGGCGAAGGCGGCCGCCGCTCCCAGGCCGATCTTTGCATACATGCTGCTTGGATCGGCCAACAGTGCGCCGGCGACGTTTTCTGTGGCCTGGGCGGCAACTGCGGCCAAGGAGAGGGCGCAGATGCCGGTGGTCACGACGGCCTGATGATAGAACGTACGCATGTGAACACCTCCATAACTCCACTCAGAAAGTGTCTGGGCGTCCCTGCGAAGGGAGCGCCGCTTTCCCGTCCATGGGTTGACCTATCTCTCTATATTGATTTTCACGCGATCAGCAGGAGGCGTCAAGCGCCAAGTTCAGTAATGAGGGGTTGCCTGACGAGAAGCTGTGCGCACGCGCCACGATTGTTCAGCGAAAAGAACGAGGTACTCCGCGTAGACACTAGCTGGGAGCGGCGGCATTCCTGCCGCTGCAGATGAGCCGCCGGGCGTGGGCACTGCACATGGGTCTGCGGCCACGGCACGGCGGTTACACTCTGCGGGGCGGTGAGGACACCGCCCCTCCCAGCTAGTCAGACAAACTCGCGGACAACCTCCTCGTTGGACGATGAGCCTATGGTGGGTACAGGCTGGCACCCACTCCATGCGGCGTCACGCCGTCCCGTATTCTTGGTGCAGCATCAAGGTCTGGCCAACCGCGGCGGCGACTTCAGCGATGGTGATCTCTGCGGTCTTGCCGTCGGGCGCCTGGAGAATATGAACGCGCGGGCCGCGCGGCGCCCAGTGTTCGGGATTGCTCGGTCCGAATAGCGCGACGACCGGCAGGCCGAGCGCGGCGGCCAGGTGCGTGATGCCGGAATCGTTTCCCAGGTAGGCGGCGCAGTTTGCCAGGATGGCAGCGACCTCGGGGAGGGTACAGCCGGCAAGGCGCGGCACGTCCGGCAGCTCGCGCGCCAGCGGCGCGGCGAGTTCGTCATCGGCCTCGCCCAGCACCAACAGCGGCGTGACGTCGCGGGGCAGTTGGCGCACCAGCCCGATGAAATTTTCCACCGGCCAGTTCTTGCGCGGGCTGCCGCTGCCGGGGTGGACGGCCATGGCTCTTGCGGCGCCAAATCCGTGCGCGGCCAGCCACTCGCGGCCCCACGCGAGCCGCTCCGGAGAGAGCATCAGGCGCGGCGCCTCGGTTCCCTCGGGGTAGAGCGCGAGCGTCTCCAGCGGCTTGAGCAGGGCGTCGACGGCATGGCCGGCGGTGATCAGCGGCGAGCCGTAGAGCACCTGCTGCGCGCCTGCGGCGACCAGATTTTCGCGGACGATACCATCGAGGTCGTGCAGATAGGTGAGCACGAAGTGGAAGGAGCGGATGTAGTCGCGCTGCGCCTCCGTGAAGAGCGGGCGCGCGGCGAAGAAACGCGCGATGCCCGCCTTGTCGAGCGACTCGACGCGGTCCACGAGCCCGGCGGCGTGCGCCAGCGTTGCGACGTGCGGGTAGCCGACGAGTTCGATGTGCGCCTGCGGCCAGCGCTCGCGCAACTTTCGGAGCGCGGGCAGCGTGACGATGAAGTCGCCGATGGCGCCGCCGCGCAGGACGAGGATGCGGATGGGAGGAGACGCAGCCATTTTCTTATCCACAGATTACACGGATTTCACAGATGGAAAACTCTGTCATCAGCGCCCCGTTCATCGGTGTAATCTGTGAAATCGGTGGATCTTCTCTTCAGAAAATCTGCCAACCGAGCCAGAGCAGCAGCAGGCCGAGCGCGAGGCGCGCCCCGCCGCCGGCGCGGCAGCGCAGCGGCGTGCGCGTGATGAACTCGAAGAAACGCCGCGCGCGGTAGGGCGTGAGCACGAAGACGATGCCGGCGGCGATCCAGACATAGGCCAGCACGACCAGCAGATAGTGCCAGGGCGAGGGATGGAACCGGGCGGCGTCGAGGATCGGGCCGGCGACGAGCAGCAGCAGGCCTCCGAGCGCACGCGGGGCGAGCAGCTCGTCCATGAAGATGCAGACGAGGATGACGATCACCGGGATGAGCAGCCAGAGCCACGGGCGGACGTAGTCGAAGAACTGCCAGAGCGGCTCGTGGTAGAGCAGCCAGCCGAACCACGCGAGGTCGAGCGCGGCCAGCAGATAGCCGGGGATCCGGCTGCGCGGGAAGGCCAGCAGCGCCCGTCGGAACAGGTCAGGTGCGAGAAGGGCAGGCAGGTTGACGAGCACAAAGATTGCGCCCAATCCCAACGCGACCCAGCTTAGCGGCAAAGTTTCCATCGGCATACCTCAAACGGCGGGCCATTCTGCGGATTCGGCCCCAAAAGTCACGCCGAATGTCGCGGAGCGGGCCGCCGCGCGGCTTTTCGGCCGCGAAAGGAAATGCACGGCGGACTGAATGCGGTGTTGACGCCGCGGTTTTTTTCCGTAGCATCTCCGCCGCCCTTGGCGGGATAGCTCAGTTGGCAGAGCAAGGGACTCATAAGCCCTGGGTCGGGGGTTCAATTCCCTCTCCCGCCACCATCTTTGAAGCAATGGAATCAAGGGTTTTCGTGCTTTTTCGCCCTTGAAACCTTGGCCGCGCGATATGCCGTTTATCTTCCATTTTCAGCCCCAACACGGCAGATTGTTGGCAGACGTTTTTTGGGTGTCAACTCTTGAATGGCCGCTGGATCCCAAAATATTTTCCGACCGCAGGAGAGGATCAACGCGGAGTCGTGAAAGGTTGGAGCATCCGCTGAAGCTTCACCATCCCTCGCTTCCGGCTACATCGGCAGTCCACAACTGCACACGCGTCCTGACCTGACCGAAGTTTAATCGAAACACGGCTTGACTTTGTCGGGCGCTCCGTGAAAATGCACGAATGATTTTTCGGGGTCGTCAATCTGAGAAAAACGGCGCACCTGTCAAGGATGCGCTGCGGAAGTGTGTTTTGCTTTTGGTCCTCGCGCCTGCGGTTATCGTGAGCGCGCATCAAAAAAACAGAGGTAAATATTGTCGCTGACTAAACACTGATTACTAAAACTTATTTTGCGTCTTAGCAGACGCGCTTGAATCGAAAACAGCCAATTTTCAATCACGCAAGCGCACTGCGAGGGGCGCGCCCACTGGGCGCACCCTTCCAGTCTTGTGTTTGTGTGATGGGGCTTGGCTGTCCCTCGATTCAGACATGGGTGGGAGGTTGCGCCCTTTTTTATTCATGAAACCTTCATAATGAAAATATCACGTCAATGGCCGATGCCGAGGTTTTGGACAGCAGCGGGAGAAAATGAGTTATGAGCCTAGCGACATTCTGCATGAGTTTGACCAAGATGGAAAATCTGAGTAATGAAACTCTGCTGGCGATGCAGCAGAAAGTTGAAGGGATGATACAAGGACGAGCGCGGTTGAGTCATCGAGGCGGCGTTATGAGCAGTCTTTGTGACAGGGAGCTAGAGAAGCTCTATCGAGAAAAGAAGCGGATTGATTTGGAGGTCGCACGCCGCTTAGTCTAAGAAATACAAATGAGGAACAACAAATGACTATATTCTCGCGTTTGTTTGGATCGCATAATGTTGCTACAGTTATTCAAAAGCATATAACTTTGCTTCAGGGGAGATATACCGACTACGATCATGAGGACTATCCAGAATCAGTATCACAATCAATTATTGAGGAACTGGGACTTCCATGTGGTTGGAATGAGGGCGCGAATGCTACCAGTGACCAAGTGTGTATCGCTGAAAAAGTGATCGAATATTGCGAGAGCAGACACCCTTATATGACGGGAGGGCTAAAGCGTAATAATCCTGAAGAGATGCGTGAGATTCGTGAATATAGGCAGGCGCGGGGGTTTGATGGTTCACCGAGGGGGACGCTAAACGAAGCCGGAGATGTCCTGCGGGCCTATATTATTAATGTAATTGCAAGAATCCACTGATGTGAAAAATAATCCGACAAGGAGGGCTCATGTCTCCGTCCGATGAACTGGTTCTCTATTCAATGGATTATGTTCGACAAGGGCACAAGTTAAGCCTAACGGAAGCGAAGCGGTTTGTGCTCAACCCGGACCCCAGGTTCACCACTCAAATGGAATTATTTAGTATCGTGTTGGCTCACGATCCAGACGCCCTGGCTGCTGTTCAAACTCGGGAGTATGACGAGCCAAGCCTAAATGATATCAATGAGTGTCTTGATTTATTTGCCAGTAGGTATGCATCAAGCGAACCGGAAATAATGGCATACTTAAGTGGGTTGGGCCATCCACTCGGCAACACTGGGGGGAAGCGCGGTTGCCTAGCACTACTCTTGTTCGTCTTGCTCCCGATTAGCGCTGTTCTTTGTCTCATGCGGTGATGTGGTATGGTCAATGAAAAAAGAGATTCAGGCGTTATCAAGCATTTATAATGATCTGCATATCACTGATATACGATAGGGACAGCAAGCCAAAGAAAGGAAGATAATTATGGATCCATTACATGGTGAAGCAGTCATTGGACGGGCAAAAGTAATGTATAAGGAATCATCGTTCAAGATATTATTGTCAGCGGGGAGAACAAACACTCAGTTAGTCGTTACGAATAAAAGACTAATCATGTCATCGTTTGGTATGGGTATGACGATGGTCGGAACCCTCTTTATTGGGGGAGCGCTAGCTAATGGAATCCTTGAGCACATTAACCCCAGAAAAGTAAAGCAAGCGATTCTCCTGCAAGATATACTAAAGATAATAAAAGATAAAACCACACAAGAATCGAAGTGGTCTGAAATCAGGATATATGACATCCTGCTCAAGGATGGCACGAAAGAATGTTTCGTATATGAAAGAAGCACCCAGTTGGTTGGTCCATTCCAGTCACCGGAAGACTTTGAAAACGCTATGCGGACTCTGGGTATCTCTGTTGAATAACGATCGGTTTTTGTTGATTAATCTACAATAGAAGTGAATTCGAATCACTATTCACCCTTGCGGTTAACGCGCTGGCGCATGCAGCTGATGGCAGCAGCCTTCGGGAAAATCCGCACAACGAAACGGATGCTCCGACTGGTGAGGTTATGGAGGTATGCGGCCCAAGCCGAATCCTCCGCAAACACTGTCGACTGCTTGCGAACGGCTGAATCTCTCGCCCGTAGCGCTCTCGACTGGGCTATGATCGCGGTAACCTATTCAGATTTTCAGCTTCATTTTAATCGGCACGTTGATGAAAAGATCCGCTTTTGTATGCGCAGAGCGGAAGCCCAATCAGAAACCTCTGGTGATTGGGAGGAGTGTGCCTGTAGCTGGTTTTGCATCTGGGCCATGGATTGCTCAGAGGAGACGATCCGCTGTTTTAAGCTGGCCGTCGAAAAGGCGCATAAATCCATGGAATTTTCCCGAATTGCTTTTGATTGCATATACCTCTTTGCGCATCCGTCAATTGCTGACGCATTGATCCATAAGGCAGAAGACCTGGCTTGCTCTCAGGAGGACTGGCAGAACATTAGAGAAGCCTATTACGCCCCCGTCGTTGAAGAAATGCGGGACAGTCTGAAGAATGCGCAACCCTATCTCCCAATAGAATTTCGTGACGGAAAAATCTCCAGAGTGCATCTGCCGTCGATATTTGGTAATCGCGGCGCGGATTCCTTTGGCTGATGGAAAGCCAGTAAGATGACTTTTGTCACTACACGCTGGACGGTGGTTCTGACGGCTGGCCGGCATGACACATCGCGCGCCCAGATCGCTTTGGCCAGTCTCTGCCAGGCCTATTGGTTTCCACTCTATGCGTACGTCCGGCGCAGAGGTTATTCTCCCCAAGATGCCGAAGATTTTACGCAAGGGTTCTTTGAGCGCCTGTTGCAACTGGACTCACTCTCCACCGTGCACAGGGAGCGCGGCAAGTTCCGCGCATTTCTGTTGGCGGCAATGAACCACTATCTGGCCGACGAGTGGGGCCGCGCCTCCGCCCAAAAACGCGATGTTCGCAAGACGATCCCACTCGATATGCACAGGGCTGAGACCCGCTATGCAGACGAGCCCCTGGATCAGACCAGCCCTGACAGGCTGTTCGAGCGTCAGTGGGCCTTAACCCTGCTGGAAACCGTGCTCCAGCTTCTGTGCCGGGAATACGCGGCGGCAGGAAAACAGGAACTGTTTCAAACCCTGCGCTTCACCATCACCGGCGATGGCAACAAAAAGCCCTATGCAGAGCTTGGCGACTCCTTGGGAATGACCGCCGAAGCGGCGCGCGTCGCAGCTCACCGCTTACGGCAACGCTATCGGCACCTGTTGCGCGCGGAGATTGCCCATACCGTGGCCACGGAGGCCGACGTGGAGGAGGAGTTGCATTACCTGCGCCGGATTCTGGCCGGCTAAATAATCTGTAACGTTTGCCGCCCCCTGTCTCTAAATATGGTAGAGGCAACCTGCATGACAACAATAGCCACGTGTGCGAACTGCGGCGGACCGGTGCAAGAGCGGGCACTGATGGGACTCTGCGCCGACTGCCTGCTCCGCGTAGGTTTGGTTTCGGAAAGCAGCGGTTTGGCGTCCGTCCCGCCTCCTGACGCGGCAGAATTGGCACCGCACTTTCCGAATCTCGAAATAAGCACACTGTTGGGCCAAGGTGGTATGGGCGCGGTCTATCGGGCGCGACAGAAGCAGCTTGACCGCGATGTGGCTCTGAAGATTCTGCCGCCTAGTATCGGGTATGACCCGGCCTTCGCTGAGCGTTTTACTCGCGAGGCCAAAGCTCTGGCCAAGCTCAACCATCCAAACATTGTCACATTGTATGAGTTCGGCCAGAACGATGGGTTATACTTTTTTCTCATGGAATTCGTAGACGGGGTGAATCTGCGACAACTGCTCCACACGGGCAGGGTATCGGCGCGCGAAGCCCTAATTATTGTGCCGCAGATTTGTGACGCGCTCCAATACGCGCATGACCACGGCATCGTCCATCGCGACATCAAGCCGGAGAACATCCTGCTCGACCGGCATGGGAACGTGAAGGTGGCCGACTTCGGGTTGGCCAAACTGGTGGGCGCGGCTGAGCCTGTTACCGCAGACGCTACCGCGGCGCAATCCTCGACCACGAAAGCGGGACAGATACTTGGCACGTTACCCTACATGGCACCTGAGCAGCGCGCGCATCCACAGAGCGTGGATCATCGGGCGGACATCTATTCGCTGGGTGTCGTCTTTTACCAGATGCTGACCGGTGAGTTACCTGGGCGGAACCTGATACCGCCATCCCGTAAGGTTCAGATTGACGTGCGGCTGGATGAAATTGTCCTGCATGCGCTGGAACAGGAACCCGAGCGGCGTTACACACAGGCCAGCGTGCTGAAGACGGAGGTGGAAACCATAGCCCCCGATCTGTGCGAGCAACCTTCCGGTACTGCCTCGCCACCGCCCCTAGAACGTCGTCCAAAGCCTTCTTGGGTCAAGACCCTAGTCTTCTTCGGAATGGGTACGAGTTTCATGTTCTTTTTTATAGTGCTGGCACTTTGGCTTGCACACCAGCCGCCGCCCTCCTGGCCACACTCTAGTGATGCCGGTAATGATTTCCAAGAAACGCTCGAAGGGAACCCCATTCTTGCTGGTCAATATCTCAACGCGCGATCATCTGATAGACCTCCGCACAAGGTCACGCATACGCCTGCCGTCACTAACAACGGTCCGAACCAGTATGGGTCCAATCCGGTCAATAAACCTGTCAGCGTGCAATCTTCCGCTGTCCCTCCGTACATGACGGCGCATAAGCCTATGACCACCGACAGCGTTTCGAGCTTGTTTTGGCCTAATCAGCAGTCCGCAGCGCAAGCCTACAACCACGGGCGACAATACCAAAAACAGCAGGACTGGGAGAACGCGATCAGTTACTACAAACATGCCGTCTTTATTAACCCCAACATGGCCGACGCCTGGTTCAATCTCGGCCTCGTTTATGCCGTGAAGAAGGATATTCTACATACACGCGATGCCTATGAGCGCGCCATTAAAGCGCAGCCTGATATGACCGCTGCGCGCTACAACCTCGCACTCCTGCAACTCGCCGCACACAAACGCGACGAGGCGCTGACTCAGTTACGCGAGATCGTCCGGCTGCAAGCCGACAACTCCGCGGCCTACTACGTGCTCGGCTATGTGCTGGCCGACGATCCGCTGGCCACGCAGCAGGCCAAGCAGGCCTACACCAAATTCATCGAGCTGGCGCCGAACGATCCCAACGCCGACGGCGTCCGCGCCTGGTTGAGCCGGCATTGATCAAGCGAAACTCTGACCCTGAAGGGCGATGTATCCACAATAGCAGAACCGACCAACGCGCGCCCGCCCCTTGAGGGGCGAGGCGCAAGGGGTGGATAAGCGGAGGTCGCTGCGACCTCCGCGCCAGTATTTCAGCCGCCGACAAGAAAGAGGGTGTGGGGCTCGGTTCCTCCGAGACACACACGCTCTTTCCGGCGGCTACCGCATGAGGCGCTTGCGCTGTGGTGGGTGGAGCGCCGGATGTGACGCGAGCGATTCAGAGAGCGAGCGGCACAGTAGGCGCGAGAACCGCCACAGGGGAAGCGCCGTTCTGCGCTCGCAAGCATTATGTATCTCTGGATCTTTATATCTTGGGCACAGGGGCACAGAAACGATGCGAAAAGTGAAACTGGATAACCTTGAAGGGTCGGCGCAGTGGCGACAGCAGGAGCCGCGCGCCGTACCCGACCAACGCGCCCGGCCCAGAGGGGGCCGACGGCGCAAGGGGGACAAAGCGGCGGAGTGGCAGCCGGCAACCCACAGGGCGGCGGGGCGCGGTTGCCGCGCCGGAAAAAGCCGCCGGGCTGGTGTCCCCTGCGGTTTTCCCCCTTTGGCCGTGGTCATTATTGAAAGGGGGGAGCTGGAAAGGGGGTTTCCAAAGGGGGAAAACTGAGGGGGGAAACAGCCTTGCCGGGGCCGCCCGCCGCGTTAACATCCCCCGTGTTGCACGGGGGCTTGGGGGAGTTCGTGCATATTTCGGGCGAAAGTTACCAAGGAATACGGAATAACTTACCAGGGAAAACGGGCAAACTGACCAGTGAATACGGCCAAACTTACCAAGCGGATGCAGGCTGGAAAGTTTGAGCGTATGCGGTGGTCAGCATGGCCGTTTTGGGTGGTCAGTTTGAGCGTATGGCTCGAACGGTCTGCCGGAGATTGAACTGGCGGCGCTGGATAACACGGTCATAAAGGGCTCCACATGAAAGGAGCCTTGAAATGGCCAGGAGACCGTTATCCATGCGCAAAGCGAAAGAGATCCTGCGATTACGTTACGAGTTGGGCCTGACGCACCGGCAGATCGGCCGGAGTTGTGAGGTGTCCCACGTGACAGTGGGTGAGTATCTGCGGCGGGCGGAGGCCGCAGGCTTACGGTGGCCGCTGCCGCCGGAGGTATCCGAAGCCGCCTTGGAGGCGCTGCTGGCACCGGCACCGAAGCCGGCACCGCGCCCCTTGCCGCCGATGGAACAACTGCGTCAGGAGTTGAGCCGACGCGGAGTGACCCTGCGGCTGCTGTGGGAAGAATACCGCGCCATCCATCCCGACGGTTACGGGTACACTCAGTTCTGTGACTACTACCGGCGCTGGCGGCAGCAGCTGGAACCCAACCTGCGGCAGCCCTACAAGGCCGGCGAGAAGCTGTTCGTGGACTGGGCCGGGCAGACGGTGCCGCTGTGGGATGCCGCCACGGGCCTGAGTCGGCCGGCGTATATCTTCTTGGGCACGCTGGGCGCCAGCAGCTACACCTACGCGGAGGCGTTTGACACCATGCGGCAGACGGCGTGGAGCGCGGGGCATGTCAACGCCTTCACGTACTTCGGCGGGGTGCCGAAGATCCTCGTCCCCGACAACACCAAGACCGGCGTGCTCAAGGCGTGCCGGTATGAGCCGGACCTCAACCCCGGTTACCAAGAACTGGCCGCGCACTACGGCACCGTGGTCATCCCCGCGCGGGCCCGGGAGCCTACCGACAAAGCCAAGGTGGAAGCTGCGGTGCTCCATGTCGAGCGCCGCATTTTGGCCGCCCTGCGTGATCGGAAGTTCTTCAGCCTGGGTGAACTGAATGCGGCCATCCGGCAACTCTTGGAGGAGGTCAACCGGCAGCCGTTCCAAAAGATGGCGGGTTCCCGTCTGGAACTCTTCGAGCAACTGGACCGGCCCGCGTTGTTGCCGCTGCCGATCCAGCCCTACGAGTCCGCGGCGTGGCGCAAGGCCAAGGTCAACATCGATTACCATGTGCAGGTCGACTGGCACCTGTACAGCGTGCCCTATCAACTGGTGCACCGGGAGGTCGAGGTGCGCCTGACGGACAAGACCGTGGAGCTGTTCCTGGGAGGCCAGCGGGTGGCGGCGCATCCCCGCAGCCACGTGAAAGGTGGCTTCAGCACGGACAACGCCCATCGGCCCAAGGCGCACCAACAGCACCTGGACTGGACGCCCAGCCGCCTGATCGCATGGGCGGGCACCATCGGCGCGTGCTGCGGGCAGGCCGTGGCCCAACTCATGGCGGACAAGCCGCATCCCGAAATGGGCTATCGGGCCTGCCTCGGCATCATCCGATTAAGCCGCCGCTACGGTCGTGAGCGGCTTGAGGCCGCCTGCCGACGGGCGCTGGAGCGGAGCGTCTGCACGTATCGCAGCATCCAGTCGATCCTAGCTACCGGTCTGGATCAGCACGCCGCGCCGGAGCTGGTATCCCCGGCGCCGGCGCTGCAACACACCAATCTGCGTGGAGCGGAGTACTACAACTGAAAGGAACACGATGCTCACCGAACCCACCCGTCAGAAACTCTATGCCCTGCAACTGCACGGCATGGCCGAAGCCTATGAAGAACAGAGCCAGCAGAGCGCCAGCCGCGAGCTGTCGTTCGATGACCGGTTCGCGCTGCTGGTGGAACGCCAGTGGCTGTGGAAGGAGAACAAGGCGCTAACCACCCGGCTGGTCCAAGCCAGGTTCAAAGCGCAGGGCTGTCTGGAAGATCTGGACTGGAAGGATAGTCGCGGCCTCAAGCGGCCGTTGTTGGACCAGCTCAGCACCTGTGACTGGGTCAAGTATCACCAGAACTGCCTGATCACAGGGTCGACCGGCACGGGCAAGACGTTTATCGCCTGCGCGCTGGCGCACAAGGCGTGCCGCGAAGGTTACCGGAGCCTGTACTACTACGCGCCCAAGTTGTTCCGGGACATCGCCACCGCGCAGGCGGACGGCAGCCTCAGTGCGCTGATCGGCAAGCTGGCGAAGGTTCGTGTGCTGATCGTGGACGACTGGGGTCTGGCGCAGGGCACCGAGGCCCAATACCGGGACCTGCTCGAAATCCTCGACGATCGACACGGTGTCGGCAGCACGGTGATCACCAGCCAGTTCCCGGTCAGCCGCTGGCACGAGCTGATCGGACTGCCCACGCTGGCCGATGCGATCCTCGACCGCCTGGTGCACCACGCACACCGTATCGAGCTCAAGGGTGACTCCCTGCGCAGGAAGAAAACGACCTGAAGAGCGCCCACGCCGGGCGTGGGCGAGGCTAAGCTTGGAGGGAACATTAAAGATGAGCAGGCAGAAAACCACGTCGTCCCGCCGGGCGGGACTCCGAGCAAGCGAAGAGAGCAAATCCTTGACCGGAAGGCGGCACTAAGCTATCAGCAAACTCACCAGCGTCGCTGCGCTCCGACCTTGGTAAGTTATAAACGTATTCGCTGGTCACTTTGGCCGAAATACGCAAGTTCGCGCACAGTGCGCCCATATTCCGGGGATCCTCAAGGTTGTGCAAGGCAAATACCGGGGACGGTAAAACGTCAGTCTGAATCGGTAAACCTACAGATGACACTGGGTCATGGTCCCGTAGGCACAGAGCGATAAAGCAAAAGGATTCCTTGGGCGTCTGAGGCAAGATGCAGAGGAAAAGAGGCACACCCGCCAAGCAAGGCAGGGGCATAAATTCATTTTGCTCTTTATGTTTCGAGCTAAATTAGCCATTACGGTTGAAATTCACATGCTATTGGTTAATATACATATATGTCCAGTAAGCTCTATAGCCCGGTGTTAAAACAGGAGGCGCTTAACCTCTATATGCAGGGCTGTCCCTTGTCCGATATTTCGGCGAAACTCGAAATCCCTTATGGCACGGTCCATGGATGGCATACTGATGAAAAATGGGCCGGCATCCGCCAGCAATTGCGGGCAGACATGATGACGGATTTCCATGAGAAATTCCGTGCCGGTGCCCTTGTAACCATGTATCAAACGATCATGCGACACCTGGACCTGAGTAACGCCGTCGCAAGCCGTATCGAGGCGGCCCTCCCAACCGCATCCAGCACAGACGACCTTCTTAAGCTGGCCCAAGCCCTGGCATCTGAATTCAAGGTCGTGGAGAGGCTCCTGAGGCCGTTGGTGGAAGAATCAAGGGCACAGGGTCGCACTTTGATGTTATCGGGTGTTCACGGCTGCCTCCCTGCCTGACAGGCATCCCTGAGGCTCGGACTCAGGGGTGCCGTTGGGTTCGTTAAACTGCTCATCCTTATCATGACGCGGTGACGGCGTATTTGGCAGTTTATTACTCCTACCTATTCTATAAATATTCAAAAAAATAGAAAATACCTCGTCATAGCGTCATTTTCCTGCCACCTCCGCCGCCGGCGGGTTGATGGTCCACCCGCGGTGAATGCTAGTGCGGTTAGGGACGAAGCGATGAGGATACTTCTTTGCCAAGCGCCCGAGGTAAATCCCGCACGCGTTGTTGAAGCTAAGTAGCCGCCGGGCCTCAAGCTTGCAAGGTGACGTGTCGCCCGACAAATCGGCTGTCAATTGCTCGGCATTCCCAATCCAAGGCCGAAAAGGTATGATATCTGGCATCATACTGAACAGTGAAGTGTCAATAAGCGATAACAACCTAGCTTCGGGAGACAGCTCGTTCAATTCCTCAAGAATCCTTGGATGCTGAAACTCTTTGATCCCGAACCGCGGTGATACCAACTGTTCAGGGATTTGCCACAGTGCCAACCAATGCAAAAACGCCGGTAGCTCTCGGATCAATGTTCCCCAGAATGCCTTGCGCTGCTCATTCGTAACGGTAGGCATAGGCATCGGTTTCTTAGTCGCCTGAAGTAAGATCAATTTATCTCTCAAGCTCTCGTCGATGGGCGGTAAAACCATAAGGTTTTCCGCTTCGTCGTTCAGGGAAACAGATAGCCGGAAGAACGGTCGCACCATTACCGGCGTCCTCCCTTTGGCATGAAGTCGCTGTGTTTCATTGACGGTGAACTCCTTGATTTTACTTCCAAAATTTCGCCGTGTTCGAATATCCGTAGATGCCTGTTCATCCTCAAGCATTAGATGTTCTCCGGTAAATAGGTCAGCGTTGAACTGCGTTAGTCCAGCCATATACTGATATGGTTTGCCTGCTCGACCACCCAGTATGCTGGTTATCAGATTCTGGAGGACAGATTTCCCGCAATCACTGGGGCCGCACAAGCCCAGGCACTGGCCACAACGGCGAGTGTTACTTTGCAAGGCTTCAACTGCGACCTTAATCCAACCGTAAAAATGGTCTAGTTGCCGGTAGTCCGGGTCATGTAGAAGGTTCTCAAGAAACTGTCGCAAGATTGGCCAGTCACCCGGAGCAGGAGTGATTAATTTCGGCCCTTCGGTGACGAGGAAGCGCGATCCGTTCTCGTCGTAGAACCCTTCGCGATAGCCGGCCAGTGGTCCTGCATAGGCGATATCGAACTGATTTCGAGTAGTGCATAGGAAATTCTCAACCTTTGACAGTGGCTCTCCCTCTGAACGTTTGATGCTATACCCAAAATTCCGCAGCTCCTGGCTGAGCTGTTTTTCAGCCAGCGCAAGCCACACCCCGCGTCCATTTTTGAGGTAATATTTTCCGGTTGGGGCCTCATAATAGGCTTGAATGATACGCCCAGCCTCTGCGGCAGCTACATCAAATGCTTCAAAACTCATGACATCACAGCCTTTCCTGGGGGCGCAAGATAAATCAACGTCTGTGTTTTGCCTGTTTCTATGCGAAAATGATCAGGTAACCGTGAAAGTCGAGCTTCATTTTTACAGGCTTTGTCTACTCCAAGCGGGACTAGCCTTTCCTCGAAAAGCCCCACTTCGACATCACGTTCCCATGCGGTTGCGTTCGCGGCATCAACACGAATCCATCCATGGATGCTTTTACCCCCCGTATCAATTAATGCAGCAATAGGCAAAGGAACTGCGGCCCAAAATGCATATTGCTCCTCTCGCGAAAGGTTGTCGAATTCAACAACGGCAAATCGGTATTTAGCTACGCATGCATCTGCGCGCAAACTCAGTTTCCCGTCTTTGGTTCTACCTTGTAGTCCAGTCAAAGGGTTTGGAATTATATGAGGCGGCAGGGTCAATCTTTTCAACAGGATTTCATACCAATCTAGTGCACGGCGAATGGTACTTCCTAACACCCCAGGACTTTGGCGTTCGCCACAAAATATCAGTTCGTCGGAGGCATAAAGATGCCGCATCAAGAGTGCTGCACCCCGGTTATCAAGACAGACTGGTGATGCATCTACGATGTCCTTAAGTTTTGTGCCTTGGCCTTTCCTGATCAGATCATCAAGGAATTCTCTCCTAATTTGCGGGCGTATAGCCGGCATGACGGATTGCGCAATAGGAGCGAATGCTTTGTCTATGGCGGCGTGTATTTCTGAATCAGAAACTTCCCGTGAACCTGTAATATGAAGTGATAAATCGGAAAATACCTGCTCCGGTGTCACCCTGGCAATCCGGCCGTAATTAGCCACTGAAAGTAGCGCCGTGTGGCAGCCTTTACCCTCGCCAGCCGGGGGGAGTGCTTCTAATGCTTTGTTATATCGCTTCAGTAAACTATCTCTCCTCTCTCGCGAATACGCGGAAATACTGACCAAGCTTGACATCGGGTGTGCATAACCATTAGCACTCACGATCGACGACATTGGTATCTCAACGAAATTGTCCATAATATGGCATCCTTTCATCGGTCAAACAGCTCAAACGTAGGTTTTCGTAGAGCCTCTGCGATACGCTGCTTGGTTGTCGCATTCGGCGTAGCTCGTCCAGTTTCGTAGCGAGAAATCTCGATTTCCGCTTTTCCAACCTTCAGCGCCAGTTCCCGCTGGGTCAATCCCAGCATCGCCCTGGCCGCGCGCATTCTCAGGTTCATGTCGAACCCCTTTCCATAACGGTTGCGAACCACTGCGGGCAAAAAAAACCCGCGTTGCCTGGCACACGCCAAGCATCACGAGTAACGATCCGATGATTAGTGGTGACAGTGGAGGGCGCTGTCACCACTATTTATCGCTGGTATACCGGAGGACGGATCTGGAAGAAACGTGATATTTTTTCGCAAGGCGGGAGCGCATCCCAGTTGGACTAAGAGTGTTTTGAACGGTTTTATTTCTTCTCAAGTATGCCTCAAACTCCGCACGAATAGCTGCACGGTTTGGAGCGTATTCGTCAGAACGCTTTTTACCGCCTTTCGCAGCGCCGGCTAAGACTGGTTTGCCAGTTTGGGCGGGCTTTTCCTGCTGTAGGTATTGTCTAGTTGCGTGCTCGCGGGCAAGATGAGCTTCAATGTCGGTCCGCCAATCGAAATACTTACTTTCCAGCTCATTATGAGGCCCTTTTGGGAATGCTGGGGCATCGCTATCAGGGCTAGCCCCATGCCAATTCTCCAGAAATGCTGTGCGTCGTGCTTTGGGCATTCTCTCAACCCCCTCATTAAATTCTCGATCTTCTCTTTCCAACTCGGCCGCTGTTGGGGGGAGACGTACTTGGCTATCCAATTCTAAGCGCCTTTCGGTGCTGATTTCAAGAAAAGCTGGGTCCAACATCGCTTCATATTTTTGGCGAATCGGGTCTTCCTCTATGCGACGCAGAACGCGACGAGCACTCATGTTTTGCTCCTGATGAATATATTTTCTTAACGTAGACTGCCGCGAAAGGCGGGCAATGTCAACGGCAGTCTCTCGAAGTAACGGGACAATTTATGGTCGGCGCAATGGCCCAATAGCGTTCGGCATCTTCGCGACGCACGATAGCTCGGTAGTGGTCATAAAGCATGGCCACATTACCGACATGCCCTAGCTGTGCCGCTGTGCATCCCGCATCCTGGAAACAGGCAACGTGGTAGCTGGCGAACGAATGCCGCAACCCGTTGGACGGCCAGCGAGTAATGTTTGCTGCCCTCAATATCCTTTTGAGATGCCGCTGATACACACAGCGCGGGACTCCAATCCGTCCTGTGGGCTGGGCATACGGCTTGAGCCAAGCTGCAAGGTTGGGAAGAATATCGACAATGCGAGCCCTCCGCGCCTTGGCGATTTCGGGGTCCACCCGGATAATCAGCTCGGCAAGATTGACATGCCTCCAATCCAGTTCGGCGATTTCTGCTTGCCGCAAACCGGCAAATAGTCCGATTGCCAGCGCGGGCAATAGGCGCGGATAAATTTGCACGGTGGTATCCAGCAACCCTTGAGCTTCATCGGTCGCGAATATGGCTGGCGTTTTCGGCGTCAGTATCGGTTTGGGCACACCAGCGGCGGGGTTGTCCTTGCGCCAGCCGCGCCGCACTGTGAAATTGAAAAATGCGACGGCATACTTACGATGGTTGAGGCCATTGAAGCCTTGCCACTGAGCAAGGTAGTCCCCCATATCGGCGATTGTGATCTCCGATACGGCGCGATGGCCCAGTGCCTTGGTTAAGCGGTTAATCCGCCACTGAGCACCTTGACGGGAACTCGCCCGCATACCTGTGCGGGTAGGGCTGTTTAGATATTGTCGTGTTGCTTCGGCCAAGCTAACGCCTTGTCCTGGCATTGCGTGAGAGAGGTAGAACCGAGCAACCTCTATAAGTGAAACGGTGCCAAGAAGGGTTCGTGCCTCGGCCGCTTCTGCACGGTCCCGCATGGACAGGTTGCGAGCAAGCACTCCGATAGATGCAGAGTCTTTCCGCGCTTCATTGGCGAATTTTAGCGCCTCATTCCGTGAGGAGAACTCTCTGCGCACACGCTTCCCTGCTGTCTGCCCTAAGTCCACCTGCCATGCGCGTCGTCCACTTTTCAAAACAATCTGCCTGGTTTTCACTGCCTTGGTCTCCCGGGGGCCAAACACGGCAGACACGCGGCAGACGCTCAATGAGAGCGCCTTGACGATTATCGCGCTATCCGCAAGGCATCAAGGCCCTACAGCGCAAAGGCTCAGTTGGCAGAGCAAGGGACTCATAAGCCCTGGGTCGGGGGTTCAATTCCCTCTCCCGCCACCATCCAACACACCCGTGTTGTTTGTAGTGACGCGCGAGGTTTTCGCAGTTTGAATGCGAGGATTTAGCACGACGGTCAAAAAGTCGCGCCGGAACGGAGGGCGTCAACCAGCTTTGTGGCCTCGGTGGCGGCGTCGCCGAGAGAGGGGGCGAGCGTGGCGAGCACCTTGGAAATCTCGTCGGCCTGGGCCTTGCGCGAGCCGGGGTCATCACCAATCTCCCGGCTCGTGTTGGAGGCCGCCTGCCGCAGCGCTGCGAGGTAGTTGCCAGGGCTCTGCAAGGCGTTCGCAGGGGCCTCGTAGCCGGGGCCTCCGAAGAGCTTCAAGGCCATCTGGCGCTCGCGCAGACCAGTCAGTCCTTTGTTCGCGAGGTCGGAGCGGACGTCGATAGATGGCCGAGGTTCACCACTGTTATCCCCGCTCGCGTACATCTGCATTACGCGCTGCTGTTCCTTGGCGGTGGCCGACCCAAAGAAGGCGCCAGAGACCATGTTGCCGATCTGATTATGCCCAAGCCAGGCGGGAACGCCTTTCGAGTCGCTGTACTTGTGCAAGAGGTCAGCCTGAGCACCCCATCCCAAACTTTCGTAGTCGTGGATCGTGCCCTTCCCGCTCTTCATCTTCTGCTTGGCGACGGCATCGTCCACGCCGAGCAGGCTGGCCAGGCGTGAGTCTTTACCAAGGATCGCCTGCACGACTTGCGGGCCTTTCTCGGTGGCCAGGTCGAGCATCAGGTTCCAGAAATTGTGCGCGGTGTCGGCCAGCGCGGTCTTGAGCAGGGCGCCGAGTTTTCCGGCCTCGGCGGCGCCGAGAATATCCTCG
>CAITZM010000061.1 GCA_903896925.1 uncultured Lentisphaerota bacterium | reverse complement strand
CTTGCCCGACCAAGCACCTCCGGTTATCACCCAGGAGAAGGTCCGTCAACAAGGCGCGTGTAGTGAAGACCTAAAAAGTTGAAGGCCGAGTTATCAAGCACTTACAAAACCTCTACCCCTCCAGTTGCGAAAGTCGGGCTATGTGCGGGAGGTTGTTGGCGAGGCGCCAGCTCACGATGTCGCCGGGCAGATAGTCAGCAGCCTGGTCGGTGATGGCGACGGACTTGCCGGCGCGCGTGAAATAGGTTTCCAAATTCAGCACGCGGCGGTGATCAATATGGGGGTCGGGCTTTTTCAGTTTCCACTGCTGCGGATAGGCGGCGAAATTTTTCTGCATGTCCTCATGCACGAGCGCCTGCAAATCCATACCCACGGCGCGTAAGGCGCGCACGATCACGTCGGCGCAGACGCCGCGTTCGCGGGACACGTCGCCGCCGGGATAGGCGAGGCGCGTGTAGGCGGGATCGTAGTGCGTGGTGACGCCAATCTGTGCGAGCGCTGCCTTGACGACCGCGGCGCGATTGGAATCTGTGGGCTGTGCGCAAGCGCTGTCGAGCAGTGCAGCCAGCGCGACGAGGAGCCAGAAGCGCAACATGGTGCTCACCCCAAGAGCGGCAGGAGTTGCTGGACGGTGGCGTGGAGCGCCCCGGATTTTCCGCTGACGACTGCGGCGGCGCGCGCGCCCATGGCCTGCGCCTCGGCGGGGTCCTGCAGCAGGCGCGCGGCGGCGGCGCGCAGGCCGGCGGCATCGCCCACCTGCACCAGCGCCCGCGCGGCGAGGAAGTCAGGGACGATGCTCTCGAAGTTTTCCATGTTCGGGCCGACCAGCACCGGCTTCGCGCAGGCCGCGGGTTCGATGATGTTCTGGCCGCCGTGCTGGGTCAGGCTCTTGCCGACGAAGATCACGCTGGCCACCGCATAGAAATTGCGCAGCTCGCCGGTGGTATCCACCAGCAACACATCGGGACGCTCCTGCTTATTCATCTCGGAGCGGCAGACGACCTTGAGATGGCGCTCCTCGATTTCGCGCAGCACCTCGGCGCGGCGCTCGGCGTGGCGCGGGACGAGTACCAGCGCGAGGTCCGGCACGAGCGGGCGCAGCGCGACCAGCGTATCGAGCAGCACGGCTTCCTCGCCCGGCCAGGTCGAACCGCCGAGCAGGAGCGGGCTTGCGGCGGCGAAGCCGGCCTCGGTCAGCGCGGTCCGCGCTTTTTCCGCGCCGCCGGCCCCGGCCGGCGCCAGGTCATACTTGGCGCTGCCCATCACGCGCAGGCGGTCGGCGGGAGCGCCGAGCGCGATCAGCCGGTCGGCGTCGGGCTGGCCCTGGGCGTAAAACGCGCTGAACTGCGGCAGCAGCTGGCGTGTCAGGAAGCGCAGGAGGCGGTAGCCGCGGAACGAGTGGGCGGAGATGCGCGCGTTGATCATCGCCACCGGCACGTTGTGCTTGCGCGCGGTGCGGATGAGGTTGGGCCACATCTCGTTCTCGATCAGCAGCAGCGCCCGCGGCCGGATCAGGCGGACGACGCGGCGGCTGACCGGCGGCACGTCGAGCGGGAAGTAGATCAGCGGAATGGCCGGGTCGAGCTGCTTCCGGGCGACGGCATGGCCGGTGGAGGTCGTCGTGCTCAGCACAAAACGCAGTTCGGGCTGGGCGGCCCGCAGTTCGAGGATCAGCCGCAGGGCGACGCCGACCTCGCCGACGCTGACCGCGTGGATCCAGACGCGGCCACCCTCGGCGAGTTGCGCGCGCGTCTCCGGCGAGTAGCGGCCGAAGCGCTGGAGGAAATTCCGGGCATAGCCGCCGCGCCGCGCCATGCGCCAGAGAAAGCGCGGCAGCATCAGCGAGAAGCCGAAGGCAAAACCAAGGTTATAAAGCCACCAGATCATGTGCAACTTGAACTCGTGCGCGGCCAACCGCGGCGCACGGGAGGGAGGACAATTGACGAGCGGGCCGGTTCTGTCGAGCAAAAATTCTTGGCGCCGCAGGCCTTCGCTCAACGGGCCGGCAGATGGACGCCTTGGTAGACGCGGAGCGGACTGCTGGCGGCCGCGTCGCGGGTGGGGCCATGCGGCGGATCGTGCGGCGGGTTGTTCTGCGGGCTGCCCGGGAGGCGGTAAGCGGGGGGATAGTAGATGAGCGGCGGGTTGAGGTAGTAATCGGGGTACTGCATTTTACGGATGTCGCCCATCAGCACCCGCTGCTCCGCATCCTGCACCCGTTGTTCCAGCGCGGCGAGGCGCTGCTCCTGCGCCGCGCGCGCCTGCTCCTCCTCGAAGCGCTTGAGCGCGGGCAGGTAATAGGCTGTCACCGGCACATCCGGGTATTTCTTCATGAACTCGCGCCAGCTGGCCGCCTGCACAGCCGCGGACAGCTGCGTGAAGTTGGTGTCGGCCAGCAGTGTTTTGAGTGCGGCCTCGCCCTCGATCTTGAGCCGGGCCCGGTACTCGGCCGTGCGCGCCGCCAGGGCCACCCGCGCTTTTTCCGCCGCCGCCTGCCGCTCGCGGAGTTGTTCGGGGGAGATGATCTCGAAGTCCACCACCTTGCCATTCTTCAATTGGACATGGCCGCGCTCGTAGTAGAGGGTTTCCTCCTGGCCGGCGCGGATCAGACCCGTCGGCGAGCCCAGTTCGGCGATCACGCTCGTGCGCGTGGCCCCGGGCTCGAGCGCCACCGCCGTGCCGCCTGCGAGCAGCGCCGCCAGCAGGCCGGTTTTCAGGTAGGCATTCATATGTGCTCCGTCCGGCGGAATATACGCCATGAAGGTCCCGCTGTTAAGCACCATTCCGCCGGGCGCCTCAGGCTCGCGGGTGCGCCAGGTCGTAGACGGCCTTGAGGCGTTCGATCGAGACGTGGGTGTAGATCTGGGTTGTGGACAGGCTCGCGTGGCCGAGCAACTCCTGCACGCTGCGCAGGTCGGCGCCGGCGTCGAGCAGGTGCGTCGCGAAGCTGTGCCGCAGTGCGTGCGGCGAGAGGCTCGGGCTGAGTCCGACCAGCATCGCGTATTTCTTGAGCATCCGCTCGATGGAGCGCACGGTCAGGCTGCCGCCGTGCTTGTTGAGGAACAGCGCGCTGCCACCGCGCCGGCCGAGGGTGAGCAGCCAGTTCTCGCGCGCCGCCAGCGCCGCCTTGAGCGCGCGCGCGGCGGGGTTGCCCATCGGGCAAAGCCGCTCCTTCTTGCCCTTGCCGCGCACCTTGATGACGCCGGACAGGTAATCGATCCGGTCGATGGCCAGGCCGGTCAGTTCGCTGACGCGCATGCCGGTGCTGTAGAGCAGTTCCAGGATCGCGGCATCGCGCTGCCGGGCATAGTCGTCGAAGGCCCGGATGCGCGGATGGTCGGCGGCGCCGGGGGCGGGTTCGGCCTTGCGCGGCGCATCGAGCAGCCGGCCGACGTCCACGACGCCGAGCACCTGTGGCAGGCGCTTGGGCAGCTTGGGCGACTGCACGCCGGTGAAGGGATTGACGTCGCTCAGGCCTTCGCGCAGCAGGAAGCGGTAGAACGAACGCAGGCTGGAAAGTTTGCGGTTGGTCGTCGTCGCTTTTTTCCCGTCCTTCTGGAAACCGGCGAGGAAGCGGCGGGCGGAGTAGCGATCGGTTTCTCGCCAGGCGAACGGCGGCCGGGCCTCCGTGCCCCACGTTTGCGCCGCGAACTGGAGGATGTCCATCCGGTAGTTGCGCAGGGTGTGCACGGAGGCGTCGCGCTCGCCCTGCAGGTAACGGAGGAATTGCTCGAGGCGCGGGTCACCTATGTCTCGCCCAGAAGGAGAATTTATTTTTTCGTCTTTCATAGCTTCGACCTGTATCGATTTGTATTTTCGCAAATGGATGTGTTAGAGTTCATGTAGCAGTATAACGAGTATCTGTCTAGTTGTATGCGTATAAATATTGTCAGCAACTTGCTGACACCCGGGATGGAAAATAGTAATAATAACTCAAGCTTCATGCGGCAATTAACAGCAAGGACCATTAATGAGTGGTAAAAAAAGACAACGTAATCATTTCATCCATAACGATGGTGATGAGCTCCATTCGCAGCAAATTCGATTTTCTGCGGGTGAATCATATAAATCGACTTGTTCGAAAGCCAAGTGTCGAGCACATCCTGATTACCACTACACGTTTGAGGTGTTTAGCCCAGCGCACGGTGACTGGCAAAGGCGCGACTATTTCTATTGTGCAGCACATATGAAGATTGTTGCAGATAAAAAACGTCTAAAGGTGCCACTCCTAAAACTTGCTAGTGAGCCCTTGGGTCAAGATTCACCGTATCCCTGTATTTATTGCGGGGGAAAGGTTGAGATCAGAAAGTCGCAGATTGCCAGATATGAGGATGCGTTCACTGAGTGTTCGCAGTGTTATGCTAGGGGGCCACGTGATCGGAATCCAACCTTGGCCACACTTAAGTGGAACCTAGTGTGTCGAAAACTCGCAGGCTTATAAAACACTTTAGGCAGGATTGTCAGCAGCGCAGCCACGACTCCGGCACGATGTCACGCGCGTCGTATGCGGGGTCGCGGAACCAGGTGCGCGGCGCGCAGACGAGCTTGTCGGCCCGCGGATTCAGCCAGGCGCCCCACCAGCTGAAGCTGCTGTTGGCGATGATGTGGTGGCGGCAGTGCGCCATGAGCATCAGTTCCTCCACCGGCTGCCGCCGTCCGTCCGAAACCAGGTGCAGCGGGAAGTCCAGCTTGAGGTGCTCGCGCACCCAGTCAGGGTCGTCGGAGAACACGAAAAACTCCGGCGCCTGCACCCGTTCCGCGAGGCAGGCGACGGCGCGCCGGTAGTAGTCGAGGGGACAAACGCCCAGGATGCGGCTGGCGCCGGGGTCCTGGACGTAATCGCCGCGCCGGATGTGCAGCGAGACGGAGGAGGTGGCCTCCACCTGCCGCTGCAGCGGCGGCTCCAGCCGCGCCAGCTGGTCGGCCGGCAGGGTGAGCTCGCGGCGGAGGAGGTCGGCGTAATCCTGGAAATATTTTTCGCTCTGCCAGTAACCGCTCAATACCAGGTGGGTGAAGTGCTCGGGAAAGGCCGCGGGCGTGTACGGAGTCTGCGCTTCCTGCACGAGTTGCGGGGCCGCCGTCATGCGCAGCCCCAGGCGGCGGCGCACCCGGTTGAGCAGGCTCGGCAGGGCGGCTGTTGCCGACACGCGGACGGGCAACCGGAAGGCCTGCAGGCCATAGCTGCGGGGCGCACCCGGATGCAGGCTGAAGATGCCCGAGGGATCCAGCACCAGCTGGTGGCCGGTGCGCAAGGCCAGCGCCCGTCCGCAGGCGTATTGAAACAGCTGGTTGCCCAGTCCGCCCATGAGCCGCACGACGATCATGGCGTGGCCCCCGCCAGCCAACCTGTGCCCGCCCAATCCTCGTATCCGGAAAGGAAGATCAGGCCGCCAAGCTGTCCGGCTGGCTGGGCGGGGCGGCGTCCTCGCCGCCCCGCATAGTGCAACCGCCAGGCCCCAGGCGCAGACAGTTGTGCAAGCTCTGTGACGGCTTGCCCAAGGTTTGGACAGCGCACACGGTCCAGGAGCGGTGACGCGGTTTCAAACATGGTAGTGCTGGTAGGACACGCTGCGGAAATCGCGGCCATAGCGGCGCGCGTCGTGCGCCAGACGCCCGAGGCGGCGGCGCGGCAGGGCCAGATTGAACCAGTATTCCAGTTCCACCTCGGCGCGGTGGTTGTGCATCATCCAGTGGCCGTAGGTCTCGTATTCGGACAGCGACGAAGCCTCGTGGGGGTCCAGCTGGTCCAGGATGGCTTGGTACCACGGACGCTGGTGGCGCCGCTCGAGTTCGGCGCGCAATTCGGCGAGGCGCTGGCGGTTGACCAGCATGTGGTGGGCGATGAAGGAAAAGCGGTCGGTGGGCGGCGTGCCGAACAGCTTGTAGTAGGTGTTGTAGTAGGGCCAATGATATTCGTCGGAGATCAGCTGCAGGCTGCGGCCCTCGTGCTCGAACCTCTGGGGCTGCAGCAGGACGGTGTCGGCATCGAACAGGAGGATGTGCTCGGCGTCGGAAAATTGGTCGGCGGCGAGCTTGAGCAGTTGCTGGAAGAGCCAGCCGGCCCGGTCGACCCGGTTGACCTCGAAGCGAATGTCGCTCTTCCGGATCGGCAGCGCGCTGTTTTCATCGCGCCACACGCAGCCGTTTTGGCGGCAGAAGTCCTGGATGGCCGCGTCCGGCGGGCTGACGAGGATGAACTGGCCCAGCGGATGGCGCAGGTGCTGGCGCAAGCCGGCGATGGCCAGCGGCAAGGTGACCAGGTCCTTGCGGATGATCGGGATCAACACGTCGACCGGCCAGGCGCTGGGCGCGCAGCCGGAGCCCAGGGTGACCGGCTTCTTCAGGTAGCGATAGTAGGCATAGGGGCTGAGCTTTTCCATGTCATAGCCCCAGCCTTCCGGCGCCAGGCACATGCCGTGGACGGCGCGGCGGACCGGCAAGGGTCGCCACTGGTTCAGGACCGAGTCCTGCCCGAGGTGTTCGACATAGCTGGTCTCGGTGCAGAAGTTGCGGACCCCGAGCTTGGTGAAGTGCCGGGTCATCAGGATTTCATCGTCGGGGTCGTCGGCGAAGTAACCCAGCTTGCGGAAGTCTTCGAGGAAGTAGAAGTAGTTGAGCATGCCCATCTGGCGTTTGACCATGTAGTTGCCGTGCGGCGACCGGTAGGTGCCGAGCACGCGGTGGTAGAGGTAGTCGCTCGAATTGAACGACGAAAAGGGGCCGAGGACATGGAGCTTGTGGTGCTGCTTGGCCCAGAGGCAGATCTTCAGCGTCTGGTCGAGCCATTCGGGGTGAAAGAGCGCGTCGGAGTCGCTCCATCCGATGATGTCGAAGTCGCCCAGGGCCAGCAGGTGGTGCATGGCCTTGTTGATGGCCGCGCCGGCGTTGTTCGGCCCCTTGGGCGTGAAGACGCGGACGATCTTGTAGCGCGGGTCGCGGGGCTGCTCGATGAGCTCCCGGACGCGCGGATCCTGCGAGCCGTCGTCGCAGAGCAGGATGGTGATGTCGTAGTCGTACAGCTTGGTTTTGAAAAGCGAGTCGAGGCACAGCTCCAGATAGTCGGGGCGCTCGTACGTCAGGACGGCCATGCCGATCGTGAACTTGGGCGGCAACGTTTTTTGCAGGCGACAGCCCAGTCCGGCGAGCGTGCGGAGTGCCTCGCCGGCCAGCCGGATGCGGGAGGTGACCGCCGTCGTCCGCTGCCAGCCCCGCACGGCCTGGCTGGCCAGCCAATCGGCCTGCGGCCGGGGCAGGAGCCGCACCGCCGTTTCTTTGGCCTTGCACAGCAGCGTATCGATGCCGAACGAAACGGCGGTCCGCCACGACATGGCCGCGCGGATGTCGCACCGTTTTTGGGCGGTCAGCCGCTCGAGCGCCAGTTCCGGCAGGAAGTGGGCGGCGCGGTTGGCGGTGAGCAGCTTGTCAAGCCAGGCGTTGGCGCGGCTCGCGTAGTCGGGGGTGGACTGCAACCGCCAGTTGCTCAGGCTTTCGTGCAGGTCCAGCTCCTCCGCGGTGGGCGTGAGGTTCAGGCGCTGGAGTTGCCGCCGAAGGATGCGCTCGTGGTCGCCTGCCGCCCGTTGATTGTGGCGGGTGTAGCTGTCCGGATGCGTGCGATACAGGTAGAGGATCTCGGGCAGATTGACCAGCCGCGCCTGCTCGGCGATGCGTGTCCAGAGTTCGTAGTCCTCCGTGCTGTAAGCGGCATCATAGCGCCATGAATGGCGCTCGAAATCGGCGCGCCGCCACATCACGGTGGGGTGGGCGAGGGCGCCGTAAAAGAGCATCGTGCAGCGGATGGTCTCCCAGTCGGTGGCCAGTTTCCATTCCGTCCCCGCGTGCTCGCCCGTCAGCCGCACCCAGGTGCCGCACAGGGTCACTTCGGGATGCGCCTCGAGATAGGCGACCTGTTTCGCCAGACGTTCGGGCAGGCTGTGGTCGTCGGCATCCATGCGGGCCACGTAGGTGCCGGTGGCCGCGTCCAGACCCGTGTTCAGCGCGCCCACGAGGCCCTTGCCTTGGGTGTTGGCGATGACTTTGACGCGCGCGTCCCGCTGCGCATAGTCCTCGGCGATGCGCCGGCTGCCGTCCATCGAAGCGTCGTCCACGATCAGCAATTCCCAGTCGCGCAGAGTCTGCGCCAGGATGCTGTCCAACGCCTCGCGCAGGAAGGCTTCGCCGTTGTAGACCGGCAGGACCACGGAGACCGTGGGCACGGTTTTTTGGATGGGGTTCACGAACGCCTCCGGAAGGGCCGCAGGCAGCGCGCGCCGCCATAGACGCAGGCCATCAACAGGCCTTGCACGCACCACTCGATCCGTTGCAGGAGCCGGTGGTTGGAAAAATACAACCGCAACTCGGCCGGGATGGGGCCGCCGTAGCCGCAGCCCCGCACCGCCGCCTCGTCCGCGATCCCGAAACAGCGGCAGAGATTCAGCAGGTGGTTGAACACGCCCAGGCTGGCCTGCCCGGCGGCGAGGAGTTTCATGTAAAGCGCCAGATGCTCCGTGATTTCAACATCCTTGTTGTTGGTGCAACCGGCCGTCACCTGCTGGGGGGATGCGACCGTGACCGAAATCAGCGGCTCGGCATCGTAGGCCAGGGAGCGTCCGCGAGCGAGCAGGCGGATGTAAAAGTCGATATCCACCAGCCACTTGAATTGCGGGTCAAAGCACAGGTCCGCCTGGCGGCGGAACAGGGTGGCGCTGGGCGCGCCCACGAGGTTGCCGCAGAACAAAAGCGCAGGCTTGTGCCGGAGGCGCTGGACTTGCGCGTCGTTGAGCTGGCGTTGATTGACCAGCTCACCCTTGCTGTTGATGTTCAGGGACCCGCAGAAGGCCAGGTCGGCCTCGGGATGGGCGTCCAGCAGCCGCACCAAGGTCCCGAGCGCCGTCGGGGTGGCGAACCAGTCATCGTGATGCAAAATTTTAATATATGCGCCGCGCGCCGCCCGCATGGCCACGTTCCAGTTTTCGGGCGTGCCGCGGGGCGGCGTGTTCCGGACATACTGCAACGGCAGGCGCGCGGCATATTCGCGGCATACCTGTTCCACCGCGGCGTCGGCCGAATCGTCCGTGACGATGACTTCGTAGTCCCGGTAGTCCTGCTCCAGCAGCGACTGCAACGCGCGGGCCACGCCGGCGGGCTGCTGGTAGGCGGGGATGCAGACGGACACTTTGGGCGTTTTCATCCGGCCCTCCGGAAGAGTTGGCGCAGCCACCCCAGCGCCTGGCTGGCGCAGGGCCCCGTGCCGGGCCCGGGCGGTGGATTCCGCACCGCGTCCAGTCGTTTCTCTAGAGCCTGGAGGGCCTCCAGGTTGAAGCGGAGCAAGGCCTCGCGCTCGGGCCATGCCGGGCGGCCGGCCAGCGCCGTGGCGAGCTGCTGCCGCACCTGGATGCTGTCCAGAATCATGCGTTCTTTCTTGGTGCTATGGCTTTGGTGATGCAGCCTGACCAAGGCGCAGGAGGTCGCGTCGCCATCGAACACAAAACGTGCGCCCGCCAAGGCGCAGCGCAGCCAATAATCCCAATCCTCGACGGTCTGCAGCGTTTCATCGAGCAGGCCGACCTTGTCGATCAGCGTCCTGCGGATGAGCGGCACGTTGATAACCAATACATTCTGGCGTACCAGCAGGTGCAGGCACTCCAGCGCGCTCTTTGACTCCGCGAGGAGCCGTGACGAGCAGAGCTCTCTGGCTTGCGCATCGACTTCCCCGAAGAACTCCACCCGTGAAAATACGATGTCAGCGTCCGGGTTGCTTTGAAAGATCGCCAGCTGGTTTTCAAACTTGCGGTCGGCCAGGGCATCGTCGGCGTCGAGGAATTGCACGAAGGCGCCCTGGGCCTGCCGGAGCCCTTGGTTTCTGGCTGTGGAAGGACCGGCATGCGGCTGGTGCAGGTACCGGAAGCGCGAATCCTGCCGGGCGCACGCCGCGACGACTTCGCGGGTGTGGTCAGTGGAGCCATCGTCCACCACCAGACATTCCCAGTGGGACCAGGTCTGCGCCCGCAGCCGGTCCAGCGTTTCCGCCAGATAAGCGGCGTAGTTATAGCTGGGCACAATGACCGTGACCAGCGGCTGGCTGGAGGCTTCATCCATGCAGCACCTGCAGCAGGCGGGTCAGCAGCTGGCGCCACGGGCCGGGCGGCGCCGGCGGCATCTGCGCCAGCATCCGCTCGAGGAACGCCTGCAGTTTGGGAACCGAATACGTCCCGTTCGTGCGGGCGGCAGCCAGAATCCGCGCCACGAGTTTGCGCGCGGCCGGCAGATGGGTGCGATCCGGAGGGGCCGCCATGACCAGGGACAGGTACAGGCCTTCCTCTTCCGGGGCCAAGGTGAGGCCCAGCGCCTGGGCTTGCATGAGCCGGATCTGTCGGCTCCGCGCGATCAGGCGCTGGGCCGTCTGCTGGCTGGCCTGCGCCCCATGCGCACGGTACTCCAGCAGGATCTCGGGGACGTTGGCCAATTCGGTGACGGCCGCGAGCCGGATCCACAGGTGATAATCCTCGGCGGCCTCCCTGAAGGCCTCGTCATACCGGAGCTGATGCTTTTCGAGCACGCTTTTCCGCAGCATGACGGCGGGATGGGTCAGGGAGCAATGCCCCAGCATTCGTATTTTGATGTCGTCATGGTCTTCGGGGTGCCGGATGACGGTTTCGCTGCCCATGATGTGGAACCACGCCCCGCAGACGCCCACCCGGGGATGCGATTCCATGAAGTCCACCTGCCGTTGCAGGCGGTGCGGCAGGCTGACGTCATCGGCATCCATGCGGGCGATATAGGTCCCGGCCGCCGCGGCCAGTCCGGTGTTCAGCGCGCCGACCAGACCCTTGCCTTGGGCGTTGGTGATGACCTTGACGCGTTCGTCCCGCTGCGCGAAGTCCTCGGCGATGCGCCGGCTGCTGTCGGTGGAGAAATCGTCCACCACCAGCAGCTCCAGCTCGCGGAGCGTCTGGGTGAGGATGCTGTCCACCGCCTCGCGCAGGAAGGCTTCGCCGTTGTAGACGGGGAGCACGACGCTGACGATCGGGGCGCTCATGGCATGCCGGGGGGTGGAGGTTGTCCGCTTGCCCCGCCCAAGGCCGCGCGCCAGAGGTGTTCGAGCACGAAGAGGGTGTTGATGTTGGTGTCGGCAAAGCGCAGGTAGCCGCAGGCGCACAGCGCCCCGATCAACGCCTCGTCCTTCTGCCCCTGGCCGCTGCGCGAGTAGGAGATGGTCTCGATGCAGACGACCTTGGGCTTGACGGCGTGCGCGGCGATCACGTCTACGACCAGCTGGTCCAGGCCCTCGATGTCCACCGAGAGGAAGTCGGGGAACCGGCCGTCGCAATGCCGGGCCAGCACCTCCGGTAGCGTCAGCACCGGCACCGGGAGTTCGCGGAGGATGCGGTGGCCCTCCTCGCGCACGCAGCGTTCGGCTTCCGTCCGCGAGAAGGTGTTGAGGGTGGGCACGTCCATTTCGAAGTAGGTCAACGTGCCCGCGGCGGCCGCAATGCCGACGTTCACATTCCGGTCGCCGGGGCGGCTCTCCACAAACCGCCCGAACTGCCGGGGGTTGGGCTCGACGTTGACGCCGTGCGAACCGCGCAGATGGAGCCGCGCCGTGTTGCTCAACTCCCACGGGTCAAAGGCGCCGAGATCCAGGTAGGTGGGCTGCGCCACGCCGAGCGCGCGGAAGATGTATTCGACGAGCAGGTCCTCGCCGGTCTGTGAAAAGCTGAGCCGGCCGCCGTGCTTGCTGAAGGCCGTCTCGAACGCTCGCGCGTGCGCGTCGCCCGGCAGCTGCCGGGCGAGCTCCAGCAGATCGGCGCAGGCGCGCTGATCCGTGACGAAATACTGCGCGAGGTCATGGCGCAGGGCGGGGCGGCAGCGCACGCGGTTGAGGATGAAGGCGTCAAAGCGCAGCCTGAGCTGATCCAGCCACTTCATACGGTTCCTCCCGGCGTGGTCGGCCCTGCGTCCCAGCGGGCCGCGGGCTGGAACAGGCCGCTCATCGGCGGCCAGCCGTCGGCGGTCACCGCAAACCGATAGGCGCGCTCGTGCCAGTCCAGGTTGTTGTCCAGCGACCCCTCGCCCAGGATGGCCGTGCAATAATAATGCCCCGGCTTGAGGGCGAGCGTCGGCAGGACGAAGTCCACCCAGCCGCTGCCGGCGATGCTGGCGCACAGGCCCGGCGCATCGAACAGCGAGTGGTTGGCCACGGCGATGATGTTTTCCACGGTCACGAGCGAGATCGAGAAATTGGGCTTCGTGACCACGCGCCCGCAGGCGTAGTGGATGCGCACGCGCAGCTGCGCGCCCACCGGGAAGAGGTCGCCGACCGCCCCACCGGCGTCGCGGAACTCGACCTTCGTGATGCGCACGAGCGGGTCGTGGTTGATGCGCACCGGCTCCTCGAGGCGGGCGCCGGCCAGGCCGCGCTGCAAGGTGTCCTGCTCGTAGGCGTCGCAGACCTCCTGGGTCTCGCCCAGCGCCTTGACCCGGCCGTGCTCCAGCCAGAGCGAGCGGTGGCAGACGTTGCGCACGAGCTGCATCGCATGGCTCACCAGGATCAGCGCGCCGCCGTTGCGGCGGTACTCGGCGATCTTCCGGTAGCACTTGAGCGCGAAGCGCAGGTCGCCCACGGCCAGCACCTCGTCGGCGAGGAGGATTTCCGGCACGGCATGGATCGCGATGGCGAAGCCGAGCCGCACCGTCATGCCGGAGGAATAGGTCGCCACCGGCGCGTCGAGAAACTCGCCGATGTCCGCGAAGTCCACGATGGCGTCGAACCGGGCCGCGATCTCGTCGCGCGTCATGCCGAGGATCGTGCCGTTCAGGCGGATGTTCTCGCGCCCGGTCATGTTCGGGTGGAAGCCCGCGCCGACGGCGATCAGCGCGCCGATCCGGCCGCGGACCGCCACGCTGCCGCGGTCCGGCGGGAAGATGCCGTTGAGGATGCGCAGCAGCGTCGTCTTGCCGGAGCCGTTCGGGCCGATCACACCCAGCGCCTCGCCCTGTTTGAGCTCGAAGTTCACGTCCTCGAGCGACCAGAACTCGTGCTGGCGCAGCGTGCCGCCGTCGTAGCGCCAGCCGAGCATGTCGCGCGTCACGTCCAGCGTGCCGTAAAACATGCTGCGGCGCAGGTGGCGGCAGAATTTCTTGTGCAGCCCCTCGACCTTGATGACGGTGTCGTTTGCCAGCTCCATGACGCCTTAAAATAGTTTCTCGATCACGCGGTGCTCCGAGACGTAGAACAGCCGCCACGCCACCAGGAACACGGCCAGGGCGAAGAGCGCGGAGAGCGCGAACGCCAGCGGGTCCGGCAGCGTGCCGTTGAGCAGGGTGCTGCGCGCCGCCTCGATCAGGTGCGTCAGCGGGTTCCAGTGCAGCACGGTCTGGGCGCGCGGGCTCAGGGCGAGGGCGGCCGGGGTGTAGAGCACGGGGGTGATGAACAGCATCAGGCCGAGGCCCACCTCGCACAGCCGCCGGAATTCCGTGGCGACGACGCCGAGCACGGCGATGATCAGGCCCAGCCCCGCACCGAGGAAGAACAGCGGCAGGGTCGTCAGCGGCAGCAGCAGGATCATCCAGTGGGGCCGGACGCCGAACCAGAGGAAGGCCACCAGGTTCACCCCCAGCGCCGCGGCGAAGTTCACCACCTGCTCCAGCGCCTGCTTCACCAGCAGCGCCTCGTGCGGGTAGCGGATCTGCAGGATGTACCCCTGCGCGGTGGTCAGCGTCTGCGTCGCCGACTGGTAGAAGCCGATGAACAGGCCCCAGAGCGTGGTGCCGAGCAGGACGTAGACCGGGTAGGGGACCGCGTCCGGGGTGGCCGGCTTCAACACGCCTGCGGCGTTCATGAAAAACCACGACAGCGCCGCCACCACCGGCGACAGCATGATCCACGCGAAGCCCAGGAAGGATTTCTTGTGCACGGCGAGATAGTCGCGGATGAACAGCTGGCGGATCAGTTCGCGCGAGCGGTAGATGTTGACGCCCATGACGGCCAGGCTGCGCCAGAAGCCCGTGCTCCGGCGTGCGCCGGGCGCATAGACCACGACGGCGCAGGTGGGCGCCGCCGGGGGAATGGTCGGGGTGTCGTGCATCGGGTCCTCACCGGCTGGGGAGCAGCAGGGCGAGCAGCGGATGGCCCAGCATCTGCTGGGTCCGGTCGCGCAGCACCTTGGCGCGCTTCACGCGGCCGGCCAGAAATTGCAGCTCGGCGTCGGCCCGGGCGCCCGTCTTCAGCGCCGCATGGGCCGCGTCCAGCTCGACGGCCATGGCCTCGATCTTGTTGCGCAGGATGCTCAGCACGCCCTGCCGCAGGGCGACGCCGACATTGTCCACCGTCCGGTAATACTTGCGCCGGTCGCTTTCGCGCCACGTCCGCCGGATCATGCCGAGGTGCTCCAGCTGCCGCGCCGAGACGCTCACGGCGGCCTTGCTCAGGCCCAGGTCCTCGGCGATCTGGTCCAGCGAGCAGTCGCCGTCCCAGAGGTAGAGATAGACCAGCATCTGGCCCACGATGCGCCCGAGGCCCAGGTCGTGCGAGGTCCGGCCACCGGCGGCCGCCAGCCGCTGCCGCACATCGCGCGCCAAAGGCTGTTTCGCCGCGCTGGCACCTGCTTTGATGGTTTGCGTCATAGGGCCCGCCGCCTTCCGCGTCCGCCGCGGCATCCGCCGCGTTTGTGAACTTTCAGAAAAGTGTGAATTTTATAACACGGGCCTCCGGCGTCGTCCAGACCTTTTGGGCCGGGGCAACGGGGGCGGGGCGGGCCTGAGCCGCGCCGGTGAAATTTGCTGTTGACGCCAAGGAGGTGGTAGTTGCAAATACACCCGCATGCCGATGAAACTGCTTATGGTCACCCGCGAAAGCCTGGCGGACAAACGCTACGGCCTGGGCAAAAGCTTGGTCCCCCTCATCGCCGCGCTGGAACGGCGCGGCGTTACGGTGGGTTATCTGTGCCAGGCCGACGCGAGCGCCAGCCGGCTGGCCAGCCTGCAGGGCCTGCACCGCTGGCTCGTCCGGCTTCTGGGGAGGTTTTTCAAGGATACGGATTTTGCCATCCTGTCGTGGTGCGTGCTGGAGCGGATCAACATGGGGCGGCTGGCGGCCGAGGTTGCGGCGCGCGAAGGCTACACCCACGTGCACTGTCATGATCCCATCCTCGCGGCGGGCTTGCGCTGGTACGCCCGGCTGCAACCTGCGCCCCGCAGCCGGTGGGGCGTCACCGAGCACGGGTTCGGTTGTTTCGCGGCGGCCTTTCCGGCCGAAAAAGTGCGCGTGGGGCCGTGGGTGATGCGCTGGCTGCGGCGCTGGGAGGCGCGCACCCTGCTCAAGGCCGACTGGGTGCTGACGCCCACCCGTCTGGGGCTCCGCCAACTGGCGCAGGATTTGTCCGTGAATCCGCTGCCGCCCACGTGGCATGCGGTGCCGCACAGCGCCCCGGAGTTGGCGATCTGTTCCAGGGCCGGGGCGCGGCACAAGATGGGCTGGGACGCCGCGGGGCTCTACGTGCTGTCCGTCGGCCGCCTGGTTTCTCTAAAACAATTTCCGGCGCTGGTGCGCGCGCTGGCGGCGTTGCCGGTGCCGGCGTGGACCTTGGTGCTTGTGGGTGAGGGTAATCGCGCACCCTTGCAAGCCTTGGCGGCGGAACTGGGCGTGGCCGATCGGCTGGTGTTGGCGACCAGTGACGACATGGGTTTGTATTATTCGGCGGCGGACCTGTATGTCAGCACATCCCTGACCGAATCCTTTGGCTTGGCCACCTTGGAGGCCCTGAGCGCGGGCCTGCCCGTCGTTTGCACTGCGGTGGGTGGCGTGCCGGAGGTGGTCGGCGATGGGGCGTGGCTCATTCCCGCGCAGGACCCGCGCGCCTTGACCCACGCCCTCCAAACTCTCCTGGCGGATCCGGGCGAGCGGGTACGCTGGGCCGAGCGCGCCCGCCGCCGGGTGCAGGGCTGGCCCACTGCGGATCAAATGGCGGAAACCTACCATGCCATCTATGCCGGCGAGCCCGGACGCGCTGGCGCTGAGCAGCAACCGCCCGCTTCAGCCGCCGCCGCAGCGGAAAGCACACCCGGCGTGAACCTGTAGGGGCGTCGCTGGCGGCGCCCATCCGGACCGGCACCGCAGCGGAAAGCACATCCGGAGGTAAGGGCTGGCTCGTCAAGGATTCGGTGCTGACCGCAGCGCATTCATCCGGCGCCGGAGGCTGCCCACCTTGTTGGCGACGGCTTTCTTTACCCGGTAGAAAAGTATTTTTTCCTGCATATCTTCAAAAACCATCTCTGTGGTCCAGTGCGTCTTCCATTTTACGATATAGTCATTGGCGATCTTTTTCCGCTGCCGCCCAAACTTTTCTTCCAGCACATCGCCATCTTTCCAGTCCGGAAACAACACCACCGTGCCCGGGTCCAAGGCTTGATAGGTGCTGGTAAACAACAGCTCCGACATCGAAATGGCCTCGATCATATTCGTGGGCAGGTATTCCTCCAACTGCATCTGCTCCAGGATCGCCCGCCTGTACTTGCCTATGTGGCCTTGCCAGAACTGGATGCTGCCCAGGCGCAGCAGGCGCTGATGCAACTCCTTGTTCAAATGCTTCAGGATGAACCCTTCGTTTTCCTTCCGAACGCCCAGCGCGCCGTTCCAGTTGCCTGTTTGCACGCCAAAGGCAACGCTTCGATCCCTGTATTTATCGAAAACCATATCGAATAGATCTGTATTTCTTATTTCGCACGAATGGGGCAGGAGCAGGAATTCATCGGCATCCGTTCTCTTTACCGCGGCATAGAGCCCCCCCAATTCGAAGGAATTGGTCTCGACCTTTTCCAGGCGTATCGGCAGCTCTTTGTGTTTTTTCACAAGCCGGGAAAAGGCCGCCTCGTCGGTGTCCCAGTAATCGTTGACCACGACCAGCAGGGGGTACTTGCTATACCCCATGAAAGACGCCAGAAGATTTTCTAAAAACCTGAGCCCTGTCCGGTGGGTTGGGATGACGATAAGATCTTTCATTAAATTATTTCTTAACGATATCTTCAGTATGACAGCATTTTGACCTTGAGCTGCCGCTCAAAAAACATGCGCGCATTCTTGCGCCGCAGGTGGTCAAGTCAAGCCGTTTTCGGGGGCAGCGTTTCGGGGGCATTGCTTTCGCGGGGGCCCGCGCCCGCAAGGGCTTCCGCCGTCGTTACGGCATGGATGGCGAGACGGTGCGGATTCAGTGCGATTTTCGCGGGCCCGGCCTGGGCGGCCTTGGGGCTGGTCAGCCGCTTGATCCTGTCGCCGGCTCTAAGGCGGAGTGCGACCTCTCCGGCGCAATGGGAAGCACAGCCTGCGTGAACGCTTGAGGCGGCTGCGTGCGTGCGGCCCAGGCCTGACTCGCGTCGCCAGTCCGGTGCTCCTCGGTCTGCCTGCCTGCCGCCTGATGTGCCCACTGGCAATGGCGCGTATGCCCATCGATGCCGAGCATCTCCTGCTCGAGTTTGTCGAACATCGACTTGAGGTACAGGTGGTCGTCGGCGTCCAGACAGGACAACGTCACCCGGTAGAAACACTCCTCCCGTTGGATATGCGCCTGCATCAACGCGGCATAATCCGTGAGGTAGCCGGCCACGAGTTCACCGGCTCCCGCCTGGCCTTCCGTGACCAACCACCAGGATGACCCCAGCGACTCGGTCATCTGGGCGAACCGCCGGTGTTCCTCATGAAACTTGGCGATGGGCGCGATCACCGCCGGCACCCCCTTGTGCAGCAGGCAGAGGAACAGGTGGTATTCCTTGGCCTGATGGCATTGGCTGATGAATTTGTCGAGGAAGCCGATCAGTTCCTGGCCGTCCGGTTCCGTGCCTCCGCCGGGTTGCGCCAGACGCCGGGCACAGGCTTGGGCCACCGTGAGCGTCTGCGCGATCAACTGATGTTCGAAGTCGATAAGTTCAATAACATTCATAAGCCACCACGGGCAGCGAAGTCTAGCCCGCTTCCTTGGGCAGGCAAGCGCTCCCGGGTCCTAATTGCGCATAGGACCCTGTCCTAGTCAGCCCCGCAAGGACGGTTCGCTTGTAGCCGCGTTTGTGCGAACTCGGCCTCACGGCCGCGGCGGCACGCGCAAGCGCAGCACAGGTTCTCGCTTGTGGGCGGGAGCTCCGCTCCCGCTTCCATTTGTAGTGTGTCGTTCACGGGAGCAGGAGCTCCCGCCCACAAGGACGGGTCGTTTTGTAGCCGCGTTGGTCATTGCGCGGCCCACCCGCGCCCTGCGGCGGATTAGGCTTATCCCCTAGTTATTTTGCGGACAGGTGGCCTATGCCCAGTTCCCCCGTCCGGTGCTAGAAGGCACTCCTGTGGGGTGCGGCGGGCTTGGTCCTCGAAAGGAGTGCGACGTGAACTTGAAACTAGGTCTTGTGATCGCGACGGTACTCTTGGGAGGGTGGGCCGGTTTTTGTGCCACCCCGGATAATCGCTGGTCTCACGCCGCTTCCCTCTGGGGCATTTTTGACATCGGCTGCGGCGCTCTGGGCGGCTTGTTTCTCGGCGGCATGTTCGTCTCCCTCCGCCGCTGACGGCGGAGGTTCCAACCCTGCGGCAGCCCTGTTCCTCGCCATGCACTGTTCGGTTTTCCCTGCAAATGAAGGGAAGGCTAGGCTTATTTCCTAGTCACCTTGCGGACCGGCGTCCTATGCACTGCTCCGCCGTCCGCTGCTAAAAACCCGCTCCTGTGCGGCGCGGCAGGCGTGGCCGCCGAAGGGAGCGCGATGTGAAATTAAAATTATGGCTTATGCTCACCACGGCCGTTCTGGGTGGGTGGGCCGGTTTTTGCGCCACTCCGGATAATTTCTGGCTCCACGGCACCTCCCTCCGGGGGTGCTTTGACATCGGCTGCGGCGCCGCGGGCGGTTTGTTTCTCGGCGGCATGCTCGTCGCCCTCCTCCGCTAAGGGGCTGAAGCCACCGATCTGCGCCGCACTAGCTGGGAGCGGCGGTCCCGCCCCGGCGCGGACCGCCGCAGAGGAGGCGTCATGCGTGAGCGTTGTACACGGTTCTGCGGTCACGGCAAGGCGGCTCACTAGGCGGGGCGATGCGGACGCCGCCCGGCCCGATTTAGAAATGCCAGTTGAGGAAAATCATTCCGGGTGCCAACTCGCCGGGCAATCCCGTGAACAAGCGGTTTTCAGGCATGATGTTCACCAATCCGATTTGTACTCCGGACTCCACCGCCGTCGCATAGTTGACCAGTCCCAGTTGCAGACCGGCCAGTTTGCCCGCGTAGTTCACCACGCCGCACTGGAACCCCGTCATGGTGCCCCCGGTGTAGTTCACGGCACTGACCAGCAGGCCGAAAAAAGGACCGCCTTGCCAGCCGCTGAAGTCCTGTTTCGTGTAATTGACCAGGCCCCATTGCAGGCCCTTGTAGTTCTCCGCGTAGTTCAGGACACCCACACTCACACCCGCACTATTTCCTGTGGATCCATTGACCAACCCCAAGGCCAGGCCCGTCTGAGGATTCTCGCCCCAGATGCTGAGGCTCAGGCCCGAGATCTGTTCCGTCCGTCCGTAGAGAGCAATATCCGGAGTAAGGCTGAGCTGGATGGGTTGGTTGCCGGCCAAGGCTCCGGTCGCCACCAAGGCGACGCTCACGACGGCTAGTAATTTCTTCATTGTTGTTCCTTATGCGTTGGTTCGTTGATCACTTCATCTGGCGCTACGCTACGCGCCGGGATCATCCCGGGCTATGGGGTGTAACCCTACGGCGGACGACGGGGCTTGCCCTTTCGCCCGTCAACATGACCGGATCAGGGTGGGGTGCGGTGCCTGGGGGACAACGGGCTTTACTCGGAAAGTTTTTTGCCCCGGCCGGCGAGTTGAGGGTCTGCTGTACGTTGCTAGCGACGATACCCTATCGCCTGCTAGCTGGGAGCGGCGGCATTCCTGCCGCCGCAGAGGAACCGACATGCGTGGGCGTGCGGCCACGGCAAGACGGACCCACCATGCGGGGCGGTGCGGACACCGCCCCTCCCAGCTAGCCAGATAGTCGCACTCCCTCTTCTTGGCGCAAGATCAAGGCTTGGAAAGGCTGGCCCCGCCTAGGAGCGGCCCACAAGGCGGGCATCCTCAGCGCAAAAATTGGCTGGCAATCTGGAGCGCATGGGTAAGACTCTCTGCATGACTTTAGCCTTGGTCGAGCGTAGCGGGTGCGCCGTGACTTGGTCGCTCTACGTCATTCGCACGGTCGGGGGCTGCCTGTACACGGGCATCGCCACGGATGTACGGCGTCGCTATCGGGAACATGCGAACGGCGGCCCCAAGGCGGCGAAGTATCTGCGTGCACATCCTCCTCGTGAGCTCGTGTTCACGCGCCGGCTGGGTTCCCGCTCCTTGGCGCTCAAGGTCGAGTACCGGTTCAAGCGACTTTCCAAACAGGACAAGGAAGCGATCGTCAGGGCCGGCAAGCTTCGCATCGATCGGACGTCGGGCAAGATCCGGCGGTGAGAAAAGCGGTGCCTGATCTTGTGTTCATGAGGGATGCATATTCGGATGCAGCCGGACAACCGGCCGGAAACCCTAACGATTTGAAGGGCGATGAATGAAGGAAACCGGAAACGTCCGCGCCGCCTGTAGAAAAAGCTGTAGCAATCCCTCAGAGGCAGGGGTAGCCCACCGGCCACGGGGGTAGTCTAATCATGAGATTGATTGCCGGCCGTGGGCCTTGGGTCCTACCGCCTGACCGCATCGGCCTACCTGCCGCCGCACGCATGTTTGTGTATCGCGTTACACCCGCCAGATCGCAAGGGTGCGGCAGATTTAACGGGTCCTGGGGCTCAGCACCCCACGGTTCGTCCAGGCACGACGCAAACGCGTGATCATATTGCGTTATCAAAAATCGAGCGCACCCTACCGGACACGCACCAAACCGTTGTTCGCCAGAACGCGCAGGACGCCGGCCATGTCACGGATGGCGCGGGCCTCGGCGCATCGTGGTTACACGTGGTTTCTCGAGCAGGGTCGTTGCGAAACCACTATGCGTCTTTAATATCAGTTAACCTTCTGTTTCAATATGCGAACGATATTGGTTTTGTAGCTGACCGCCTCTACGATATTTGTCGTAAACTCCTCTTCCCATCCAACTGGAACCTTAGTCGTAGTAACGCCAGAAATGGCTTTTTGCTGATTTTGGGTGGCCGATGCCATAAAAGCCGCTTGCCGAACCCGTTTAGCCTCTTCTGCCTTTTCCCTCTGCAACCTTTCAGAAAGACTCTCATGTACCCCATAGTCAGCACGATGGGAAGAAGTATAGACACCCTTAGCCGGTGCGGCCACAACGCATACCAATAGCCCGATAACCAATCCTGCCACGATTCTTGATGTTCGCCTCATGATCTCTCCTTTTTATGCTCCTAAAAACCACGCACATTCTTACGTGCTACCCGGCCAAGTCAAGTCCTGTTATCCTCTCATTTCCCCGCAGCCGTTCGCTTCGCCTGCGCGACTGAAGGCCACCAGATCGCCCACGATGCCCGCCACGGGTCGACAAATCTCTGTCCGGACGTGCCCGCCAGCATTGTTTTCATCCTCTGCCGCTACGCATGGCGACCACACGCGCCCCGTGCTGTGCCCGTGTTCCGGCGCTTTTTCCAGTCTGTGAGGCGCGCAAGGGACTTTGAAAAGTGCATGGCACGGGCATGCTTCTGATGCCGCGCTCAGACCGCGTCTGCCCTGAGACCCATCCTGTAGCATACATCGCCGCAAAATACCTGCGCGGTTGACGCCGCAACCAAACCTCACGCGGACTTGTCCACCTCAGGTGGAACTGAAGGACCTCCATATCGAAGCCGCCGTCCGGAGCGTAAGAGAGGGCAGAATCATGGATAGCAGAACCATTTCAAGAGGCAGGAGCGCTGCGCTTGGCGGCGACCAGGCCGCCCCATCGGCCTTCGCCGCCGAATGATTCTGCCGACCATGGTTCTGTCGAACTCCGGGTAAAATGAGTTGAGAAAATATAATCCTGATGGCTGGCAAAGCATGCGCGAAGGCAGCCGGTGCTGATGGATGGATGTGGGAGGGGAGCGGGAGATGGGAGTCGAACCCACGACGTTCAGCTTGGGAAGCTGACATTCTACCACTGAATTACTCCCGCACGGAGCGGGGACACTGTACTCCCGCGCGGCGGAAAGGCAATGGAAAAATCGCCGGCGTGTGCACCGGCACGGCCGGCGGGCTGTTTTTCCTTGCGTGGACGGCCTGGCCGGGCGCGCGCGGCGCGGTTTTCTTGTTTGTGACCCGCGGCTAAAGCCGTTATGCTGCCGCCGTTCGCCTGAGGCGGTCGCGATGGAAAACTGGACACAACAAGCCATAGTGCTCATACCCGCGTTCAACGAGGAGGCCTCCCTAGGGCCGTTGTTGGACGAGGTGACCGCCCTGTTCCCGGGCCTGGCCATCGCGGTGATCAACGATTGCTCCGGCGACGGCACCGTCGCCATGGCGCGAGCCCACGGCGCCGCCGTGCTCGACCTGCCCTGCAACCTCGGCGTCGGCGGGGCCATGCAGACGGGCTTCGCCTACGCCTGCGCCCGGGGCTACCGCTACGCCATCCGCCTCGATGGCGACGGCCAGCATCCGCCCGCCGGGATCCCCCAGCTGTTCGCCACGATGCGGGAAACCGGCGCCGATGTCGTCATCGGTTCGCGGTTCCTCGGCAATGGCGGGGTGACCAGCTCGCGCTGGCGCAGCTTGGGCATCGGCGTGCTGTCCGCGCTGCTCTCCTTCGCCTGCCGCCAGCGCATCACCGATCCGACCAGTGGCTTCCAGCTCGTCAATGCCATCGCCCTGCGCTTTTTCTCGGCGACCTATCCGGCAAACTATCCCGAGCCGGAGTCGCTGGCCCTGCTGACGCGGCAGGGCTTTGGCGTCGCCGAGGCGCCGGTGGCGTTCCGGGTGCGGCAGGGCGGCTGCTCGAGCATCGGGAAACGCACGGCGTTCTACTATGCGCTCACGGTGATCATGTCGTTGCTGGTGGACCGCGCCCGCGCGGTGGACCCGCGGCTCGCGCGCCACGCGCTCGTCGGGGGAGGGGTGCCGTGAAGTATGTGCTCGAAATCCTGGGCGGCCTGCTGGTGCTGGTCAGTGGCCTCTCGTTCGTCGCGCTGCGCAAGCGCCGCCGCTGGCTCGCCGGCTTGGGCCTGCTGGTCGGCGTGACGCTGGTGCTGGTCCTGTCCGGCATCACGCCCGACCTCACGGCGGCGCGCGTGACGATGGAGCTCAAGCTGCGCGTGGTCACCGGCCTGTTGAGTTTCTTGATGCTCGTGGCCACGCTGGAGGCCGTCCGCCGCACGCAGATGCACGAGCGCTACGCCCTGCTCTGGGTCGCCACCGGCCTCGTCATCCTCTTTTTCGCGCTCTACCCGACGACCATCCTGGCCTGGCTCCAGCGCATCACCGGCATGCAGTACGTCACGGCCATCATCATCGTCATCTTCGCGTTCCTGCTGCTCGTCTCGTTCCATTTTTCCATCATGCTGTCGCGGTCGCGCGACGATGCCGCGCGCTTGGCGCGCCGGCTCGCGCTGCTCGAGCAACGGCTGCTCGAGCTGGAGGGCGCCCCGCGGCCGCCCGCCGCCCCGCCGCCCCCGGACCCCCTATGAAAATCCTGATCACCGGTGCCCGCGGACAGCTGGGCCGCGACTGCCAGGCCGTGCTGTCCCCGAAGCACGAGATTATCGCCACCGATCTGCCGGAATTCGACGCCTCCGATGCCAACCAGGTCCGCGACCATATCGCCGCGGTGCGGCCCAACGTCATCCTCAACTGCGCCGCGTTCACGCGCGTGGACGACTGCGAAACGCAGAGCGCGCTGGCGTTCCGGGTCAACGCGGAGGTGCCCCGCCTGCTGGCGGCCGGGGCGCGGGTGCTGGGCGCGCACCTCGTCCAAATCTCCACCGATTACGTTTTTGACGGCGCGCGGCCCGTGCCGCAGGCCTATGCCGAGAACGACGCCCCGCACCCGCTGTCCGTCTATGGCTCTTCGAAGCTGGCGGGGGAGAAGGCGGTAAGCGCGAGCGGCGCGCGGTGCGCGATCCTGCGCACGGCCTGGCTCTATGGCCGGCACGGCGGCAATTTCCCCAAGACGATGCTGCGGCTCGCGCTGGCGCAGCCGGAGCAGATCCGCCGCGTGATCTCCGAGCAATACGGCTCGCCGACCTGGTCCTGGCGGCTGGCCGAACAGGTCCGCGCCGTGATCGAGGCCGGCGCGGTGGGCGTCTTTCACGCGACCGCCGCGGGCCACACCTCCTGGTTCGGTTTCGCCTCGGCCTTCCTCGCCGCCATGCAGGTGCCGCACCAGCTCGCGCCGTGCGGGATCGCGGATTATCCGACGCCGGCGCGCCGGCCGGTGAATTCGATCCTGAAGAACGTCCGGCTGCCGGCGGCGGGCGTGAACGTGATGCGGCCCTGGGAGGCGGACCTCGCAGAATTTGTTGCGCGGTATCGGAGCGAATTGCTAGAAGAGGCGCGGGCCGCGCTCAGCCAGCCCAAACGCACGGAGACAGCATCATGAAAGGCATCATCTTGGCGGGCGGCTCGGGCACGCGCCTGCATCCGATCACGCGCGTCGTGAGCAAGCAACTGCTGCCGGTCTACGACAAGCCGATGATCTACTATCCGCTGTCGGTCCTCATGCTCGCCGGCATCCGCGACATCCTCGTCATCTCGACGCCCCAGGATCTGCCGCGCTTCCGCGAGCTGCTCGGCGACGGTACGCAGTGGGGCGTGCGTTTCGCCTATGCGGAGCAGGCCCGCCCGGACGGGCTGGCGCAGGCCTTCATCATCGGCCGCGAGTTCATCGGGCGCGACAGCGTCTGCCTGATCCTTGGCGACAACATTTTCTTCGGCCACGGTTTTTCCGAGGTGCTCCAGCGCGCGGGCAAGCTGCGGCGCGGCGGGCTGATCTTCGGCTATCCCGTCCGCGATCCCGAGCGCTACGGCGTGGTGGAGTTCAACCCCCGCGGCAAGGTGCTTGGCCTCGAGGAAAAGCCCGCGCAGCCGAAATCGAACTTCGCCGTGCCCGGCCTCTATTTCTACGACAACTCCGTCGTCAAGGTGGCCGCCGCGCTCAAGCCCTCCCCGCGCGGCGAGCTGGAAATCACCGACCTGAACCGCGTCTACCTGCGGCGCGGCACCCTGCGCGTCGAGCTGCTGGGCCGCGGGCTCGCGTGGCTCGACACCGGCACGCACGAGTCGCTGCTGCAGGCCGCCAATTTCGTGCAGACGATCGAGGAGCGGCAGGGCCTGAAGATCGCCTGCCTGGAGGAGATCGCCTTCAGCCTCGGCTATATCAACCGCGCGCAGCTGCTGCATCTGGCCGAGGGCCTGATGAAGACGGACTACGGCCGTTATCTGCGGCACCTGGCGCAAACGTGAACAAGGATGGGCGCCATGTCTGACCTGCTCTGCACACCGACCGCCCTGCCGGGCCTTCTGCTGTTCCAGCCGCGGCTCTATCGCGACCCGCGCGGCTTTTTCCGGGAGACCTATCACGCGGAAAAGTTCGCCGCGTGCGGCGTCACCTGCGCGTTCGTGCAGGACAACCATTCGCGCTCCTGCCGCGGCGCGCTGCGGGGCCTGCATTTCCAGATACAGCATCCGCAGGCCAAGCTGGTCTCCGTCATCCGCGGTGAGATCTTCGACGCGGTCGTGGACCTCCGCCACGGTTCGCCGACCTTCGGGCGCCAGGCGAACTTCGTGTTGTCCGACGAGAACCAGCAGATGCTGTTCGTGCCGGCGGGCTTTGCGCACGGCTTCTGCGTGCTGAGCGAGGTGGCCGACGTCCACTACAAGTGCAGCGACATCTATCATCCCGCCGACGATGGCGGCATCGCGTGGAACGATCCCGCGCTGGGCATCCCGTGGCCCATCGCCGCGCCGGTCCTCTCTGGCAAGGACGGCACCTATCCGCGCCTGGCCGATGTGCCGCCGGAGCGGCTGCCGGTCTCCCGGCCCGCGGCCGGGGCCTGAAAGGCGCGACCGATGCAGGCCCAGTTCCCGCCCCTCAAACGCAGCCTGCTGCTGTTCTCCCTAGCCGCCGCCGCGATCGCGGTCCTGCTGTTTGCGGTGGAAGCGGTCCTGCACGTTGTCTTTGTGCCCGCGTCCGCCTTGTCGCCCCATTCCTTGCCGGGGGTCATGGGGCTGACCTTCCAGGTGGACCAGCTGGATTATCAGGTGGTCTATCAATACAACCGCGATGGCTTTCGCGGCCCGGAATTCCCCGCTACCAAACCGGCGGGCTGCAAGCGGCTGTTGGTTTTGGGCGACAGCTTTGGCGAGGGCTTCGGCGTGTCTCTCGACCAGCGGTTTTCCGAGTTGCTGCTGGGGCGGTTGAACGCGGCCGGCACGCAGCGCTGGGATTTGGTCAATGCCAGCCAGGCGGTGACCAATCCAGATGCGTATTTTGACAACCTGATCCGGTTTGGCGTCGCCTTTCAGCCGGACCTGGTCGTCATCGCCTTCTTCCTCGGGAACGATTTCATGGACGGCCGGGCGCATGCCTGTCCCCAGCGCTATACGGTGCAGGAGCGTCTGCCGGCCCGGCGGTCTGCGGCGGCGGGCCTGTGCTCGCTCGACTACCTCCGCAAGCTGGTGCGGCAAGCCCGGACCCAACAGCCGCTGCTGTATCGGCCGCATGTGGAGCGGGATTTCTGGAGCTTTTTATTTCGGGCCAGGATCGACCGGGCGTTCTACCTGCGCACGCTGCACACCAGCGACGCCGATTTCACGGCGGCCTGCGCGTCCATCGACCCGGTGTTCGTGGCGGAAAGCCTGCGCAGCCGGATCAACCCTTCCTTCCTGCTGGATGCCGCCGGTCATCGCCTGCGCAAAAGCGGGAAGGCGGCGCAACTGCCCGAGACCACGTATAACGCCGCCGACAGGGAGAACACCTACGCGCTGCTGGCCGAATCCGTGAAGGTGCTGCAGGCCAGAAATATTCCCTGCGTCATCGCGCTGATCCCGGACGTCTACACCGCGTACCCGGAGCACTACGGCCCGTATTTGAACAGCCTCGGGTTTGATACGTTGCCCGCCCGGTTGACGGGGCTGGCGGACATGCAGCAAGAAATCCTGCGGCGGTTCGAGGCCGACGGGATCCGGCATGTGGATCTCACGGCGGCGCTCCGCGCCTGCGGAAAATTTCCCTACTACCTGCACGACCAGCATTTCAACCCGCTCGGCCATGCACTGGCCGGGGCGGAATTATTCGCCTACCTGCAGAAGGCCGGCCTCGTGCCGGCGCGCTAGAGGAACAGCAGTGCGATGCCGGCGAAGGCGAGCAACGCGCCGGCGAGCGCGCGCCAGGAGTGGCGCTCGTGGTAGAGCGCCGCGGAAAACGGGATGATCAGCACCGGTGTCAGCGAAGCGAAGGTCTGCGCCAGGCCGGTCGGGATGCGGGTGATGGCAAACAGCAGCAGCGTCACGCCGAGAAAGGGGCCGGTCAAGGCGCCCAGCCCCATCTGCGCCACGGCGTGCCGGTCGCGACAGCCGCGTACGACCTGCGGAAACCAGCCGAGCACCGCGGCCAGGAGCAGGAAACAGCCGAGGCCGGTCAAGAGGCGGATCTCCGTCGCCGCGAAGGGCGAGGTCACGCCCGCCATCCCCGGCTTCGCCAGGAGCACGCCGGTCGCCTGGCCCAGACAGCCGCCGAAGGCCAGCCCGCCGCCCCGCCAGGAAAATTTATGCGGCGCACCATGCTCCGGGGTTTCGGTCACCACCCAGACCACACCGCCAAGGGTCAGCGCCATGCCGGCGAGATGCAGCGGGGTCAGTTGCTCGCCGAGCAGGAGCCAGCCGCCCAGCGCGGTCAGCGGCGGCGCGAGCGCCATGATGAGCATGCTCAAGCGCGGGCCGATCTCGACGAACGCGCGGAAGAGGCAGAGGTCGCCGACAAAGAAGCCGGCCAGCCCGGAGAGGGAAAGCCAGCACCACGCGGCCGGCGTCGCTGAGCACGGAATCAGTTCCCCGGTGGTCGCGAGGCCCACCAGCAGGAAGGCGACCAGGGCCATCACCAGCCGGATGATGTTGACGGCGAGCGAGCCGACGCGTGCGCTGGCCAGCGCAAAGGAGAGGCTGCTGGCGGTCCAGCAGGCCGAGGTCGCCAGCGCCGCCAGTTCACCGGCGTAGGTCATGGTTCCGGTCTCGGCGTGGGGACGTCATGGAAGTTTCCGGACCTTGGTTGAAATAAAACAGGATTTTCCAGCCCTTGGAAAATCCTGTAACAACCCTGGTTGATCCTCGCAGGAATGGCGTGAGGGGTGCGGTGCTCCGGCAAAGGCAGCAGTCCGACCGCAACGGCGCCTCAGGCGAGGTACGGGTCGAGCTTGGCCTTCAACGCGGCCTTGGCCAGCGCGCCGACCATCTGCTGCTGGACCGTGCCACCCTTGATGATGAGCAGGGTCGGAATGGAGCGGATGCCAAACTGTCCGGCGAGATCGGGAGTCTCGTCCACGTTGACCTTGGCAATCTTGAGCTTGCCGGCCAGTTCCGTCGCCAGTTCTTCCAGCATGGGGGCGATGGCGCGGCACGGTCCGCACCATTCGGCCCAGAAATCCACCAGCACGGGCACGGTGGAGTTGAGCACTTCGCTCTGCCAGTTGGCGTCGGTGATTTGAATGATATTAGCGCTGGCCATGGGTCACCTTTGTTGTGTGGCGAACTATACGACCTTGCCGTAAAAGGGCAAATTGGGCGCGAACGTTTGCGCGAGGAGCACGTAGATCAGGACGGAGAAAACGATCAGCGCGGCGACGGCACAGAGCGTGAAGACCACGCCCGGTCCGTTGTCGTCCGTGTCCGCAGAGCTTTCCAGAACCGGTATCGGCGGCAACCCCATCGCCGTTTCGCCGCTGTCGCGCGACACCGTCAGCGGGGCGCGGGTGGACGGTACGTCCTCGCCATCGGCGCCCGGCCGCTTGATGCGGATGGTTTTCCGGCGCGTGACCGGTTGTTCGACAATGGTCTCCGGCGGCAGTTCGATGCGCGCGGTCTCGCTTTTACGGACTTCGCCGGCGGGCGTCGGCGTTCCCATGGGTACGGGCACGGGCCCCTTCTTCAGCGAGATGGTCGGCGGCATTTCCGGCTGCTTGATGCGCACGGTGCGGGGAATCTGGCGCGCGCCCGGCGCCACCGGTTCCGCCGCGGGCTTGCCGATGCCGATGGCGTCGCCCAGTTCGATCCGCGCCGTCGTCTTCTTGGCCTCTTGGGCGGAAGCCGGCGTGGCTATCACGGTCGAGTCCAGTTCCACGCGGGCCGTTGCCTTCTTGGGTGCCAGCGGGGCCGTCTGCTTCTTGAGCAGGACCGGCGCAGGGGCCTCGACCACGGTGTCAGGCAACACGACTTTCTTCGTGTCCTTCTTCGGGGCGGTCGTGGCGGTGATCGTCTCGGGCAGTTCGATGCGCGCGGTCGTTTTCTTGGCCGGACCCTCGATGGGGGCGGCGCCGGGGAGTTCGATGCGGGAAGTCTGCTTGCGCGCGAGCGAGGGGGCAGCGGTCTCGGTGATATCGCTGCCCGGCAGGTTCAGGCGCAGTGTCGCATCCTTGCGCTGCTCGCCGACGGTGATGCCCGTCGGCAGCACGTGCCGGATTTGCGAGGTGTCGAGTTTGACCTTGGGCGGCAGGCCCTGCGAGGCGGTCGGGAGCTTGTCGGTGGGATGTTTCCCGTTGCCGTTCAGCTTGATTTTCGGCGGTTCCGGATTCTGTGGTTGCTCTTTATTTTCTTCAGCCATGGTCATATCCCCGCTGACGCCGCATATCTGCCACCGGTGCCGCCTGTCGTCAGGCGCCGCACCGCAAAACTGGCGGAGAGAGAGGGATTCGAACCCTCGATGCCCCGCCGACCTGAAAAAGCTTCATTTCATTGGCATTTTCAATACTTATGACGCCGTTGACAGCCTGGGCTGTTATAAGTATCGTTATAAGCGCACAGCGCCCATAAAGCACAGCGCAGAAAATAGTGGAAAGGAACGCAGATGGCAAGCCTGCACAAGCTACCGAACTGCAAGAATTGGATGGTCGCCTTCCGGCTGCCGGACGGGCGTCGCACGATGCGGAGCACGGGCACGCCGGATCGACGGCAGGCCCAGGCCATCGCCTTGAAGTACGAGGACGCGGCGCGGCTGGCGGCCAAGGACCGGTTTTCAGAGACACGGACCCGGCAGGTCATCGCCGATATCTACGCGCTCAAGGCGGCAGAAAAATTGCCCAGCGATTCGCTTGCGGACTATCTGGATGCCTGGCTGCTGCGCAAAGGCCTTGAGGTGGCCGAGAGCTCTTTCTCCGCATACAAGAAAACGGCGGATGAATTGCGGGAACACTTCGGCGCGCGGGCCCAGAAGCCGATGGATAGCTTCACGGTGCGGGATGCCGCCGCCTTTCAGGACCGGCTTGCGAAGCGCGTTTCCGCGGCGACGTGCAACAAGTTTCTGAAAATTGCCCGTGTAGTCTGGAACAGCGCCTGGCGCAGCGGGATTGTTCAGGACAATCCCTTTGCCAGGATCAAGGCATTGAAAACCGAAAAGGGGAAACGTCGTGTCTTCACGTTGCCGGAACTGAAGCGGTTGCTGGCGGTCTGCGATGACGACTGGCGCGGGCTGGTGTTGGCCGGCCTCTACACCGGGCAACGGATTTCCGACATCTCCACCCTGGCGTGGTCGCAGATTGACCTGGAACAAAACGAGCTCCAATTTTGCACCCGGAAGACGGGCCGCGATGTCCACATCCCCATCGCCGCCCCCCTGCGGGCCTATCTGATGACACGGGCGGGACGCGATGACCCCGCGGCGCCAGTCTTCCCCTCTGCCGTTGGCGAGGGCTCGAACACGCTGGCACGGCGCTTCGGCGACATCATGGCCGCTGCCGGTCTGGTTCCCAAGCGTACGCATCAGGCCATGAAGAACGGCCGTTCAGCTCGCCGCGAGACCGACGTGCTGTCCTTCCATTGTCTGCGGCATACTGCCACCAGCCTGCTCAAGAACTCCGGCGTCTCCGCTGTCGTGGCGCGGGAGGTCATCGGCCACGACAGCGAGGCCGTGAGCCGCCAGTACACGCACATTGATACGAGCACCTTGCGGACGGCTGTGGACAAGATGCCGGACGTCGCTACGTGATGCACGAGGGTAACGCGATTTTCTTCCCTTACGGCGCGTGGTCCGGTAGATGTTGCGCTGGAACAGGCTTTGACCCTGTCCAAGGCTCAGCATATACAGGGCGAGAAAACGATCTTGCTGATCGCGGACCTGCCAAAGCGCCTCCGCTTCCGGGCGTCGTTCGCGTCGGCTGCGATGAGGCCAGCATACAAGGGGTTTAACCAGGGAACGTTTGGCGGCTAGTTGCCTATGAAGGACCACGGACGTTCTGATCCAGGATACGAGCGCGATTTTCTCCTGCGGCCCACCATGTGATCCAGCCAGCCATCCCTGAGAGCGTTTTGCTGGCGCTCAATCTACCACCTTCAGCAAAACCTTGCCGGTGGTCTCCCGGCTCTCCAGCAACCGATGGGCTTCCGCCGCTTGGGCCAATGGCAGGACGCGCGTAATCTGCAGCTTGAGCCAGCCGGCCTTGAGCCCGGCGAGTACAGCCTTGGCCCGCGGCAGCATCTCCTCATGGGTTCCTGCGTGAACGAACAGCGTGCCGCCCGAAACGCTCAGGCACTTCGGCATCAGGGCATTCGGCGCGATCGGATCCGCAGGCCCGCTGGCCGCTCCAAAAATCACGATGTGGCCATGGACTGCCGCCGCCTCGAGGTTCTTGGCAAAGGTGCTCTTTCCTACGCCGTCAATGATGAGGTCGGCACCGTGGTCCTTCGTCAGACGCTTAACCTCTGCGGCGAAGTCGTCCTTGGTGTAGAGAATCACGTGATCGGCCCCGAGTTTCTTCGCGATCCGGGCTTTTTCTGTGGTGGACACCGTGGCGATCACCTTGGCCTGAAGGTGCTTGGCCCACTGCACCAGCAGCCCGCCCATGCCGCCGGCGCCCGCGTGGATCAGAACAGTGTCGCCTCGTTTCAGCTGGCGGTATTCATGCAATAGATAATGCGCCGTCATGCCCTGCAGGGGAAAGGCCGCGCCTTCCTCGAACGACAGGCTCTTCGGCAGAGGAATCAATCGCCAAGCATCCACGGCCGCGTATTCACCATAGCTGCCGAGTTGGCCGTTGTAAGCCACCCGGTCGCCGGGTTGAAAGCCACGGACCTTCTTGCCCACTTTCTCGAGCACGCCGGCGCCCTCTAGGCCCGGTGTGAACGGAAGAGGTACCGGATAGAGGCCGCGCCGCTGGTAGGTGTCCACAAAGTTAAGCCCGGCCACGTGTAGTTTCACGAGAACCTGCTCTGGTCCCGGCTCCGGTTGGGGCAGATTCTCCGCCAGCACCAGCACGCTGGGGTCGCCGTAACTCGAAATCTTGATTGCCTTCATGACCAATTCCTTTTTGTTCCTGCCCTGATATTGCGCTCAGGACGGGCTCAATCTACACCATCCCCCAGGCTTTGCAGTTGCCGCTTTAGAAGGCGCGGGCGATCCCGATTGCGGTGACAATTATCCAACCTTTGATGACGAGGGCAGGGCGCACAGGCATCTGCCAGACCCCTCACGCTTGACAGTCCAGCCGGAACCGATAACTTGGCTCCACCGGCTTTTCTTCCTCCACGCACATCACCTGCCCGTTCATTGCCAAAACCACGTCTGCAAGGTCCGAGACAACCCGGCAAAGGATACGGCTGTGAAGATGAAGGACGCGAAGAAGCAGACCGACGGATTCAACCAAACCAACAGGAGCGAAAACATGTCCGCTAAACGCAAACCCAATGCAGCATTCATGAAGCCCGACCACCCCAACGAGAAGCTCGCTGCGGTGGTCGGCGCGAAGCCGGATTTTCTGAAGCCCTGCGAGCGTGGTCGGTTGGTTTCCGCGGCTGCAAGACCCTTATAGTGACCGCAGTACGCAGGTCGAATCTTCAGGGTCAGCGGTTGGGGCGATTATTCGCTTGCACAAGGACGAGGGCTGGTGGGATTATCCGGTCAGGATTCTATGAAAGATGGAAATACAGCGCAGTCTCCAGCTCGTTTGCGGAAGGTATCAGGGCGTGTGTTCGGGTTGAATGAGGAGGTTCGATCTTTGGGGTACCTCCCCCACCATAGAGCGGCGAAAAAGCGGGGGGGCGTTCATGGTTAACGCGCAGAGAAGGAACCTGTCCATCCTTTTAGCGGATGATCACGCTGTGTTGCGTAGTGGGCTGCGACTCATTTTGTTGGATGCCTTCAAAAATGCGACCGTCGGTGAGGCCGCAGATTGCCGGCAGGCTCTTGAGCTCGCAGGTACACGCGCGTGGGATCTCATCATTCTCGATATCTCCATGCCTGGCCGAGGTGGGTTGGATGTGCTCAAGGAACTGCGGGCTCTGTACCCTAAGACACGGGTGCTTGTTTTGAGCATGCACTCGGAACGGCAATTTGCCCAGCGCGCGTTCCGGGCCGGCGCCGCCGGGTATCTGACCAAGGCCAGCGCGGGTGCTGAGCTGCTCCGGGCTGTCCAGCATGTGCTTGCAGGGGGGCGCTATGTTAGCGCTGTGCTGGCGGAACAATTGGCGGCTGAACTGGGCAACAGTGAGTCCGCTTCGTTGCACGCCCAGCTCTCTGACAGGGAATTCGAAGTCTTGCGGCTCATCGCTGCCGGCAAGACCGTCAAAGAGATCGCCTCCGAATTGAGCCTCAGCGGCAACACCATCAGCACCTATCGCACGCGCATCCTCGAAAAGATGAAGATGAGTACCACGGCCGAACTGATGCATTACGCCATCAGTAACAACCTCATCGAGTGAGGCGCTTTCGGGATTCGTCCGGGTTAAGCCCGTCGTGTGGCTCGCGGTCCTCGCCTTCCCGTGGCCCAAGCGGCATTCCAGAATGTTAGCGAGGGCAGTCGCGGACACCACGGGGCGCAGGGTCATCAAGCTTAAACGCGTCTGGATCCTTCCAATACCATCCGTACTGTTTTGAGTAAGATGTCACAGGCCACCGGTTTGGGCAGCAGGGTGACTGGGGGATAGTGCAGCGCTTCGGCTATCAACCGGCTGTCGGGGTAACCCGTGACCATGATGACCGGCATGTCTGCCTTCAGGTTGCGCAGCGCCTTGAGCACCGCGACCCCGTGCATATCCGGCAGCATAAGATCCAATAGAACGACATCGGGCAGCGACCGTTGGGCCGCCGCAAGAGCTTGCTGGCCGTCAGCGGCCGCGGCAACGCGGTAGCCGTCCTGTTCCATGAAAGCCGTCAGCAGGGTTCGGATGCCCGGCTCATCATCAACCACCAATACCAAAGGCGCCTGGTGGCGCCCTTGCTGGTTCTCCAGCCAGCGTGTGAGCGTCTGCCTGTTGAAGCGCCAGTCCTTGCCGATCTTGTAGGCTGGCACGGCGCCTTTGCGCGCGAGTCGCCGCAACGTCTCGACATGTGCGCCCAGCAGCCCGGCGGCTTCCTGCGCATCGAGCACATTCCTGCCTGCCATTTGTGGCCCGCGGCTGCGCTGCATAGTCATTATCCTTCCAGAGCCTTCATTGCGTTGAGTGGCGTTCAGTTGAGGTTAGTTGATATACGCATAATCCTTCAGGTTCCGTCAATAAGTGTTTCTACCTGTAGCCTCTATTTGCCAGTGGACGGCAGGGGCGCCTTTGGCGCAAAGGTTTTCCTGCCATGAGATTAAAAAAGGAAATAAAAGCGCTCCAGAGGAGGCTCAGAGTTCACGCGATACTTGGTGCGACTGGCGCCTCCCTGGTCGTGATCCTGAGCCTCCAGCTCAAGGCCGAGACCCAACCCCTCGCGCTTGCGGGAAACCCGACACCGCAGCCCTCCGTAGGACTGTCCGACGGTGCGGTGGCCGAGGAAATTTCAGTCGCCTCTGTCAAGGATATCCCGCTGGGCGCAGCCGGACTGCTCAGTCGCTGCTATAGTTTAGCCCATCTGGCCGCGGAAGAGCAGCAAGCGGTGCAGCACAAAACCATCGCCCAGCTTCAAGGCGATACCCCGGAAATTTATGTGAAGTTCCGCGCCTACGCCTGCCGTTGGTTCGAGGTCTGGCGCCAGGCGAATCAGGTCCCCACCACCGCCAGACAGGCGCGGGCCATCAAGCAAGCGGATCAGGTGCTGCAGAAATTCTTTGTTTCGATGGGCTTGCCCTACAAGCGGCTCAACGTTGCGTTTGTTCCCGACCAACTGTTCCCCGGTCATCTGGCGGGGGGCATCGACACTCTTTTTTCCGAAACGATTTTTTTGCCGGCCGAGGATCCGCACGATTTCATGGAAATTGCTCTGATCCACGAGGGCCTCCACTTTAACAGCAACAGTACGTGGCCCGTGAGGCTTGAAGAGGGCCTCGTACAACTGGTGACGGAAGATTTGGTTTTTGTAAACGGCTCGATCTATGCGCCTGAAAGAGCGGGCGTTGCTTGCATAATCGGCGCTTTGCGCAAGCAAGGCCACGTGTCAACATCAGTTGCCCGGGGCATGCTGGCCACAGCTTTTATGCTGAATGATAGTTCCCGGGTAGAAGCCCTGCTTGGGAAAAAAGGCTGGCAAGAAATCTTGGCTCTGGCGCAGCATTTCGAGGGCTACTGGCCCGAGGCGAGCCTGTGGAACGAGTATGTCAAGGGGATCGAAAGAATTCGTCTGGAACCAAGTCCTGAACGGACTTGATAAGAGCCCCTCTTGACGATAGCGCAGCTCGTGCTTTCCCTTTCAAGGCTGTCCGGTGTCGGACTTCCTGTTTTCGAGGTACATCTTGTCGCCGCATTCCAAGCCTCGGCGGCCTTCCCGTGTAGTGGAAACGATGACACGCACATCATAAATGGCACCCTTTCTTCGTCCCCAGATATGTCCTAGCTTTGCATAAGTTACGGGCACGAAGTGTAGCTGTTCCAAAATAAGAAGGGATCCGGTTATGAGCAAGAAGACCTATGTGAAGCCTACGATGGAGCGCATCGAACTGAATTCGGCGGAGCGCCTGGCCACCTGCGACTACACCTATAAAACAGGCTTGTCGGGGAGCGGCTGTCACAAGTCGTTTTTTGACGACATCAATCCCGCCACCTGTCTGGTCATGACGACGCCCCAATCGATCAGCTGAGGCGCAAGCTGTGGCAACGCACCGAGGCGCGGCAATGGTTGGCGGATCGGTCCGGAGGTTGCTGATCGGTGGCCTGGGGTTGACGATCAAGACCTGTGGGCCCTTGCCCGCCGTCTTTGCGCCATTTTTCTCGGAAGTGACAGGCCCCGCCGGGGAACTCGCCTTGGTGGTTGAGCAGGTTGGCGAAATCAAGCCTGCCGGTCGCTTGATTTCCCGCGAGGAACAGTTCTCCTGCTGGCGGGATGGCGGCTGCGAATCCGTGGTGCTGGCGGGCTTTGATGGTGTGCCGATCGGCTGCCTGACCGGTGCAGATGAGTGGGGCTCGGCCATCCTTTGCATCCGGACCGGGATTGATGCGGAGGCGGTGGTGAAAAGGCTTGGTGAGATTTATTTCCGCACGGCCTTGGCCTGCAGAGGGTGGGGGTTGGTGCTGCACGCCGCCGGGCTGGCGTGGGCGGGGCGCGGCTTGGCCTTTGTCGGCCGCTCGGGCATGGGCAAGTCGACCCAGGCTGGCCTGTGGGAACAGCATCGCGGGGCCACGATCTTGAATGAGGACAGGCCCGCGGTGACCTTGCAACGGGGTTGCCCAGAGTTGCATGGAACGCCGTGGAGCGGTAGTTCGTCGAAGCGCAGGCCGATGTCGGTCCCGTTGGCCTCCCTGGTGTTCCTCGAGCAAGCGCCGGTCAATAGCGCCCGCCAGTTGACTCCGGCAGAATCGATCCCCCTCTTGCTGCCACGGATTTTCATGCCTTATTGGAGTGCTGCGGGCATGGAAGCGGCCCTGACGATGGCGGCGCAGTTGGTCAGCCGTGTCCATCTCATCCAACTGCGTTGTCGCCCGGAGCTGGGTGCGGTCGAGTGTCTTGAGAGCTTTCTTGCACGCGCCTAGTCATGTGCCGCATCCGGGGGCCGAGGGCCAAGCTTGGACTCCGCCCCAACTCGCCCGGGTACCTTTCGCCCTCTTGGCCGTCATTATCCATGAAGTGTTTTCTTCCGGTGGGCGGGTGCGCCTCCAGGTGGAGGGCGACAGTATGAGCCCGTGGCTGCAAAGTGGTGAGGACGATGTGATTTTGGCGTCTCCACAAGGGCGGACTTGGGGCCGGGGGGACGTGGTGCTGGCCGTGAATGATCTTAATTGCTATGTGATGCACCGCGTTTTCCGCCGTGAGCGAGGCGGCACATGGCTGCTGGGGGATGCGCAGACCGACGTGGAAGGACCTTGGCGCGAAGAGCAGGTGATCGCCTTGGTGGAACGGGTTGTGCGTCAGGGCCGTGAGTTGGACATGGCGTCCGCCCAGGCCCGGTTGTTTGCCTGGGTCTGGTTGGTATGCAGGCCTCTACGGCCGCGCATTCTGGGGACCATCCGATGGCTGCGGCGGCAGCGGCAACGCATCAAAGGTTTGCGGTGAAGTTCAGGTCCCTGAATTTACGTTCCCGTTTGCGCGACTGGCGGTGGGTCTGGGCGGGCACCCGCGGTTTCAGGGCAAACCTGCTGACACTTTCCGTTGTCGGGGCTGTGGCCTCTCTTTTTGGCGTGGCCTTTGCAGCCCTTACCCGCCTGTTGATTGACAGGGCCTCCCACGCTGAAACAGGCGGTCTGCTGGCCCCCCTGCTGGGCCTTGGGGCCTTGGTTGTTTTTCAAGTCGCCTCCCAAGCGGCCATCAATGTGTTTTCGACGCGGCTCAACAAGCGCGTAGAGAACCGGCTGCGCGAAAGGATTTTCGCTCGTCTGCAAGCCGCCTCCTGGCAGGAACTGCATCGGCGGCATAGCGGTGACTGGGTCACCCGCCTGACCTCCGACGTGACCTGCATGGCCGGGGGGATCACGGAGGTGCTGCCTGATGTGATTGCGTTGTCCGTACGGTTTGCGGCTGCGTTTGCCTACCTGACTTATTTGGATCCGGTGATGGGCGGCGTCGCCTTGGGGGCGGGGGTTTTATTCGTGCTGCCCGGGCGCGTCTTTGCGGGCCGGCTGTGCCAATTGAATGGCGAAACGCGCGACTGCGAAGGCCGGATCCGAAGTTTCCTCCAAGAAGCGCTGCGCAGAAATACGGTCATCAAGGCGTTTGGAGCGGAGGAACATTTTTCCAGATTGTTGGGCGTGCTCCACGGTGAGTCGCTCCGCCTTACCAACCGGCAGGCCTGGGTTTCGACCGTTCCCGGGGCGGGCTTGGGTTTGGGTTACTGGACCGGATATATGTTATCGCTGTCCGTCGGCGTGATCCGGATGCATGCGGGGCAGGCCACGTTCGGCATGTTGACGGCTTTTCTGCAACTGATAGGGCAGGTGCAAGGTCCGTTCCAGGGGCTGACCCGTTCATTCTCGCGGCTGATCGCCATGCATGCTTCCCTCAAGCGGTTGCTGGCGATGGAGCGCCTCCCTTCCGAGTTGCCGGAGGCGGCGGTCCCATCCCGTTCAGGCAGGGTGGCTGGAGCAACTGCGCTGGTTGCTCATGGGGTCGAGCTTGAGTTTCGAGGTGTGTCCTATTCCTACGATCATAAGCCCGTTTTGAACGGGGTTACGTTCACGGTGCGGGCCGGCGAAAAGGTAGCCTTGGCGGGGGACTCCGGAGAGGGGAAGACCACGATCATGCGGCTGCTCTTGGGCTTGATCCAACCGGAGTCGGGCGAAGTACGCATCAGGGAAGTCTGCTCCGGGGGGAGCACTCATCACCCCTCCCGGTCGGCGCGCCGCTTTTTTGCCTATGTGCCGCAGGGCAATTCGCTGGTGTCCGGAACGGTAGGGGGAAACATTCTGCTGGGCCGGCTGGACCGGACGGGGCCGGCCGACTTGACGCTGGTGCAGCACTGGGCCGGTGCAGAGCAACTCCTGGCCGAATTGCCCGGGGGGCTCGAAGCCCGGGTACAGGAAAACGGGGATGGTCTTTCTGAGGGGCAGGCGCAACGGATAGCGCTGATGCGTGCCTTGGTGCGGGAATCGCCCGTTCTGCTGCTCGACGAAGCGACTTCATCGTTGGATCTGGTAGCGGAGTCGGCGGTGTTGAGCTTTATCCAGGGTTTGGGCCGGAATCGAACGGTGATCTTGGTGTCACATCGGGCGGAAGTGCTGGCTGCCTGTGATCGAATTTTGCGCTTGGACGATGGGAAAATTGTGGAAGAGACTTCGCCTGAGGAGAGCATCAAATGAAGATCAAAGATGGATTTATGTTGCGGCAGATTGTGGATGTCTGGGTGGTCGTGCCCCTGGGTGAGCGCGTAGTCGATTTCAACGGCATGCTGAAAGTCAGCGAGTCCGGAGCCCTTTTGTGGGGAAAGCTGGCCAACTCTGGCGCCACCCGGGAAGAGTTGCTGGCGGACTTGTTGGCCAGCTATGAGGTGGATGTCGAAACGGCCACCCGCGACATGGATGAGTTCCTCAATTCCTTGCAGCAGGCTGAATTGCTCACGCCATGACCACAGGCGCCCCAGACTTGATTGGAGCCGGGGATAAGGATCGCCGGTTTCTGTGGTTTGACACCACGAACCGGATGCGTGAACTCGCTACGCAACGGCGCGTGCCCCTGATCGGCACTTTGGAACTGACCGCCCGGTGTAACCTGTCCTGCCAAATGTGTTTTGTCCGGAGAGAGGGGACGGATCCCGCCATCGCAACCCGTGAACTTAGTGCGGAGGCGTGGCTCGATGTAGCCCGTCAAGCCCTTCAGGAGGGCGCGTTGTTTCTGCTCCTGACCGGTGGCGAGCCGCTGCTCCGGCGGGATTTTTTCGATATTTATGATCCGTTGAGCCGGATGGGCTTCTTCCTGACCTTGTTCACCAATGCGACGCTGCTGGGGGATCGGGAAGCGGCTGTTTTCGCGCAACGCCCACCCTCCAAGGCGGTGGTGACGCTGTATGGCGCCACACCCGAAACCTACGGACGCGTTTGCGGAGATCCCTCCGCGTTCTCCCGGGCGGTGGCCGGTGTACGGCGGCTCGTGGCCGCCGGCGTGCGCACGGAGTTGAGGGCCACGCTCAGCCGGGATAACATTGGCGACTTGGCCGCACTCCAGGACTTGTCCGAAGATCTGGTGGGCGTGCGGAAGCTGGAAACCAATATTTTATTGACGCCGCCGGTTCGTGGAGCCTCCACCCAGCCTCGCGAACGTCGGTTGTCGCCGGCAGAGGTAGCCGTGAAGTATCGGCAGGATGCGGACTGTGATGCCATCCTCGAGGAAGAGGCGGGCGACCGGATGACCGTGACGGCTCTGTCGGGGGCCATTCCGCGGGAAACAGCGGCAAAGGGCGGCCCTTTCGCCGCGCTGCCTCCGATGTTTTGTGCCGGAGGTCGTGGCTCCTTCTGGATCGCCTGGGATGGTCGCATGCTGCCTTGTGCCCTGATGGATCATCCTTTCACCCTGCCGGTTCGTGACGGGTTTGCGCCGGCCTGGCGCAAGTTGACCGGGGAAACCGACCGCATTCCTGGCGCTGTCGAATGTGGGGGCTGTGAGCACCGGGCCTACTGCTCCGTTTGTCCGGGACGCTTGCAGGCCGAAACCGGCAGTTTCACGGCGACGGCGCCCTACGTGTGCGAATTGGCGCAGCGGGTACATACCGCGGCAGGCACGGCTCAAGGCTGAGTTAGGCCGAGGTCGCGCTCGAATCGGCGGCGTTGGTTTCCCACGCAGAGGTAGCGCACCCCGAAGCGGAGCATGGCCCAGGCGGTGGCGGGTGCCAGCAGTGCGGTCCGGGCCAGGCGGTGGATCCACGCCAAAGGAAGCAGACCGCGGTGCCTGGTGGCGTAGCCGTAACGAGGATGCAGGTCGGAAGCGGCTGGAAAAAAAAACCACACAAGAAAACGCCAGCGGGCCGGCGGAGCGGAAGCGGATGTCTCGCCCTGCTCCTGAATTCTTGCGGCCAGAAAGAGCGCGTTTTCGGTGTTGGTCTTGTCGTGAGTCCCGGCGTTCAGAATGGCTTCCGCCAGACGGTCAATGACAGTCTGGGGGATCTTCCAAGCCGCCACGGTGTTCTCTGGCAGATGCAGGTCCAGCAATTGGCGGGCCACGAGCAGTACCACCCGTCCGAAGCGGCCGGTTCCACAGGCCTCCAGCCGTTCCAGCACCCGTGCCAGCGAGAGGCCCTGTTCACTTTGCAAAACCAGGTCGGCCAGTTCCCGCAGGCCGAACCCAAGGTAACGAAAATGTTTGGCCATGTGCAATATCTGAAAGACAGCGGCGTCCTCCGGGGCCGGGGCGCAATAGCGGCCTCCAGCCTCCTGGTGCGCGATAGCCTGTGCGAAAAAGGATGCCTCGAGCACTCCGTCGGAATGCTTGAACAGAGCTGTGTGCAACTCAACGAACAAGCCCGGTCCCGATCGCCAGGAGTGATGATGGGCATTCACTCCGACAGGTCGCAGCCTGCGCTCCTGCAGCAGGGCTTCCGCCGCGAGCAGGTCAGCCGGTCGGACGAGCAGGTCAATGTCGCCCATCGTACGCAGGTCGGACTGTGGATACAACGTGCGCAGCACCATGCCTTTGAAGGCCACGCAAGGTATCGCTCGTTCGGCCAGGGCGGAGGTCAACGCCAACGCCTCTTGGAAACGCCGCGCCTCCTGAATGCCGGCCTGCAGCGCAAGCAGGCGCCAGCGGCCCAACTGGGCCTCTGGAATGGTCCCCTTTGGCAGTTCGGTGAGGACAGGATAGAGGATGGCGAACACGCTGTGCTGCAGCGCCAAGTCCAGCAGATGGTTCCACGCTTGCGGGGACAAAGCCGGCAGGCTGCGGGGTGGGCGACCGCGGATGGCGTCTCCCAACAGAGAGCACAAAACGGTCTGAAGCTGCGCACGCATACATATGAAAGTGCCAGAACAGAGCGGCAACCGCAAGTCTGGCATCGCAGCAGCGGATTCCGTCTGGGCCCTGAGCAATGAGTAAAGTATCTACAACAAGTTTGGTTCTGTTCACCCTCGGTCTGGGCTTGGCAGGCTGCGTTAAGCCGGTGCGGGAAAGCAGCGCCTCTTCCTCGGGTCTGACGACGCAGGTCGAGTTGCTTGGCAATCCGTATCAAGCTACGTATCCGGGGGGAGCGCGCATCTATGCACGCAATATCTGGGCGATGTGTGCCTTCAACGGGGAGGTGATGCTGGGCGCCGGCAACAGCAGTGATGAGGGCCCCGCGCAGAACGCCGGCCCTGTACCTCTGGTCGCCTTCTCACCTTTCCATGGTCATTTCCGGGTCATGTTCACCGTGGACGATGAACAGATCGATGTCTTCCGTGTTTTGCAGGGGGAAGCTTATATCCCGGGCCATGATCCACGGGAGAGCTGGGCGTTTGGCAATTACTACCGGCTCGATGAGGGTGGGCGCTGGCGCAAGTTCCGGAACATCCCGTCCGGTGTCCACACGTACGATATGACGATGTCGGGTGGGCTGTTGTTCGCGGGCTTGGGGACGCCCCGCGGTGCCGCCGTCGCCGTCTCCACCAACGCTGGCGCCAGTTGGACCAACACACGCATTGCGAACTCCCGAATCTATGCTTTTCTGACGGTGCAGAGCAACGTCTACGCCGTGGGGGCGATGGACAGCAGTGCACGCCTTGGAAAGACGGCAGCAGCGGAGAACCTGGTGGGTGTCCACCAATATGACCGGGAACTTGGTTTTCGCCCGAGGAACGACCTTGGACCCGAGCAACTCTTTCCGGGGGTCACCGTGAGGGCGGAGACCAAGGTGCGCATCGCACGCTCAGTGTCCTTCAAGGATCACGCTGTTTATCTGGGCGCCTACAGTCATAACGATCATCAGTTTCTGTCGTTCGGGGCTTTTGTCGCCGATGCCTTAAGTGCGGGGCGTGTCTCAATCCATCCGGTACCGCTTCCGAAAGCTTCCCGCGCTTGGGACCTGCTGGTTGAGGGCGACACGCTGTATGTGCTCACCGATGTCCCGGATGCCGAGGGCACGACCGTGCGTGTCCTGGCCAGCACCGATGGCAGGGCGTGGTTCGAGCGTCTGCGTTTTCGGTCCCGAACCTTCGCGCGGTCGTTCGCCTTGTTGGACGGCGACTTCTACTTCGGCTTGGGCTGTGAGGTCGCGGATCCCGGGCAATGGACCATGCAGGAACTGCCGCCCGAGACCGGAAATATTCTGCGTGTTAAGAACACGGCTTGGACCAGGTCGGTGCTGCTGGGTTCACGCACCTGAAGCATTCAGGATCCCCCGTAGTCGGGTGCTCGAATGCGGCACACACGGGCCCCTTGTCACGTAGAGACCATGGACGCAACAACCCGGCTGTAAGGCTGTAGGATGGGAAGCTTGAACATGCGAATTCGTTTGTCCATATCCGTGATCTGTTGCTTGGGGCCGCTTGTCCTGGGTGGGCTGCTGGCTGGTGCCGGCTGCCAAAGTGCCCGGCCTGTGGAGGGGAGCGGTGATTCTTCAATCCTGGCACTGGATGTCCGTGCCAGAAGTGTCCGCGCTCAGTTGCGCCCCGGCCTGATCGTCAACATACAGGTGCTGGTGGCCGGCCAGAAAGAGTTGGAAGAGAAAAGCCGCCGGATCTCCGAGGCGGGTGCGATTACCCTGCCGCTGGTCGGTGAAATCCGGTTGGAGGGTTTGACCGTTGGCGAGGCCCAGGAGCAGCTCAAAGTGGCGTATGGGCGATATTTTGTAACCCCTCAGGTCATTGTGGAGTGCCAGGTGGAAGCCTTGGCAGGAGCCGTCTCGCCGTGGGGGTATGTCACCGTACTGGGACGGGTGAGGACGCCGGGCATGGTCAACTTGCCGCCGACCCGTGAACTCACCGTCAGTCGGGCGATTCAACTTTCGGGCGGACTGGACACCAGTGCCCGCCGCAACGCCATCCGGGTCACGCGTACTCGAGGTAATAATGCGGAACAGTTTGAGATTGACCTGGAACGCATCGGCGCCAGCGGACAAGCCAAGGATGATGTCCTGCTACTGCCGGGGGATGTCATCTATGTCCCGGAAGCAGTTTTTTGAGCGACATGCACCGCGCAAATTTCAACAAGAAGAGCGACGGATGACGAGGAACCGAACCAATCTATACTGGATGGTCTTGCTATTGCTTGCGGTTGCCTCAGGTGGCGCGTCGGGCAACCCCGGCGAGGGCCTGCAGGTGGGCGAAAATATCACGGTCCATCCCGTGGCGGCGTTGGACGTTAGTGCTGATAGCAATCCGCAGTTGCTGCCGAAAGGGCAGGAGGTGAGCGGCTATTTTACCGATGCCAGCGTGGGCTTGAAATTAAATCAGGCCAAGGATGTTCTGCGCGTAGAGGGCACGTGCTGGGCCCGCTTTCGGCGGTTTGATAAACCCGTCAGCGGAGAAAATCGGGATGACTATTCGGAAGCGTTGAGCCTTGGCTTGGGCCGTCGGGAAGATTGGAATCTGAAACTCCATGAACGCTTCGCGCGGGTGTCGGATTACGAACTTGTCATCAATACCATGGACACCGCGGCCCAAGTTGCCGGGGATCGCTACCTGGAGCGTCCAACGGCCACGCCCTTGGGGGTGGCGGAGCGGACCGAACGTGTGGACCGGTATCTCCTCGCCGCGGGCATCGGTTTTGGTGGACCAGTAACGGATAAAACAGCCCTCGACATGGTGTTCGATTACGGGTTCGTAAAATACCTGACCTCCGGTTTGTATAATTCTGATGAACTGGGAGCCTCAGCCAAAGTCTCACGTAAGGTCACGGACAAATCCAGTGCCATTCTGGTCGGGGAACTGGTACGGATGGAAAACGACAGCCTGGTCAATCCGGTCTACAGTTATGCGGCACGCTTGGGGTGGCGCTGGCAGGGGACCGTCAAGAGCCGGTTTGAGGGGAGTATCGGCTCTTACCTGTGCAACATAGACGAACCGGGAGGGACCAACTCGTTCAGCCTTTCCGGGCTCTCCTACGATGTGGCGTGGTATTGGCAGATTCATCCACGCCTGTCGTTCATCTTGGCGGGGCGCAGCGAGGCCCAGTTGGCTGCCGACACGGCGGACAGTGTGAAGATAGTCGATATGATCACCGCCAGTGCGCAGTATTCCGCCAGCAAACGCCTGACGTTCTCCTTATCGGCCGGCTATCGCCATGAAGATTATACCGGCGAGACCGCGGCCTCATCCGTCCAACGTGTGACGGAACAACGCCAGGGCCGTCTCCGCGGTGACTACCAGTTGCTCAAATGGTTGCGGATTTACGGCGAGTTATGCTTGGAAAATACGGTGGATAATGTGCGTGGAGCATATCAGGAAACAAGGGTCTCTTTGGGCCTGAAAGCGGAATATTAGGATTGTCCCTCACTGAAGAACGCTACGGGAAGGATTGACATGAGAATCGAGAGTTTGATGGGCCTGTTGTTGATCGGAGGAGTGGTGTTGGCTGCGAATGTGTCCGGTGCTGCCGAGTCACAGAGCCTAGGTCTTCAGGAGATCGCGGCACATACGGAACTGGTGATCCCCGCCATTCGAGACCTTCCCGTGGAGTCCGCAGCCGCCCTCGTGTTGCAGGTCCAGGCGGTGATCTTGGCTTCCGATATGCCGGAGCCTCAGAAACGCGCGCGGGTTGTGTCCCTCATCACCTATGCCGTTGTAGCCAAGGGCAAGTTGGCTGCGCCGATGATGGGCTTGGTCGCCGCCGGGACCCCCGCCGGCTGGTTGGCAGTGATTGCCGCGACCGCGGTGGTGGCGGCGGGCGACAGCTCTCCGTCTGTCGCCAAAGCCATGGTTGCCGCGGTTGCCGGGGATGCCCAGGCCGCCGGAACCTGCACGGCAGCCTGCGCCAATCCGGCCAGTGTCCTAACCTCGACCGATTTAGGGGTTCTGAGAGGGATTACGCTGCCGACCACCTCGCAGGTGCCGACCAAAGCGCCGCTGTTGCCAGTCTATATTCAGGAAGCGACGAAATATCCGGGTCAGTGAATCATTCTCAGGAGGACACGTCCTTGATACCCACTACTGAACTGCCGTCCGCTTCACCCCCGCCGCCCACATCGGCCCCCTATGCCGGGACGCCGTATGGGCTGAGTCCTCAAGACAGCGCGGGTGCTGGAAGCCTGCGCCGCCTCCTCAGCGCTGTCGTGCGCAAGTGGTACCTGATCGTCCTGTCTACAGGGCTCGGGAGCAGCGTCGCGTGGTTCTATCTCTCCACCATCCCGGAGCGCTATTCAGCGGAGAGCCTGATCGAGATGAGCGTGCGCCGTCCGCGGATCGCGAGCCTGAAGGGTGCGATCTCGGAGGACGCGGACTTAGGTTCATCCGGGGAGGAAATCTTCAATACACGCATCCAGAAATTCATGGGAACCCGGCTGCGCGGATTGGTGGCCGTTCAACTGCAGGCCGCTACGAATCAGCCGCTGCTTTTGCGCGAACAAATCCAAGAGATTCTTCATGGTGTCCAGTTTGCCTTGATTCGCCGTACATATCTGGTGCGCGCCTCTTGTGGGACCACCGATCCGCTGCTGTCTCTGGCCGGCGCCAATGCGGCCGCCGAAGCCGCCGTGCAACTGGCGATGGAGCAAAACCGGCTGAGCGCCGATGGTGCCGTGACCTGGCTGGAGCAGCAGGTCAACCAGCAGCAGAAGATCCTCGATAAAATCACGCAGAAGGTTACGACCTTTCGGGAGACCACGCACCTCGATGCGTGTACGGATGAGAAGGCGGCCTTGCAAGCGTCGCTGATGGGTGTCAATGCCCAGTTGACCCAACTCGACGGAGCGCGCATTCTTGCGGATAAGCTCCTGGCTGCGATCAGCAAGGTCAAACTGGACCCGAAACGTGTGGGTGATCTGCCCGATACCACCCCGCGGCGGGATGAAATCGTCCAGTCTGTCGCTAGGTGGTTGTTGGCCGTTCAGGAGCGCGATGGACTGCTGGCCAAGTACACTCCGGACCATCCTGATGTGATCGCGCGCGCGACGACCATCGCCGCGCTCGGCGAGCAAGTGACCGATGCCATCAAACGGGCGCAAAATACCGCCGCGGCGAACGTGCATCTGCTGGAACAGCAGACAGAGGGGTTGCGCGCCAGCATAGAGAAGCAAACCGGTTTGCTCTCCGCACTTGAAAGCAAGCTCCTCCGGATCCAGTCGGAGTTGGGCGGGTTGGAACGGGAGCAGACGGTCGCTGAGTTGGGGTACAAAGGTCTGCTCACGCGCATCGAGGAAGCCCGGCTCGCCGCCGACGAGAACACCGCCACAGTGAAGGTGGTCGAGCCCGCTGTTTTGGTGGGTGGGTCCGGTCCGTCACAGAGGACTTTCCTGTTGCTTTTGGGCCTTCTGCTGGGACTGGCGGGGGGGGTGAGCCTTGCGCTGCTGGTGGAACTCCTTGAAGACCGCTTTATCGGCACAGATGATCTGGAGCGCGCAGTGGGCCTGCCCGTGTTGGGGTTGGTACCGCGTCTGAACGGGAAAGACCGTCACGCCACCGGGCGCGTGGTAGAGACGGATCGGTTTGGGCGCGGCGCGGAAGTGTTCGCCGGCATTCGCTCCAAAATATTGTCTGCCACCACGAGCCCTCGTATCGTTTGTCTGCTCGTCACCAGCGCCGCGCCGCGGGAAGGCAAGACGGTCACCGCCGCCAACCTGGCGCTCTCCTGTGCGCGTTCAGGCATCAAGACCCTGTTGGTGGACTTTGACCTGCGCCGACCGGCCGTGGGTAAGGTGTTTGGCCTGCCCACGGATGGCCCGTGCCTGATGGATGTGCTCGGCCGGAAGAAAAGCGAGAGCTTTGCCGGTCTGGCTCAGCCCACAGATTGTGCCGACCTATCCGTCATCGGTAATCGCGCTTCCAGCGAGTTCAGCGCCGCAGAGATCATGGGCAGCAAGGTCGTGAAGGAGTTTATAGCCTGGGCGCGTTCCTCCTGCGACTTGGTGATCTTGGACTCACCGCCCTTCGGAGTGGTGAGCGATGCGCTCGTGCTGGCCGGGATGGCGGATGCGGTCCTGTTCGTAAACCGTCCGGGCATCAGCCACAGACGGATGTTGCGCAGCATGATCGAAGAGTTTGGCGACGCCGGTGCCCCTCTGTTGGGGGTCGTCGTCAATGGCGTCAAGTTCGGCCGCCTATCGGCTCTGACCCATTACGATTACCTGCATGGCCGTGCTTATCAAACCTACAAGTATCCTGCCACGGGAGATAAAGGGTGATGCTGCAGTGTGATCCGGTGGAATAGAGCGCGCGCCGATCTGCGGCTAGGGCACCACACGATGCAGCGGGACGGAAAGCACCACGACTGCCTTGGCCGATTGCTCTGAAACTGTAAGTGTCTCGCTATGAAAGCCTCCGCACCCATCCTTGACAAAGTACCGACCTTTGCCGGCTACGGTTTGCTCGGGTCCATCAGCGCGTTGCTGGGGTGGTCGGTTTGGGCCCGCGGGGGCACGGTGGTTGCCCTGCAAGGCCCCTTGCCATGGATCGGCTTGGTCCTCCTGATTTTCCTGTTGCTGGATCGTTGGGGCTCTGCAAATTCGGGACGGTCCTTGCTCCGGTCTTTGTGCGGCGACGTGGTGTTCTTGGCCGGACTGTCCTTCCTGGTGCTGTTAACCGTCCAATGGTGGAACGCCGGCCGGCACCCCTATTTCCATCCGTTTGAGCAGCGCTGGGTTTTCACACCCGCGGCCCATCCCGGATGGCCATGGGCGGTCGACCCGGACGAGGCCGCCGAGATGCTGCGCTGGTTCTTTCCCGCCTGGGCGTTGATGCTGACGTTGCGTCATGCGCGCAACACGGCGTGGCTGGCCAAAAGGGTTGCCTGGTTTTTGGTGTGCAACGCGGGCCTGCTGGCCCTCTTCGGTATCGCACAGACCCTCAGCGGCACACACCAGATCTTCTGGCTTACGCCGATGTCGGACCACTTTTTCGCATCGTTTGGCTACGAAAACCATGCGGCCTCCTACTTCGCGCTGAGCTTCGCCTTGGCGGCGGGCATGTTGTTGCAGGGCATGCAACTGTCCGGCCCCCGTGTGCACGCTCACGGCAGGCGCCTTGTTCGGGGAGCCAGCGCAACCATCGCGATATGCGCGGTGCTCTGTTTGGCTGGGATGGCGCTGTCGTTCAGCCGTACCGGGATGGCCTTGGCGGTGGGTTTGTCGGGCGCGACGCTGATCGTCGCCGCGCGCCTGTTCTGGCCACGGGTTTCGTTCGCACAACGTGTCGCCGTCGTGTCGGCGCTGATCATGGGCGTGGCGACGTTTTTTTTTGTCATGGCGTCGATCGGTGGCGTGGAACTGGTACAGAAAGTCGCCCTGCTCCCGCACGCGGATGTACCGCATGAGCTGAACACGCGGCTGTTCATGGTCCGGTCAGCAGGGGCCATGTGGCTGGACAACCCTTGGTTTGGTGTAGGCGGTTGGGGCTACCGACATTTTCTGCCGCTCCAAGCTGTCGCGGAACACATCACGCTCGGGCCCGGCGATGCGAATGTCCATAACGATGCCGCACAATTCCTCTGTGAATTCGGCGCCGTCGGTTTGGGCCTGATGCTGGCTGCGACACTCGCCTTTATGTGGCCTCTGTTGCGCCAGGCCCGGTGCCACCTCACCCCGGGACTGGCGCTGGCGGGCCTGGGATTGCTGGCCGTGTTGTTCCATAGCTTGCTGGATCTGCCCTTCCGCAGTCCGGGTATCTTGAACGCCTGGCTCGCAGTCTGCGGCGTGGCGCAGGTGCTGACCGGGTGCGATGCCGCACGCATACCGCGGCCCTGTCTTGCGAAATAACTGCGGATCTAACTTCGAAATCGCCAATACCGATGATGACAGAGTTGTGGAATCCATGGCTTTCGAGTCATAGTGGCGGTTCTACATGGCGACCACGGTTCAGAGCATAGCAGGTGCTTTTCTTCAGGTGTGTAGTCTTTATTCATCCGAATCCTTATTGGAGATCGTGTGGATTAGGAACGCGTTGTGGCGATTAGCCAGCGACACATATGTTGTGCAGCTTAGCCGCGTTCGGCAGCGCGGGAAATCTGCACATATTGACGTGTCAACGCTCGTTTAAAATGTCCCCTTTTTGCGCTCGATTAGAATGTCCCCTTTTTTTGTGAGTGATGATGTGTGTCGAGCCCTGTGGGAGCTCGGTTTTCCGCCCCCCGAGAAT
>CAITZM010000060.1 GCA_903896925.1 uncultured Lentisphaerota bacterium | reverse complement strand
GCGCTCGGCCGCAGGCACATAGCGGACTACGTTACGGCCCTGCTGCCATGTTTGGTGGTTAAAGTAGCGGCCCGCACCCATCCGGCAGAGCGTGCCGCGTTCCATGGAGCGAATCGCAGCGATTTCCTTCAACAAGTCTTGCGGTGTCTTCATGCGGATAGTATATAGCATACTATATATGAACACAACCCCCGTTGTTCCCGCGGCGCCCTCCGTCACAGCGCGCAACCTCCCGGAGCATTTTCGGGATCTCGCCGACCCCCGTGTGCCGCGTACCCGGCGGCACGAGTTGGTCGACATCCTGGTGATTGCGCTCTGCACCCTGCTGTGCGGCGGCGAGAGCTTCAATGACATGGAGGACTTCGGCCATGCCAAGGAGGAGTGGCTCCGCACCTTCTTGGCGCTGCCCAACGGCATTCCGACGCATGACACCTTCAACCGGGTACTCGCGGCACTCGATCCGGCGCGGTTCCTGGAATGCTTCATGGCGTGGACCCAGCAACTGCGCCAGACGGTCAGCGAAGAGATTGTGGCGATGGATGGCAAGGCGTTGCGCCGCGCTATCCAGACCGGCGGAGTGCCCTACATGGTCAACGCGTGGGCCGTACGCAACGGCTTGGTGCTCGGACAGTTGCGGGTGGCGGAAAAGTCTAACGAGATCACCGCGGTCCCGCCACTCCTGCGCGCTTTGGACTTGGCCGGATGTATCGTGACCTTGGACGCCATGGGCTGCCAGAAGACCATCGCCCGCGAGATCATCGAGGCCGATGCCGAGTATGTGCTGGCGCTCAAGGGCAACCACGCCACGGTCCACGCAGAAGTCCGTACCTACCTCGACGACGCGATCCGCCAAGCTCCGGACGAACTGGCCTACACAGAAACCATTGAAAAAAATCACGGGCGGATCGAAACCCGGCGTTACTGGCACAGCGAGCGCCTGGGGTGGTTCGCGGATCGCGCCCAGTGGGAGGGGTTGCGCAGTGTGGGCGTGGTTGAAGCTGTGCGCGAGGTCAAGGGCCAAGTCCAGACCGAGCGCCGTTACTACCTGAGCAGCCTCGCGCTCGACGCGCCGCGCTTCGCCCGGGCCGTCCGCGCCCATTGGGGCATCGAGAATCAACTACACTGGGTACTCGATGTGCAGTTCGGCGAGGATCAGAGCCGTGCCCGTAGCGGCCACGCCGCCGAGAACCTCGCCACCCTGCGCCGCTTAGCCCTCAACCTGCTCAAGCGCGACACAACCAAACAGCGCGGTATCCGTGGTAAACAGAAGAACGCCGGCTGGAACCATCGCTATCTCCTCCACTTGCTGGGGCTTTAGATGCGTTTGCCCTGATCGGAGCGACCCGTTGGATTGACGCGGCTGACGCAGGAGACTAAGCTTGGCTGTGTTTGATGCTCACCCTTTTGGGGAAGGCGGATTAGACCTGTGCAACTGTTGTCCGAGACCCTGATCATCCTGGCAATGCTGGCGCTGAACGCCATCTTCGCGGCCTACGAGATGGCGCTGGCGTCCGTCACCCATGCCCGGCTGGAAACCCTGGCCCAGCTGAACCGGCGTGGCGCGCAGTCGGCCGTCTGGATGAAGCTGCGCATCGAGCGCAGCCTCGCGGTGGTGCAGGTCGGCATCACCCTGGCGGGCGCCATCGCGGCGGCCACCGGGGGCGCCGGCGTGGACGAACATCTCGCCCCCGTCCTGGTGTCCCTGGGCTGCGCGCGGTCCACCGCCGAGTTTCTGGCGCTGACCATGTTCGTGCTGCCGCTGAGCGCCCTGACGATCATCTTCGCCGAACTCGTGCCGAAAATGTTCGCGCTCCGGAACAAGGAGCAGGTGGCGCTGAGCCTCTCGCCGGCGATCAAGGCGCTGTCCATGGTCTTCTATCCCGCGATCTTCATCCTGGAAACGGTCGTCAAACGCGTGCTGCAACTGGGGTGGAGGAAGGAAAAATCGGCGGCGGATCTGTTGGCCGACCAGAAGAGCGGCCTGCTTGAACTCCGCACCGCCGCCTCCCTGGCGCGCGCCGAGCGCCTGATCGGCGCTCTGGAGGAAAAGATTGTCACCTCCGCCGTGCAGTTCTCCATCCGCTCCGTCCGCGAAGTGATGCTGCCGGCAGCGGAGATCGCCATGGTGCAGGAGGATGCCAATCTCATGGAGGCGCTGGTGTTTGCCCATCTGCACATGCATACGCGCTATCCCACCTGCACCGATCCGGACAATCCCCAGACGATCAGCGGCTATGTCAACTTCAAGGACATCACCTCGACCCTGCGGATCAACCCGTCGGCGCCCAGCCTCAAATGCATCATCCGTCCCCTGCCCCGCCTCAGCGATGGCACCTCGCTGGCCCAGGCCCTCGAGCTGATGATGCGCGAGAAGGTGCACATCGCTGCCGTGACGGAGGCGGGGGGCGCCATCCTCGGCCTGATCACGCTGGAAGACATCGTCGGCGAACTGGTGGGCGAGATCGGCGACGAATACGACCGGCTGCCGCTGCACATCCACCCCCTCCAGACGGGCTGGATTTTGGGCGGCGGGGTGGCCATGGCGACCGTGGCCAAGACGACCGGTTTGCCGGCAGCGCCGGCGGACCTGGCCGCGAAACCGCCGCTGACCCTGGCCGACTGGTATGCCGCCCAGAAGCCGGGCCCGCTCCATCACGATGACTTCCTCTGCCTCGGTGATTTTGAGGTGCGGGTCCGGAAGATCAAACGCCACAAAGTCATGGAAGTGCTGATCAACCGGCCCAGCCCTTCACCCTGAACCCGGGGCCAGAACGCAGGTCCGGACCTACCCGTGGGCCGCTATGAAGAGTGGTCACCCGCGAAAGGCCACCCACCCTGTCGTTTGAAGCACATCCCCATGCCGGCTATCAGGTGCCGAGTGGACGCCCCACCACTCTCCACAAAATACGCCATCCACCATCCCCGGGGATCGGAAGCCCTTCGCTTCAGGCCACTTGCAATTCAGCGACATGGCGGGTGGGAGGGATGTCCTCGCGCACAAGTGCCGCATAGAGGTCTTGCAAGCTCTCCTGCAGCCCCTCCAAGGTTTCCCCCTCCGTTAAAAAGTCGGGGAACTCCTCAAAGTAGCCCAGCCACAAGCCGTCCTCTTCCCAATAGACATAACGCTGCGCATTCATGGCTAAAGTTAGCCCGCTGAAGGCAGAATTCCACCCTCGCACAACTTGCCTCTTGTAACCGGCGACTCGCAGCTTGTACGCTCCGCCCACATGCACATGCACCTGGTAGACTGGTTGATGGTGTTGCTGCCGCTGGCCGTCGTGGTCTGGCTGGTGCTGCGCACCCGGCGGATGACGCGCAGCGTGGCCGACTTCATGGCCGCGAACCGCTGCGCGCGCCGCTATCTCCTCTGCACCGCCCAGGGCGAGTCGCTCTACGGCCTGGTCAGCGCCGTGGCCGGCTTCGAGATGCTCTACGTCGCCGGCTTCGCGATCATCTGGTGGCAGAAGCTCACGGTGGTCTCCTCGCTGCTGCTCGCGCTTTCCGGCTACGTGCTCTACCGCTACCGCCAGACGCGCGCGATGACGCTGGCGCAGTTTCTCGAGATGCGCTACAGCCGCAACTTCCGCGTCTTCGCCGGCGTCGTTGCGTTCACGGCCGGCGTGCTCAACTTCGGCATCTTCCCGGCGGTCGGCGCGCGCTTCTTCGTCTATTTCTGCGGCCTGCCGGAGTTCGTGGCCCTCGGGGGCGTGCCGCTGCCGACCTACGCCTTCCTCATGGTGTTCTTTATCGGGACGGCGCTGGCGCTGACGCTGGCGGGCGGCCAGATCACCATCCTGATCGCCACGTTCCTCGAGGGCATGATCTCCGGCCTGTTCTACGTCGTGGTGATTGCGGCGCTGCTCTGGCTGTTCAGCTGGGATCAGATCGCCGCCGCGCTTTCCTCTCCGCCACCGGGCCACTCGCTGCTGAACCCGTTCGATTCGCTCCAGCTCAAGGACTTCAACATCTGGTACGTGCTGCTCGGCATCTTCACGAGTTGCTACGCCTACGGGAGCTGGCAGGGCGGGCACGCGTTCAAGTCCTCGGCCGCCACGCCGCACGAGGCGAAGATGGCGAACATCCTGGGCAAGTGGCGCGATTACGCGCGCGGCCTGATGTTCGTGCTGCTCGCGGTCTGCGCCTACACCTTCATGCACCACCTCGACTTCGCCGCCGGCGCGGCGCAGGTGCAGGGCCACCTCCAGGACATCGCCAACCCCGCGATCCAGAAGCAGATGACCGTGCCGCTGGCGCTGACCCACATGCTGCCGGTCGGCATCCGCGGCATCCTCGCCGCGATCCTGTTCTTCGCGATGCTCGCCTGCGACGGCTCCTATATGCACTCCTGGGGCAGCATCTTTGTGCAGGATGTGATCCTCCCCTTGCGCAAGGCCGCGTTGGAGCCGGCTGCGCACCTGCGGCTGCTGCGCTGGGCGATCACCGGCGTCGCGATCTTCGCCTTCGTGTTCAGCCTCTTCTTCAAGCAGACCGACTATATCCTGATGTTCTTCGGCATCACCGGCGCGATCTACTCCGGCGCGGGTGCGGCGATCGTCGGCGGTCTCTATTGGCGCAAGGGCACGGCCACCGCCGCCTGGGTCAGCATGTGCACCGGCTCCTTCCTGGCGGTCACCGGCCTGCTGCTGCACCAGATGCACGGTTCGCCGACGTATGTCGCCTGGCTGCCCGCCTGGCTCGACCGCATCGCGCAGATCAACGGCGTCTGGATGCAGTTCATCGCGCAACTCGGCGCGATCACGACCTATGTCAGCGTCTCGCTGCTGACGTGCAAGCAGGACTTCAACCTGGACAAGCTCCTGCGCCGCGGCGCCTACGCCGTGGAGGCCAACGTCAGCACCATGGCGCCCGTCCAGAAAAAGATCACCTGGGGCCGGCTCGCCGGCTTCGACGCCGAATTCAGCCGCGGCGACCGCTGGATCGCCGGCGGCCTGTTCGCCTGGACGATGTTCTTCCTCGGCGTCTTTTTTGTCGGACTGATCTGGAACCTGATCAGTCCCTGGCCCGTCAGCTGGTGGAAGCACTACTGGTGGATTGTGGGCGTCGTCATCCCGTTAATTGTCGGCACGCTGACCACCGTCTGGTTCACCATCGGCGGCCTGCGCGACCTGCGCCGCTTCTTCGCCACCGTCGCCACGGCCCACCGCGACAACAGCGACAACGGCCGCGTCGCGCCGGAAGAGACGAAGGACGCAGGGCGAGTGCCGGGCGGCAAGTGACAGAAAGCGGATAAAGAGGGACGCGGGGCGAGTGGCGGGGATCGGCTCGCGAGTGCGTCAGTGCAAGCCCGCCCCCCCCACCGGAAACCTCTTGTGGGCGGGAGCTCCAGCTCCCGCAAGCATCAGTCCACGTCTTTACCGGCCTATCTGCCGGCTGTAGCGGAGCCTGCTTGTCCCGGAGAAGTGCTTGGCCAAAACTGGCTGTCACGGACGGAGGTCACAGACCGCCGCTACAGAAAGCACATCAGCTTCCGCTAGGCTTCGTAGACGGGGCTTCCAACCCCGCGAAAGAAACCATCGCTGATGAGCACGGGAGCCGGGGCTCCCGCCCACAAGCAGACAGCCGGATGCCTGGCAGGAATGGTGTCGGTGAGGTTTGATAATCGACGCCTCGGCCCGGCACTCCCCCTCGGGACCAATGACAAATGACCCCTGACAACTGACAACCAACGACTGACTACTGACTTCCGAACACTGTCAGCCCGGCTACTTCCCGTCCTCCTCCGCCCCGTTGTGCTCGTCGTCGCACTGGCACCGGGGGTCGGTGCCGATGGGGCCAATGACGTAGGAGGTTTTGAAGGAGCGGTCGTCATCATTCGGGCAGAACAGCTTGGCCGCGGATTCGGCGAAGAGCTTGGTAATGTCGGAGTCCGGAATGACGGCGCCCTTCTTGGCGTCGTGCGCCGTGGCCCACTCCTCCTTGATCAACGTGATCTCCTCCATGTTGCCCTGGCACTGCTCGCGCCGGCTGTCCGCCTGGACCGTGGTCGCGTCGGGCGCACCTTCCTCGTCGCCGAGCGGCTGGAGGGAAACACCGATCCAGATCAGCAGGCCGATCACGGTCAGCAGCAGGAAGGCGAAGAAGCCGGCGAGCAGGCAGCCGCAGCCGAGCAGCCAGCCGTGGCGGCACGGGCGCGGCGGTTTGATCGGATGACCGCACCCGGGACACAGCGGCGCGAGGTCGGAAATTTGTTTACCGCACACCGGACAGGCTAGCATCGACATAAGTTCACCATTTACGTTTTCTTTTTCCCGTTGCGCTTCTGTTCGTGCAGCGTCCGGCACTTGCAGGCCGGGTCGGTCCCGATCGGCCCGAACTCATAGGAGGTCTGCGGCGTATGCTTCGGATCCAAGGGGCAGACCAGCTTTTCGCCGTGCTCCGCAAGGATCTCCGCGAGGTCGGCAGGCGGAATCGCATCGCCCGCCTTGCCGTCGTGCGCGGTGACCCATTCCTCCTTGAGGAGCGCGATCTCCTCCACATGCTGGCCACACGTGTAGTCGTCCATCGAAAAACTTCCGGCCGCGGACCCGACGCGCGACACCAGCCACCAGGCGCAGCCGAACAGGCCCCCGCAGGTGGTGAGCATCACCAGCACGACGATGCCCACAATCAACCAGACAAGATTCCGGTTGCGGCGGGCGGGCAGCGGCGGCGGACAGCAGGCGGTGTTGCTCATGGGCGTTCCTTTCAGCGGGCGCGGGCGTTGAACGTGCGGTCGCCGGCATCGCCGAGACCGGGCAGAATATAGCCGTGCTGGTTCAGGCGGCGGTCGAGCGCGACGAGGTGCACCTCCACCCGGGGAAAAGCCTGCTGCACCTTTTTCACGCCCTCCGGCGCGGCGATCAGCGCGAGCAGCTTGATGCGTTTCACGCCCCATTGCGAGAGCAGCTCGAGCGCCGCCAGCGCCGAGCCTCCCGTGGCGAGCATCGGGTCGAGCACCAGCGCGACATCCACCGGGCGCGCCCGCTTGAACTTGGCGTAATACTCCACCGGCAGCAGGGTCCGTTCGTCGCGATAGACACCCAGGTGCCAGACCGCGGCCTGTGGCAGCAGTTCCAGCAACGCATCCACCATGCCCAGCCCGGCGCGCAGGATCGGGACCAGCCCGATGTGTTCGCACAACTGCGCGCCCGGCGCGGTCATCAGCGGCGTCGTCACGCGGACCGGCTTCGTCGCCAGGTCGCGCGTCGCCTCGGCGGCCAGCAGCAGCGTCAGACGGCGGACGAGCCGGCGGAATTCGTCCGGCGGTGTCGCAGTCGCCCGCAGCGCCGCCAGATGGTGCTGCGCGAGCGGGTGCCGGAGCAGATGGAGCTTCTTCATGTGCGTCACATAGCGGGGCGCCACGGCCATGTCAAGTCGGAGGAAGCCACGGGCCAACCCGACCCGCACACCGCCCCCGCGGCTCGCCGGGAGGCTCGCCCTCCCTGGCCAGCCAGCATGTTGCGGGAGGCCGGGCGTACTCGCGGGCCGCCAACAGCCACCGCCCGGCGCAAGGTTTGTGCAGTAGGCACGCTGCCCCACGCTCAGAGGCTGACGTAGTGGATATCGAGCTTCTCGGCCTCGGTGCGGCTGAAGAAGTTCTTCACATCCACCAGCACGCGGGTGCGCATCTTGGCCTTGAGGTCGGCCAGCGTGAGCGTCTTGAAGGCGGTGTGGGCGTTGATCAGCACGACCGCGTCGATATGCGCGGCGTCCTCCGGCAGCAGCGTCTCCACGCCGAAGTATTTCTTGAGCTGCTCGGGGCTCGCATGCGGCTCCCAGACCTTGACGTTGGCCTTGAAGCCCTTGAGGTAGTTGACCACGTCGATCGCGCGCGTGTTGCGGAAGTCGGGGACGTTCTCCTTGAACGTCATGCCGAGCACCCAGATGTTGGCGCCCGCCGGCACGCGCCGGCATTCGTTGAGCGCGCGCACGGCCAGTTCGCCCACGTAGAAACCCATGCCGTCGTTGATGCGCCGGCTGGCCTGGATGACCTCGGGGTAGTAGCCGAGCTTCATCGCGCGGTTCATCAGGTAATACGGGTCGACCCCGATGCAGTGCCCGCCGACGAGGCCGGGGTGATAGCGGTGGAAGTTCCACTTGGTGGCGGCGGCATCGATGACGTCCTTGGTGTTGATGCCCATCTTGGAAAAGATCTTCGACAGCTCGTTCATCAGCGCGATGTTCAGGTCGCGCTGGACGTTCTCGATGACCTTGGCGGCCTCGGCGGTCATGATGTTGGCGGCCTTGTGGATGCCGGCCTTGACGACGGCGCCGTAGACGGCGGCCGCGCGCGCGCAGGCCGCGGCGTCGTGGCCGCTGACGATCTTCATGATCGTGGTGACGGTGTGTTCCTTGTCGCCGGGGTTGACGCGCTCCGGCGAATAGCCGAGGTCGAAGTCGCCCAGCTTGAGCCCGCTCTTCTCCTCGAGGATCGGCAGGCAGGTCTCCTCGGTCACGCCGGGATAGACCGTGCTCTCGTAGGACACCATCATGCCCTTTTTCAGGATCAGGCCGACGGCCTCCGTCGCCTTGACGACCGGCTCCAGGTCCGGCTCGTTGGCGGTGTTGACCGGCGTGGGCACGGCGACGACGAGGAAGGTGCAGCGCTGCAGGTCGGCCGCATTGCTCGTGAAGGAGAGCCGCGGATTCTTGAGCTGCGCGGTGTCGCCCTCGCCGGTGTGGTCCGCGCCGGACTGGAGTTCCGCGATGCGGTCCTTCTTGATGTCGAACCCGACCACGTCAAATTTTTCCGAGAACGCCAGCGCCAGCGGCAGGCCGACATAGCCCAGGCCCACGATGCCGATCACTTCCTGATCTGTCTTCATGTTTTCCTTTCGCTCAAATTCAATGCAGCCCTTGTTCTGTTTATTTCCACAGCGGCGCGGGATAGAGCCCCGCGTCGATCAGCTTCTTCACGCCCGCGGCGACCGCCGGCTTGTCCTCGGGATAGGTCACGCCGAGCCAGCTCTCCTTCGAGGCGAGCAGCTTGACCGTGGCCGCGCCGCGCTGGATCAGGCGATCCACCGTCGTCGGCAGGAGGCACTCGGACTTCGGCGTCGTGCCGTCCTTGGCGATGAATTCGCGGAACGCGGTCTCGGCCTGCCCGAAGAACGCGGGCGTAAAGCCCCACATGTTCATCGAGACCGGCTCCTCGGCGGTCAGCGGGACCCACGCCTCGCCGTCGAGGTAGCGCGCCGCCTGGCCGGCCTTCTCGATCTTCAGCCGCTCGACCACGGTCTTCAGGAAGCCGCCCGCGTCCGCCTGGCAGACGCCGCGCGACACCGTGCCGTGCTCGCTCAGCGTGTTGCGCAGCGTGAAGCCGACGAGCGCGAAGTGCGGCGCGTCGGGCTGGACCCCGCGCAGGAAGTCCGCGAGCACCTGGTAGGACTGCCGCCCGTAGAAGTCGTCCGCATTGACCACGCCAAACGGCTCATGAACCGCGTTCTTGGCGACGAGCGTCGCGTGCGTCGTACCCCACGGCTTCTTGCGCTCCGCCGGGATCTGGAAGCCCGCCGGCAGCTCGCTGGTCATGTCCTGGAAAACGTAGTCGATCGCCACGCGCCCCTTGACGTTCGGCTCGATCTTCGCGCGGAACGCCTCCTCGATGTCGCGCCGGATGACGAACACAATCTTGCCGAAGCCCGCGCGGATCGCGTCGAAGATGGAGTAATCGATGACGATCTCGCCGTCGGGGCCGATGGGATCGATCTGCTTGAGGCCGCCGTAACGGCTGCCGATGCCGGCCGCCAACACCACGAGAGTCGGTTTTGTGCTCATGCATTTTCCTGTTCTGGACTCCGCCCGCCCCAGGCGGAAGCCCGTCCGTCATTCCTTCCAAGCCTTGGAAAATCGGCCCGTCCGGCTTCCCATGCTTGGAAACGCGGGAGCACTCTAGCGTGCCGCCGCCGCGGACAAAAGCAGAATTTATCGCCGCACGCATAACAACGGCTGGGACCGGCGTAGACAAACGCAGGCCCCGCCGCTAGCATCGTCCGGCCGCAGGCCCACCGGTTTGCGCCGTGTGTAAGAAATGCCGCGAGAAACTATGAACTCAATCAACCGCTGTTTCCCCCTCCGCCGGGCGTTCGTCGCCATCACGTTGGCCGCCTGCTGTCTGGCGCGGCTCGACGCGGCGGACGCACCACGGCGGGTGGCGTCGCCGGCGCGCGACATCCCGCTCATCGACCGCGTGGACGTTGTCGTCGTGGGCGGCAGCGAGGGCGGCATGGCGGCGGCGTGGAAGGCGGCCAAGCTCGGCGCCAGGGTGCTCCTGCTCAACGAGGAAACTTTTCTCGGCAGCGAGGTGACCGGCAAGGGCCGCTTCCTGCTGGACGGGCCCGCGCCGGCCAAGCTGTTCAGCCGCGCCCTTTTCGCGGACATGACGCCGGCCCGGTACCGGGCCACCGCCGACGCCCTGCTGCAAACGGCCGACGTCGTCTTCATCAACAATACCCGACCCGCCGGCGTGCTGGTGGATGGCGCGGGGAAACTGTGCGGCGTGGTGACAGCCAACAAGGCCGGCTTGCAGGCGGTCGTGGCCAAGGTCGTCATCGATGCCACTTGCCTGGGCGCCGTCGCCGACGCGGCCGGCGCCGCGCGCGCGCCTTGGCAGGCAACGACGTTGGCGGTCAGCCGGGCGCGGTATGCCAAGGCGGCCAAAACCCTCAATGAGATCCGACTGGACGCACCCATGCCGCAGCTGACGTGGCCGCTGCTCAACCAGGCCGAAACGCTCCTGCGCGGCACCACGCAGAGCCAAGTCGGCAACGCGTTCGCCTACAGCATGGACTTCATCCGGCCCGACCCCCTGATCGGGAAAGTCAACGATGGACGGGCGGCCTTCCCGGGCGCGGACGCGCTGGACCTGGGCGTCTGCGAACCGCAGGGGACGGAGCGCCTGCTCATCCTTGGATCCTCCTGCGCGGTCAGCCGCGAAGCGGCCAAGGCGCTCATGCAGCCGGTCACGCTGGCCGAGGTCGGCGAGCGGCTCGGCGAGCGCGCCGTCCAGCTGGCGGGCGCGCTCGCCCTGCCCACGTCCGTCACCGTGAAGGTCCCCACCCTGCCCGGCGCCGCAGTGGCCGGCCTGGTCATCAGCGAGTTGCACGAGCGCGAACGGCCCTACCGGCGGCAAGCGTTGGAAACCGTGGCCCAGCCGCCGATGGCGCTGCCGGTCTGGGCGGACTACGACGTCATCGTCGTGGGCAGCGGTCCGGCCGGACACTCCGCAGCCATCGCCGCCGGACGTGCCGGCGCGCGGACGCTGATGATCGAGCAGGCCGGCTTCCTCGGCGGCAACGTGGCGCTGGGCGTGCCGGGCTTCTGGCGCGGCTACCGCAAGGGCTTCAACCAGAAATGGAAGAGCACCACCTATCCCAAGCTGCTCAAGGACGCCGGCGTGGACATCTGGTATCACTCCCTCGCGATGGGCGCGGTGCTGCGGGGCAACCAGGTCGCCGGCGTCGAAGTCGCCACCTGGCTCGGCCGCGGCGTGGTCCTGGGCAAAATCGTCATCGATGCCTCCGGCGAAGGCGATGTGTGCGCCGCGGCCGGCGCCAAGTCCTTCTATCTCAACGAGGGCGACCTCTGCCTGGAAGAGGCGTCGTTCAAGGACATCAACCTCTACAGCAACGCTCCCCCGCTGGACCCGATCGACGTCGCCGGCGCGACGTTGCACCACGTGCTCGCCGTCCGGGCCGGCAAGCTGAAATGGGATTTCATGCCCATGGTGCAGCTCCGTGAGACGCGGCGCATCCGGGGCGACTATGTGATCAACGAGCTGGACGTGGACTCCGGCCGCACCTACCGCGACGTGATCGCCGTCTCGGCCACGGCCTTCGATCCACACGGCTACTACAGCAGCGACTATTCCTTCGCCGGCCTCATGCCCTCCACCAAGCACGTGAAGAAGGACGTCATCGCCTACATCCCGCTGCGCGCGATTCTGCCGGCCGGCCTGGAGAACATCCTGGTCGTCGGCCGCTGCCACTCGATGACGCACGACGTGCAGGCGATGATCCGTATGAATCCGGATGTGATCAACGAAGGCTACGCCGCCGGCTACGCGGCCGCGCTCTGCGTCAAACAGGGCACCACGCCGCGGCTGGTCAACATCACGGAACTGCAGGCGCACCTCGCGGCGAAGGACATCCTGCCGGCCGATGAACTCGGGCGCATCACCGTGGACCAGCCCGAGCCCACCGACCCGGAATTGGCGGCGGCGGCGGCCGACCCCGCGCAGAAGACGAACCTGCTGCTGCTCGCCCGCGGCGGCGCGCGCGCCATCGGGCCGCTGAAGCATGCCCTGGCCGCGACGCCCACCACCGCCACGGCCAAGGCGCTCTGCCTGCTCGGCGATCCCGCCGGCGTGCCGCTGCTCGCGGCATGGCTGGAGCAGCAGCCGCTCGGCACCGGGCCGCAGTACAACTGGGAAGGCTTCCTCGACGTGCCGGAGGTGGATGGCGCCCTGTGGGTGCTGGGCATCCCCAGGGACCCGCGCGCCATCCCGGTCCTGGTCAACAAACTGCGCCAGTGCGGACCCGACACCGGCTTCAACAAAGTCCGCGCGGTGACCATGGCGCTGGGCCGCATCGGCGATCCGCAGGCCGCCCAACCGCTGGCCGCATTTCTCAAGCAGCCCGGCATCCAGGGCTACATGAACGCCGGCACGGATCCCGCCAGCATCCACGCCGCCCAATTCTCGCACGCCATGCTCGAACTCTTCGCCGCCTCGGCGCTCTACCGCTGCGGCGACGCCGACGGGCTCGGCCAGAAAATCCTCACGACCTACCTCGACGACTGGCGCGGCATCTTCGTCCGCTACGCCGGCAACGTCCTCGCCGAAAAACGCACCGCACACTGAAGCCCTGCGCACCGGCGGTCGGCCGACGCGCAGGTTGGGTGCAGAAAGAATCGGCGCGCGCGCCCGGAGCGGCGGCACTCTTGCCGCCGCAGCAAGCGCGGCGTACGCGGACCTTGCTGACGTTGTGCGCACAGTGCGGTGCTGGGCTGGGCTGGTTCGGCGGCAGGAGTGCCGCCGCTCCCACCCAGTCCGACCCGAAGCCAAACTGCGGTTTTCAGGAGACCTGGAAGAACCCGCTGCTCCGGTTTCCAGCGCTCGAACCTTTGAGAGCGAGCGCGCTTGTAGCCCACTTTGCCCGCCCCACTTCGATGTTGGAGGTTCAATGTTCGATGTTCGTTGTTCGCTCTTCGTTGGAGGGCCACGCTCCGTCGTGGCCGGAAATCAGCCACGATCTGGCGGCCGGCGCGGGGCGCCACCCTGCGGCCCGTTTTGCTTCCTCCGCCCTTCGATGTTGGATGTTCGCCTTTCTCTTCCAAGCTCGCGGGGTTGGAAACCCCGCCCTCAAAAAGCGGGTTGGTCTTTCTTTTCTTGGCGTTCTCGGCGACTTGGCGGTGTCCGTTCCCGTTCGTTCTCTGTTTTCTTTGTGTTCTTTTGTGGCAATTTTTCTTCGCTTTGAATCGCCACGAAGGTACGCAGAGATCACAAAGAAGTTCCTCCGCGAACCTCCGTCTGACCTCCGTGACCTCTGTGGT
>CAITZM010000059.1 GCA_903896925.1 uncultured Lentisphaerota bacterium | reverse complement strand
CGGCCATGCAGCTGGATTGGATTCACCGCCGCGATGGTGATGCGGACATCTACTTTGTCAGCAATCAGAGCCCGGAGCCGGTGAAGTTGGCACCGATCTTCCGTGTGAGCGGCAAGCAGCCGGAGCTGTGGGACGCCGTGACCGGCGCGCGCCTCGAGGCCGCCGCGTTCACGCAGGCCGACGGGCGCACGACGGTGCCGCTGGAATTGCCGGCCTACGGCGCGCAGTTCGTGATCTTCCGGAAACCCGCCACGGCCAACGGCACCGGTCATAATTTCCCGGCGTTGACCAAGGTCGGCGAGCTTGGCGGCGCGTGGCATGTGACGTTCGACGAAAAGTGGGGCGCGCCGGCCTCGGTAGACTTTGAGAAGCTTGTCAGCTGGACCGAACGCTCCGAGCCGGGCATCAAGGCCTATAGCGGCACGGCGACCTATCGGAAGGCCTTCGATTTGCCATCCGCCATCAACCATCCCCCCTCCCAGCATCTCTTCCTCAACCTCGGCAGCCTCGGCTTCATCGCCGAGGTCCGGCTGAACGGCAAGAACCTTGGCGTCGTCTGGGCGGCGCCGTTCCAGGTCGAGATCTCCGGCGCGGTCAAGCCGACGGGCAATGTGCTCGAAATCGATGTGGTCAACGGCTGGTGGAACCGCGTGCTCGCCGACGAAGCCCTGCCGGCCGACCAGCGCCTGACGAAGACGAACATCCGCATCAAGGCATCGCACAAGAAAGACACGCCGCAGGCGCAGCCTGCCGGCCTGCTTGGACCGGTGACGCTCTGGCAGTAAAAATGAAGCTGCACATCCGCACGATGACCCCGCGCGATTATGTCGCGGTGACGAAACTCTGGCACGCGACGCCCGGCATGGGCTTGCACGCCGCGGATGACTCGCGCGCCGGCATCCTGCGCTTTCTGCGCCGCAATCCCCGCATGAGCTTCGTCGCGTTCGATGGCGTGCAACTCGTCGGCGCGGTGCTTTGCGGCCACGACGGCCGGCGCGGGACACTGCACCATCTCGCCGTCGCCCGGACGCACCTCCGGCGCGGCCTTGGGGCAGCGCTGGTCGCACGCTGCCTGCGCGTGCTCGCGCGGCAGCACATCCAAAAGTGCAACATCTTCGTCTATCGCGCCAACACCAGCGGCCAGGCCTTCTGGCTGCACACCGGCTGGTCCGCGCGCGACGACCTGCGCGTCCTGCAGAAGCCGGCGGCTGGCCCAGCCCGCCCCTGCCGCGCCTGCTGAGGCGCTGTGCTGTGCCAGTCGTAATACCAGTGACCTATAGGACGCATAAGTCCTATTCGTCCTGTGAGAGGCCCTCGTGCTGTCAACCCAACCGCCGGTCCGCCACGCATCCCCCTTGAACTGGCACCTGCCGCCGTGGGGCCTTTGGAAAAGCGGGCCGCGCCATTTCCCAGCCTTGGAAAACGGGTGGCGGGGGAGTAGAGTCTGCGGCGAATTTTAGGAGCAGACCATGTCACATACTACGTTCTTGGGTTCGGGCAGCGCGGAGCAGCAAAAAATGCTGGCGGAGATCGGGGCCAAGAGCTTCGACGACCTGTTCGCCGACGTGCCGGCGGAGTTTCAGACGGCGGACTTCAAGATCGCCGATGGGCGCTCGGAACTGGAGATGCTCCAGGTGCTGCGCTCCCTGGCGGCGAAGAATTCGACGCTGACCAACTTCTGCGGCGGCGGCTTCTACGACCACTTCATCCCGGCGGCGGTGGACGCGCTCGCCAGCCGCGGCGAGTTCTTCACAGCCTACACGCCCTACCAGCCGGAGGCCTCGCAGGGCACCTTGCAGGCCGTCTACGAATACCAGACCGCGATCGCGCGGCTGACCGACATGGAGGCGGCCAACGCGTCGCTCTACGACGGCGGCACCGCGCTGTTCGAGGGGCTGATGATGGCGCTGCGCATCACCGGCCGCAACAAGGTGCTGGTCTGCGAGGGCGTCAACCCGATCTACCGCACGATGCTCAAGTGCTACACGGCGAACCTGTCGATCGCCTACGAGGAGGTCCCGCTGGTGGGCGGGCTGGCCGACCGTGCGGCGTTCGCCGGTAGGCTGGACAAGACCGTCGCGGCGGTGCTGGTACAGAACCCGAACTTCTTCGGCTGCCTCGACGACCTGTCGGACCTGGTCGCGTCGGCGCATGCGGTGGGGGCGCTGGCGGTGTTCTCGGTCTATCCGATGTCGCTGGGCATGGTGCAGACGCCGGGCGCGATGGGCGCGGACGTGGTGACGGGCGAGGGGCAGAGCCTCGGCCTGCCGCTCTCGTTCGGCGGGCCCTACCTCGGGTTCATGGCCACGCGCAAGCAGTATGTGCGCAAGATGCCCGGCCGCATCGTCGGCGCGACGCACGACGCGCAGGGGCGGCGCGGCTTTGTATTGACGTTGCAGGCGCGCGAGCAGCACATCCGGCGCGAGAAGGCGATGAGCAACATCTGCACGAACGAGGGGCTCTGCGCGCTGCGGGCGACGATCTACCTGGCGCTGATGGGCAAGGAGGGCTTCGCCCGGTGCGCGTACCAGTGTGCCGCCCGCGCGGCCTATGCCTTCGACCGCCTGCGCGCGATCCCGGGCGTGAAGGCGACCTACGCCGACCGGCACTTCTTCAACGAGTTTGCGGTCACCCTGCCGCGCGACGCCGGCGAGGTGATCAGCGCGCTGATCGAGCGCGGCATCGCCGCGGGCTTCCCGGTCGGGCGCTACTACCCCGGGATGCAGAACGTGCTGCTGCTGGCCTGCACCGAGAAGCGGACCAAGGCCGAGGTGGACATCCTCGCGGCGCACCTGGAAAGCGTTTTGAAGGGCTGAACCACAGAGGACACAGAGGCTGAGAGAGGTCACAGAGTTCCAAGCCCAGGAGAGATGGCGGTTCTGGTTTTCCAAACCTAGGGAAACCTCCGTGAACCTCCGGCCCCCTCTGCGACCTCCGTGGTGAAAAAAGGAATGAGATCATGCAACTGATTTATGAAAAGAGCGTGGCGGGGCGGCGGGCGGTGCGGCTGCCGAGGCGGGGCGACGACGCGCGGCCCAAGATCAACGCCAAGCTGCTGCGCGCGCAGCCGGCGGCGCTGCCGGAGCTGAGCGAACTGGACGTGGTGCGGCATTACACGGAATTGAGCCGCCGGAATTTCTCGGTGGACACGCATTTCTACCCGCTCGGCTCCTGCACCATGAAGTACAACCCGAAGGCCTGCGAGGTGGCCTGCGCGCTGCCCGGGCTCTCCGACCTGCATCCGCTCTGGCCGCAGCTCCGGCACGGCGGGCTGCTGACGCAGGGCGCGCTGCAGCTCCTCCACGAAACCGAGCGGCTGCTCTCCGAGATCTGCGGCATGGCGGAGTTCACGCTCCAGCCACTGGCCGGCGCACACGGCGAGCTGACCGGCTGCATGATCATGGCGGCCTACCACCGCGACCGCGGCAACCAGAAGACGCACATCCTGATTCCGGACAGCGCGCACGGCACGAATCCCGCCAGTGCCGCGATCGGCGGCTACGACGTGCGCACGGTGCCCTCCGACGCCCAGGGCAACATGCACCTCGACGCGCTCCGCGCGGCGGTCAACAGCGAGACCGCGGGCCTGATGATGACCTGCCCCTCGACGCTCGGATTGTTCGTGGATCACCTCCAGGAAATCGCGGACATCATCCACGGCGTGGATGGTCTGATGTATTACGACGGCGCAAACCTCAACGCGATCCTCGGCCGGGTGAAGCCCGGGAAGATCGGCTTCGACCTCTGCCAGCTCAACCTGCACAAGAGCTTCTCCACGCCGCACGGCGGCGGCGGGCCCGGCGCCGGCCCGGTCGGCGTCGTCGAGAAGCTGCGCCCGTTCCTGCCGATCTCGCGCGTGGTCAAACGCGGCGACGGCACCTTCGTGCTGGACTACGACGCACCCAAGAGCATCGGCTACATCGCGCCGTTCTACGGCAACTTCGGCGTCATCGTCCGCGCCTACGCCTACCTGCTGATGCTCGGCCGCGAAGGCCTGCGCGAGACCAGCGACGCGGCCGTGCTCAACGCCAACTACATCCAGGAGAAGCTGCGCCCGCTGCTCAAGGCCGTCGCGCCGGGGCGCTGCATGCACGAGTGCGTGTTCAGCGGCGAGCCGCTCAAGGCGACGGGCGTCCATACGCTCGACCTCGCCAAGGGGCTGGTGGACCGCGGCATCCATCCGCCGACGATCTACTTCCCGCTCAACGTCCCCGAGGCCATCATGATCGAGCCGACCGAGAGCGAGAGCCGCGAGACGCTCGACACCTTCGTGCAGACCGTGACCGAGCTGGTCGAGCTGGCCAAGCGCGACCCGGATGCGCTCCATCGCGCGCCCGTCACCATGCCCGTCGGCCGCCTCGATGAGGTTGCGGCCGCGAAAAACATGGATCTGGTGTTCAAGTCGACGAAGTAGCCGCGTTTTCTACCCCTCGCTGGCGTTGCGGCGGCTGGTTATGCCGGGATCACCGATTCCGGCTACAGGGCTGGGGTTCCGCTCTTCTGTGGCTGGGGTCGGCGACCCCGGCAGCATCAGCTTGTGGGTCGTGTGCGTTGTTTGCGCCGGGATCACCGATCCCGGCTACAGTGCGGGGTATATGTTCTTTTGTAGCCGGGGTCGGTGACCCCGGCGGCCCACGATGCGATATTTTCCTAGCCAATACTCGCAGGATGAGACTAACTTTCGACCATGCACTCACATTTGCATCGGTTGGATCGCGTTTTTACCTCCAACCCCGTCTATTTTATTACGACCACCACGCATGATCGCCGGGCGCTTCTCGCTCGACAGGATGTGGCGGAGATTTTGATCTCCGAATGGCGCGGTGCGCGGGAGCGGCATGGCTGGGGCATCGGACGCTATGTCATCATGCCCGATCATGTCCATTTCTTCTGCGCCCGCATGCCGCCCGACCCACGGCAACCCAGCAAGTCGCTCGTGGAGCTGATGCAGGCTTGGAAACAGTGGACGGCCAAGGAATCGTTCGGACGTTACAGGTGCGCGCTCCCATCTGGCAGGAAGAATTTTTTGATCATGTATTGCGCAGCGACGAGTCGTACGCGGAGAAATGGAGCTATGTGCGCAACAACCCCGTGAGAAAAGAACTCGTTGCGAATGTCGAAGATTGGCCGTGGCAGGGGTCGATAGATTTCGATTCTCCGCTGCAGACAGCTTAGCGAATGCTTGGTATGCCGGGATCACCGATCCCGGCTACAGGGCTGGGGTTCCGCTCTTCTGTGGCCGGGGTCGGCGACCCCGGCAGCATCAGCTTGTGGGTCGTGTGCGTTGTTTGCGCCGGGTTCGGTGACCCCGGCGGCCCCGCGCTTGAAAAACCTTGTCATCGGGTGGAAAGTTCCGCACCGTGGCCGCGTTCCTGCGTGTGCTCGGGCTGTGATGATGAAAAACTTTTTCCAGCTTGTTTTCGCGCTCGCGCTGCTCGGCTTGACCGGCTGCGCGACGGACCCGGTGACGGGCGGGCGGGCCTATAACTACTACACGCTTGACGACGATATCAAGCTGGGCACGCAGGCGATGGGGCAAAACGTCGCGGAGATGAAGAAGCGGCACTGCCCGATCAACGCCGACCCCGTCCGTGTCGCGCAGCTCAACACGATCATCCACCGTATCGGCGCGGTGACGCACCTGCCGAACATGCCCTACACGGTCACGCTTTTCCACACCAGCACTGTCAACGCCGCCGCCTTCCCCGGCGGGCCGATGATGGTCTTCGAGGGGCTCTACGATCCCAAGAAGGGCCTCGTGCGCGACGAGGACGAGATGGCCGCCGTCATGGCCCACGAACTCGCGCACGTCAATTGTCGCCATACCACCAAACGCTTGAGCGTCGTCACGCCCATCATGCTG
>CAITZM010000058.1 GCA_903896925.1 uncultured Lentisphaerota bacterium | reverse complement strand
TCGCGGGGCTGGAAGCCCCGCCCACGAAGAAGGCTGGTTTGTTGTAGCCGTAGCCATGTTCGTGAGAAGGCGGCCGGCGCGCCCCGCGGGCGCAAAAAAACGGCCGCGGCTTTTGAGGGCCGTGGCCGCGAGCGATTAAGCGCCAGACTTTACGAGCCTTTTTCGACCGTCGCTTTGGCGCCTTTCCAGCCGTGGATGCCGGCGGAGAGGTGCTTGACGTTGGTGTAGCCGAGCTTGGCCGCGGCCGCCGCGGCGGCTTTGTACGCGCCGCACTTGGGGCCGCCACAATAGGCGACGATCAAGGCGCCCTTGTCCTGCGGCAGCACCTTGGCCAGCTTGTCCTTCTGGGTCGCGAAGTCGATCGCGCCCGGGATATGGCCTTCCTGCCACGAGTCCGTGCCATTGGCATCCAGCAGCGTCACGGTCTTGGCCGCGATGGCCGCCTGCAGATCCGTTATGCTGATATCGGGCGCGTCCACCGCCATCGCCGCCGTCATGCTCAGGGCCGCCACCAACACTGCGAGTATCTTTTTCATGTTTGTTCTCCTGTTTGGTTAACGGTGACGAGTTTCCTGCATAACCGCTCCCTTGTCAAATCGCGGGAATGTGTTTACACGGCCGGCCGCCGACCCTATATTTTATCCATGAACACGATCTTGGATACCGCTTTTGCTCCCGCCGCCCGGTGCACGCCGGAGGAACTGCAGCGGCAGCACGCCCTGATCGTGGGGCTGCCGCAGGTGGTGCGGTTCCTGGATGCGTTGCCCACCATGGCGCTGGTGCTCAACACCCAGCGGCAGATCGTGTTTGCCAACCGCGCCTTCCTGGCGCTCGTGGGCGTCACGGACGCCGCGGAGCTGGTGGGCCGGCGGCATGGCGAGGCGGTGGATTGTATCCGCACCTCCGCGCTGGGGCTGCGGCCGGGCGAGGCGGCCCACTGCGTGCATGCCAACGAAACCCCGGCGGGCTGCGGCACGACGGTCTTCTGCAAGAACTGCGGCGCTGTGCGCGCCATCCTCAACAGCCAGACCGGGGTGGAGGATGTCCAGGAATGCCGCCTCACGCGCCAGGTCCAGCGGCAGACCGAGGCCCTGGACCTCCGCGTCTGGGCCCGCCCCTTGGACGTCGAGGGCACGCCGTTCACGCTGTTCACGGTGGCGGACATCAGCAGCGAGAAGCGGCGGCAGGCGCTGGAGCGGATCTTTTTCCACGACATCCTCAACACCGCCGGCGCGGTGCAGGGCGTGGCGGAAATCCTGCGCGACACCAAGGACGCGCGTGAAATTTCCGAGCTGACGGGGATGCTCTGGTCTTCCTCGGAGCAGCTCGTGGATGAAATCAACGCGCAAAGCGTGCTGAGCAAGGCGGAGAACAACGAGCTGGTGATCCGGCCCGTACCGGTGGCGGTGCTGCCGGTGCTGCGCGAGGTCGCCGCCGCCTTCCAGGCGCACGAGGTCGCGCGGGAGCGGGTCCTGTGCGTGGCGCCGGAGGCGCAGGAGCTCCAGGTGCGGACCGACGTGACGCTGCTGCGCCGTGTGGTGATCAACCTGATCAAGAACGCGCTGGAAGCTTCCGCCCCCGGAGAGATCGTCACGCTCAACGCGCAGCGCCTCGCCGGGCAGGTGGCGCTCACCGTGCACAACCCCGCGGTCATGCCGGAGGAGATCCGGCTACAGATCTTCAACCGCTCCTTCTCCACGCGCGGCCCGGGCCGCGGCCTGGGCACCTACAGCGCCCAGCTCTTGACCGAGCGCTATCTCGGCGGCCACATCTCCTTCGTTTCCACCCCGGCCCGGGGGACGATCTTCACGGTCAGCCTCCCCGTCCTGGCGTAGGGCGGGTCCAGTGCCGCGCACTTCGCGGACGGATGAACAGCGGAGGAAGCGACAGAATCATTGGGGGCAGAATCATCTCAGCAGGGCGCTGCGCCTCCTTCGGATTTTTGCGGAGCAGGTCTGACGGCAGATTTTGAACACGAAGACAACGAAGGGAACAAAGAGCTTCGTTCCCTTCGTTATCTTCTGTGAACATCTTCCGCATAGTAGCCCTCACGCTCCGCGTGAGGTTCTGTCCGGTGCCTTTCAAACCCCGTCTGCTCATCTGTGAAATCGGTGCAATCTGTGGATCAACTTCTTCCGCTGCCGCGCTCCTGTGCGGGGCCGTGTACAGGGTGATGATGCATCGGCAGCAGCGGAGGAAACGACAGAATCATTAGGGGCAGAATCATTTTAAAACGGCCTGTGCTGTCTGATGATTCTGCCATAAATGATTCTGTCGAAATTTGCCAGGGGGACGTCCGCCCCGGCGGCGTGACTGTTCGACAAGCTCACCGCAGGCACGCCGCCCTCCAACGGCTTGGCTTATGTGGGCGGGGCTTTCAGCCCCGCGTTGGCGCGTGTTGGGCTGGGGCTCGCGGGGCTGGAAGCCCCGCCCACGAAGAAGGCTGGTTTGTCGTAGCCGCGTTCGTGAGAACGCGGCCGGCGCGGCCCGGGGCTGATGAATGGGGAGGCGACGACAGAATCATTGAGGACAGAATCATTTCAGAACGGCCTGCACTTCCTGATGATTCTGACGACAATGATTCTGTCGAATTCTTCCTGGGGTGCATCCGCCCGGCGACGTGACTGTTCGACAAGCTCACCGCAGGCACGCCGCCCGCCAACTGCTTGGCTTTTGTGGGCGGGGCTTCCAGCCCCGCGTTTCGGTGGGGTGGGTTTCGCGGGGTTGGAAGCCCCGCCAACGAAGAGTGGCTGTTGTCGTAGCCGCGGTCGTGAGAACGCGGCCGGCGCACCCCCCGGACTGATGAAGAGCGGAAGAAACGACAGAATCATTGAGGACAGAATCATTTCAGAACGGCCTGCGCTGCCTAATGATTCTGCCATAAATGGTTCTGTCGAAATCTTCAAGGGTACGAGACGCAGCCTGACCGGGCAGTGCCCTGTGGGAGGTCAAACCTTGCGGAAACTGGCGCCCCTAACCGGATTCGAACCGATGTTCCCAGGATGAGAACCTGGTGTCCTAGGCCTCTAGACGATAAGGGCGAAAAGCGGCGCGCACGATAGCCGCTTACCCCGTGGGCGTCAAGCGGCACGTTAATAAAAGATCAAATCAGGGCAGGCCCCCGTGACCGGCGGCCTTGGTTTTCCGGACGCCGCTCAGGGCGCGGAGCCCGGGTTCAGGGCGAAAACGACGCCGCAGGCGTTGGTCTCCACGGGGGCGAAGGCGGGCGCGAGTTCGCGGCCCAACTGGTCCAGAAAGTCCGCGCGCTGCGGGAAACGGCGCCTGAGCGAGGCCGGCACATCGAACACGTCCGCCGTCGCATAGACGCGGCCGCGGCAGTTCTTCAGCCCGGCAAGAAACTGCGGTTTGCTCGCTTCGCTCACCTCGTAGATCAGATGAATCACCTTGGCGTGGCCGTAGTAGGCGAGATGGCGCGCGACCTCGAAGGTGTCGGCGTTGAGGATGAGGTCGTCGCTCCGGGCGTGCTGCACGAGCCACGCGGACTTGCAGGCGGCGAGGTCGCCGGCCTCGTCGGCGAGCAGGCGGAAGGCGCCGAAATAATTGTGGAGCCCGAGCAGCAGCGCGAACGCCAGAGGGAGGGTGGCGCGGCCGGCGGCGGCGAGCGGCGCGAAGACCGTCGCCGCAAGCAGCAGCATGAGCGGCGGCAGTGCCATCACCCAGTTCTCCGGGCCGCCCGGCTCGGTGACGAGGACGGCGAGCGCAAAGAGCGCGAGCCAGGCCCCGATGGACAGCGTGAACGCCGCGTCCCGGGACGGGCGCCGGGTTTTCAGGTAAGTCACCAGCATCACGCCGCCGACCAGCGCCAGCAGCGCGAGCGTGACCAGCGGCACGGTGCGGGAGAGCGCATCGGCGTGCTGGCCGGTGAAGATCTGGCGGGCCAGCGCGCGGTAGGGGAACAGCTCCGTCAGCGCCTGCTGCATCCGTTCGGAGGCGAACAGGAAATTGCCCGCCGTGATATTTTGCGCCAGCGCGACCGCACCCTTGGCGAGGTTGGCGGTGGCGAAGCCGCCCTCGGGCTGGTCGGCGCCGACGGCGAAGATGGCCGTCGCCACGCGCGATCCGAACAGCGCCAGGTAGACCGCGCCGGTGAGGCCGCCGGCCAGAGCGCCATGGAGCACGGCATCGCGCCAGCGGCGCTGCAGCAGGTAGAAGAGCGGGAGCGCGACGAGGGCGGGCAGGACGTTGAGCAGATGCATCAGGCAGGCGAGCGAGGCGAAGAGGGCGCCGAGGAGGAGGTTGCGCCGCGTCGGCGCGCCGGCGGCGGCGAGCCACGCCAGCAGGATCAGCAGCATGGCGGGCGCATAGATTTCGGTCTCGTTGCTGTAGCGCCAGAAGCCATAGGACAGCGCGAGCGCGGCGGCGCCGGCGAACGCGGCGGGTGGCGCGCTGCCGCGGCGCCGCAGCAGCAGGAACACGGCGAGCACGGCAAGCGCGCCGCAGACGCGGCTGAACAGGATCAGCACCGGGTTGGCGCGGTCGGCCAGCCCCGCTTTCTGGGCGGCGACGAAGAGCAGCTTGGCGGCGGGGAAATAGAGCAGGTGCTGGCTGTGCCAGAGCTGGGCGGGCGGCGCCTGCTCGACGGTCAGCGCATAGCCGAGTGCGTCGTTGGCCTCGGAATGGTTGCGCGGGTTGGTCAGGGCGTAGAGGCCCAGCAGCAGGAGAAAAGCTGCCGCCAGGGCGAATCCCGTGTTGCGTGTGCTCGTGGACATGAGGCGCGGCATCTTCAGCGCGCGAATCAGACTTGTCAACCGCGCGTTTCCCTGTTACATCGGCCTGTCCGCAGGCACGGCGACAGGAACCGGCAAAGCTCACAACTTCGAGGAAAAATGAAAATATTGGTCATCAACGCAGGTAGTTCGTCCGTCAAGTTCACTTTGTTCGACATGGATCAGGACGTCTGGCTGGCCAAGGGGCTGATCGAGCGCATGAAGTCGCCGGCGGCGTCGCTCAAGTACAGCAATCATCTCGGGCAGAAGATGGAGAAGAACATCGTCGCCAACTCCTACGAGGCCGCGATCTCCGCCGCGTGCCTCGCGCTGTGCGACAACGAGTACGGCGTCATCGGCAGCCTCGAGGTGATCGTGGGCATCGGCCACCGCGTGGTCCACGGCGGCGCGGAGGTCAGCGGCTCGCTGCGCCTCACCCCGGAGGTCAAGCAGACGATCCTCGACTGCTACGCGCTCGCGCCGCTGCACAACCCGCCGAACTACGAGGGCATCGAGGCCTGCGAGTTCCTGTTCCCCGAGATCCCGCAGGTCGCCGTGTTTGACACCGCGTTCCACCAGACCATGCCGGCCGAGGCCTACACCTATGCGATCCCGGCCGCCGTGACGGCCCAGCACAAGCTGCGCCGCTATGGGTTCCACGGCACGTCGCACCACTACGTGGCGCTCGCCGGCGCGAAGGCGCTCGGCCGCGACATCAAGGAGTGCAAGCTCATCACCGCGCACCTCGGCAACGGCTGCAGCATCACCGCGATCAACCAGGGGCGCGTGGCCGACACCAGCATGGGCGTCACCCCGCTCGAGGGCCTGGTCATGGGCACGCGCTGCGGCGACGTCGATCCCGCGCTCGTCCTCTTCCTCTGCCGCGCCGGCCACAGCGTCGACGACGTGGACAAGCTGCTCAACAAGTCCAGCGGCCTGCTCGGGCTCGCCGGCATCGGTTCCGGCGACATGCGCGACATCATCACCGCCGCCGACGGCCGCAACGCCGCCGCCAAGCTCGCGCTCGACGTCTTCATCCACCGGCTCCAGAAGTACGTCGGCGCCTATGCCGCCGTGCTCAACGGCTTCGACGCGCTCATCTTCACCGGCGGCATCGGCGAGAACTCCGCGCGCATCCGCACGCTGGTCTGCGAGCGGCTCGGCTACCTGGGCATCGAGCTGGACCCCGCGAAGAACCGCGCCAACGAGATCGTGATCTCCCGCAACGCCACCGGCCCGAAGGTCATGGCCGTGCCGACCAATGAAGAGCTGATGATCGCCCGCGAAACCGCGCGCCTGCTCTCCTGACCCGCGGGCCTCAACCATCATCCATTCTCCATTCACCCCTCAAACCTCCAAGGAAATCCGATGAAGAAAGCGACCGAAAGCATCTGGGAGCGCGCCAAGGCGCAGCCCCAGCATATCGTCCTGCCGGAAGGCGGCGACCCGCGCACCATCAAGGCCGCCGCGAAGATCGCGGCGGAGCAGCTCGCCCGCGTCACGGTCGTCGGCCAGCCCGACACCGTCGCGAAGCTCGCCCAGCAGCAGGGCGTGACCACCGCCGGCTGGGAGGTTGTCGATCCGCGCACCTCGCCGCTGACCGACCGGTTCGCGCAGGACTTCGTCGACATGCGCAAGGGCAAGCAGGAGCTCACGCTCGAGGACGCGCGCAAGATCATCTCCGAGGAAATGCACTTCGGCGCGATGATGGTCCGCCAGGGCCTGGGCGACGGCTTCATCTCCGGCGCGGCGCACGCCACGGCCGACGTCTGCCGCGCGGTCTTCCGCGTCATCGGCATCTCGAAGGAAGTGAAGATCGCCTCCAGCTTCAGCCTGATGCAGCTGCCGGTCTTCGACTTCGGCGTCGGCGGCGCGCTGATCTACGCCGACACCGGCACGGTGATCAACCCGAACGCCGAGCAGCTCGCCGACATCGCCGTCTCCACCGCGAGCGTCGTCTGGGCCCTGCTCGGCGTACGCCCGAAGATCGCCATGATCTCCTGCTCGACCAAGGGCAGCGCGAAGGATCCGAGCATCGACAAGGTGATCCAGGCGACCGCGATCGCCAAGGCGCGCTTCGCCGAGCTGAAGATCGAGGCCGACATCGACGGCGAGATGCAGGCCGACGCCGCCGTCATCCCCTCCATCTGCGCGAGCAAGGCCAAGGGCAGCCCGATCGAGGGCCGCGCCAACGTGCTCGTCTTCCCGGACCTCAACTGCGGCAACACCTGTTACAAGCTGACCGAGCGCCTCGCCGGCGCCGTCGCGCTGGGCCCGGTGTTCATGGGCCTGAAGAAGCCCGCGAGCGACCTCTCGCGCGGCTGCAGCGCCGATGACATCGTCGGCATCGCCGCGATCATCGCCTGCCAGGCGATCCGGCAAAAAGCCAGCGCCTGAAGCAACCCGGGCCGTGCCGCGGGGCGGATTTCCAGACCTTGGAATTCCGCCCCGCATTTTTTTCCAAGCCCTGGGAAAACAGCAGGCTTGGTTTCCAAGCTTTTGAAAAAGCGGATTAACCACATAGGGCACGGAGGTCAGACGGAGGTTCGCAGAGGAACGTCTCTGCATTCTTTCGTGGCGATTCGAACCGAAGAAAAATTGGCCACAAAAGGGCGCAAAGAAATCAAAGACCGAACGGGAACGGACACCGCCAAGCCGCCGAGAACGCCAAGAAAAGAAAGACCAACCTGCTTGTGTGGGCGGGGCTTCCCCGGCTGCGCGCGGCGCTGCGCCGGGGCAAGCCAGCCCCGCGAGCGCCGAAGAGAAATGCGAACATCGAACATTGAACATCCAACCCGGCTCCGCCAAAAGGCTCTGCCGGGGCAAGCATCGAACACCGAAGTGCGGAGGAAGCCACGCGGAGCGCCGGGGGTGGGGCTTTCCTCCGGGAGGGCGAGCGTCCACGCGAGCTGGGCTGGGTGACAGCGGTTGCCTGAGGGATGCAGGCGGGCCGGAGAAAATTTCTTTCAGTTCCTGTCTTTGTCTTCCTACTTTCCTCATTCACGCTGCCGGAAAATCTGTGAAATCTGTGTAATCGGTGGATGCTTTTCTTTGGCTGAGCGGGCCGCGTAGTTACCAACGCGGCTACGCCTGCTACAAGGCGGCGGGGATGCTCCCCTTCACCGCCATACAGGCGAAAGGTGAACTGGAAAAGCGCAGGCCAGCACTTCGGCACTGGAGGAAAAGACCGATTGCTGGCAGATAAGCAAAGGGTATACTACGCGCATGAACTCTTCAGCTGAGAAAGTCATGATGGACGCGTTGGATCTGCCCCCCGCATTGCGTGCCTTTGTGGCCGAGAAACTGATCGAAAGCTTGGATGTCACCGGGATCACCCCGCTATCGCCAAAATGGAAGAAAGAAATCCGTCGGCGTTGCGCGGAGATGGACCGCGGTGCGGTAAAGTTGCGTGATGCGGATGCAGTTTTTGCCAAAGCCTACGACGCGCTTGCATGAAGACCGTCAAGTTCCATCCCGCCGCCGAGGCCGAGATGCTTGAGGCTGCAACTTACTATGAGTTGCAGCAAACTGACCTCGGCAGACGTTTCCTTGCCTCAACGCAGGACGCCGTCAATCGCATCACCCTCAATCCAAACCTCTACCCGACCATCGAGCTTGATGTCCGCCGGTGTCTCCTCCGGACGTTTCCCTTCAGCGTCCTATTCCGGGAACTGCCGGGCAGGATCGTTGTTATGGCGGTCATGCATCTACACCGAGATCCCGACTACTGGAAAAACCGCTAGCCTACAGTCGCGTTGGTTCCTGCTGGCCTCATTCACTCCGCCGAAGAAATCTGTGTAATCTGTGGATGCTTTTCTTTGGCTGAGCGGGCCGCGTTGTCACCAACGCGGCTACGGGTCTGTCCTCGGATCACACGCTCCGTGTGCGGACCACGCGGGTCGCAGCTGTTCACAAAAGCAAACCAAGAGAACGAAGCCCTTGGTTGCCTTCGTTGGCTTCTGTGGAAATCCGCTCCGTTCCTGTCTTTCTGCTCTCCTCATTCTCCTGCCTTAAAATCTGCGGCATCTGTGAAATCTGTGGATGGATTTCTTTTCTTTTCGTTGTTGCGCCGGATCTTTCTCTGGCTTGGAAAACTGGCGTTGCGCGCCGCGGGGCGATGCGGCATCATCCGCGCCACAAAAGGAACCCTCATGAATACTTTACAACTGGGTGCGGCGGCGCTGTTGCTGGCGGGCTGGGCGGCGGCGGGCGAGGTGTGGCTCGGGGAGCTGGACCTGCACAACATGTCGCAGGGCTACGGGTCGCCGCAGAAGAACAAGTCGGTCGACAAGCATCCGCTGCAGCTCGGCGGCCGGATTTTCGAGCACGGCGTCGGCACGCACGCGGAAAGCCTGTTCGAACTCAACCTGCAGGGCGGGGCGGACCGCTTCACGGCGGTCGTCGGCGTGGACGACGAGGTCAAGGGCAGTGCCGGCAGCGTCGAATTCAAGGTGACGGCCGACGGCAAGGAAGTCTTCACGAGCGGCTTGAAGAAGCCGGGCACGGAGCCGTCGAAGATCGATCTGGACGTCAGCGGCGTGAAGGCCCTGCTGCTGGAAGTGACCGACGCCGGCGATGGCATCAACTTCGACCACGCGGACTGGGCGGACGCGAAGATCGTCTTCCATGGCGCAAAGCCTGTCGCGGGGCCGTCGCAGAAGGAGGAAGCGGTCATCCTGACGCCGAAGGCACCGGCGACGCCGCGCCTCAACGGCGCGCGCATCATGGGCGTGCGGCCGGGTCATGAGTTCCTCTTCATGATCGCGGCGACGGGCGACCGGCCGATGACCTTCGCGGCGGAGCATCTTCCTGCCGGTCTCAAGTTGGATGAGAAGACCGGCATCATCACGGGAACGGTGACGGATAAGTCGCCCCGGACCTATGAAGTCTCCTTGAAAGCCGAGAACGCAAAAGGCAAGGCCGAGCGCGTTTTGAAGATCGTGGTGGGCGACCAGATCGCGCTGACGCCGCCGATGGGCTGGAACAGCTGGAACTGCTTCGCCCACGCGGTCAGCGCGGAGAAGGTCAAGGCGGCGGCCAAGGCGATGGTGGACAGCGGGCTGACCCAGCACGGCTGGACCTACATCAACGTGGACGACTTCTGGGAGGTCAGCAAGGACTCCAAGGACGCGACGCTGCAAGGCCCGCACCGCGGCGCCGACGGGCACATCCTGCCGAATCCGCGGTTCCCCGACATGAAGGGGCTGACGGATTATGTCCACGACCTCGGCCTCAAGGTGGGGCTTTATTCCTCGCCCGGCCCGTGGACGTGCGGCGGCTGCGTGGCGAGCTATGACCACGAGGAACTCGACGCGCAGAGCTACGCCGCGTGGGGCTTCGATTATCTCAAATACGACTGGTGCTCCTACAGCCCCGGCATGGAGAAGACCCGCACACGGCCGGTGAGCTTCGCGCCGATGGCCAGATTCCTGACGAACGGCGCGCCGGCCAAGCTGGTGCACAACATGCGGCCCTATGCCATCATGCGCGCGGCGCTCGACAAGCAGCCCCGCGACATCCTGTACAGCTTCTGCCAGTACGGCATGGGCGACGTGTGGACCTGGGGTGCGGAACTTGGCGGCAACTGCTGGCGGACGACCGGCGACATCACCGACACGTGGGGCAGCATGGCCGGCATCGGTTTCAACCAGAACGGGCACGAGGCGTTCGCCGGGCCGGGACACTGGAACGATCCGGACATGCTGGTCGTCGGCCAGGTCGGGTGGGGGCACCTGCATCCGAGCCGCCTGACGCCGAACGAGCAGTACACGCACATCAGCCTCTGGTGCCTGCTCTGCTCCCCGCTGCTGATCGGCTGCGACATGACCCAGTTCGACGACTTCACGCTGGGCCTGCTGACGAACGACGAGGTCCTCGAGGTCAACCAGGATCCGCTCGGCAAGCAGGCGGGGCGCGTGAGCAAGGACGGCAACCTCGAGGTGTGGGCGAAGAAGATGGAAGACGGCTCGCTCGCGGTCGGCCTGTTCAACCGCGGCGTGGTGGCCAACCGCGTCACGGCCAAGTGGAGCGACCTGGGCCTCGCCGGCAAGCAGCGCGTCCGCGACCTCTGGCGGCAGCAGGATATCGGCGCTTTCGACAGCCAGTTCGAGGCCGCCGTGCCGCGGCATGGCGCCATGCTCCTCCGCCTTTGGCCGGCGAAATGAACCAAGTTGCGGCGTGTTTGCGATTTTGACTTGCAACGGCGCTGGGAAAAATCCATTGTCACGCCGCTTTTCGTATCGGGCGGCTAGCTCAGTTGGTTAGAGCGCGTGCCTCACATGCACGAGGTCACAGGTTCGAGCCCTGTGCCGCCCACCATCCCTTTCGTCCCTGTTGGCAAGGGTTTCCATCGTTTCCTCCCATCGGGAAACCTCTCGCCCCCAACAGTAGGTGGCAAATCAGGTGGCAAGTTTTGCAGAAATTTGCATCCGCTGATGGGCTGGCAAGGGGCGAGGGTAGGGCGGTCAAGGGGTGGGATAGGGCTTCCAAAGGCGGATGATGAAGCCGTCAATGCCAATGATTTTCGTTGGGGATGCGCTGGGCTTGACCAGCCCGACGCCCAAGCCTACGCTGCCGCCGCTGATTTTCGGCGGTAGCGGAAGGCAACTGAGGATGAACTTGAAATGAATGTAACGCGGCCCAAATACCATCCGTTAGTCCTTGTGGCTTTCTTGCTCGCAGTCTTCATCTTGAACCCAGTGGCGGAAGCCGATTTGGTTTACGTCACCCTATACTGCGGACACACGTTCGCTGCTTTTCTGGTAGTGATGACCTGTTTCACCTTGATTGCCGTTCCTCTTGTCGTCGCTGCTCGCCAAACGAAGGCTCATCCTGAACGATGGACACCCCGGCCCTTAAGGAAAATCGCATGGGCATTGGCTTTTCTTGGACTGGCCCTTAGTCTGGCCTTTGCCGTAACCCTCCTGCTTAAGTAAACGTCCAGTACGCACTGCGACGCGCCCGTCGGGATAGGCCAGATAGAGCTTGCTCAGGTTGTGGATGTGGCCGTCTTTCTGCTGTTCGTCCACCGGGGCGTCGGTCGACTGATCCTCCCGCACGCCCACCGTGGCGACCAGGCTCCCATCCTCCACATGCACGAGATGCCGGCAGCTTTGAATCGCGTGGCGCTTGTCCGAACAGAAGGACACCGAGTGGCGGTAATAATCGAAAGGGTGCGACCCGGCATGGAACGTCGCGCCCCAGCGCGCCTTGAAACGCACGAGGCCGCTGTTCAAGACCGGCGAGACGGTCCCCAGGCTGACGGCCCGGAAGCCACGGTCCCACGCCAGGCGGTAGAGACTGTGATAGACCGCGAGATTGATTTTATTGAGCAGCTTCGAGTCGTGGATCATTTCGCTGACGATGCCCAGCTTGTCGCAGTGCGGTATCGGGTACATGCCCACCAGGTGGGGCCAGCGCAGCAAGCAGCCACCGAGCCGCCGGCCCTGATGCTTGACGAAGAGCAGCGAGGTATGGCCGGCTTGGCGCAGCAGGCGGTTCAGCGGCACGATATGGGCCCTGGGGCCGTGCCGCCCGATTATCAGAGGCTTGAACATACGTTCGTAAAACTCGGCATAGTCACCGGGCGTCGTGCCCAGTTCGGTTTCAAACTCGTTTTTCGCCTGCCAGCGCATGCTGTGTGGCAGGCTGGTCTGGAATTCCGCCATGGTCCCGGGCAGATGCACCACCGCCCGCAGCGTGGTCATTTCGTAGGCGCCAGGCTCGCGGTGTTTCGTGCCCGGGAGGCACGCGGTGACCACCGCGTCCGTGTCCGGTTGCAAAAGGCGTGCGCGCGCTGAAGCGTGAAAGCAAGCCGGCGCGGACCCCAGATCCTCGGCTTGGTACCTGCCGTCAAAAAAATAATCGCGCACGGGGGAGATGTACTCGGTGTGGCCCAGATAGAGGACCTTGATGGCCGTCCCGCTGCCGGGCAGTTGGCCCGTGAGCAACAGCGCACGAAAATTTCGCGGCGACGCCAGCCGTGCCAGGTGCCGCCCATAGCCCAGTACCTGCTTGGCGCGCTGGGCCAGATCAAGCAGATCCGTGTTGAAAGGCCGTTTCATACGCAAACTTTCGGCTGCCACGCGCCTATACTAGCGATGCGCCGTCCCCGGCGACACGCGCGTCCTGACCTTTCCGCCACCGATGAAGGGCGCCGTGAGCCTTAACCACACCGCCCGCGTGCGTCAAGCGGCGTCTGCGACGTGGCCAGAAAAGCCTGCGCCACGAAAAGCCTTGCTGGCGGGGCAGAGTGGGCTAGAGTTTTGGCAAGCGAGCTCGATGGGCCTGCGATGGGCGCAGGCCAAAAGGCACCTGGAATGTTGGATAAAGAGTACACGGCTCCCCGCACAACGCAGGCGCGCGTCCTGTTGCTGGCCGATGCGCACCTGCACCTGGTCTGGTCGCTGCCCCGGATCATCCACCGGGCTGGCGCGCATCTCGTCTTGATGGCGCCGGCGAACCAGTGTTTCCGCCATTCCCGCTTTGTGGATGAGTGGGTGGATTCGCCGCCGGCCGGCTGCGACGCCGTTGCGGCGCAACTGACGCAGCATCTGGCCGAGCACCACTATGATCTGGTCGTACACGCCAGCCCGAGCGTGGTGGAGGTGCTTTGCCGCAGCGCGCGGCCGGCGAGCATGGAGTGGTTGCTTCCCGAGGTCGCGCGGGCCCTGGCTGCGAAGACAGCTTTTCATCCTTGGGCGCTCAGCCACAGCCTTCCGGTCCCGCCCGGCCGCGTCTGCCATTCCTTGGCCGAGGCCGGCGACTGGGTGGCCGAACACGGCCTGTCGGTCATCAAATGCGATGCGCTGCATGGCGGCGACGGCGTGTGGCAGGTGGCGAGCGTGGAAGAGGTCCGTGCCGTGTGGCCCAAGCTGAACCAGCCCGCCGCCGTCGTGCTGCAAAAATTCATCCGCGGCCCGGTGGGTTGCACGGAGCTGATCCTGCAGCACGGGCGGGTGGCGGGCTGGTTTGCCTCGGTTGCGGAACGCTCCGTCACGCCGTTCGGGGCCTCGATCATGCGCCGGCTGGTGAACCCGCCGGGCATGGCGGATATCGTGCAGCAGATTTCCACCGCCACCGCCTTTCACGGCCTCTGCGGTTTCGACTGGATACTGGACGAAGCCACCGGCCGCGTCGTCGTGCTGGAGTTCCATCCGCGCGCAACTTCCGGTTTCTGCTGGGGCCGCAGTGCAGGGGTTGATGTTTCCGCGGCGCTGCGCGACCTGCTATCCGGCCAGCCGGCCGGGCTGCGCGCGCCAAAGGCTGCGCAGCAACTCGCCCGCGCGCCGCTCTGCTGCTATTTCCCCGCCCACTTCTGGTGGGCCTTGACGGAGCAGCGCAGCGACCTGAAGTATTGGCTTCCGTGTTCCCATGCGGTGTCGTGGCGCAACGTGCCGATCGATGAACCCAGGCTGCTGGGCGGCGTGCTGGCATTTGCCTTGCGTAATCTCTGCCGCCGCCATCTCCCTTGGCTCAGGTCACGCTGATCGGATCCGCCCGGGGTCGTGGAGCATCAGCAGCGCGGTGTCGAGGATCGGGCAGGGTGCCATCGCGGCGGTTTCGCCCGCGATCAGGCCGGAGCCCGCGGGGCGGTGCTGGCGCCGCGATGGTGCGACCGGAGCCGATGGCGGCAGGCAGCAGGATCCCCAGCTGCTGCAGTTTTTCACCCTCGAGCTTGCCGCCGCGCCGCCAAGGGTGTCAACGATGGGCGGGTCTCCGCCTGTCGCGCCACTTTGAAAATGTCCCCTTGAAACTCTTTTAGAATGTCCCCATAGCCGGCGCCCGCAGAAAGGCGGGCAGACGCGATGGAGAGGATCGAAATGAACACAAGGGAACGACGCTGCATGACGATCATGA
>CAITZM010000057.1 GCA_903896925.1 uncultured Lentisphaerota bacterium | reverse complement strand
TCATGATCGTCATGCAGCGTCGTTCCCTTGTGTTCATTTCGATCCTCTCCATCGCGTCTGCCCGCCTTTCTGCGGGCGCCGGCTATGGGGACATTCTAAAAGAGTTTCAAGGGGACATTTTCAAAGTGGCGCGACAGGCGGCAGATGGACCGGGACCATCAGGGCGCCGGCCGCAATAATCGGCGGCACTCCGCGTTATCCAACCGGCATAGCGCCCAAGGGTCGAATGACGGCGTCCCGGTCCGGGAAGAGCCGTGGCGCTGGTTTACGTCGCAAGCAGATACATAACGGATGAATACGACCGTCATTGAAGAGGCCACGCTCCTGCCGGAGATCCGCGGCTATCAGGTCGTGGAAGCGCTCGGCTCGGGCGGCATGGGCATGGTCTACCGCGCGGTGCAGGTCAGCACCGGCCGCGAGGTGGCGTTGAAAATCCTCAAGACGAGCGTCGTCGGCTCGCCCAACGCGGTCGCGCGGTTCAAGCGCGAGGTGCAGCTGGCGGCGCGGCTGGAGCATCCGCACATCGCGCGCGTCTACGACGCCGACGTGCAACAGGGCCATTGTTTCTACTCGATGCAGCTCATCCACGGCCTGCCGCTCCATGATTTCGTCGCCGCGCACCGCCTGTCGCGCCGCCAGATCCTGGAGCTGATGCTGGCGGTCTGCCGCGGCGTCGCCTATGCGCACGAACAGGGCGTGGTCCACCGCGACCTGAAGCCCACCAATATTTTCGTGGATGAAGCGGGCGTGCCTTTCCTGCTCGATTTCGGCCTAGCCAAGGCCGTCGGCAACGAGGCGCTGGACATGGCGATCTCGATGGAAGGAACCGTGACGGGCACGCCGGGCTTCATGGCCCCGGAGCAGGCCGCCGGCCAGATCAGCCGCATCGGCACCGCGACGGATGTCTACAGCCTCGGCGCGATCCTCTACTACCTGCTCACGAGCCATTTTCCGCACGATGTCAGCGGGACGCAATACGAGATGCTGCGCCGGATCGCGGAAGAGAATGTTACGCCGCCGGACGCCTACGTGTCGGGTCTCGCGCCGCAACTGACCGCGCTGCTGCGCTGCGCGCTCCAGAACCATCCGGAGAAGCGCTTCCCCCATGCCGGAGCACTGGCTGCGGAAATCGGGAAATGCCTGCAGCTGGATTCGGCGGAACTGGACAATTCCGAATACGCGCCGCGCCGCGGCATGTGGCCGTGGTGGACGGCCGCCGGCGTCGCGGTGGTCGTGGCGGTGATCACGGTCAGCCTCGCCATCACGGCCGCGAACGAGCGGCAGAAGCTCGCGGATGCCGGGCCGACGAAAAAACCGGCCGCGGTCACCGGAAAACCCAACCAACCGGGCTCGAACGGCGTCTTGGATGCGGCGCAGCGCCAGAAAAAAGCGTGGGCCGAGGGCACGGCGAAGCTGCAGGCGGCACGGGCCAAACTCGCGCTGCTGCTGCTCGAACGCCTGGCCGACCATTCGGCGGCCAAACCGCTGCACCTGCCCAAGCCGCCCGAGGGCGCCGGCGTACTGATGCCGGAACTGGATGTCTGGCTGGAGAAACATGACGTCGTGTTCCGCAGCTCCGATGGCAACACCTTCCGGTGCGACGTCGAAAAAGTAGAAATGCGGACGGCCCTGCGCATCCTAAAGGTGTTCTCCCGCAACAATCCGCAGGATGCCGACCTGCAGCAACTCATCGAGAGCCTAGGCAAACATCAGCCGCTGCGCGAGGTCCGCGAGGGCGCCAAGCCGCGACTGAACGGTGAACGTCCGCCCCCCGCCCCGCCGCCCGGCGTGGCTGACAACCGCAATTGACCGCCGCACCTTCTCCCCGGAACGGACCCAACACAACCGGTAGGGCGAAAGGTTTCTGTCGTTTGGTTTCGCGGGGTTGGAAACCCCGCCCACAAAGAGGCAGGCTGGTCTTGGTTGTAGCCGGTGGTGGTGCTTAGGTTTTGTGTCGAGTGGCACCGGGGGCCACGACCTCGACCGCAGCAGAACAAACATGGCGGCTTCACAAATACTCAGCTTTTTCACGAACGCGACTGCCACCAAACGCAACCGAAAAGCGGACCGCAAGCGTTCGCCCTCCAGCGCTGCGCAGCAGCAACCCCGCAAGCATGAGTCCTTGTGGGCGGGGTCTCCAACCCCGCGAACCCCGCTGCAGAGCCAGCCTAAGAACACAGGCGCAGAGCCACCACTTCTGCCCCTGCTTCACGGCTTGAGCACACGCACGTTCAGTCGCTTGACGCCCCATTGCCGCGCCAGCTGGTGCGTGGAGAAAAACAGGTCGAGCCGGCGGCCTTGAATCGCGCCACCGGTATCCGCGACGGTGCCGTACCCATAGCCCGGCACATAGAGCTGCGTCCGCATCGGCAGCACGGTGATATCCGCCGCAATGGTGCCGCGGCCCGCGCGCTGGCCGCTCGCGGTGATGCCGACCGCTTTGGGTTGGCCGGCGTTGGGCCCTTTCGCGACCACGGCGCGGCCATACCACGTCCGCCGCCAGCTGCAGCACTCGCCGCACGGACAATAACCGGTGACGACCATTGTGAGCGTCTGCCAACGCCGGTCATCCGCCGCGGGCGGAGAGCCATGCCGCCCGCCGCCCGTCGTCGCACAACCGGCCAGCAGCAGCACGGCCAACAAGCACCCGGATATCGCACGGTGTTTCATCGGGCGCACTTTGCGCAGCGCGCTGCTGCCCGTCAATACTTTGCGCGTGTGAATCGTTCCCTGCCTCAACTCGGCAGCCGAGCGCAGCAAGACAGACAACCGCAGGTTGCCCGCAGGGCGAGGCCTTGCCGGGTCAGTTAGCTCGGCGGCCACCGCCGCTGGCTTCAATCTTCAATCGGCACTCGAAAATCGGCAATGCTTTGCTGCCTCTTCCCGTTTGACTTTCCTCACCGTCCTCCGCACTCTGCCGAGCATATGACGACCGCGTGCGACAATCTGGATGGACGACCGCGCGGCTGGGCCGCCGCCGCCGGGCTGGCCTTCGGAGTGTGCGTGCTGACGCTGGCCTTTTACGGTTTCTCTGCAAATTCGGCAGACCCCGATTTGTGGGGCCATGTCCTGTTCGGCCAGCGGCTGCTGCAGTCCGGCGTGCTGGAACGGGTGGACACCTATTCTTGGACCGCGGCGGGCGCGCCTTGGATCAACCACGAGGTCTTGGCCGAGTTGTGCCTGGCCTGGGTGCACCGCCTCGCCGGCGGCAGCGGTCTGTTCTGGCTGATGACCTGCTGCGGGTTGGCCACGTGGTGGTGGGCGCTGCGCCTCGGCGCGGAGCGCCTGACCCGCTCCGAACGCTGGATCGCGTGGAGCGTAGCGGCGCTGGCGTCGGTGGAAATCGCCTTTGGCTTTGCCGCCCGCCCGCAGATGTTTACCGGGCTGGCGCTGGTCGCCCTGCTGTGGTTGTTGCGCCGGAGCGCCGCCGGCCGCGTCGGCTGGGCGCTGGCGCTACCGCTGCTGTTCGGCCTGTGGATCAATCTGCATGGCGGCGCCCTGGCCGGCGTGGTGTTGCTCTGGCTGACGGCCATCACCGCCAGCCCGCTGGAGCAGTGGGCCGGTCGCTGGATGCCGCTGACGCTCACGCCGCGCCGTGTCCGTGTGGCCTTGTGGCTGGCGGCTCCGGCCGCCACCGTGGCGTTGTTGGCCAATCCGTGGGGCCTCGGTCTGTTCCGCTGGCTGCTGGCCTGCGTGAGCCTGCAGCGGCCGGAAATCCCGGAATGGAATCCGACGCCGTGGGGCTGGGACCACGCCCCCTTCTTTGCCTTGCTGGTGCTGGCGGCTGGCGCGTGGTTTGCTTCGCGCCGGCCCAAGCCCCTCTGGGAGGCCGCGGTGCTGGGCGCCCTGGCGGTGGCGGCGCTGCACAGCGTCCGGCATACGCCGCTGTTCTGCATCGCGGCGCTGGCGCTGATGCCGCGGTACGTGGCCGATGCGCTCCAGCTCGGCCAGGCACACCTGGCCCGGGTGGCTAAACTGGTCCGGCAACCCGCCGCACAGGCTGCGGCCTGCCTGGCCTTTGCCGTACTGACCGCAGCCATGGTCATGGCGTTCTGGCAGCGGGACCGGGACACCTTGGGCACCATGGCCGTGCCGCGTTCACAATATCCCCTGGCGGCGATCGACTTCATCCGGCAGCATGACCTGACGGGCAACCTGCTCGTATTTTTCGACTGGGGCGAATTGTGCCTGTGGGAATTGCCGGGTTGCGCTGTTTCCTTCGACGGCCGGGCGGACACCTGTTATCCGACTTCGCTCACCGTGGAGCACTGGAAGTTTTACCTGGCCGGGCCCTGTTCCGCCGCGCACCTGGATACCGGTCGGGCGGCGCTGGCGCTGCTGCCACATCTGCCCGGGGCAATCTGGCTGGCGCACCAGCCCGGCTGGACCGTGGCCTATGCGGATCCCTTGGCGGTGGTGCTGGTGCAGGATCGGACGCGGTTCCCACGGCTGGCGGGACTTTCGCTGCCGGTGGCGGCCGGACCGCTGGCGGTGACCGGCCGGGCGCGTTTCCCCGATGCGCCGCCACCGGCGCGCACGTCGCCGCTCGCCATCCGCCCCGGCTCCGGTTAGACTATGGCCGTGAACAATACTTCTGAAAAACCGGCCCGCGCCCCGGCGCCCACCAACTCACGCGGCGTCGCCGCCGGCATCATCGCCGCCTGGCTCGAACGCGGCGATTTTCCCGACCGTGCACTGGAGGCCGTCAAAGCCGACCGCGCCTTCGTGCAGGAACTCGTCCTCGGTGTCGTGCGCCAGCGCCGCACATTGGAATGGTTTTATCACAAAGTCGCCGAACGCGAGCCGGCGGCGCCGCTCTTTGCGCTCGCGCTCGTCGGCCTCTACCAGTTGCTCTGGCTCACCGACGTGGCGCCGTTCGCCGCGGTCCACGAGACCGTCGAGGCCGCCAAGGCCCTCGCCGGCGCGCGTGCCGCCAACTTCCTCAACGCCATCCTGCGCCGCGCGCAGCGCGAGAGCGCCGCCTTCGCCAACGAGCTCAAGCAGCTGCCGGCCGCGCTGCGCCTCTCGCACCCCGACGAGCTGTTCACGCGCTGGCAGCAGCACTACGGGATGAAAAGAGCCCTCGCCATCTGCAAGTGGGACAACAAGCCGGCGGAGACCGTGTTGCGCCTCAACAACATCGCCGCGGAACCATTCTTCGAGCAGCTCAAGGCGGCGGGCATCGCCGCGCAGCCGTTCGCCGCGCTCGGCCACGACTTCTGCATCCTGCCACGCGGCGTGCGCGTCGCCGACGTCCCCGGCTACCGCGAGGGCCTGTTCGCCGTGCAGGATCCCGCGACCTCGCTCGCCATCGACCTGCTCGCGCCGCAGCCGGGCGAGAACATCCTCGACGCCTGCGCCGCACCCGGCGGCAAGGCGCTCGACATCGCCGCCCGGCTGCAGGGCCAGGGCTGCGTGATCGCGATGGAGCGCCACACCGACCGGCTGGCGCGGCTGCGCGAGAACGTCGCGCGCGCCGGCGGCGGGCTGATCCGCGTGGTGCAGGGCGACGCCGCCGCGCCGGAGCCCGCGCGGCAGGAACTGGTCGCCGCGGGCCGCGGCGACGCTTTCGACGCCGTGCTGCTGGATGTCCCCTGCTCCAACACCGGCGTCCTGCGCCGCCGCCCCGACGCGCGCTGGCGGTTCAGCGTGGACCGCCAGAAGAAACTGGTCGCCACGCAATTCGGCATCCTGCAAGGCGCCGCCGCGCTCGTGCGGCCGGGCGGGCGGCTGGTCTATTCCACCTGCAGCATCGAGCCGGAGGAGAACGAGCTGCTCATCAAGCGCTGGCTCGGCGACCACCCCGACTTCCGGCTCGTCAGCCGGCTGCTGCTGCTGCCCGCCGTGGAGAAGACCGACGGCGCCTTCGCCGCCCTCCTCGCCCGCGCCGACGCGCTGGCGCCGTAACACGCTACTCTTCCGCCGCCGCGGCCCGGAGGGCCGCAGGATGGTAGCCGGTGGCGCAAGCCACCGGAAAATGCACACCATGATTATTTCGTCCGCCCCAGAGGGGCGGTGGAATTCCGTTGCTCCCTCCGGGGCGCAAAGAGAGGATGCGGTGGCGTGCCGTCCGGTGGCTTGCGCCACCGGCTATCGTGCGTCGGCCCTGCCGGGCCTCCTCAAGCCCGCGAACGCAACGCGCTGTGCATCGAATCAAACCCCGGCCGCAATCGCCAAGCGCACCCGTGCGGCAACGGTCCAAGGCAACATCACGCTTTCCCATGCAAGCCCTGAAACCCGCCGCTCCTCCCCGCTCGACACGCCGCCGCGCGGCACCTATGCTCGGGCCACGATGAAAACAATCCTGCAGATGCTGCTCGGGGCGGCGCTGGCGATGCTGGGCTGCGCACAAGCCGCGGAGCCGGTGGGTCAGGCCGATACGACGAAGTGGAAACTGGTGTGGGCCGACGAGTTCGACTACACCGGCCTGCCCGACCCGAAGAAATGGGACTACGAGGAAGGCTTCGTGCGCAACAACGAGCCGCAGTATTACACACGCGGCCGGCTGGAGAACGCGCGCGTCGAGAACGGCACCCTGATCCTCGAGGCGCGCAAGGAGCCGTTCAAGAATCCCCGTTTCAAGCCCGGCCTGACCAAGCAGGGCAAGCCGCAGCGGGAATCCGCCGACTACACCGCCGCCAGCCTGATCACCCAGAACCGGGCGACCTGGCGCTATGGGCGCATGGAACTCCGCGCCAAGCTGCCGCAGGGCGAGGGCACGTGGCCCGCCTTCTGGACGCTCGGCAGCAACCACAGCACCGGCTGGCCCGCGTGCGGCGAGATCGACATCATGGAGTATTGGGCGCGCAAGCTCCACGAAATGACCTCGACCGTGCACTGGCGCAAGGACGGGAAGCACCAACAGGATTCCGGCAAGCTGAATGTGCCGGAATCGCTCGGTGAATACCACGTGTACGCGCTGGAGTGGAACGCCGAGCGGATGGATTTCTTCTGCGACGGCAACAAGTACCACACCGTCCCGCTCGCCAAGCTCGACGAGCAGGGCGACAACGCCTTCCGCAAGCCGCACTACATCCTGCTGAACCTCGCCTTGGAGTCGCGCAACAAGAAGCTGGCCGCCACCGTCTTCCCGCAGCAGTTCGTGGTGGACTACGTGCGCGTCTACGAAGCGAAGTGAGTTGCGCTGATGTTATGTGCGCTGCGTTGTAGGCCGCAGCCCTGCCACGGCGGTGGCCGCTCCTCTTGTGGGCGGGAGCTCCAGCTCCCGCGTCAGTGCGTTGCTTGCGTGAGGTGCGCGGGAGCAGGAGCTCCCGCCCACAAGAATGTTTTCTTTCAGATCTCATGCCGTCGCAGCCATGCAGGTCATTCAACTGACCACTGACAACCCACCACTGACTTGCGCGTCTCCCTCGATTTCTTGACGCTGCGGTATGCCGCGACTTATGCTCCGCGCCCGGATTCCAACCATGAGGAGAAACACATGCAGTTGACAGCGTCACGTTGTTCACGCCGGACCGCGGGTCTGGCGCTGGTCGCCCTGCTCGCCGGTTGCGCCACACCCACCTCCACGCCGCCGCCGGTTCCCTCTGTGGCCAAGGACGCCAAATCCATCGTCGCCGATCCGCACAACGGCACGATGCCGCGCCACGAAAAATTCAACGCCCTGGCGAAAACCGGCGGCTTCGATGTCCTCTTCGTCGGCGATTCGATCACGCACGGCTGGGAAAGCGGCGGCAAGGCCGTATGGGAAGAGAAGATCGCCCCGTTCAAGGCGGCCAACTTCGGCATCAGCGGCGACCGCACGGAACATGTGCTCTGGCGTTTTGAGCACGGCAACCTGGAGGGCGCGCTCAACCCGAAGGTCATCATCATCATGATCGGCACAAACAACACCGGCCACCGCAAGGACAAGCCGGAGGAAACCGCCGCCGGCATCGGCGCGATCTGCGCCCGGCTGCACGAGCGCTTCCCGCAGGCGCACCAGCTGCTCCTCGCCATCTTCCCGCGCAGCGCCAAGCCGACCGACGAGATGCGCGTGATCAACGACAACGTGAACAAGCTCATCGCCCAGTACAACGGCCACTGGAACATCAAGTATATCGACATCAACGCGAAGCTGCTGGAAGCCGACGGCACGCTCTCCAAGGACATCATGCCCGACCTGCTCCACCCGAACGCGAAGGGCTATGCCATCTGGGCCAACGCCATCGTCCCGGAGATCCAGGCCGCGCTGAAGAAGTAAGCGAAAGAAAAAACAGAGATCAGCGGTCAGAGGTCAGCCGGAAGGCAGACTCAAAAAGCAGCGGATGGGCAACCATCCGCTGCTTTCTTTTCCGATGTAGGGGCGTCCTTCGGCTGAAGGATGCCCGTTCGCCCTGCTTGCAACACACATCGGGCGCAGCAAGACTGCGCCCCTACCCGGAGCAGACTTATTTCTTCAGCAGCACGGCCACGCTCTGGTTCAGCGCCTCGCCGACGAGGCTGTCCACGGAGCATTTCTTCTGCGCGGCGAGCGCGCTCAGTTGCTGATATTGACGCTGCGTCAGCTTGGCCTTCGCGGCCAGTTCGCAGGTGCCGGGCAGGTCCAGCCAGTACTCGCGCGTCTTGGCGAGTTGCGTCTCGCCCAGGCCGAAGCCCCGGAGCACGCCGAGCGCCATCATCTGGTTGCCCGCCGGGTTCATGTGGACACCATCGGCGGTCAGGTAGTTCCCGTTCGCTGGCCGCGGCTGGGTTTTCTTGGCCTGCGCGAGCGTGACCTGCATCTCGGCGTTCAGGTCGGCCAGCAGGCACTTCTTCTCAACGGCCAGCGCGCGCAGGAAAGCGTTGTAGGCGACCAGCTTCTGGTTGAACTCGTTGCCCTGGTCCTCCCTGATCATCGTCGAGGTCAGGAGCATCACCTTGACGCCGGCGGCCTGGCAGCGGTCCACGATCTTCGTGATGTTCTGCTGGTATTGGTCGAGCGGGATGCCTTTCTCGCCATGCCAGACGTCGTTGACGCCGCAGCTCAAGGTCATCCAGGCGGGCTTCTTGCTGAGCACGGCGCGCTCGAGCCGCTCGAGCATCTGGTTGGACTTGTTGCCGCTGATGCCCGCGGGAATCGCCTCCGCCTTCACGCCGTTGGCTTCGAGCCCGCTGATGACGAGCCGCACATAGCCGCCCGGCCCGTCGGCGCCCTGCTGCGTGATGGAGTCGCCGAGGAAGGCAATCTTCTCGCCGGTCTTCACCGCGGAGCCTTGCGCTAGGGCACTCACCGTCAGGATCAGCCCGGCACCCACGCAACCCATCCATCGCATTTGTTTTTTCATCGTGTTTTTCCTTTGCCTGCTAAGTTTATGGGTGCGGTGGCGGTCTGGGCGGGCCGCGTTCTCACGAACGCGGCTACAGGCCGCCGTACCGGTTCGGAGGCCCGCCTGCAACCCCTGCGATGCTTGCCCCGGCGAAGCCCTCGGCGAAGCCGGGTTCGATGTTGGATGTTCAGTGTTCGGTGTTCGTTACATGTTCTGCCGGCCCTGGAGGGCGCGGGCGAGCGTCAGCGGGTCGGCGTAGGCGATCGCGCTGCCGGCGGGGACGCCGAGCGCAAGGCGCGTGACGCGGATGCCGGGACGGCTTTCCAGGATATGGCGGATGAAGGCCGCGGTGGAGTCGCCCTCGACGTCCGGGCTCAAGGCGAGGATCACCTCGGTGACGCCATCGGCCTCGATGCGCTTGAGCAGCGCCTCGAGCCGCAGATGGCCGGGGCCCTCGCCGCGCATCGGCGAGAGCCGGCCGAGCAGCGCGTGGTAGCGGCCCTGGAACGCGCCGGAGGCCTCAAGCTGCTGGATGTCGCTGGGTTCCTCGACGACGCAGATGACGCGGCTGTCGCGCCGCGGGCTGGTGCAGAGCGCGCACGGATCGGTGCCGCGCAGCGTGAGGTCGCCGCACTGGGAACAGACGGAGGTGCGCGCCGCGAGGTCGGCGAGCGCCACGCCGAGTTCGCGCGTCAGGCCCTGCGGGTCGCGCGCGAGCTTGACCGCCATGCGCTCGGCGGTCCGCCGGCCCACGCCCGGCAGCCGCGCCAGCACCGCCATCAGCTTTTCCACCGGTTCAATGCGGCTCATGGGAAGAAAATCCGAAGCTCAAAAACCTAAATACGAAACAAATTAGAAATCAAAAATTAGAAAAACTTGCTTGCTCCGCGTTACTGGCTTCATTCAATCCGTCAGGCTCCGGCATGGAACTGACGCTCCGGTGATGGATTCAAGGCTGCTGGTTTTCAGCATTTCTGAATTTGAATTTATTTCGGATTTCGAAATTTGGATTTCGGATTTTCCTCAGCCGAGGCCGGGGATGTTGAGGCCGGCGGTGATCTTGCCGAGTTCCTTCGCAGCCATCTCCTTGGCGGCGGTCAGCGCGCCATCGACGGCGGCGGTGACGAGGTCTTCGAGCAGATCCACCTCGGCAGGATTGACGACCTTGGGATCGATCTTGATGCGGGCAAGCGTGCCATCGCCACGCGCGGTCGCCGTCACCATCCCGCCACCGGCGGAAAAATCGAGGGTCTTCTCGGCCAGCTCGCCCTGCACGCGTTCCATATCCTTCTGCATCGAGGCGGCCTGTTTCATCATCTTCATGAAGTTCGGCATGGTCTTTCTCCTGGGTTGAAGGGGCTGTTAACGGACTTCGCTGATATCGCCGTTGAAGGCTTCCAATACATTGTTCACCGCGGGGTGCTTGTGCCAGTCGCGCTTGTCCTTGGACGCGCTCTTCGGCGCGGTGGCGGGCGCGGCGGCGGCCGGCGCAGCGGCCGCGGGCGACGGTTGCGACGCGACGTCGCCCACCTTGAACTCCACCGCGACCGCGCGCCCGAGCACCTCGCGGAGGGCGTGCTGCATGAACTTCTGCGTACGCGGATTGCGGACCGTCTCTATCTCGCTGGCAAACTCGGGGTCGAAGCCGATGACAACGTGGTTACCGACGACACTCACCGGCTGGGCATCCACCAGGTATTTTTTCGCCAGCAGGTCGACACTGCCGATGCGTTCTACGAGTTTGGACCATTCCTGGGTGAGTTTGGCCAGGTCATCCTGCGCGGACGCCGCAGGCGCCACCGGCGTGGTCGCGGTAGCCGGGCGCGGAGCCGGTGCGGAGGCATAGCGGGCCGGCTCCTCGGCGACGGTCGCCGTCGGCAGCTCATCGTCGGCGGGCGGCGCGTCGGCGCCGAGTTCGCTGCGCGCGGCCTGGACGCCGCGCAGAACTTCGTCGAGCGTGGCGACGCGGGCGGCGCGGCAGCCGCGGACCAGCGCGATCTCCAGCAGCGTGCGGCGGGAGAGCGCGTAGCGCATCCGCGCATCGGCCTCGACGAGCAGTTCCACAATGCGCAGCAGGCGGTCGGGGTCGAGGGTGGCGGCGGCGGTCTTGAGCCGCGCGATCTGTTCATCGGTCAGGTCCGGCAGGGCCGCCGCGTCGCCGACGTAGCGGCAGACGAGCAGGTCGCGGAAATAGCCGAGCAACTCCACGACCAGCCGCTGCAGATCCTTGCCGCTGGCGTCGAGTTCGGCCACGACGCGCAGCGCGGTCGCCACGTCGCCCCCGACCACGGCCTGGGCGAGCGCCTCCAGCGTCTGGTGCGCCACGAGGCCGAACACCGCGAGCACGTCGGGCTCGGCGATGGTTTTGCCGCGGAACGAGACGAGCTGGTCGAGCGCGCCGGTCGCGTCGCGCAGCCCGCCCTCGGCGCCGCGCGCGATCGCCAGCAGCGCGTCGGGCGCGATCGCGATCTGCTCGACCTTGGCGATCTTTTCGAGCTGGCCGACGATCTCGCGCAGCGTGATGCGGCGCAGGTCGAAGCGCTGGCAGCGCGAGAGGATGGTCGTCGGCACCTTCTGGGGATCGGTGGTGGCAAAGAGGAATTTGACGTGCCGGGGCGGCTCCTCCAGCGTCTTGAGCAGGGCGTTGAACGCGGAGATCGAGAGCATGTGGACTTCGTCGATGATGTAGATCTTGAACGGCCCGCGCGCCGGGACGAAGGCGATGCTCTCGCGCAGGTCGCGCACCTGGTCCACGCTGTTGTTGCTGGCGCCGTCGATCTCGATCACGTCGAGGCTGCTGCCGGACATGATCTCCTTGCACGAGTCGCACTTGTCGCAGGGCTCGGTGGTGGGGCCGCCGCCCTTCTGGCAGTTGAGCGCCTTGGCCAGGATGCGGGCGGTCGTCGTCTTGCCCGTGCCGCGCGGGCCGACGAAGATGTAGGCGTGCGCCACGCGGTCGCTGGTGATCGCGTTGCGCAGCGTCTGCGTGACGTGCGCCTGCCCGACCACGTCATCGAACTGCTGCGGCCGCCACTTGCGGGCGAGAACTTCATAAGCCATACGCCGACCTCGTGAAAAAACTCCGGAGCGCCGGGGTGCTGGAGCAGTGGAGTGCTGGAACGGAGACCGGAGCGCCGTGCGGTTTCCCCGGCATCCCAGCACTCCATGCTTCATCCATTTCCATCACTCCATGTCTCCATCACCCATTCCGTAAATAGGCCGTGCATCCCGGGTTGGACGACCCCCGCGTTCGTTTCTGGCGTTTCTGCGGCTCAGGTCAGGCACCCCACGGCGCCCGGAGGAGCCGTCGTACCGTTGCTACCTTCCGGTCCTGGCGGGATTTGCCGGACTCCGTCGCATGGGACCCGGCCTTCAAGGCCGCATCCGCGCCTTCCACGCCCGCAAGGGCCGCCGCGCCCAGGCATTCCCTCCTGCTGAAGCGGGTTGCAGGTACAGGGCACCGCTAACTCCCCAGGTAGCACGGCGCGGCCACGATACCGCCCGCGCCGGAGCTTGGCAACGGTGAAGATTATGCAAAATCAGAAGACGAGCTTGGCGGCGGCGAGGCGGCGCGCCAGTTCGTTCAAGACGCGGTCGTCATCGGCGACGCCGGCGGACTCGAACGTAGCGCTGAAGCGCAGGAACGCGCCGACATCGTCCCACGGGACGGTGGAGATCGAGCATTCGCGGATCAGGAACTGCGAGGCCTCTTCGGCCGTCTTGAACACCTGCGCGCCGGCGCCCTTGGGCGCGGGCAGGTAGAGATAGAACGTGCCGCCGGGCATCTGCGCGGCGAAACCGGCGCGCTGCAACACCTTGACGAGCTTGTCCAGCCGGCGGCGGTAGTGCTCGCGGATGCCCTCGGACAGCTGGATGTCGGCGATGCCGGTGCAGGCAGCGAGCTGGATCGCCTTGAACTGGCCGCTGTCCACGTTGTCCTTGACCTCGGCGAACGCCTTGACGGCCTTGGCGTTGCCGGTGACGAAGCCGAGCCGCCAGCCGGTCATGTTGTAGCTCTTGCTCATCGAGTGCAGCTCGATGGCGCAGTCCTTGCCGCCGGGCCGGCCGAGGATCGAGAGCCGCTCGCGACCATAGATCAGCGTCGCGTAGGCGGCGTCCTGCACGATCAGGATGTTGTGCTTCTGCGCGAAGGCGATGAGCGCGTCGAAGAATTCCGGCGTCGCCGCGGTGCCGGTCGGGTTGTTCGGATAGTTGACGTAGAACAGCTTGGTGCGGGCGACGACCGCCGGGTCCAGCGCCGCGAGGTCGGGGAAGAAGCCGTTCTCGGCGCGCAGCGGCACCTTGACGACCTCGCCGCCGAGATACCTGGCGTGCGTGCCGAGCACGGGGTAGCCGGGCACGGTCAGCAGCACCGCGTCGCCGGGATTGACGAAGCACAGCGGCAGCATGGCGAGCGCGGGCTTGGAGCCGATGCTGTGGTTGATCTCGGTGTCCGGGTCAAGGCCGCGGACGCCGAAGAATTTTTCCATGTAGTTGGCGGCGGCGGACCGGAACGCGCGGACGCCGTTGTCGGCATAGCCGCGGTTGGCCGGATCGTCCACGGCGAGCTTGAGCGCCTCGCGGATCGGGCTGGGCGCCATCTGGTCGGGCTCGCCGACGCCGAAGTCGAGCATCTCGACCTCCGGCCGCGCGGCAAGCGCCGCCGCCTTGGCGCGCTTGATCTTCTCGAACTTGTAGATCTCGTTCGTCAGCCCGAACTGCGCGCCACCGATGCGCGCCGCGAAAAGTTTTTGCATATCCATAGCGTGGTCCTTTACCCGCCCAGCACGGGCGGCCGTACGAAAGCAAAAAGCGCGGCGCACTTCGAGTTTTTTCAGCAACCCGCGCACAGCGACGGCCGGCCGCGGCAGCGTGCCGGGGAGGCGGATAGGCACTGGCGCCCGATAAAATACGGCCAGCGGACCCCATTGAAAACGGCGGGCTGGCGCAGCCCAACGGACTTGACAATGTGTTGCATATGTGACACGTTTTCGCCATGCATAAAAGCGCTGTCATCCACGCCCGGATCGAGCCGGACATCAAACGTGCTGCCGAGCATATTCTGGCCCGCATGGGGTTGAGTTCCACGGAGGCCATCCGGATGTTCTACCGCCAGATCACGCTGCGCAAGGGCTTGCCGTTTTCAGTGGAACTGCCCAATGCCACGACCCGTGCCACCCTGCAAGCCAGCCGGGCCGGTAAAGATGTGGAAGAATTCTCTTCCCCTGACGAACTGTTCGCCAACTGGGACAAGTGAAGCGGCTGTTCCAGACCGGCCAGTTCGCGCGTGACGTCAAAATCATGCGCCGACGAGGCAAGGATTTGGGCAAGCTCAAAGCGATGGTGGACAAGCTCTACCAGGATGAGCCGCTGGAACCCCGGCACCGAAATCATCCGCTGGCCGGCGATTGGCGGCCGGCGTGGGATTGCCACATCGAACCGGACTGGCTGCTCATTTACACGAACACTCCGGAGTTTCTCCGGCTGGAGCGAACCGGTACGCATAGCGATTTGTTCGAATGATGAGCGGCCTCTCAGGCCAGCAGGCCGGGGAAAGCCCCGCCCGCGCAGCCGCTGCTGGTTATACGGATGCTGACGCAGGTTGATTGGTTGACGCTGCTGGGGCGGTGAGCCACCGCCCCTCCCAGCTGGTCGGACGGAAATACGATCTCAACCGGGCAAGCCGGTGAACAGCGCCGCCAAGACAAACCACGGCGGACTTTGAGCCTTATCGCGGCTTACGCAATCCAGGGCCGGGGACGGCCTTTCGCCGTGACCACCTGCAGCGCCTTGGCGGCGATGTCGGTGTTCTCGACGATCTGGAAGTCGAACATGCCGACGCAGAGGAAGTCCGCGCCGTTCTCGAAGCACCACTGGAACGCTTCGCGCGGATGGATCGCACCGGCCGCCAGGGTCTTGAACGCGATCCACGGCTTGTTCAGCTTGCCCATGTACTCGATCGTTTCCTTGGCGTTGGTGCACCACATGTTGTCGTGATGGAGGTTGTGGTCCTTCTTGGAGCCATCAATCTCGTCGAAGGCGTGGCGACCGCTCTCGGGCGTCGCCGACCAGTAGGTGTCTTTGTGCAGCGTCTTCACCCAGAAGTCCGGCTCGAACCCGGCGGCCACGCACTGGCGCACGGTCTCGAGGCTGTGCGCGCCCAGCCCGCAGGGGGCGCCGAGATCCTTCATGAAGCTGACGATGCTTTCGAGTTCCTTCATCTGGCCGGTCTTGACCATCTTGTCGCAGATGCCGCCCTGCACGTAGACGGCGTCCGCGCCGGTGTCCACGGAGTTCTTGATCGAGTCCTTGAGGTTGCCGGCCGCGCAGTCGCTGATCCACTGCATCTTGCCGCCGGCCTTGCGGTAGGCGTTGATGACGCGGTTCGAGGCCGGATTCGTCAGCGCGGTGTTGATGCCGCGCTGCTCGGCGAGCTTGAAGGTCTCGATGACCTTGTCGTCGGTGTGATAGGCCTTGATCAGAGGCGAGACGTAGATCAGGTCGCGGCTGTGCGCCCAGCCGCCGATGAGGTTGCCGCCGCAGATCACGCGGCTGATTTCGAGGTCCTTGATCTTGCCCTTCGGCAGGGTCAGAGGGGTAACACTGGCTGCCGCCGGTGCGGGAGTGATATCCGCAGCGAGCGCCTTTTCCTCGTGGCTGCCCCACGCCAGGGCCGCGCCGCCGGCCACCAGCGACCGTTTCAGAAACCCGCGCCGACCGATTTCCTGTGTCATGGCTGTTCCCTTTCCAGATTGCCGTTCCTGCCCGCCGCTCACCGCAGCCGCGGACAATAAACCCGACCTGTGATCGAAGCAAGCGCGCTCAGTCCGCCAGCCGCCGCAGCAGGATGCGCCGCACCTCGGCGCGCGTCTGATAGGTGGCCAGGCCCAGCGGCATGCACGCCTCGATTTCGCCGGAACGCATGCCGAGCCGGTGGTCGTCGATGTCGAGGTTGACGATGCGCTGGTTGTCCAAAAACGCCTCGATCTTCTCGGGCGTGACGCGCAGACAGATTTTATACCAGCGGTCCTGTTCGAATTTCTGCGTGTCGCCGGTCGAGTTCTCGGAGGCGTCCATGTCGTCGATGCTCGAGATGCCCGTCAGGCTGCCGCCCCAGCCGCCGATGATCAGCGTGCAGCTGTTCGTGAACACCGGGAAGGTCAGCCCGCAGAAGAAATCCGAACCGGAGGTCCGCCGCGCCTCGAGGTTGATCTCGTAGTTCATCCGCACCGGCTTGTTCGTATAGACCAGGCCGGTCAGCACCTCGCCCGCGCCGATTTCCAGCGCGCCGTTGGACAGGATCTTGACCGCGCCCGCCCCGCCGAACGGCACGACCTGCCAGCCGGCGAGCGAGTGGCCATTGAACAGCTCGACGAATACGTTGGTCGCGGCGGGCGCCGCGTTGGTCACGACCGCCGCGCCGGCTTTTTCCGGCGCCTTCGCCGCCGGCGCTTCCTTCGCGCCCGCGCCGCCGGTCCCGAGGACCAGCAACGCCGCCCATAAAACCGGTGAGATCTTCATCGTTATCGCCTTTGGTTGGTCGGAGTTTCCAAGGTTTGGAAAAGGTGCACAAGCCTTTTCCAAACCTTGAAAACTCCGATAAAAGTCCTCATCGCCCCCGGCGGGCTTGCCCCGCCGGAGCGGAAGTTCTACGGCTGGTTCGTCTAGCCAGAGAACTACTTCACCTGCCGGACAAGCCGGCCGGGGTCGTTTCGCACCTAACCGTTCTGCGCGACTTTTGCCGCGCTCAGCGTTCCTCGAGCTTGAAGCGGATCGGCAAGGTCAGGTTGAGCGTGGCGCCGGGCTCGTGCACGCCCTGCCACGGCGGGAACGGCGCGGCCCGCTTGACGGCGGCCAGCGCGGCGCCCAGCAGCGCGGTATCGCCCTCGGGCGTGCCCGCGCCGGAATCGAGCAACCGGCCCGCGGCATCGAGCGTCAGGCGCAGCACCACGCGTCCCTCGATCCCGCGGCGCAGCGCCAGCTCGGGATAACGCAGGTGCCGCTTCACCGCGGTGCGGACCGTGTTAAGGTAGGCCGGATCGCTGACCTCTTCGCTGCCATGGCTCGCGACGACCGCCGGCGCGGCATTGGTTACCGCGGTTTCGACGGCGACGGGCGCCGCGGCGGGCGCGCTCGATACCGCGATGCGCAGCGGCGAGGGGACCACGGACGCGATGGTCGGGATGTGCGGCATCGGCGCAGGCGCGGGTTTTGCCACCGCGGCGACGAGGATCGGTTCGGGTTTGGGCGGGGGCGGCGGAAGGGCCTTCTTCGGCTCCGGCGGCTTGGGCGGCGGCTCGACCTGTTGAGGGACGGGCGGCGGCGGTTCCGGCGCGAGGCGCACGACCGGTTGCGCGGTGACCAGGTTGACCTCGTAGGTGCGCACGACCTCGATCACCTGCGGCGTCCACGCGACCACCACGCCGAGCACCGCGCCGTGCAGCAGCAGCGAGAGGCCGAGCCCGCGCCACGCGGGCCGGGTGCCCGCGACCGGCGGACGCGCTGCGCCCGGCGCAGGTCGCGCCCACAACATCCGCTGCGGTTTGGATGGCTTACGTTTCACAGCCGGCCGGCAAACTACCCTTTTCACTCTGCCAGTCAAGAGCGCGGATGCGGTGCGGACGGTTCACCGGCCCATTCCAGAAAGAAGCGAGGCCCACCCACAGCCGTCTCCGCCCCATCGACTACCGGCCAACGACCCGCAACATCTGGCTGACGGGGGCACCCATCGCCGGGACCGGCGCAAAGACACGCTGCTCCAGGAGCATGGCTATTTCGTGCTGCGGTTCCTCACCGAGGATGTCGACCAGATCCTCGACGCCATCCTGCGCGTGCTGGCGCATCAGCAGAGAACCGGGGTTGTGTGAGCCATGCAGCAGTTCTGCGCCGAGATCTTCAAATAAAAACCGAGTGTAGAGGCGCCGCTCATCGCTACCCGTTCATTTCGCGTGCGACGCACGCTGGGCGCAGCAAGCTGCGCCCCTACCCGGCGAGCCAGCGCCGTAGGCGCGGCGGTTAACGTTGACCCTTCGCCGGGTGCAGCCGCAACCACACCAGGCCGCCCAGTCCGACGGCGAGCAGACCCGAAACCGCCCACGCACCGATGCTCGCGCTCTGGGGCGCCAGCCACAGCGCGGCCGCACCGACGGCCGGACCCAGGCAGTTGCCAACGCCGATGGCGGCCTCGTGAATGCCCCCGTGTTCGCTTTTGGCGTCGCTCGCATTCATCGCGTAATACAGCGACGAATAATAGATCAGGCCGACCGCCGCGCCAAAGAAAAGCTGCGCGACCAGCACGGTGGCCAGTTGCGGTACGATCAGGATCGCCGCGAAGGAAACCACCAGCAGGGCAAAGGCCGTCACCAGCCAGCGGAACCGGTAATGCCAGCCGGTCCATTGCCAGAGCGCGATGAAGGTGAAAAAACGCGCGAAGGACCAGAGCGAACACGCAAAGCCGGCGCCCATCGTGGACAGTTCGAATTTCCTGGCGATGCCCGGCAACACGGCCACGAGGGTGTTGATGGCGATGTAGGCAAACGGATTCGCCAACCAGGCCAGGCGTTGAAACAGTTTGGCGCGCGCCGGCGCAGGTTGGTCCGGCCCGGCCGTCAAGGCAGGCCGCCCCCCATCCGCCGCCCGGCCGGGCGGATGAATCTTCTCCAGCCAGAAAACCAGCGCGAACTGCACGACCATGACCGCCAGCGGCACGTAGAACATGCTGCGGTAACCGAGCTTTTCGATCAGCATGCCGCCGATGCAGAACGCCAGGGTGTTCGTGCCGGCCCAGGTGATGTTGTAGATCCCGATGACGTGCGGGATATCGGCCGGCGTGTCACCTTCGCTGACGAGCGCCTCCAGCACCGGCCAGGTGAAGCACATCCCGATGTTCACGATGCAGGCGGCGACAATCTGGCCGGCCACGGAACCGAGTTGCGAGCCGAGCAGCAGGCCGGCCACCATGATGCCAAAGCCGATTTTCAGCGCGGTGAAATACCCGCACCGTTGCGCAAAGCGCCCCGCCCACAACGAGAAGGCGGCATAGGTCAGGCCGATCAGGGCGGCAAGGGCGAGGTTCTGCCGGTCATCGAACCCGAATGTGTCGCGGAAGAAGAAGTAGAGGTAGCTGAAATAGATCACCACCGCGAAGGAGTTCAACCCCTCGACGGTGAAGCAGGCAGCCCGGAATTTCTGCGGCGCGGTCACGCTCCGCGCCACTCCGCGACCGGGCCGGGGCACAGCGGTTCGACGGCTTGATGACATGGAAAAATCATGGGTTCATTGTCACGGGCCGCCGAAATGAGTCAAGCGCCGAGTACCAAGCCGGGGGCGCTCAGAGCGCGTAATAATCCCGCTGCCGGTGCGCGAAGCGCGCCAGTTGACGGCAGCCGTGACGCCGCAGCCAAGCGTCCACCTCGGTGAACCTCAAACCCACTTGTTCCGGCGCGTGCGCATCGGAATTCACCGCCAGCGGAATCCCCAAGGCAAGCGCCTGTTCGACCAGCGGCAGGGCCGGGTACGGTTGCGGGTGAGGCAACTCCGGATGCCGATAGCCGGACGTATTGATTTCGACACAGGTACCGGCTTGGGCGATGGCCTGCAAGGTGCGGGTGATATCGTCGGCTTCGGCGGCGGTGGGCCGACAGCCGGAACGCTTGGGCACATCAAAATGGCCGATGATGTCGCACAATCCGCTCGCCGCCAGCTGGCGGATGAGGCCCAGGTAGGGACCGTACAACTCGGGCGCGGTGCCGATGTACTTTTTCGGCCACGCGCTCTGCACGCATCCGGCATCGAGATAATGCACCGAACCGATCACGTAGTCCCACGGATATCGGGCGAGTTGTGCCGTCAGGTAGGGTTCCAGTCCCTCGACGTAATCCATCTCCAAGCCGAGCCGCACATCGATCTGTCCGCGATACCGGGCCTGCAAGGCCAGCACGCGGTTCACGTAGCCGTCCAGTTCGGCCTCCGTCATGCGCACGTTCGCGCCCAGACCGCGCGGCAGCGGGTTGTGGTCGGAAAACCCGACCTCGCGCAGGCCAAGACCGAGCGCGCGCTCGACGTAGGCCTCCAGCGGCCCCGTCGCATGCTGGCACAACGGCGTGTGCCAATGATAATCACAGAGGATGGGCATAAAAAGCGCGGGAATCTAGCACAGCCGGAGCACCCTTTGAACCCTGGACTTGCGCACGCCACGGGCCAGTACGGGATTCAGGTGCAACTACGCGCTGGTCTGCAACGCCCAGACACCCGCACCCTCGATGGGCACAGATTTGAAGCGGCCCCGAAACAGCAGACCATCCCGGTCAGCGCCAGACACCCACCCCCCCGATCAAAGCCGCCCGCCAGCGGGGCCGCCAGATTGGGATGGTGCGCGCCGCCCTACGGCACTATGCTGCGGCCGTGTCCGCAGAGCGTGATGCCACCATGGATGCCAGCACAACGAGCCAGGACGCCGAGTTGTTTACCCTTCGGGACGGTGTTTTTGTCCGCCGGCCCGGCGTGACGCACCGACCGGAGGACTACGCCGAGCAACACTTCCCCGTGCTGCAACGCATGCAAGGGGAGCATTTCTGGTATCGCGGCCGGCATCGCTTTTTGCTCGCGGCGTTGCGACGGCAGCTCGCCAGGCCAGGGCGCACACCCGCCGAGCTGCGCGCGCTCGACCTCGGCGGAGGTTGCGGCGGCTGGATCCATTATGTGTCCACGCACTTGCACCCGGGCTTCCACGAACTGGCTTTGGCCGATTCCTCGCCGCGCGCGCTCTCCATGGCCGCCGCGGTCACCGGGCCGGCCTGCCCCCGCTATCAAGTGGATCTGCGCGACCTCGGCTGGCAGAAACGCTGGGACATCATCTTCCTGCTGGATGTGCTCGAACACGTCAGCGATCAGCAAGCGATCCTGCGGCAGATCCACGACAGCCTGGCTCCCGGTGGCCTGCTGCTGCTGACCGTGCCGGCGCTCAGTTTTTTCTGGACCGCCAACGACGAGCGGGCGAGGCATCAGCGACGCTATGCCAAAAGGGATTTGCAGGAGCTGGCCGCAGGCTCCGGCCTCGCGCTGCGCGAGGCGCTATACTTCATGTTCTTCCTCAGCCCGCTGCTGCTGGCGGCGCGCGCCGGTCGCCGCGGCACAGGGGGGATGACGCCGGCAGAGCGCGAGCAGTGTACCGCCGCCACGCACCGCATCCCGCCCGCGCCGCTGAACGGCTTGCTCACCGCGGTGTTCGCCGCCGAGACGCCGCTGGGCTTGTGGTGGAAATTTCCATGGGGCACTTCGCTTCTGGGCGTCTTCCAGAAGCCGCGACCTTCCCGCGCGGCCAGCTCACCAGCCCTTGAAAGCCAGTAGCGTCTTGATGACCTGCTCCTGCCCGCGCGGAGTCAGGCCGGCAAAAAACGGCAACCGCAACAGCCGCGCGCTCACCTGTTCCGTCACCGGCAGACGCCCGCCACATCGGCCGTGGAGCCGGCCCATCGGCGACCTGTGCAGCGGCAGATAGTGGAAGGTGCCGAGAATGCCGCGCGCCCGCAGCGCCGCCAGCAGCGCCTGCCGCGCCGCGGGCGTGGGCATGACGAGGTGGAACAGGTGCCACGGAATCGCGCAGTGCGCAGGCACAACCGGCAGGCCGACGCCGTGATCCCCCGCCCAGCCGCGCAGCCGCCCGAAATAGGTTTCCCAGATATGCCGCCGCCGCCGCTGGATTTTCCGATGCGCCTCGAGCTGCGCGAGCAGGAACGCCGCCAGCAGATCGGAAGGCACATAGCTGGAACCGAGGTCGCGCCACGTGTACTTGTCGACCTCGCCGCGGAAGAAGCGGCTGCGGTCGGTCCCCTTCTCGCGGAGCAGCTCGGCGCGCGCGATCAGCCGGCGGTCATTGAGCAGCAGCGCGCCGCCCTCGCCGCAGGTTACGTTTTTAGTCTCGTGAAAGCTCTGCGCCGCCAGCGCGCCGAACGAGCCGAGCGGCTGCCCGCGGTATTTTCCAAACAGCCCGTGGGCGTTGTCCTCGATCACCGGCAAACGGTACCGGCGCGCGAGCTTCAGGATGGCCTCCATTTCGCAGCCGACCCCGGCGTAGTGGACGACGACAATCGCGCGCGTGCGCGCCGTGAGCTGCGCCTCGATCAACGACTCATCAAGGTTCAGCGTGTCGGGCCGGATATCCACGAAGACCGGCCGCGCGCCGCGCAGCACAAAGGCGTTGGCTGTGGAGACAAACGTGAACGAGGGCAGCAGCACCTCGTCGCCAGGCTGCAGGTCCAGCAGCAGCGCGGCCATCTCCAACGCGTGCGTGCCGGAGGTGGTCAGCAGCGCCTTGGACACGCCCAACTTGCGTTCCAGCAGCGCCTGGCAACGCGCCGTGAAGATGCCGTCGCCGGAGATATGTCCGCGCCGCAGGGCCGCGGCCATGTACCGGAACTCACGGCCCGCGAGGCCGGGCCGGTTGAAGGGGATGGCATAGGTGGTCGGTTTCATGGCGTCACGCAAACCATTTGTGATACCACAGCCCCACCTCGGCGGTGATAAAGCCGCATTGCTGGTAGAGCCGCTGCGGGCCGACGCAGCCGCCCTGCGTCACGACCTGCGCCATGGCCAGGCCCCGCTCGCGGAAGAGCGCCAGAGCCTGCCCTACCAGTTGCCGGCCGAGGCCTAGCCGGCGATGCGCCGCATCCACGGCGAGCAGACCGATGCGCCCGCGGGCATCTGCAGTGACATAGCCCGCGGGCTGGCCGGCGACCTCGGCGAGCCAGACGGACGTGGCCGGATCAGCCAGGCTGTTGGCGATCCACGTCGCGTAATATTTTTCGCACAGCGCGACCGGGAACTTGCCGTCGCGAAAAAAACGCGTGTTGCGGTGGCTCGTCCGGGCCATGGCCTGCAAGGCGGGCAGGTCGGCCGCGTTCGCGGGCCGCAGCACGGCTTGCGTCGGTTCCATCGCGGGCAGCGCCACGTCGAGCGGCCGCTCCAGGGTCAGGCGGATGTCCACCAGTGCGAAATGGTGTTCGCCGGCGTACCGCGCCAGTGCGGCGTCGGAGGCCGGACAAAGCAGGTAGAGACATTCCACGGCGTGTTCTCGGCACCAACCGGCGATGCCCTCCCAGTCGGGCGCCATATCCGGCGCGGGCGTGCAGCGCGCGATGCGGCGCGCAAAGAAGTGAGAGTCCCATTCCTGCAGCCGGCAGCATGGTGCCGCATCCGCGGTGCTCACGCGCCCCCGCCGGGTGTGGTTTCGCGCACGGTATACGTGGGGCGGTCCATGATCCGGTGGTGCATCCGCGCCAGGTACTCACCGATGATCCCCAGCGCCGTCAGCTGCGCGCCCGCAAAGATGACGATGATCGAGGCGAGGAACGCGAAGCCCGGCACCACCGCGCCGTGAATACAATAGCGCACCAGCACCAGCACCAGCACGCTCAAGCCGAACAACGTGCAGGCGAAGCCAAGCCAGCTCGCCAGCTGCAGCGGCACCACGCTGTAGCCGGTCAGCATGTTGCAGGCGTGAGCCAGCAGCTTGCCCAGGGTGTATTGAGAGGCGCCACTGTGGCGCGCGTCGTGCCGCACCGTGATGGCAGCGAAGCGCTGCGTGCCCCACGTCAGGAGCACATCCAACGAAACGAAAGGCCCTTCGCATTGCGCGAACGCATCGCGCAGCACGGTACGGAAGGCGCGGAACGCGCTGACCGAGCCCGCCGTTTCCGTGCCCATCGCGCGTTGCAGCATCAGCTTGGTAAGCCGCGAGGCGAGGTTGCGCAACAGGCCGTGCTGCTCCTGCCGCGGCGCGCCGTAGACCACGTCGAAACCCTCGTCCAGCTTGGCCAGCAGCGCCGGGATTTCCTCGGGCGGGTTTTGCAGGTCATCATCGAGCGTCACGATGAGCGCGCCCGTCGCAGCGCGGATGCCGCAGAGCAGCGCGTTGTGCTGCCCGTAATTACGCATCAGGTTGATGCCGCGGAGCCACGGCCGCGCCGCCGCCAGCTCCATGATGACCTGCCAGCTCCGGTCGTGGCTGCCGTCGTTCACCAGCACCACCTCAGCGAAGCCACCGCGCGCAGCGAGCACCGGCGCGAGCCGGTCCAGCAGCGCCGGCAGCGCATCCGCGCTGTTGAATACCGGCACCACCACCGAGAGGCCTGCAGTTTGTGACATCATGGGCTTGCTCTCAACTGGGACTCCAACCGCGGCGAGTTGTAACCGTTTTCCCGCAGGAAGTCAGACTAAAATCCATGTGCGCCGGCTCCGCGGTTTCAAGATCTCCGCAAAGTACCGGGGGAATTCCCCAAGATCGGAAAACGGTTCGTCGCCGGGCGGCCGGGCCTTCTTCAAGGGCGGAAGGCCGGCCGCTGACCCGGTAGCGCGCCAAAAGTCTTGCGCGCCGCGCAGGTTTTGGCTACTCCCTCGCAGCCGCGGGTCAGGGATATGATAAAGAAGTCCATGTGTTGGGGCTGGATTTGCGCGGCACTGGCGGCGGGCCTCGCCGGCGGCTTGGGGCTGCTGTTCGGCCACTGGACGGCAACGCTGTGGCTGGCGTGGCCGCGCTTTCTGCTGGCGGTGGCATTGCTATTCCTGCTGCCCGGCTGGCTCGTGTTCCGGAGCCTGAAGCTGGCCGCGCGCCCGCTGGAAACACTGGCCCTGAGCCTGGCGCTGGGCCTGATCCTCGCGTGCGTCCTGCACGTGCTACAGACCTGGCTCGGGATCGGCTGGCCGCTCCGGCTGTGGGTGCTGGCCGGCGCAGGGCACTCGGCCTGGCGCAGCCGCGCCACGCTGGCGGCCTGGCGTTCCGCGTCCGTCAGCGGGGTGCACGCGCTGTTGCTGCTGGCGCTGGCGGCCGTCTGGTTGCCGCTGCTGTGCCTGCCCTTCTATTACCGTGACCTGGCATTGCTGCCCACCGGCGGTATGAGCTATGCCGACATCCCCGACCTTGGGCTGCATACCTCGCTCACGGCCGAGTTAGCCCGGCATATCCCACCACAGGCTCCGTTCCTCGCGGGCGAACCGTTAAGCTATCACATCGGCATGGATCTTGTGGCCGCCGTCCTGCATCGCCACGGCGGCATCGCGGTCATGGACCTGATCGTGCGGTTCTGTCCGACCTTCTTCATCGCCTTCGACGTGCTGGCCGTGTTCGTGCTCTCACGCCGCTTCACCGGCTCCGCGGGCGCGGGCGTGGCCACGGCCGTGCTGGTCATCCTCGGCGAGGACCTGGCGTTCATTCCCGGCCTGCTGGACCGCAGTCCGGGCGCCTGGTGCGCGGAATATTTCGGCGCGCCGACCATCGTGTCGCTCTACTTTTTCAACCCGATGGTGCTGGCGGTGGGCCTGCTGTTTGTCACCCTGCTAAGTTTTCAGCGCGTGCTGGCCCGCGGCGGCGCCGGGTGGTTCGTGGTGGGCGCACTGTGCGCGGCGGCGCTCATCCAGGTGAAGTTTTTTGTCTTCGCCCAGCTGCTGCTGGCCGCCGGGCCGGTGCTGCTGGTGGCGTGGTTCACACCGCGCCGCGGCAGGATGCTGGCGCTGCTGGCCTCCATCGCGCTCGCGGGCGCACCGCTGGTTTTCCTGATGGCCCGGCAAAACACGCACGCCGGAGCCATCGCATGGACCTGGGTTTCCGGTTGGGCCGTTTATATTGCGCCCGCCTTCCGTACGCATGGCCACTGGTTGCTCGCCTGTGCACCGTTGGCGGTGGCAGCCTATCTCGCCCTGACCTTCGGCCTGCGCCTCGCAGGGCTGGGCGTTTTTCTGCGGGCTTTCTGCCGACCGCGCCGCCGCCTGTTTGCGCTGCTGCTCGCACTCTTCGTGGTGTCGGGTCCGCTGCTTTCGCTGCTGGGCCGCGTCGCTCCCGCCGGCAACGCGCTCGCCTACAACAACGCCATCTGGTTTCTCGTCGCAGGGAAATACGTCGCCTGGCTGTTCGCCGTGGCAGCGCTGGCCAGGATCTGGCGGCGGCACGGCTGGCGGCTGCGCACCGCGCTTGTGGCGCTGGCAGCGATGCTCACCCTGCCTGGCTCCATCCAGTTCGTCACTCTGATGCCGGCGGCCTATCCGACGCAACAGCTCGCGCCGGCCACCTGGGAGGCGCTTGCTTTTCTCGGGCGCACGGCGGCGCCTGGCGCCGTGGTCCTCTCCACGCTCGCCGGGCCGCTGCACGCCACCACGGCGTTGCACACGCCGCTCGGCACGCCCTTTGCCGGCTCGTTCATCAGCGAGCAGAAAGTGGACGCGCGTGCCCGGGACCTGGCGGCTTTTCATGAAGCCTGGCAGCGCGGGGAAAGCCGCGCCGACATCCTCGCCCGTTATCAGGTCGCATGGATTCTCATGCCGCGCGCGTTGACCGGCATGGCGCTGCAGGCCGCCACGCCGGCCTTCAGCAAAACCAGGATTACCTTGTCTATCGCGTCGCGCGCTGAGGACGGTTTCCGGGTAACAACAAAACGATCCTGCCCGGGTTTATCTTCCGCACCCCGGGGAAACCGGTCACGGCGCGGGGTTCAGGATTGGAACCGCACCGGGAAACGGCTAGAAACCGGCATATACTGCTTTCATGGCAACGTCGGGCTGGAGCGGGAATGAGCGTCCGCCGCCTGCTCGCCGCCTGTAACACACCGCGCTGCTGCGGGTGGTTGCTGGCGCTGCTGCTGATCGCCTATGCCGGCCTGCTCGTGCCCGCCTTCCCGAAGGCCTCGCAGACCGCTTCGGCGGTGAAGATCTATGAACCGGACGCGCCGGCGCATGTGGTGCCGGCGCTGATGGATCTCTATCGCGGACGGCTGGTGCCCGGCTTCAGCATCTATGGCCACTTCCCGGCCTATCTGGCCGGCGCGCTTGGCGCACCCCTCCTGGTGCCGCTCACGCTCCTGCACGGCGCACCCGGCTACATCCATTTTGTGCTGACGCTGCGCATGGCGCAGTTGCTGATGGCCGTGCTGACGGTGGTGTTTCTCTTCCGGCTCGCGCGGCTGTACCTGCCGCCTTGGCTGGCGCTGGCCGCCGCGCTGTGGCTGCTATCCATGCACGAGTTCCATTTCTGGACGCTGCACCTGCATCCCGATATTTTTCAGGCGGCCATGTTCGCGATGGCCATGTTCTATCTCGTCCGCCATCAGCAGTCCGGCTGCCGGCGGGATTTCTTCCTCGCGGCCGCGCTCGGCGGCTGCGCAGCGGCGGCCAAGTATTACGGCTTCTTCCTGCTGCCGGTGGTGCCGCTGCTCTTGCTCTCGGGCAAGGTGGAAAGGTTCCGCGTCGCGCCGGGAGCGTGGCGCGCCCTGCTGCGCGACAGCCTGCTCTTCGGCGGCATCATGGTGGTGGTCTTTCTAGCGTTCAATCTGCGGATTCTCTCGTTCGATGCGGAGGTGGGCAAATGGCTGGGCGTCTTTCGCCAACTGAACGCCTCGCCGTCCCAGCCTGGCGATCTGCTGAGCGCCAAGCTGGCCAACTTCACGTCCGGCGCGCTGTTCGGCCGTACCTTCCTGCTGGTGTATGTGCTCGCGGCTCTCAGCCTGTTCTGGACCGATTTGCGCCAGTTGCGCCACGGGACCTTCCGGTTGCATCCCTACCAGGCGCTGAATCTCACCCTGCTCGTTTTCGCCCTGTATTACTTCGGGATCTTCAACGACCCGTACAACGTCTATCACGGCGAGCGCTATCCGCTCGTGTTCATGTGCCTGGCCCCGGCGGTGGTGCTGCTGTTGCTCCAGCAGCTGTGGGTGGGCCGGCGGGGGCGCCCGGTGGCCGTAGCCTTGGGAGCGGCGCTGCTGCTCACGACCGCGCTACGCGTGAGCGGCAGCAGGCTGGATGGCTACCGGCCTCTGCCTCGGGCCATCGATGAGCGCCTGTTTACCGCCATCCTGTACGGCGCCGCACCGGCAGACCAGAAGCTGCTCAGCACCGCCTACGCTGCCGCGCCCAGCACTGACCGCGTACGGTTATGTGCCGGGCGCTCCACCGTGCAAGGCCTTCAGCTCAACGAGTATTGGCGACACCGCGGAACCCTGCTGCAAGTGCCCCAGCCCCTGTGGACATTGCTGGCCTATCCCTATCTCAAGGAGACGACCGCGGCGTTCAAGCTGCGGGGCTGGGTGGTGGCACACGTCCGTCCCGGCCGCGTGATCCTGACCGAACCGGATTTCAACCTGCTGCCCACCACGCTGGAGAGCGTTAGATATAGTGATAATCGCGATCTGCCCACACAGGATATTCATTGCGGCAAGATCGACGAGGAGAGCATCGTCAGGTTCCGGCCGGATTACATCTTCACGGCCTACGCCCATGTGGCCGAACCGCTGCTCGCGCGGCGTGACGAGTATGCCCTGAAGGATCAACTTACTGCGGGGGGCACGATCTATATCCTCGCCCGCCGCGAACGGGCGGCAGCGGCGGTACGGCCCGCGGACTTTGCCGGCTATACCCTGCACACACGTAATGCCGGGCAGGTCGATCATTTCGTGCGCACCAGTTCCGGTCTCCAGGTCGATGGTTGGGCGGTGGACTTCGCCGCCGGACTGACGGCCATGGACGTGCTCGCGGTGGCTGACGGCCGGATCCTGGCGCAGGCCCGGGTGAACGGACAACGCCCGGATGTGGCGGCGGCCCTGGGGCAACCTGGCTTCGCCCTCTCCGGCTGGCAACTATCCGTGGCGGCACGCGATCTGCCGCCGGCCGGCGCGCGCGTGCGGTTTTATGCCGTGCTGGGTGACCTGCAGCATGCCGCACCGCTGGCCCGGCCTGACGGGGCGCAACCGCAGGACTATATCTTGGGAAAATAATGAGGAACGGAGCCCCGGCCCGCGCCTGTGATGGACAAACACAGGGCGCGACGCTAGCATCCATGCAGAGACGGGCCTCGGCAGGCCCGGAGCCGGGATGAATCCGCATCAGACATACAAAACCTCTGTCGTCGAACTGTTCGCCGTTCTCTGGCGGAACCGACAGCTCATCCTGCAGCTGACGCGCCGGGAAGTCGTCGGCCGTTACCGCGGTTCCTTCCTGGGGCTGGCGTGGTCGTTCTTCAATCCGCTGTTCATGCTGTTCGTCTACACCTTCGTCTTCACGGTGGCCTTCAAGGCGCATTGGGGCGGCAGCGCCGATACCTCCGGCCTGCATTTTGCCTTCATGCTGTTCGCCGGCCTGATCGTCTTCGGACTGTTTGCCGAGTGCATCGGGCGCGCGCCGGGCTTGGTGCTCGCGAACGCCAGCTATGTGCGCAAGGTGGTCTTCCCGCTGGAGGTGCTGCCGTGGGTGGCGCTCGGCTCGGCGCTGTTCCACACCCTGATCAGCATGAGTGTGCTGCTGATCGCGCAGCTGGTCTTCCGCCAACACGTGCCGTGGACCTGCCTCTGCCTCCCCATCGTCTGGCTGCCACTCATTCTGGGGACAATGGGTTGCGTCTGGTTCCTGGCCTCCCTGGGCGTGTTTGTGCGCGATGTCGGCCAGCTGGTCGGCGTATTCATCATGGCCCTGATGTTTCTCTCGCCGATATTTTATCCGCTCACGGTGCTGCCGGAAAAGGTCCGCTTCTGGATGGGCCTGAACCCGCTGGCCTTCCTCATCGAACAGAGCCGCGCTGTGCTGGTGGAGGGGCTGGCGCCGGACTGGTGCGGCTGGCTCGTTGCGCTGGGCGCCGGGCTGCTGGCGGCGTGGCTGGGGTTCTGGTGGTTTCAAAAAACGCGCCGGGGGTTTGCCGATGTCATCTGACACGCCAGCCATCAGCGTCCGGAACCTGTCGAAATGCTTTCACATCTATGAAAGCCCCCTGCACCGCCTGCGACAATTTGTCCTGCCGCAGTTCGACCGCTGGCTGGGGCGGGATCCGCGCGCCTACTTCCGCGAATTCTGGGCGCTGAAGGATGTCGCGTTGGAGATCAGGCAGGGCGAGACGGTCGGGATCATCGGCCGTAACGGGTCGGGCAAGAGCACGCTGCTGCAGATCATCTGCGGGACGCTGGCGCCCACGGGGGGCGCGGTGGAGATCAACGGGCGCGTGGCGGCCCTGCTCGAACTCGGCTCGGGTTTCAATCCGGAATTCACCGGGCGCGAGAACGTCTACCTCAACGCCGCGATGCTCGGACTGACCACGGCGGAGATCGACGCCAGCTTCGCCGACATCGCCGCCTTTGCCGACATCGGCGATTTCATCAACCAACCCGTGAAGACCTACTCCAGCGGCATGTATGTGCGCCTGGCGTTCGCCGTGATCGCCCACGTGCGGGCGGACATCCTGGTGATCGACGAGGCGCTGAGCGTGGGCGACGTCTTCTTCGTGCAGAAGTGCATGCGGTTCCTGCGGGAGTTCATGAAGCGCGGGACGATCCTGTTTGTCAGCCACGACACCGGCGCAGTCCTGAGCCTGTGCCGTCGCGCGTTCTGGCTGGACCAGGGCGTGATCAAGGCGGGCGGCGCCCCGAAAGACATCATCGCCCAGTACCTGGAAAAACAATATGAGGCACAACAAGGCAAGAGCCAGCTACCGGCACAGTCGGCCGGCGCGCCGGTGACCAGGCGGCACGCGGGGCCGTCGTTTGCCTTTCCCCCGGAAAGCGCGGGTTTCGGCAAGGGCGGTGCGCTGATCACCTCCGTGGTGCTCATAGACGAGCAGGGCCGGCCGCTGCCCGCGCTAGTGGGGGGCGAACTGGTGACGATGGCCATCCGTTGCCAGGCCCGGCAAGCTTTGTTCAGCCCGATCGTCGGCTTCCGCATCAACGACCGCCTGGGGCAGGCCGTGTTCGGCGACAATACCCATCTCGCCTATGCCGGGAACCCCTTGAGCCTGGCGGCGGGGCAGACCTTCGAAGCGCGCTTTTCCTTCATAATGCCGGCCCTGGCCGCGGGCGAGTACACGGTCACCGCCGCCCTTGCCGAGGGGACACAGCAGGAACATGTGCAGCATCACTGGCTGCATGAAGCGCTGTCGTTCCGCCTCCATCCCTGCGGCGTCTGCGCCGGGTTGCTCGGCGTCCCGATGACGAAAATTACCTTGGCGGAATGCCCGTAGCCCGCTATCACAGGCTCACGATCCGGCACAAATGCATCAAAGCTCCTACGAGAAAATGCAGGGTTTCCGCGACCGCCACCTGGCGGGCCGCGAGGCCGAGGCATTGCGCATCGTTGACCTGGGCAGCCAGGACGTCAACGGCTCCTACCGCGAACTCTTTTCCGGCTGTGCCTGGACGTATGTTGGGGCGGATGCTTCGGCCGGGCGGAACGTGGACGTGGTGCTCGCCGACCCCGACAACTGGCGCGAGCTGTCCTCGCGCTCGGCGGACGTGCTCATCTCTGGTCAGGCGCTCGAACACATGCCGCACCCCTGGATAGCCATGCTTGAGATACGGCGCGTGCTCGTGCCGGGCGGGCTGTGCTGCCTGCTGGCACCGGCGGGCGGACCCGAGCATCGCTATCCCGTGGATTGCTGGCGCATTCTTTCCGATGGCTTCGCGGCGCTGGCCGACTGGGCCGACCTGGAGGTGGTCGAGCTCGCGACGCAGTGGGAAAACCGCGGCCATGCCGATGGCAGCGATGTCTGGCACGATTCGCTATTCGTCGGGCGCTGCCCGCAGCGCGGCGGGCTGGCCAGCCGGCGGGCCGGCCTGCGACGCTGGCTGAAGCATCGCGTCCTGACATGGAGGAACCTGTGATGGACCAGAAAAGTCTGCTGGCTGCGGCGGGGTTTGTGCCCGGGCAACTGGTGTTCCCCGATGCGTGGTGCGGACACCTGCCCTTCGCCGCCTGGCTGATGCAACAGGTGCGCCCCTCGTGCTTTGTCGAGCTCGGCACGCACACCGGCAACTCCTACCTGACCTTCTGTCAGGCCGCCGCCGCGGGCGGCGGCACGCGTTGCTTTGCCGTGGACACCTGGCGTGGCGACGAGCATGCGGGTTTCTACGGCGAGGAGGTCTTTGAACAACTGCGCGCCCAGCACGACCCGCGCTACGGTGGTTTTTCCTCCCTGCTGCGCACCACCTTCGACGAAGCGGTCGCGCGCTTCGAGGACCGTTCCATCGGTTTGTTGCATATTGACGGGTTGCACACCTACGCGGCTGTCGCGCACGATTTTGCCACCTGGCGGCCCAAGCTGGCCCCCGGTGCCCTTGTCCTGCTGCACGACACGCAGGTGCGCGAAGCCGGTTTTGGCGTCTGGAAACTATGGGAAGAGTTGAGGGCCCAATATCCGCTGCACCTCGAATTCAAGCAGTCCTTTGGTCTGGGAATCCTGCAAACCCCGGACGGCACCCCGCTCGACTGGTTGCAGCCTGCCACACCGGAGCAGGCGCAGGTGGAACATTATTTCACGGCGCTGGGCCTCGCCATGATGGAGCGCTATCGGGCCGAGGAGCAGGCCGCGCTGGTGGCGCTGCTGCGGGCCGAACTGGAGCGGTACCACGCCAGCACCATCCGGCAGGACGCGACGATTGCCGCGCAGATCGCCGCCCTCGCAGACTGCGGGGCACGCCTGTCTGGACAACAGCAACAGATGAACGCCGACGCGGAGCAGCTGGCGGCGCAGCAGCGGGCGCTCGAGCAACTGCGCGCCGGGTGCAATGAGGCGCACCTGCGGATCGCGGCGCTGCTGCAGAGCAAGTCGTGGCGGCTGACCGCCCCCCTGCGGTTCCTCGGTCGCGGCGTAAGGGGCTCCTGACGCGGACAACCAAAGGCACCCCGCATGATAGAGACAACCACAGCAGCGATATCGTTCTGGCAGGAGCGCTACACCCGCCCGTTGATGGATCTGGGCGCAGCTGGCGATGCCAACCTGCAGGGGATTTTTTCCCCGGGTTACGACGCGACCACCGTCGGCCAGTATGTGCAGGCGCAATTTATGCAGGAGGCGGAAGGCTATGTCAGTCGCTACGCCAACACCGCCTACTGGCACGCCCTGCTGGTGCGCGCGTTTGAAACCGCGGGCCTGCGCCCGGCGGAGCACCCCCGGGGCATCATCCTCGATCTCGGATCGGGAGCGGGCAACACCATCCTGCCGCTGCTGGAGCTGTTCCCCTCCGCGCAGGTTCTGGCGAGTGACTTGAGCGCGATGATGCTCGCATTCCTGAAGCGCGCCCTCGGGCGCACCCAGGCCGCCGCCCGGTGCGGCCTGCTGCAGCTGAATGCGGAGGCGCTGGATTTCCATCCCGCCTCGTTCGATCTGATAACCGGCGGCGCGGTGCTGCACCATCTGCTGCATCCGGACCTGACCCTCGCCGGGTGCGCACGCATCCTCAAGCCGGGCGGGCACGCCATCTTTTTCGAACCGTTCGAAAACGGCAACGCGCTGCTGGCGCGTGTCTACGCCGATATCCTGCGCCGGCCGGGCGCCCAGCTGCCGCCGGATGTGGCCAGCTTCTTCCGCCATTTTGCCGCCGACATCAACCTGCGCAAGGGCCGTGACAAGCGCGCGCCCATCTTCCAAAAGCTCGACGACAAATGGTGTTTCACACGCCGCTACTTCCAGGAACTGGCAGGGCAGCACGGGCTGTCCTGCACGATCTATCCCCTGCACACCACGGAAAATCCGTTTGAAAAACAAACCGAGGTTTACCTGCGGATCGGGTTGGGCAAGGATCGCACCGGTCTGCCGGACTGGGCGTGGGAACTGATCCGCGAGCTGGACGGCGCGTTCTCCGACGACCTGAAAGCTGACCTCCTGATCGAGGGCTGCATCATCCTGCGCAGGCCCTGAATACGCACCTACGTGGAGAACTCTCCCGCCAGCCGCGTGGCCTCTCCGCTCGCCGCGTCATAGGCAAAGGCCCGGAGGGTGTGCCGGCCGGGTGGCAGGCTGTCCGGCGGAAAGACATGGCGCCAGCCCGTCCGGGTCAACTTATCCTCCTTGAAAGCCGCGGCCACATCGGGGCGTTCCTGCATCACAGGCACATAGGCGAGCACGGCGTCCCGGCTATCGACCAGGAGCACGCCGGTGGCCGGCTGTGCGGAGCCGTCGGGCGCGCGCGCCCAGCCGTGGGCGTTCCAGCGCCCGTATTCCAGCTGCAAATTGTCGAAGTAGCCGCACGTTTGGCCTGCCCGCGGTGTCACGAATTTCCGGACACGGATCGATTGGCGGAACAATGCGCACACGGCTTCCAATTCACGCGCCTGCCGGGCCAGGCGCTCCCGGTACGGTTGAACCGGATCGTAGAGCGGACGCTCGCCGTCGAAAAAGCCACCGTTGTCGCCGACCTTGTCGCCCAGCGCCAGCCGGGCGAGGTTGACGCGCCCGTTGCGGACGGCAAACGTGTTCTGGCCGCCGTCGCCCAGCCAGTAGGCGCCCTGCTGCACAGTGGCCGGATCCACCTGGTAGCGTTCCGGGTGGCGCTGGATGTCGCAGTCGCCATAGAGGCCCAGGTAGCTGAGCAGAAACTGATCGACGTTGTGCGCATTGGCGCGCAGGAAATTCAGCGAAGTGTGGAATTCCGCCTCGGTCTCGCCCGGGTGGCCGAAAATGACCGCCACCGTGACCTGGAGATGGTGCCGTCGGCAGGAGGCCAGGACACGCTCGGCCGTTTCGAGGTGGAAAGGTTTGCGCATCCGGGCCAGCACGGCGGGGCTGCCGCTCTCCAGCCCGAAAAGCACGTTGGTCAAACCCGCCTTCGCAAGCTTCGCGATCAGGTCGTCGGTCATCTGCTCGCGGATGAACATCATGCCGCCCCATGTCGCCTGAAACTCGTCGCGATGGGCGATCAGGAGATCGGCCAGCCGCTCGAGCTGGGGGATGTCGCCATTGAGCAGCGAGTCGTTTAAAAACAGATGCAGCGGCTGCCGGTTGCCGGCGCGTTGCGCATGGTGACGGATCTCGGCGAACACCCGCTCGGCGGGGTAGGGGCGGAAGCGCAGGAAGCTGGCCGCCTCGGTGCAAAAGCTGCAGCGGTTGATGCAGCCGCGGGAGAGCAGCATCGTGATCGCGCGCGGGTTTTGGTAGCTGGAAAAATCGAAATCGCTGTAGTCCGCAAACGGGATGTCGGCGGGCTGCGGGATATCCTGAAGAGGCCCGGCATCCACCACGCGACCCGCCGCGTCGCGGAACGCGAAACCCGGTTCCGGCTGCATCGTACCGCCGTGGGTTTCCATCGCCTTCAAGAAACGCGGGAACGAGAGGTCGGCCTCCTGCCTGCACAAGGCATCCACTTCCGGGTGCTCGGCCAGAAAGGTGTTTGCGGCCCAAACATTGCATTGCGGCCCGCCAAAGATCACGCGCACCTGTGGCGCCCGCCGCCGGAGCCGCTGCGCCAGGGCGGAGGAGAAGGCTCGTGACCAGGCCTTCACGGAAAAGCCCACCACGTCCGGCTGGTCACGCAGGATGTCGGTGACGAGGTCTTCCACCACAGCATCATACCTGGCGATCAGCTTGGCCACCTTGGCGTCGTCGTTCCAGAAATCGGAATGGGCATCGAGCCAGTAGCGCTGGTCCTCGGCGCTCACCGCGCGGTGGAATGCAACGTCGAAGTCCTTGGGAAAAACCGTAAACCCGTGGCCGCGCAGGACGCCGGTCAGCAGCGCGATGGCGTAGGACGGCGTGTGGATGCTCCAGCGCGGAGCCTGGACGAGGCTGATCTTCACGGGCGCTCCGCGGTCCGCCGCAGGCGCTGGATTTTTTCCTGGACCGGCAACGGCAGCAAGCGGCCGGCAAAACGCGCAAGCGCCCGGCGGAAGCGGAGCCGGTCCAGGACGTTGATGCCTGTCTCCAATAGCTGCCTGGCCAGACGCCGCGACCACGGGGGCTGGTGCCACAGCTCGATTTGCCAGCGATCCAGCGCCTGCAAGACCGCCTCTGGCTTGGCGCGTGTCCGCCGCGATATCCCCGCGGCATAGCTTTGCAGGTAGCTCTGACCGACCGCCGCCATGTCGAGCGGGCGCCAGGCCGCGACGTGCTGCCACACACGGCCATAGCCTTCCCAGTCGCGGACAATGTCGGCTAACTGCTGCAGCACCGTCGCCACGTCCAGGGCGGACACCACCCAGCCGGTACCGTCGCGGCGGACGCGCTCGGCTGGCGCGCCACGCGGAGTCACCACGACGGGAAGGCCACACGCGAGCGCCTCGTCGAGCGTATAGCAATAAGTCTCCAGGCCTTCGGAAAGAATCGCGACAAGATGCGGCTGGATGCCCGCAAGGATGGCGGGCAGCTCGCTGCGCATGTAGCGCCCGTGATCGTGTACGCTCCGTCCCGGCTCGCCATCGAACAGGCCCACCAGATGCCACTCCAGTGGCACACCATCCGGCAGCGCGGCGTGCTGTGCAAGTTGCTGGATCAGGTCGGCGCCCTTGATGCGGTTGATGCCGCCGAGGAAAACGACACGCAGCGGATGCTGTGCGTCGGGTCGCTGCGGTGGCGCATCCCTTGCCGCCGGCCTCATGTTGGGCGGCAACCCGTGCCTCATCGGCACCCAGGGGTAGGTTCCGGGGAAGCGCCGCTCGAACTGTTGGCGTGTGACCTCCGAAAAATGGAACACCGCCCGCGCCCTGCGGAGCAGCTCGGGCGCGAGCTCGATCCGGCTCTGTGCCGTCGCCGCCGGGATCTGGCAGTCGCCCGTGCAGTCGAGTCCATCGCACACCTGCCCGGCACCCGTCATCAAGTGATAGGCTGAACAGAACAGACCGTAATCGTGCAGCGAGACCACATAGTTTCCATGGCGCATCAGCAGATGCCTGAGAAATTCCGGTGGATAGGGGCTGGGCTGATGCAGGTGCAGCAGCGTGAATCCGGCCGCCTCCAGCGCCGGCGCGAGCTGCGCCGTCTCGCCGGAGAATCCCCACGCGAGAGCCACGCCCGGAAGATGCGCAGTCAGCACAAAGCGGTCGCCCAGCGGATAGAGGCTCCAGCCGGCTGTGGCTGGCGTAGCGCGGATCAGGTCGGCGACGTGATACTCCACACCGCCCGGCCGCGTGAGCGCCGTCTCGCGCGTCAGCGGCGGCTGGTGCAGGATGTGCAGGACGTTGTGTGTCGCGGCCGTCATCCAGTGCCGGAACATCGCCTCGTGGATCCGCCGCTGGATGGCTCGCAGAGGATTGCTTTCGACGAACGCCTGCACCCGCGCGCGATATTCCGGGTGCAACCGGTCGAGGACCGCCATGTGCCGGCAGGACAGCTCGTTGCGGTCGGTGCCGAATGAACACTGGCCGCGGTGAAAGATGAACGTCGCGTCGTCCAGCAGGTCTGCGAAGCCGCGCGCCTGCGCCCGGCAGGAAAAATCGTTTTCCTCGCCATAGCCCCGGCCAAACCTTTCTTCATCGAACAGGCCAACCTCCTTGAGCGCCTCCCGCCGGATGTACACGCAGAAGCCCACGCAGGTCGGGAGCAGAGGGCGCTCGCGATGCGCCGCCTGCTCGACCAGCGCGGCGAAACCATCCACGGTGTAGCCGGCCGGCAATGCGTTGTCCTCGAGGAACAGCGGCACCGAGGCGACCGTCCCGTTGTTGCTCAGGGGGGTCACGGTGGCCACGCGAGGCCGGCTCCCGGCCGCCGCGCGCAGCTTGCGCAGCCATCCGGGTGTCACGAGCGTGTCGCTGTTGAGCAACACCACGTCGTCCTCACCGGCCTCGCGCATGCCGCGGTTACAGGAGCGCACGAAGCCGAGGTTCCGGTCGTTGCGCAACACCACGAGCCCCGGCCACTGCCGCACCGCCGGCGGCAGGGCCGCCGCCAACTCGCCGGCCGTGCTCGCGTCATCCACCACCAGCAGGCGGCAGGGCGCTTCCGTGCAACGCACCACGCTCTCCAGGCAGGCCACCGCCTCCGGGAAAGCATTGAACACCGGCATGATGATGCTGCAATTTTTCATCCAAAAACACACGGTTACGGGTTCGATCCATCACCGGACACCGCCAGAAGGGCGCGTTTCCGGACCAACCCAAGCGCAGCCAGCGTGCTGTGCGCGTATTGTTCCGAGACGCCACATACCGTCAAGGTAATTCCCCAAGACGGGGTAAAACTTATCAGTAATCCCCCGATTACAACACGCCGGTTGCTCGGCCCTGGGCAACAACACGACGTGGTGTGAATCATGGGGAAAGAACCTCATCGGCCGGACTCTGCCCCGCCCTGTGCATCCGGTTGAAAGTTGCTATGCTGCGCCGAACGGCAAACACAAGGTGCTGATTATGGCCGCTTTCATGGAAGAACAGTTGGATCTGCCGCTGCGTGCGGTGCTGGCGCGCATGCAGGAGCGTATCCTCACACAAACAACGTATTTCGGCATCCCGGCGCTGAAGAACCCGCTGGACCATTGGATCTATCAGGAGCTGATCCACGCGACCAGGCCGGACGTCATCATCGAAATTGGCAACGCCTATGGCGGAAGCGCCCTCGCTCTCGCCCATCTCTGTGACCTCATGGGTCACGGCCGCGTCATCGGACTGGACCTTTCCCATCAAGCCGTGCCCGAAGCCGTGCGCCGTCATCCGCGCATCACGTTCATCACAGGCGATGCCTGCACGTCTTTTGCGACGGTGCGGAACCTGATCCCGGACAGCGCTCGCGTGCTGCTGATCGAGGACAGCGCGCACACCTACGCTGGCACCTTGCAGGTCTTGCGCACCTTTTCGCCGCTCTTGCAGCCAGGCGACTACTTCATCGTCGAGGACAGCATTTGCCATCACGGGCTGGAGGTCGGACCGCAGCCGGGCCCCTACGAGGCCATCGAAACCTTCCTGATGGAAAATAGAAATTTCGAGAGCGACCGGAACAGGGAGGCTTTTTTAATCACCTGGAATCCCAAAGGCTATCTGAAACGCATCACCTGACATGCTCGCATCCACAAGTCTTTCGACGGCCCCGTGGTGACGACATGGCGTCCGCGGCTTTCGCGCGGCCGGCAGCCTGACCCTGAACCGCCTGATGGCCAGCTTTGTTTGCTGCGGCTTACAAAACTGGGCTGGATTGAACAGGGGGATTTGATGGAAAAATGGACGCTGAGAAAGCCTCGACGTCCAGCAGAAGATTGGCTCCGACGACAGGACTCGAACCTGTAACCTAGTGATTAACAGTCACCCGCTCTACCATTGAGCTACGTCGGAATCGCGGCGCGGCGGAGACTTTAATGGGCAAAACGAGCAAGTCAAGCGCTTCTTCTGCCCGCCGCCACAAAGTCACTCGACCAGAGTCACCACATCGTAGAGATTCGGGTTGGCCGGATCCGTCGTCACATCCATGTCGGTCAGCCGGCCGAGTTGGACGGCGACGCTGCCGGTCCACGTGCGCGGGCCGCCGCTTTGCTGGAGCGTGACGACATAGGTGCCGGGCCTCAAATCGTAGGGGATGGTCGCGGAAGCCTCGGTGCCGGCGGCGTTGACCACGCCGTTGATCGTCACGCTGAAACTGCCGGCGGTGTTATTGCGCAGGATGATGCTGCCCATGCCGTCGGGCGGCACATGCTTGCTGTCGCTGCTCCACGAGCAGCCGGCCGCAACCACGGCCAGCAAAACCAACACGAACAGGCTCTTCAGTTGTTTCATTCTGTGTCTCCGAATTTCACGGGACAGGCTAGCGCACGCCGGCGGACGCGACAAGCGCAGGTTTTTCAGGCCTTGAAAAAGCATTTTGCGCTCGGCGACGGGCGGCGAATATGCGATGGAATCCACATGATGCCAACATCCACACGGCGGTCGTTCCTGAAAGCTTCGGCGCTCGGCCTGACCGGCGCCGCCACCCTGACGCGGACCACAGCGGCGGCGGAACCGACCGACCCGGCGGCGAAGACGTTCCAACTCACCCGGCAGATCCCGGTCGAGGACGGCTTCGACCTCGTCGTCGCCGGCGGCGGACCGGCGGGCGCGGCGGCGGCGATCTGCGCCGCGCGGCTCGGCGCCAAGGTCGTCCTGCTCGAGGCGACAGGCAGCCTTGGCGGCACCGGCACCAGCGCACTCGTCTCCTACTGGTATACCCTCACCGACGGCAGCCGCAGCCTGGCCGGCGGCCTGTGTCTCGAACTGGTCCAGGCGCTCTGCCGCGAAAACGCGGCGTCGCCCAATGCGCTCGAAAAATTCAAGAAGGGTCTCCCGGTGGGTTCGATCGGTTTCCAGCCGGAAGCCATGAAGCTGCTGCTCGACAAGCTCTGCCAGGACGCGGGCGTCGAGGTGCGCTTCTTCACGCGTGTCGTCGAGACCGACGCCGACCGCGAGCTGCGCCGCGTCCGCGGCATCATCACCAGCAGCGTCGAGGGCCTGCGCTGCCTGCGCGCCGCGACCTTTATCGACGCAACCGGCGATGCGGTCCTTACCGACCTGTGCGGCGCACCTGCGCGCGCCGCCGGCCGCGATACGCCCCACATCATGCCGCCAACGCTCTGCGCCGCGCTCACCGACATTGATTTCGACCGCTTCGGCAAAAAGAACCAGCAGGCCATGGTGGAGCAGGCGATCGCCGACGGCTTCTTCTCGCAAGCCGACCGGCACGTGCCCGGTGTCATCCGCAACGGCCCCGGCAACACCGCGCTGATGAACGCCGGCCACCTCTTCCACACCGACGCCTTGAAAACGCGCAGCCTGTCCGACGGCATGGTGCGCGGCCGCCGCCTCGTGCAGGAATACGCCGCCTTCTACCGCAAGTACATGCCCGGCTGTGAAAAGATGCAGGTCGCCGCCACCGGCGCGCTGCTCGGCATCCGCGAGTCGCGGCGCATCGTCGGCGAATACGAGCTGGACCATGCCGACTTCAAGGCGCGCCGCCACTTCCCCGACCAGATCGCCGTCTATGCCAAGGCCATCGACATCCATGTCTATGACCTGAGCCCCGAGGAGTACAAGCGCTACCACGAGGAATACACCCAGCTGGACAAACCCAAGCGCGGCGAAAGCTACGGCCTGCCCTACGGCATCCTCGTGCCCAAGGGCTGGGCCAACCTGTGGGTCGCCGGCCGCTGCAACAGCAGCGACGTGAAGGTCAATGGCGCGATCCGCGACCAGCCCGCCTGCTCGATGATGGGTCAGGCCGCAGGCACCGCCGCCGTCCAGGCGCTCCGCCTGGGCCAGCGCGCGTGCGACCTCGACACCGCGCAGCTCGTCGAAACCCTGCGCAAGAACGGCGCCTACCTGCCGCAGGCCGACCTGAGCAAGACGATGACGCGAGCCACAGCATAAGCCGGCGTTAGGGCGAACGGATTCAACATGTCCACCCCTGCTTCATCCGCACCGGCACCAGCCTGGCCGCGCGGCTTCTGGAGCCTGATGTTCACCCAGTTCCAGGGCGCGTTTTCCGACAACGCCCTGCGCTGGCTGGTCATCTATCTCGTGCTGGGCTCCGCCTTGAGCGAGGCCGGGAAGAACAGTTTCGCCTCGCACGCCTCGCTGCTGTTCGCCGTGCCCTTCCTGTTGTTTTCCACGTTTGGCGGCTGGATGGCGGACCGCTTCAGCAAGCGCACGGTGATGGTCGGCGTGAAGGTGGGCGAAATCGCGATCATGGGTTTTGCCACCCTCGCGCTCTGGCACGGCGCGCAGGCGTTGCAACTCGCGGCCATCTGCCTGATGGGCATCCACAGCACGTTTTTCGCGCCGGCCAAATACGGCATCATGCCCGAGGTGCTGCCGGCCGCGAAGCTCTCGGAGGGCAACGGCATCCTCGAACTGCTCACCTTCATCGGCATCGTCCTCGGCACCTTCGCGGGCGGCTGGATGGCGGAAAAATTGCCGCACCGCGAACTGTCCGGTCTGTTGCTGGCGGCGCTCGCCGCGGTCGGGCTCATGGCCAGCCTAGGCATTGCCAGGGTGCCGGCGGGCGATCCCGGGAAGAAAGCCAACTTCAATATCCTCGGCGAAATCTGGAGCAGCCTGGGCGTTATGAAGCAAGACCGCGACCTGTGGCGCGCCAACTGGGGCAACACCGCCTTCTTCTTCGTGGCCACGCTGGTGCAGATCAACCTGGCGCTCTTCGCCCAGGCCACCTATCACCTCGAGCCGACCCAGCAGGCCGGCATCCAGGCGGCGCTGAGCCTCGGCATCGGCGCGGGCAGCATGCTCGCCGGCAGGTTGTCGCGCGGACGCATCGAATACGGACTGGTCGCGCCGGGCGCCGTGCTGATGGCGCTGGCGGGCGGCCTGCTCGGGTTTCCAGGTGTGACGAAAAGCGTGTTCACCACCGGGCTGGTGCTGCTCGGACTCGGCGGCGGCTGCTTCATCGTCCCCATCTCCACCGTGCTCCAGCACAGGCCCTCGCCGCAGACCAAGGGCGCCGTGCAGGGCGCGGCGAGCTGGCTCTCCTGGGTCGGCATTGCCGCCGCGGCCATCACGCAGGAATTTCTTTCCGGCACGGCCCACCTGGGCTACGGACAGATTTTCTGGGTCTGCGGCGCGGTGGCGGCCCTGGCCGGCGTGTTCGTCACCTGGTCCCGCCCGCGCGCCGTGCCGGAGATGCTGGCGCGCTGGCGCCGCGCGGCGAAGGCAGCTGCCTGACCTTTGCTTGCGACTGTTTCCCGTGTGACCTTGTTTCGCGACGGGCGGCAGCGTGATGCGCCCCTGTTTCCCAAGGCCCTGAAAAATCGCCTCCCACCGTTTTTGCCCGGATGAATTCCATATGCATATGTGTGCATATTGACATATATCCAGAGCAAACCGAAAAGAGAGGTGCTGATTATCCCGTAGCTCCTCAGTGCGTCCCCAGAAGGGCGCGGGCGTTTTCCCGGGTCTGGAAAAACGCCCGCGCCGGCTGCCAAGCGTGAGAACATCAGAACTTGTAGGACGCGCCGGCCTTCCACGTGCGGCCGGGCGAGGGATAGTAGCCATCGGCCAGCATGCCGCGATAGGCCACGCTCGCGTAGTTTTCGTCGGTGACGTTGTCCACGCCGCCAAACAGCTGCAAGCCGGGCCACCGGGCCGGCGTCCAGCGCAGCAGCAGGTCCAGCGTCGCATAGGCGTCGAGCTGCGGGCCGACGTTGGTGTAATCGCCGCCGAGGTACTGCCGGTTGACCCAGTTGACCTGCGCGCCTGCGGCGAGGTCGAGCGGCAGGCGGAGGTCGCCGCCGACCGCGACATGGTGGCGCGGGACGAGCGGCACGTCGTTGCCGTCGTTGGCGCCGCCGGTGAAACGCGCGCTGGTGAAGGTGTAGCTGGCGTGGAGGCGCAGCACCTGCGCCAGGTCCCAGGCCAGTGCGGTCTCGAGGCCGGCGTGGCGGGTGGCATCTAGGTTTTCGTTCTGCAGGGTGACGGCGTTGAAGGCGATCTCGTCGCGCATGTCCAGCAGGAAGGCGGTCGCGGAGAGCGTGACGTTGCTGCCGCACGCCAGTTCGGCGCCGGCCTCGTAGCTCAGGCCGTGCTCGGGGTCGAGGTTGGCGTTGAACGCATCGGTGCCGAAGCCGACATAGCTGACCTGCTCATCCACAAACGGGAAGCGGTAGACCATCCCGGCGCGGGCGAACAGCTTCGAGCGCGGATCGAGCTGGTAGAGCAGCGAGGCCTCGGCGACGTTGGCGTGATGCGTCTTGACGTCGTCGAACGCGCCGCCCAGCGCCGGCGAGATCGCGGCGCTGACGCGGGCCTGTTCGGCGCGCGCGCCGACGCCGAGCGTCAGCTTGTCCACCAGCTCGAACTCGTCGCGGCCGTAGATGCCGACGACCTGCTTGTCCACGGCGCCGTTGAGCGCCAGGGTGGTGCGCGCACCGTCGCTGAAGCGGTTGACGCTCAGCCGGTCGAAATCCGCGTCCACGCCGAGGAGGAACAGGTTGTGGTGCCCGGCGATTTCGTTTTCCAGGATCCACTTGGGCATGACGCCAAAGCTGTTGATCGTCACGTCGGACCAGCTCTGCCAGCTTTCCAGGTTGCTGCGCAGATCCTGCCGGCCATAGACGCCGCTGACTTCCAGGCGGCCGCCCGCCACATTTTCCGCCTTGAGCCCCAGGTTCAGGTTGAGCGTGGCGGTATGCGCGTCGTCATTGGGGAACAGGCTCTGCCGCGCATCGGCCTCCATCTGGGTTTTCGTCAGATAGCCCGGCAGCTGGAAATCGATGACGTTGTAAGCGGCGCCGAGCGTGACGCCGGCCACCTCCTTCTTGTCCCAGCCCAAGCTGCCCCCCGCGCCCCAGGCGTGATAGGCGCTGCGGTCGCGATAGCCAGCCGTCTCGTCGCGCTCCAGGTTGGCGGCGTACGTCGCCGGGCCGGCGCTGCCCTGCGTGCCGGCGCGCAGGTTCAGCGTGCCATAGCTGCCCACGTCCACCCCCGCCGCCGTCACCGGCGCCGCCGTGCCCTTGTGGGTGACGATGTTGACGACGCCGGCGCTCGCATTGTCGCCGTAGAGCGCGCTCTGGCCGCCGCGCAGGATCTCGATGCGCTCGACGTTCGCGAGCGGAATCTGGAGCCAGTTGATGCCCGCCATGTCAGGGCGGTTCAGCCGCTGGCCGTCGAGCAGGACGAGCACGCGCCCAAAGCTGTTCTCGCCGAAGCCGCGCAGCGCGATCTCCGCCTGCGCCGAGTTGCCGGAGGTCGAGCGGAACTCGACGCCGCCGGCGTTCTTCATCACCTCCACCACGTTTGCCGCGCCGGACGCGGCGATGTCCCGCGCCGTGATGATCGAGACGTTCTGCGGCATCTCCGCGGCCGCGCGCCCCGCGCGGCTGGCGGTGACGACGAGTTCGTCGGCTGCATTCGTCGCCGGCGCCGCGCCGGCTACCACCGTCACTGCCATGGCTCCCGCGAGCAGGATGAGCTTTTGCATGGTCTGGCTCCTGTTCTACCGGCCTTTGCCCCGCGGGTCGTCGGGAAAAACGAAAACGCCTCCGGTTGCATGTGCAACCGAAGGCGTATTCCTTCGTCGTTCTCTCCATCCGCGGAAGAGACAACCGCGCCATACGGCGCAGCCGTTGAGTACCAACCGGGCTCGTCTTCTGGCTTCCAGCTTTGTCCTACTCCCCGGCCTTCCCATCCTTCCGCAGAAGAACAGTGGCACTTCGGGTTTCGCAGCTGGTTACAGCGGCGCGACCGCGTCCGAATTTCACGGACTTCCGTTAGCCCAATCCTCAAAAAAATATGTCCCAGCAAAGAACCGGCGCGAGACTAGCGTTCCGCCGCTGCATGTCAAGCGCGGGCCACCGGGTCAATCGGAAATTTTAAAATCCACAGGCAACAGGACGGCCTTGACGTGACAGGGATGCGGACTGGTGGCGACGGGCAACCGGTCGCCGGTCGCGATCCGGCAGAGGCCGAGCCGGATGCGATAGCTGCCCGGCGGCACCGCGGCGGGCACGGCGATGGTCCGCCGCCACGGCGCGGGCGGGCTGAGCCGCGGCGTGCGCGGCCCCATCTCCAGCAGATCCGCCAGGCCATAATCGCCCTGCAGCACGATCTCGCCGGCGGCGTTGATGACGTGCATGAACACCGCGGTATTGCTCAGGTCCTGGCCCGGCTGCTCGAACAGGAAGGCGAAATCCACGCCGAGCTCCGCACTGCGCCGGACGCTCGTGGCGCTCAGCTTCAGGTTGACCAGACGGACACCGCCGTCGAACAGCGTATCCACCGGGTGCGTGACGCCGGCCGGCGCGGCCACCGCCGGGGCGGCAGCCGGCGCAGGCTGCCGCAGCCCTTGCAACGTGGCACGCACATCGGGCTTGATCTCCAGCCGGCTGAACATAAAACCGGCGCGTGTCTCCGGGTGCAAGTACAGCCGCAGTTCCGGCGCGCCCGGCGGAACCTGGAACGCGAAGACCACCCGCCCGAAGGACTGATTACCCGTCTCCCCTGTCGCGCCCGCCACCTCGAACCAGGACCGACCTGTGCTGTCGAGCGCGGTCAACCGCCAGCGCGGCGGCGTGCCCGGGCCGGTGTGGCGCATGTGCAGCGTCGCCGTGTAGGCGCCGGCATCGAGCTGGACCAAGGGCGAAAGCACATACGGCGCCACCTGCGGAGCCGCGGAAAGCACGCTGGTGACGGCGATCACGGTCTGGCCGCCGGAGGTCACCTGGCCGACCACGCTGCCGGGCGCATGGCCGCACTCGGTGGCGGAGAAGGCGATGAAGTCGAGCGCGTCGAGATAGTCGGGCGTGATGCCGAACAGCTGCAGGAAATCCGCGTTGCTGTGCGCTTCGACGGACGGCGCGATGCCGGTGAGGTCACCGGCGGCCGTGCAGCGCGCCGCGAGCAGTGCGAGGGCGGGGTTGTGCGTCGCCGCCGCGGCGGCGGCGAGGAAGGGCGCCGCCTCGGTCTGGCGGCCGGCGCTGTAGAGGAAGGCGCCGATGTCCTCCGGCCGCGTGGCCAGCAGGGCCGTCGCGGGGCCATAGCCGGCGCGGGCGGTCCACCGGTACCACGCGTGCCCCGGCTCGTGCGGCCAGCTCGCGTGCGGCGCCGTCACCGGCCACCAGACGACCTCGTTGGGGGCCAGCGCCCGCGTGTGGCGGACGCCGGCGAAGACACACTCGACCCAGTTCGGCGCGCTGCCGTTGCGCACCGCGAGCCATGCCTGCGGCAGCGGCGCAGCGCGCACCAGCCAGCGCCGGAGGGGCTGGGCGCCCGGCGCCAGCGCCAGCTGCTTTTCGCTGCGCAGAAATTCAGGGCCGTTGTCGCAGATGACCTCGTTGCCGTTGCGCGAGGGGGTGCGCTGGAAAACGGGCATCTGGAAATCCGGCCGCAGCCAGGCGCCGCTGTTGAAGTAGAACCGGATGGGAATATTGCGGAACACCGCCATGCGGTCCGCCTCCAGCGAGAACGTCTTCACCCGCTTGAAGTGGGCGGGCGGCTCCTCGGCCCGCGTCACGGCCCAGGCCAGCCCGGCCGAGTTGCTGTCCGGAGCGCTGATTTTCCGGGACTCGAAGGTGTAGCCGTCGCAGATCACACCAAACGCCTTGGGCACGTTCTCTTCCGTCCACGCCCGCGTGACGCGGCTGACATCCTGCTGCTGGAAAAAGAAGACTTCCTTGGCCGCCGCCTGGAACAGCAGCACGACGGCGCCGGTGAGCAGGGCGAGGCGCACCGCGGCGTGCCAGCGCCGGTCGCGCTCCGGCCGGCCGAACGGGCGCGTGAAGACCACCGCGGCGCTGACGAACACGAGCGGCGTCATCAGCGTGTGATAGATCGGGTGCGCCATCGGGCGCAGGCTGACGCCGACCAGGAAGTAGACGATCGGCAGCGCGTAGAGGATCGCGGTGCGCGGCTCGGGGTGACGGCGCAGCAGAGCCTTGAGACCGAACAGCGCGCCCAGGCAGACGAGCGGGCTGAGGATCCACGCGAGGATCGGCAGGTTGCGGTGCATGGCGAAGGCCAGCTTGGTGCCCAGCCCGCCAAAGCGGACGCTGGCATCCACCCCGCGGTAGCTGGAGATCTGGGTGAAGAAGTGCCAGATGTTGGCCACGGTTTCGGTGAAGTGCGTGAACAGCGTCGGCGTGCTGAGGAACGTGGCGGGGATGCCGATCAGCGCGAGCCAGCCCAGCCGCAGCAGGGCCGGGCGCTGGACGAGCGCGCGCCACGAACCGGTGCGCAGGCCGTGCGCGAGTAGCACCGGCAGCAGGGCCATGCCGGCGTGATATTTGGTGGAGAAGCCGAACGCGACACAGAGCGCCGCCAGCGCATAGTCGCGCCAGCGGCCTAGCCGGTAGATGCGGAACGCGAAGAAAACCGCCAGCGTGGCGAAAAAGCCGGCGGTCGAATCGGCGCCGGCGAAGTGCGCGCAGGTGACATCCGTGGGCGAGAGCGCGAGCAACAGCGCCGCCGCGAGGCCGGCGCGCGCGTCCCAGTTCTCGCGGCCGAGCTGGAACACGACCAGTACCAGCAGCGTCGCCAGCAGCGCGTTCCAGACCCGGGTGAGCCAGAAGATGTCGTAGAAATCGGGCCGCCACTCCTTGTCCGGCAGGCCGACCAATGTTTGCAGCGCATCGTGTCCGACCACGGCGGCGCGGACCAGATATTCGACCAGATGCGAGTTGAAGTAGGGATAGGCGTCGTAGTCGAGCTCGCCCATATGGGTGTAGTAGTGCCCGTCGAGAAACCGCTCCACGGCGCGGATCTGCTTGGGCGTATCGGGGTGGTAGATCAGGCCCTCGTGCAGATCGTGGTTCAGCCCGCCAAAGCGCAGGACGAAGGCCAGCACGAAAATCAGCAGCAGGGCGAAACGCTGCCAGCGGGGCAAGGGAAGGACGGTGGTCATGGTCAGGTTCCTGAGGCCGGGGTGCGTTGCTCGTGCGGCTGGAGCCAACCGCGCGCGGCCAGCTCGCGTTCCAGATGTTCCGCGAGCACGCGATGTCCTTCCGGCGCCGGGTGCATAAAGTGGAGCGCATAGTCGTCGGGATATGTCCCGTCGGGGATTTTTTCGATCGTGTTGTAATACTCCACCCCCACCTCGCGGCAAAGTTCCAAGATCTCCCGCCCCAGCGGCCCGAAGACCAGCAGCCGGAAGTCATGGGCCTGGCTCAGCTGCCGCAGGTCCTGCAACGCGCGCCGGACGCCGCCGGCATCCGTGCCGCCGGTGATCTCCGGCAACACGTCCTGCTTGTCAAACTTGCGCTGCTCCGTGAAGCGGACGCCGGCCGCGTCAGCGAGATAGTTCTGGCGGTCAAACAGGAGGCGGTAGAGGAACGAGATGTCGCGCCGCCGGAAATTGACGTGCTCCAGCATGAAGAACGGCAGTCCGAAATCGTTGGAGCACCAACCCACGATCACGACGTCGGGGTGGTAGGCCAGCGCCTTGCGGCGCAGCGTCTCGACTTCGAGCTGGGTGTTGTAGCCGGGCACCGCGAAGTTGAGCACCTCGTAGCCCACGCCGGCGCCGCGCCGGTTGAGGTTGGCCTCCATGACGGCCAGGTACGGCTCGTTCTGCTCCACGTCCCAGCCGAACATGCCGCTGTCACCAAGGCCAACGATGCGCACGCTGCGGGGCTGGCGCGCCAGCGGATACATCCGGTCGGAGCGCAAGCCGTCGCGGTTCGTCCGCAGCTGGCGGTGGCCAAAATCCACATCCAGATTCGGCTGCAGGTCGTAGACGATGGCGGGATCGTCCGAAGGCCGGATGATGAAGGACATCGGATGCGTCGTGTGGACCTCCGGCTTCTTGCCCTCGCGATACGTCTTCTTCAGATGCTCGAGCGAGTTGCCCTCCAGCTTCGAGACCAGATAGGCGCGGAGGCCGACTTCGCCGACGGCGAGCGTCAACACGCCGCTGAACCCCAGCAACACAAGCTGGCCGGCAAGCTGCGTCCACTCGCGCGCTCCGTTGCGGCGCAGCCGGAGCAGGATCCAGCCGACGAGCAGCGCGTTGCCGCCGACGGTCAGGTATTTGAGCGGATGCCCCGCATAGAGGCCCACGCCGGGCCAGAACATCCATGCCGTCTCGCCGCCCTTGACCAGCATCAGCGCCAGCTTCGCGGCCATCAGCGCGGCCAGCAGGAACAAAGCCAAGGCCGCGAGCAGCCGCACCGCACGCACCGGGGCCGTTTCCCGGGTCAACATGTCGGCTCTTTCCCGGCGGCGCCGCCGCGCTTGAACAGCCTTTCCGAAAACAGGAACTTGAGGATGCCAAACACGGCGACGTTGCTGCACTGAAAGAGCGGAAAATATGACGGCCAAAGCCACGTCATTACCGTGTAGAGGGCCCAGTCGCCGCACCGGAAGGCCATGATGCCGGTGAAGAAGGCGCTGAACTCCCGCCACAGCGCATGTTTGTCGCGCCGCCCGAAGACCCATGCGCGGCAGATGAAAAAGTTGATGACCACCTGTATCGCCATGATCAGCGCATAGGCCAGGCTCATGTTCCAATGCGCCTGCTTGACCAGCCAGATGTTCGCCGGAAACGCCAGCAGGAACGACGGCAGGCCCGAGGCCATGAACTTGAACAGCACCACGCCGCGCTGCAGGGTGGCCGGCGTGAGCATCTTGAAATTTACCGGGAAGGCCATGGGCTTCAGAAGGAGTAAATGGTTTCCGCGCGGAAGGCCGCGCCCTCGCGCCGCGCGGCGCGCTCCACCCTGACGCCATGCGCCAGGCTCAAATCCTCGCGGTGGAAACTGTCGGCGCTGGAAACATGCCGCTTCGAGGCGCGCGGCGCGGACAGGATTTCCTGGCCCGGGCGCAGCCCGCGAATTTCGTCGCGGACGACGATGCGCCGGCCGGAAAAAACGATCTGCCGCTCGAAGCTGAGCGGACTCTGACGCTTCTTGAAGATCAGCACCGACTTCAGCCACGGCGCCATTTTGTCTCCGAGCAGGAAACTGGCCGCGCGCAGGGCGAGGTGCTTGGCCGGCGAGCTGATCGTCTCGCTGTGCGGCACCAGGTGGCCCGCCACAAGCCAGCTGCCGTCCGCCCCCTGCTTCCACGTCCAGTCGCCGCCCCACCAGTGCGTGACGAACTGCGTCCCGCCGCGCCGGACGATCCAGCCGAAGTCGGCGCAGCGTTGTTCGCCGAGGCGGGCGCTGAACACCCCGCCCTTCCGTAGCGCGAGCAGGGCGGATGGTTCGTCGGCGCCGCCGAGGCGCACGACCTGGCCCGCGCCGGCCAGCAGCCGCTCGCCCGGCGACGGCACGGCGGGCGCGGGCAGCGCCGCCGCGTCGAGCTGCCGCACGAGGCTCCACGCGCGCACCAGCGAGTGGCCGACGTAGTGGCAGAGGTAGCGGTCGTCGATGGCGTGCAGGAAGTGATCAGCCGCGTCGAGCCGGCCGTAGAGGGTCGTGAACAGGAAGGCCGCCATGCGCTGCTCCTCGCCGGCGCCGTCGCGCAGGAACCGCGCGAGGCCGTAGGGCAGGACATAATCGGTGTTGCGTGCGTTGCCCATGCCGGCACTGGCGCCGAGCGCGGCCACCTGGGTGTGCAGAAAGCGCAGCGCGCGCGCAGCGGACTCGCGGTAGCGCGACTCGCCCGTCACGTCGGCCAAATCCCACAGGGCATCGAGCGTCACCGAGAGGTAGGCGAGGTCCGGTCCGCCATACTCCATGTACCAGCCCTCGGCGTGCTGCAGCGCGAGCGTGCGCTCCGCCTGGGTGGCCAGCTCCGCGGCCGGGACGCATTCGGGGAAGAACTGGCGGATGAGCGCGAGCGCCGCCAGGCCCGCCACCTGCTGGTTCGCCGCCTCGGGTTCGAAGCGCCGCAGCAGTTGTTCAGCCACGACGGCCACGCCGGCGCGCACGTCGTCGGCCGGCACGACGCCGGCCTCGACGAGCTTGAGCACCGCGCGCGCCGAGAAGGCCGCGACCGGGTAGCCGCGCTCCCACGGATAATATTCCTCAAACGCGCCGAAGCGGACCGCGCGTGCGTTCCAGAAGCGCGCGCCCGCCGCCGCAAGCCGCGTCAGCGCCTCGCGGTCGCCTGCGAAAGCGGGCAGCTCGGCCGCGAGCAGGACCGTCCACGCCGCCTGCTGGAGGATGGCCGACGAGAAATCGCGGATGCGGTAGTGCCACCAGTCGCGGTCGAACGAGCCGGCCGTGGCCGAGTTCGGATCGCGGCTGGCCTGCGTCAGGATGCGCGGCAGCAGCCGCGTCAGTTCCGCGCCGAGCAGCTCGTTGGCTTGCAGGATTGCGTTCATTATTTCCAAATCGTGGACCCGCCCGCCCCGGGCAGGCCCGTTGCCTGCGCTGTTTCCAAGGTTTGGAAAAACCATGGCCGCGGTTTCCAAGGTCTGGACCACCGCCGCGCGGCGGCGTTCTTATAACGGCGGGCTCCCGCCAAGTCGAGTCTGCGCCACGGCCCGGCGCGGCCGCAAGCACCATGACCGACACGCGCTGCCTCTCCACCTGAATACCCTCCGCCGCACCCGCCCGGCCAGACGCGCCCCTACTTGACCTGCACCAGGCCCGCGCCGGCACGCTCCGGCGCCAGGCTGAGCGCCTTCGCATGCTGCTTGAGCCAATCGGCGGCGCCGGCGGTCGTCGTCGCGCCGCTGGCCAGCGCCTGCGCCAGCGCGCCGGAAACGATCGCCGTCGCCTGCGAGGTGCCGTCACCGATGATGATGGACGACTTGCCGTAGGCCGACTGGATGCCGACGGCCGGCGCCACCACATCGAGGCCCGCGCCGGAGTTGGAAAAATAGGCCTGCACGAAGTTGGCGTCCACGCCGCCGACGGCGATCACGCTGGGGATCGAGGCCGGGAAGCTCAGCTGGTTGCCCAGGGAATCGTTGCCGGCGGCGGCGATCAGAACCGCGCCCTTGGCCTGGGCGTAGGCGATGGCGTCGCGCACCACGGTGGCATCGCCGTAGGAGCCGAGGCTGATATTGATGATGTGCGCGCCGGAATCGGCGGCCTGCGTGATGCCGCGCGCAAGGGTGAAGCTGTCGCTTGAGCCGGAGGCATCGGCCACGCGGATATCGAGCAACTGCACCCCCGGAGCGAGGCCGGCCGCCTGCCAGTCCTGGCCGCCGATCAGGCTGGCCATCGCCGTCCCGTGGCCGTTGAACGGCTGGCCGTCGTTCACCAGATCCATATGCGAAAGCTGGTGCGCCGCGAAGGTCGGATGATCCTCGATGCCGCTGTCCACCACCGCGACCATCACGCCCACGCCCCACCCCGCGCGGTCGCCCGTCGCGCCGAGCGCCTTGAGGTAACCGTCACCCTCGAACGACGCCGCGCCGCTGCCTGCCGGGCGGTCCTCCTTCTGCAGGATGTCCGGGATGCGCGCGAGAAAGTTCGGGTCCACGGTGATCTCGCTGGCCTCGGCGTCGGAGCCCAGCGCGGCGCGCAGCTGGTCGAGCTGCTCATAGCCGACGCGGGCGACGTTGAGGCCGTTGAGTTGTCCGAGCAGCTTGAGGCCGGCCTTGTCCGCGCGGGCCAAGAAGGCGCGGAGCGCGTCGGCGGAGGCAAACTTCAGCAGCGCCTCGTTGGGCAGCGCGCCGGGCCGGTCCAGACGGCGCTGCAGCTTGAGCAGCTGGCGCTCCTCGTCGGTGAGCGGCGGCGTGGCAGCCACCGAGCCGGCCGCCTCCGACGTGCGGACGCCGGGGGGCGCCGGATGGAAGGTTTTGGCGACAAGGTGTTTCTCAATCCGCGGCGCGTGCGCCGTCGGCACCGACTGCGGATGCAGGCGGCCCAACAGCAGGCCCACCGCCAGCGCCGCGCCGGCGAGGACGCCCAGCAATAGCAGACGGAGTATTTTCACGCGGGGATAGTACCCCTTTTGGTAGATTTTGCCCAATATTCCCGAAAATATGACTTAGCGCTTTTAGACAGAACCATTGACGGCAGAACCGTTAGGGAGCGGAGCAATATAGGCCGAGGGTGGTGTGGCGATTAACTCTTTCGCTATAGAGCTTGCTGCCCTCAAAGCTGACATAATGCTGTTGCTAATGATTCTGCCGAACTTCTGGCCGGTAGTCACAATTAAAACGTTCTTCCGCGCAAGGTTGGGCTTGTGTTTCCGGCCGCCGTCGGACGAAGATATCGCCCATGAAAAACCTCACCTTGCAGGCCGCGGCGCTGGGCCTCGCAGTCGCGGCGCTGGCCGGCGACCTGACCGACTGGCCGCGCTGGCGCGGGCCGCAGGACAGCGGCTGCGCACCGGCAGGCGCCTACCCCGTAGCGTGGAACGCGTCCTCAAATATTCTCTGGCAAACGCCGCTGCCGGGGCGCGGCTGCTCGACGCCGATCGTCTGGCAGCAGCGCATCTATGTGACCGCGCCGGTGGATGGCAAGGACGCGCTGCTCGCGCTGGATGGCGACGGAAAAATCCTGTGGCAGACGGCCTTCAACCCCGAGAAACCGGGCAAACACCGCAGCGGCTCCGGCTGCAACCCCTCGCCGATCACCGCCGGCGACGGGGTCTTCGTCTACTTCAAGAGCGGCACGCTCGCCGCCGTGGAACTCGACGGCAAAATCCGCTGGCAGACCAACCTGCAGGAGCGCTGGGGCAAGGTCGTGCTTTACTGGGACATCGGCAACTCGCCGGTGCTGACGGAGAAGGACGTGGTCGTCGCCGTGATGCACGGGGGCGACTCCTACCTCGCCGCCTTCGACCAGCACACCGGCGAGCTGCACTGGAAGGTCGCCCGCAACTACAAGACGGCGCTGGAAGGCGACCACAGCTACACCACCCCGCTGGTCATCCGGCACCACGGCGCCGAGGCGCTGCTCGTGCTCGGCGGCGAACACCTGACCGCGCACGCCGCCGCCGATGGCCATGTGCTCTGGGACTGCGGCGATTTCAATCCCGAGGCCAAGAAGAACTGGCCCCCGGTCGCCTCCCCCGTGATTTCCGGCGATCTCGCCCTGGTCCCCTTCGGCCGCGGCATGTTCCTGCACGGCATCAAGCTCGGCGGCGCAGGCGAGGTCACCGCGACACACCGCGCCTGGAAGCGCGACACCGCCGCGGCATTCTGCCCGACCCCCGCCGTCGCGGAAGGCCGCGCCTACAGCCTCGGCGACCGCGGCGAGATCACCTGCGTTGACGCAGCGACCGGCGTCAACGTATGGACCGGCCAGCTGCCGGCGACCATGCACCGCTACTACTCCTCGCCGCTGCTCGCCGGCGGCAACCTCTACTGCGCCCGCGAGGATGGCGCGGTCTTCGTCGTGCGCGCCGGCGTGCCGTTCGAGGTGCTCGCGGAGAACACGCTCGGCGAGCGCATGATCGCCGCGCCCGTGCCGAACGCCAACCGCCTCCTGCTGCGCGGTGAAAAGAGCCTCCTCTGCGTCGGCGCGAAGTAACCACTCCGCTTTCGAAGTGCGATGTTGGATGTTCAGTGTTCGATGTCTGCCCTTTGTCCGCTCGTGCCGTTTCATCCCGTTTGCGCCATGCCAGGGCTCGCGGGGCTGCCCCCCCCCCGCCCAGCTGGCCAGTAGCACATCAGCGGGGCGCCGGTTTTGCGTGCGGGAATTATGGCGGGGGCGGCGTTGGTTGTGCTATGTTTCTCCGCTCATGACGAACGTTTCCAGTCCGGGAACGCCGGCGCCCAAGCCGGCGGTTCCGTTGGTGTTCGCTTTGGTGCTGGCGCTGCTGCTGCTCGGCGGCGGCGCGATCTTTTTCCTCATCCACCACAGCCGTGCGCCGCAGGCCGATATCACGCTGCGCCAGCCCGGCATGGACCGCTCCGCCAAGGCCGGCGGGCCGGCGGCGCCCTCGCCGCTCAAGCTCGGCAAGCTGCTCCCCGGCCCGGGCCAGCCGGCGGACATCGCGGGCGAATGGCCGCGCTGGCGCGGACCCAACGGCGACAACATCAGCGACGCGCGCATCCGCCTGGCCAACGCGTGGGACCCCGCCGGCCCGGCCAAGCTCTGGGAGATCGAACTCGGCGAGGGCTTCGCGGGCGCGGCGGTGCGCAACGGCTGCGTCTACGTGATGGACTACGACATGGCCAAGCAGGCCGACGCGCTGCGCTGCCTCTCGCTCGCCGACGGCCAGGAGATCTGGCGCTACACCTACCCGGCCAAGATCAAGCGCTACCACGGCATCTCGCGCACCATCCCGACCATCGCGGGCAAGTTCATCGTGGCGCTCGGGCCCAAGTGCCATGTCGTCTGCTGCGAGGCGGAGACGGGCAAATTCGTCTGGGGCCTCGACCTCGTGCAAGAGTTCGGCGCCGAGGTGCCGCAGTGGTACGCGGGGCAGTGCCCGCTGGTGGATGGCGACCGCGTCATCCTCGCGGTCGGTGCCGAGGCGCTGCTGATCGCCGTGGACCTGGCGACGGGCAAGGTCGCCTGGAAGTCGCCCAATCCTCGCGAGTGGAAGATGACCCACGCCTCGGTGGTGCCGATGGAGTTCGGCGGGAAAAAGATGTACGTCTACTGCGGCAGCGGCGGCGTGGCCGGCGTCGCGGCCGACGACGGCAAGCTCCTGTGGGACACGACCGACTGGATCATCTCGATGGCCACCGTGCCCTCGCCACTGCCGGTCGGCGACGGAAAAATCTTCCTCTCCGGCGGCTACAACGCCGGCAGCCTGATGCTGCAGCTCCAGCAGGCGGAAAATAAGATCGCCGTTGCCACGTTGTTCCGCCTGAAGCCGGCGGTGTTCGGCGCCACGCAGCAGACGCCGATCCTCTACCAGGGCAAAATCTTCGGCGTGCGCCCGGACGGCCAGATGACGTGCCTCGACCTCGACGGCAAGGTCCGCTGGGCCAGCGGGCCGGCGGCCAAGTTCGGCCTCGGCCCGTACCTGATCGCGGACGGCAAGCTGATCGTGATGAACGACGACGGCCGGCTGACGCTGGCCGAGGCCAGCGTGGACGGCTGGCAACAGCTCGCGCAGGCGAAGGTCTTGAACGGCCCGGATTCGTGGGGACCGTTGGCGCTGGTCACCGGCCGCCTGCTAGCGCGGGACATGACGAAGATGATCTGCCTCGACCTGACCGGGAAGAAGAAATGAGCGAGAAGCAAAAATTGAACCGCCGCGGCTTCCTGAACGCGGGCCTGCTCGCCACCGGCGGCGTCGCCGGCTGGCTCTCCGGCTGCGACCAGGCGCCCCAGACGACCGCGCCCAAGGACCGCAAGCCGCTGGACAAGCGCTTCACCTACGACGTCAGCGAGTACGAGCGGGTGGACCCGGCACTGCTGCTGTACGCCGAAGCCGGCCAGCTCGCCACCGGCTTGCAGACGCCCTCCTGCCTCGCCGTCGGCGCAGGGGATCTGCTCTACGTCGGTGGCGACCAGGTCATCAAAATCTTCGGGAAGGACGGCCAACCTCAGGCGACCCTGACGTTGGGCGACCACCCGCTGGCCGTCGTGGCCGCCGAACAGGGCCGCGTGGGTGTGGCATTCCTGGACCATTTTGAAGTTTTCGACAGCGCGGGCAAGCTGCTCCTGAAGAGCGAATCGCTCGGCGCCAAGGCCCACCTCACCGCCATCGCCGTCGCCGGCGAGGCCGTGTTTGTGGCCGACGCCGGCAACCGCGAGGTGGTCCGTTTCGATGCGCAAGGCAAGGTGGCCGGCCGCTTCGGAAAATTCGGCAACGGCGACGGCAATCCCGGCTTCCTCGTGCCGAGCCCCTATTTCCACCTGCTGACCGGCGCCGACGGACTGCTGTGGGTGGCCAACCCCGGTCGGCACCAGGTGCAGGCCTACACGCTCGACGGCAAGTTCGAACTCGGTTGGGGCCAGCCGGCGATGTGCGCGGAAGGTTTCTGCGGCTGCTGTAACCCGGCGCATTTCACGCGGTTGCCGGACGGCCGGTTCGTCACCAGTGAAAAGGGCCTAGTCCGCATCAAGATCTACGACGCGAAGGGCAAGTTCGTGGGCCTGGTCGCCGGACACACGCAGCTGGTCAAACACGAACAGACGCTGCCGGTCTACCGCGTCGCGTGCGACTCGGCCGGCCGCGTGCTCGCGCTCGACCCGACCACGGGAAATATCCGGATTTTTGCGCCAAAAGCGGAAGAACCACCGAAAACACAGTCGCAACAGAAATGAAAACAGGAAGGATTGAACAGAAGTTAACCAAGATAACGAAGGGTTTGCTGGGTAACAACACCTCCCTTCTTCTTTGTTCGCTTCGTTGCCTTCTGTAAAAAGTCCGATGAAATTTGTAATCCAAACCCGGCGCGATTTCGCCCGCGCGCTGCTCGCGGGGCTGCTTGCTCTGCTGGGCGTGACGCTCGTGCGGCGCTCGCAGGTCTGCGCGCAGGCCGGCGCGTGTGACAGCTGCGCACTCTTCGCCAACTGCACGCTGCCGCAAAAGCAGGCACTACCATGAAGCGGCGCGTATTCTTCGGCGGCCTTGCGCGCGTGGCGGCGGTGCTCGGGCTCGGCGGGCTCGCGGGCCGGCTGGCGCAGAGCGCCCAGGCGGCGCACACCGTCTGGCAGATCGATCCGTGGAAATGCACCTCGTGCGGCAAGTGCGCCACCGAATGCGTGCTGGAGCTTTCCGCGGTCAAGTGCGTCCAGTTCTACGACATCTGCGGCTACTGCGACTTCTGCACCGGCTACTTCGAGCCGCAGCCGAACAAGCTCAACACCGGCGCGGAAAACCAGCTCTGCCCCACCGGCGCGATCGTCCGCAAGTTCATCGAGGACCCCTACTACGAATACTCGATCAACGAACCGCTCTGCGTCGGCTGCGCCAAATGCGTCAAGGGCTGCACGCTGTTCGGCAACGGCTCGTTCCACCTGCAGATCCGCCACGACCGCTGCCTGAACTGCAACGAGTGCTCCATCGCCAAGGCGTGCCCGGTGCAGGCGATCAGCCGTGTGCCGGCCGGCAAGCCGTACCTCTTCAAGACGCTTGAGGGCCGGAAGTGACCGCGGCCCCGATCAACCAGCGGTTCCCTCCGCCGCAGTTCACCGAGACCGGCCACCAGCTGCCGCACATGACCGCGCCGCCGCCGCGCGCCGGCGCGCTCGACTACCTCGACATCGTCGTGCTCTGCATCTGCCTGGCGTTGGCCACCTGGCTGGTGCTGCGCCGGCGGGCGCGGCGCGAGGTGGTGCTGCTGAGCCTCTTCTCGCTGCTCTATTTCGGGTTCTGGCGCAACGGCTGCGTATGCGCCATTGGCAGCATTCAGAACCTCACGCAGGCGCTGTTCGACTCCACCTACGCCGTGCCCGTCACCGTGCTCGCGTTCGGCGTGCTGCCGCTGGTCTTTGCCCTGTTCTTCGGCCGCGTCTTCTGCGCGGCGGTCTGCCCGCACGGCGCGTTCCAGGACGTGATGCTGCTGAAGCCCGTGCGCCTGCCGGTCTGGCTCGAACACGGCCTGCGCCTGCTGGCCTACGTCTACCTCGGCCTCGCCGTGGTCTTCGCGGCGACCGGCGGCGGCTACATCATCTGTCGCTTCGATCCCTTCGTGCAGATCTTCCGCCTGACCGGCAGCCTGACGATGATCCTGACCGGCGTTATTTTTCTGCTGCTGAGCATGTTCATCGGCCGGCCCTACTGCCGCTTCCTCTGTCCCTACGGCGTGCTGCTCGGTCTCGCGGGCAGCGTCTCGCGCTGGCGCGCGCGGATCACGCCCGACAAATGCACGCAGTGCCGGCGCTGCCAGGATGCCTGCCCGTTCAACGCCATCAACAAGGTCACGCCCAAGGCGCAGCAGATCGACCCGACGCCGGAGGACAAGCGCCGCCTGGCCATCCGCTGCGCGCTGCTGCCGCTCGTCATCGTCTCCGGCCTGTGGCTCGGTGGCCTCTCCGGCGACTCGCTCGCGAAGGCGCACCCCACCGTCGCGCTCGCCGAACGCGTGCATCTGGAGGATGCGGGCGCGGTGCCGGGCGCCACCGACGCCTCGGTGGCGTTCCGCGCCGAAGGCACCGCCCCGGAGAAGCTGTTTGCCGAGGCGCACGCGCTCGTCGCCCGCTATGTGCTCGCCGGCCGCCTGTGCGGCGTGTGGGTCGGCCTAGTCGTCGGGCTGAAGCTGATCGCGCTGGCGTGGCGGCCGCGGCGGCCGGAGTACGAGACCGACGCCGTACGCTGCGTGGCCTGCGCGCGCTGCTTCGATTTTTGCCCGCAGGAACACAAACGGCGGCAGGGGAAGAATGGAGTGTTGGATTGATGGAGTACTGGAGTAATGAGCAGCATTCCCGGCTCTGTCGCGGGCTGCGCAAGCGCAGCCCCTACGACATCGGCCATGTAGGGGCGTCGCTTGCGACGCCCAACCGCCATTCTATTCCCACGCCCTCTGACGGTTTCCATCACTCCAATACTCCACCACTCCAGCACTCCGGGGTCGGGTTATGAAAGATCGTCATCAACATATGCTGCGACACGTTTCTTTCGCGCTCATGCTTTCTGCGGCCGTGTTCAGCGCCGCGCTCGGCGGGCTGCTGGCATGGACGCAGGCTCAGGGCAAGGTGGCGGCGCTGGTAAATGCGCCGGAGTTGGCGCGCCTGCACGAGCAGTTGCGCAAGCAGCCGAAGGACGAGGCGCTGAAGCAGCAGATCCGGGCGCTCGACCAGCAGCTCCGTCTGGACACCTTCCGCCGCCTGAACCTGTCGCACGCCACCGCCCGCACGCTGCTGCTCGGCGGGCTGGTGCTGTTCCTGCTCGGCGCGCACGGCGTGCTTGTTTTCCGCCCGCGGCCCGCGCCGCACCTCCCTTCACGCCCCGCCCAACACGTTGAGGAAATGCATATGCGCCAGGTCACCGCCCTTGCTGTCGTCGCCATGCTGGCGATCATCGTCGCCTTCGTCGCGCTGCTCACGCGACATCCGGCCCAACTGCCGGCGCCGCCCGCGCCGGCTGCATCCGCCGTCGCGACGGGCGGCGGCAACCCGGTGGCGGCGGCCCCGGCTTTCCCCACCATGGACGAGGTCCGGAAAAACTGGCCGAGCTTCCGCGGCCCGGACGGCTCGGGCGTCAACCCGACCGCCCAGATTCCCACCAACTGGAACGCGGCGACCGGCGTCAACGTGCGCTGGCAGTCCGCCATGCCGTTGGCCGGCATGAGCTCGCCGATCGTCTGGGGCAACTCCGTCTTCCTGACCGGCGCCGACGAGGCTTCGAACTGCGTCTTCCGCTTCGACGCGGACACCGGGAAGCTGCTCTGGTCGGCCATCCTCAAGGTCGCCGGCGGCGCGCGGCCCGCGCCGCCGAAGGTCGGCGACGACACCGGCCTCTCCGCGCCGACGCCTGCGACCGACGGGCGCCGCGTCTACACGCTCTTCCCGAACGGCGAGGTCGCCGCGTTCGACCTCGCGGGCAAGCAGGTCTGGGCGCGCAACATCGGCCCGCTGGAAAACAACTACGGCTTCGCCGCCTCGCTCGCGCTCTACCAGGACCGCCTGCTCATCCAGATCGACCGTGGCGTGGTGGAAGACAACCAGTCAAAGCTGCTCGCGCTGGACATCGCGACCGGCAAGGACCTGTGGCAGAAGCCGCGCGCCGTCGCCGGCTCGTGGAGCTCGCCGACGCTCGTCGAGGTGGACGGCAAGCCGCAGTTGCTGACCGTGGCCGCGCCGCTGCTGTGCGCCTACAACCCGCTCGACGGCGCGGAGCTCTGGCATGTCGGCTGCCTCGAAAGTGACGTGGCGCCGTCGCCCATCCTGGCCTCCAACATGATCGTCGCCATCGCGCCGAACACCGCCATCTTCGGGGTGAAGCCGGGCGAGGCGAAATTCACGTGGAAGGCCGAGAACGGCGTGCCCGATGCGACCAGCCCGGTCAGCGACGGGCAGCGGTTCTACATCGTGGACAGCGAGGGCATGGTGACCTGCGCCGACCTGCAGACCGGCAAGGCCAGGTGGCAGCACGAGATCGAGGACCGCTTCTACGCCTCGCCGACCATCGTCGGCGACAAGCTGGTGCTGCTCAGCCGCAAGGGCGTCGCCTACCTGCTCCGGCCCGGCGACAAATTCGAGCTGATCGGCAAAGGCGAGGTCGGCAAGGAAGAAGAATGCGGCGCCAGCCCCGCGCCCCTCGGCAACCGCCTCTACATCCGCGGCAAACTGCACCTGTTCTGCATCGAGGAAGCGAAAGCAGCAACGGCCAAGTGAGACGCGCCTGCACGCACGGCATGAAAATCCGAAATCCGAAATCTAAAATCCAAACTAAATTCCAACCCAAAAACCCAAAGGAAAGCCAAACGCAGCCGTTTGCTTTTCTGTTTGGGTTTTCTGCATCTTCGAATTTGTTTTGGATTTTGTTATTCGGGTTTTGGGCTTCTCTTTCTGCGTGCGCCGCCGACTGGCCGATGTGGGGTGGCAAGCCCGGGCGCAACATGGCTTCTGAATCGGAAAAGGGGCTCCCGGCTGGCTATGCCCTTGGGGTCGATACGGACAACGACACCGTTAATCTGGCCACCACCAAGAACATCAAGTGGGTCGCCCGGGTCGGCGGCAAGACCTTCGGTAGCCCGGTGGTGAGCCAGGGCAGGGTGTTTCTCGGCACGACGGGCGTGCCCTCCACCAACGCGACGATCCTCTGTCTCGATGAAAGAACCGGGCGCGAGCTGGGCCGGTTCATCTGCCGTCGCCCGCCAGGCCGGGGTGAAAACTGGGGGGTGTGTTCGACGCCGACGATCGAGGGCGACCGACTCTATGTGGTGACGCCCTATGTCGAGGCCCTGTGCGTGGACCTGAACTCGTGGCTCAATGCGCCCACCGCCGCCAGCGGCGCGGGCTCCGACCAGCACGTCGTGTGGCGCTATGACATGGCGGACAAATTACAATCGGTGGTGGATCACGCCGCCAGTTGCTCGGTGCTGGTGCATGGCGACATGGTTTATGTCTGCACCGGCAACGGGCGCTATAAAAACAAGAAGCAGCCGTTTTCTCCGCTCGCGCCGAGCTACGTGGCGTTCAACAAGCGCACCGGACAGCTGGTCGCGCGCGACGACGAGCAACTGGGCGAGCAGACCTGGCGCGGCCAGTGGTCATCGCCTTCGCTCGCGGTGGTCAAGGGCCATCCGCAAATACTGTTCGCCGGCGGGAACAGCATCTGTTACGCATTCGAACCGGTGGATTCCGCGGCACCAGTCGCGCCCGACCGGTGGGTCACGAACGCGCTGCGCGGGCCGATCGTGAGCTTCATCGATGTGGAGAACAAAGACACCGCCGGACTCACTCCCGCGGAATACGCCAGGCAGTTCAACCTGCTCGCCAACATGCCCAAGCCCGCGCTGCCGCTGGAGTTCCGTTTCTCAAACAGAATTGCGCAGGTCACGCCGGTGGATGCCGTGCCTGCGGCCAAGGTGCCCGACGTGCCGCTCCTGAAAAAAATCTGGTGGTTCGATTGCCTGCCGCCGGAATACCGCAACGCTCCGTTCTATTCCCACCAGTGCAAAGGCGATGGCCAGCCGCATCCCTGCGACATCGTTTCCACGCCGGTGTTTTATCGGAACCGGGTATATGTGGCGATCGGCGGGGATCCGAACCACGGCCTGCAAAACAGCAGGGGCTATCTGGTTTGCATCGATCCGACCCAGACCGGCGACATCACCCGGAGCGGCAAGGTGTGGAGCTACGACCAGCTGAACGCGACGCTGACCACCATGGCCATCGCCGACGGGCTGGTGTTCGTCATTGCCGAAAACAGCGTCGTCCACTGCCTGGACGCTGACACCGGCCAAAGCTACTGGTCCTACGAGCTCAAGAGCGACCGCGGGCTGTTGAGCTCCGCCTTGGTGGTCGCGGACGGGAAAGTGTTTGTCGGCAAATCCGTCCTCGCCGCAGACAAGACATTGAAGGTGCTCTGCACCTTGGACGCCAAAACGACGACCAGCTCCAGCACCCCTTGCGTCGCCAACAGCGCTCTCTATATCGTGCATGGAAAATGGCTCTGGGCCATATACGACAAAGGCGAAATGAAGCCGTGAGCGACAAAACAGGATGAACGAATCAATGAAATCAATCAAAAGTGGCCTGGTGCTGGCTGGTTGTGTGATCACGCTGGCGGCGCAGGCCGGCGACTGGCCGACGTTCTTTGGCGACAACGCACGCAACGCCGTCTCGCCGGAAACCAATCTGCCCGCCGAATTCGTCCCCGGCACGATGCATCTCGACTCCACCAACGCACCGAAAACGACGAACCTGAAGTGGCGCGCGAAATTCCATACCCACGCCTACGGCGGCCCGGTCATCGCCGACGGCCGCATCTTCATCGGCACCAGCAACGGCAAGAAGGCCGGGCTGGTCTCCGCACTCGACGAGGACACCGGGCGCACCCTCTGGCAGTTCGACATCCCGCAGTTCATCACCACGCTGAAAATCTACAACTACGACACCCTCGATCTCGGCGTCTGCTCCACGCCGACCATCGAAAGCAACCGGCTCTACTTTGTCTCCAACCGCGACGAGGTCTTCTGCCTCGACGCCACGGGCAAGGATCAGTCGGCAAACGCAGGCCTGACCAACATCACGTGGTCCACCGAGGGCTCCGCGCAGAAGCCGCCGTTCTTCCGCAGCCAGGTCGGCGGTTTCCACTGGGTTTTCTCGATGCTCTCGGAGAAATACGTGGATGGGTGGGTGCAGGACGCCTCCTCCGGTTCGCCGCTGATCGATGGCGACTACGTCTATGTCTCCCCCTGCAACGGCGTGGACAAATCGCACCGGCGCGTGCCGCGTCCGCACACGCCGAGCCTCATCGTGCTCGACAAGCACACCGGCAAACTGGTCGCGCGCGACTTCGAGGAGGTCGGCACGCGGCTCTGGCACGGTGAGTGGTCCTCGCCCACCATGGGGATCGTCAACGGAAAGAAGCTGCTGTTCTGGGGCGCAGGCGACGGCTGCTGCTACGCCTTCGATCCCACGCCGGTGCAGGGCACCAACGCGGACATCAAAACGCTCAAGGTTGTCTGGAAGTTCGACATCAATGCCGCCGGCGGCCGCACCGGCCCGTATTGGAAAAATCCCGCGGGCTTCGTCGGCCCGAGCGAATGCATCGCCACGCCGGTGTTCTACAGCAACCGCGTCTATATCGCCGTCGGCCAGGATCCGCGCCACAAGGAAGGCCGCGGCGTGCTCGCCTGCATCGACGCGACGAAGACCGGCGACCTCACCCAAAGCGGCGCCGTCTGGGTCAACACCAACGTGGACCGCAGCCTGACGACCGTGGCGATCAAGGACGGACTGCTCTTCACCGCCGACTTCTCGGGCCGGATCCACTGCCTTGATGCCGACACCGGCAAGACGCACTGGCTCTTCGAGGCACAGCGCCCGATCTGGAGCTCGCCGCTGATCGCCGACGGCAAGGTCTATCTCGGCACCGATGCCGGCGACCTCTACGTCTTCGCCGCCGCGAAGGAGATGAAGATCCTCGGCAAGACGAAGCTGGAGTCCCCGATCTCCGCCTCGCCCATCGCGCACAACAGCGTGCTCTATGTCATGAGCCAGAAATATCTCTACGCCGTCGCCCTTGGCGCTGACACCCAACCGGAGTGATACCGCTCCCGGGTGCGCGGAAAAGACTGTAGCGGCAGCCGAAGCCTGATCCGCGACCGGCCCGGTTTTGTAAACCTATGGAGGCTGTGGTTTTCAGGGTTCGCGCTTCCGTTGGAGCGCGGCTCGCGGTGTTGGAAACCCCGCCCACAAGGATTGGCCAGGCTGCTGTCGTGGATGAATACCCGAAGCGGCCTTGGAAAACCGGGCTCAGCCCCTCAGCATCTGTTCCATATCCCGCCGGACCTCGGGCAGGACGGAGAGAGGATCGGAACGAAGCGCAATATCCAGAGTGACGCAGAGTTGATGAAGGACGGTCCCCAGCCAGAAGCGTTGCACCGTGAGGGAGGCCGGCCTCAGCTTGTTTTTTGCCAAAATCTTCAACAGTTTGGCCGGCGCCTCAAGCCACATATCCTCGAGACTGGACTGCACAAACAGCATTTCGAAGCCCAGCACAAACATGCTGGCGGTATCCACTACCATCAGCATGTAGGGCAATTGCTGGCGCACACCCAACGGACCGGTGGGTGTGCGCAAAGGGAAAACATCCACTTCCAAGTGCAGTGCCTGTTGGGGCAGGAAACGCACGGCACCGATCTGCTCCGGCGGAATATGGATCTGTAGGCGGTGCGTAGAGGACGGAACCGTAAGAAATTCATCGCGCCAGCCGCCGGACAGGTGGGCGTCGGGCATCCGGGTCAACATCGCATTTTTATCGACCGCCGAAAACACGAGGGAGGGCTCGTGTGCGATCCGCGGCGCCACCACTAGTAACTGTTCCATCGCCAGCAGGAGCCAACGCGCCTCCACGGCATCTACCACCCACGGGAAAAAGCCCGGCCGGTAACTTCTAAAGCTGGGCCAAGCGTTGGCTCCTTTGAGGGTGAGGCCCAGTTGTTTGACCAGGTTTTTTTCCTGCGGATGCAAATCGCTCTTCTTGCCGAAGGACACCAGTATCTGCCGCATATCGAAAAAGAGATCGGGCTGCTGCGCCTCGGGCGCATGCGCCAGGAGTTGATAACGCGCCAGTTCACTGGCCCCAGGATAAACGGCCACTGCGAAATGCTCGCCCAACATGCCCGACACGCTGACGAAGAGCACCTGGTCGCTCTGCGTGTCCTGCACGCCGAAGATATGATCCTCCTCCATCCACAACCACGGCTCCAAGGCGCGCACCTGCGCAGCCGCCGCATGCAGCCGTCGCCAATCCTCCAGGGTCAGTCCAATGTCGTCCTTGTTTTTCTTTTGCGTCGTCATCGGTGCCTTTCCATTCGCGCTTAACGCCAAAATTGAAACCATGCTTTTTCACGCAGTGGACGCCGTCGTTGACGCCGGTGAGATGCACCGCTCTCTGCGTTGTGCCGACGAGATCTGCGCCGAACGCGCCGCGTTCCATGACCCAGTTGCCCGCAAGCCGCACACCGCCACAGGCATCGAGCCAGACCAGCGTGGCGGGTCGTAGCGACCAGCGCCGTGCCCAGTGGCGCGCTGCTGCGGCCGCACGAAGCGGTTGCCGCACACGTTCACATCCTCCGCGCCGTGGATCAGCAGGGGCCGGCGAGGGTGATGTTGATCTGTGCCACCGGCGACGCCGCCCCCAACACGCCGCACAGCAGCGCGAGCAACGCCAAGCTTTTCAGTTGGGGCTTCATCGGGTTATTTGTCGGATGGGTCGACCGCGCCGTCGCCGGCATCGGGCGGCATCTTGGCGAGGTCGCCGCGGCGGAGTTCAACGAGGAGCGCCTGCAACTCCTGCACGCGTTGCGGTTCGCTCTTGGCGAGGTCGTGCTCTTCAAAGGGATCGGCGGTGACGTTGTACAGTTCCACGCCGCCCGCATTCTTCTTCGTCGTTTTGCGGGCAATCAGCTTCCAGCCGTCGCGCAGCACGATGGCGCCGGAGGGGTGCGGGATGTAGATCGTGCGCGGGTCCGGCTTGGCCATGGCGCCGGTCAGCAGCGGCCAGATGTCGAGGCCGTCGAACTTCAGGTCCGCCGGCGGCGTCCAGCCGGCGAGCTTGGTCAGCGTCGGCATCCAGTCGGCGGCATGCAGGGGCGCGGCAAGTTTGCGCGGCGCGAGCCGGCCGGGCCAGTTGACGAAAGCGCTGACGCGGACGCCGCCCTCGTAGAGCGTGTTCTTGTGGCCGCGCAGCGGCAGGTTGCTGCTCAGCACGGGCGAGTCGGCCACCTTGCCCACATAGGGATTCTTCCCGCCCGGCAGGCCGCCGTTGTCGGAAGTGAAGATGACCAGCGTATTATTGCGCTGGCCGGTCGCCTCGAGCGCGGCGAGGAACTCGCCGACCTTGGTGTCGAGTTGGTTGACATAGGCCGCGAGCCGCATCAGCGAATCATGCTTGATGGGGTCGGCGTCGAATTTCACGCCGGCGTAGCGGCGCTTGTATTCCTCCGGCGCATCGACGGGAATGTGCACGGCGAAGAAGGGCACGTAGATGAACCACGGTGCGTGCGCCTGCTTGATCCACGGCAGCACCTCTTTTGCGACGAGTTCGGTGGCGTTGCCTTCCTCGTCCACGCGCTGGAGGTCGCGGTGCCAGGTGTCCTCGAACGCGCCGCGGCGGTATTTATGGGTCCAAGGATCCACCGCACCGCAGAGCGCGCCATAGCTGTGGTCGAAGCCGTAGTGGTTCGGGCCCCATTCCGCCTTGCCGCCGAGGTGCCACTTGCCGCTGAGGTGCGTCGTGTAGCCGCACTCCTTGAGCGCGGAGGCCAGCGTCGGCGTGCCGGGCGGGAAGGCGCGCGAGTTCGAGGGTGCCAGCACGTGCGGGCCGAAGCGGCTCGTCCAGCGGCCGCTCAGCAGCGCCGTGCGCGTCGGCGTGCAGACCGGCTGCACATAGTGCCGGTCCAGCTCGACGCCTTCCTTGGCGAGCCGGTCGAGCACCGGCGTCAGGAACTTGCTGCCGTGCCAGCCGACGTCGGCCCAGCCAAGATCGTCGGCGACGATCAGCAGGATGTTCGGCTTGCGTGCGGTGGATTTTTCCAAAGCCAGGGAAGCGGAACCTGCACCATCTCCAACCCGCGGGAAAAGTGCTGCGCCAAGCGCGGCCAGTCCCGCCCGTTTAAAGAAATCACGCCGGGAAGTCGGGTTCATGTCGGAGTCTTCCTGTGCTTAGGGTGTCAGCAGCTTCGGCTTGTTGCCGTCCCAGCCGAGCTTGACCCACGAGAGGTACCATGTGCGGCCGTGGTCGTTGTTGGCCTGGTAAAAGAGGTAGAGCTGGCCGTCGTCATCCTCAAAGACGCCGGGGTGGCCGGACTCGGAGGCATTCCACTCGCCCGGTTTGCCGTTGGCGAGCAGCGGCTGTTCGACGAACACGCGCTGGAAGTGGATGCCATCCTTGCTTGTGGCGCAGCCGATCTGCTGCGGGTCGTTGTTGTAGCCGCCGCCGTAGAAGAGGTAGAGCGTGTCGCCGCGCTTGAGCACGGAAGGCGCCTCGATGCACTTGGTCTCCCACGGCAGTTCGGGCTTGAGCACGGGGCCGTCGCACAGCGACTGCCACGACGCGCGGCCGAAATCCGACTTGCGGTCGGCGGCGATGGCATGGAGCATCTGAATTTTTCCGGCGGGATCGCGCGTGGCGTAATACTGGATCAGCTTCCCGTTCCACTCGACCACGTCCACATCGATCGCACGGCCGTTGTTCCACGCGCCGGTCGGATGCCAGACGGGATTGCTCGGGTCGCGCACAAAGCGCAGGCCGTCGGCGCTCGTCGCGTGGCAGAGCGCGTCCTTCGCGCCGTTGCCATAGGTGTTGTAGAAGAGGTGCAGCTTGCCATCCAGCAGGATGATCCGGCCGTTGACGATGCCGTTCTGCTCGCACGCCTGCTCCGGCAGGATCTCGCCGACCTTCTTCCAGTTCACGAGATCGCGGCTCTCCGCGATGCCGATCGCCCAGCCGCGCGGCGCATCCTTGGGCGCTATTTTTTTATCGAAGGCGGCGGTGGAGAAGTACATCAGGTAGCGCCCGCCGAACTTGATGACCGAGGGATCCTTGGCGAACGGCCGGCCGAGGCGGTCGGTGTCGCCGTACTTCATCACCGGTTCGGCGGCGGTACAGAGCGCCGCAGAGAGACACAGCATTGCCAGGCCAAGTTTTTTCATCGCAGCTCCTGTTTAAACAGACACGCTTTCTCTAACACGCAGCACGCCGCCGCGCGAGCCGATTTTCCGCGCCAAGCGCTTGGGTTGTTGCAAGTGGTTGGCGCAAGCAAACTGCGCTGCGTTCTTGTGGAGGCACGCGTCTCGCGTGCCGGTGCAGGCGGCGGCCCCGCCGCCTTTGGATTTTGCGCTCACCGGGCGGGACGCCCGGTTGACCGGCAGGCGTGATGCCTGCCTCCACCCGCATGCAGCCGCCCTGCACGCTGCACCGAACCACCCGCCCGCGTGAGACGGGCGTCCCCATCCCGGCCTCGCGCCGGAGGCGCACGCGAGCGCCGGCTTGTCGCGCGGGCGGTTTTGCTTTAGGTTCGCGCCCGACACGAAAGGAACGCACCATGAAACTGGGCATCATCGGCGGCAGCGGCATCTATCAGCTGGAAGGTTTGCAGAAGGTCGAGGCGGTGCAGGTGGAGACGCCCTTCGGCGCACCCTCGGACGCGCTGGTGCGCGGCCAACTCGGAGGGCGCGAGGTGGTGTTTCTGCCGCGGCACGGCCAGGGCCACCGGCTGCTCCCCTCGGAGATCAACCACCGCGCGAACATCTACGCCTTCAAGCTGCTCGGCATCGACCGCATCATCTCCGTCAGCGCGGTCGGCAGCCTGCGCGAGGAACTCCGCCCGCGCGACATCGTCCTGCCGAGCCAGTACTACGACCGGACCAAGCACACGCTGGACCACACCTTCTTCGGGCGCGGGCTCGTGGCGCATATCGCCTTCGCCGAGCCGGTCTGTCCCGACCTGCGCGCGTTCCTGTTCCAGCAGATCCAGCACGCGCTCAGCCGCCGCGGCGACAACAAGAGCCGCTTGCACAATGGCGGCACCTATGTCTGCATGGAAGGCCCTGCGTTCTCGACGCGCGCGGAATCGCTTTCCTACCGCCAGGTCGGCGGCGACGTAATCGGCATGACCAGCCTGCCGGAGGCCAAGCTCTGCCGCGAGGCTGAAATCTGCTACGCGTCAATGGCGATGGTCACCGACTACGACTGCTGGCGCGAGGGCGAGGATCACGTGACCATGGAGATGATCATCGGCAACCTCATGGCCAACACCGCGCTGGCCAAGGATGTGCTCGCGCACCTGATTGCGACGCTGCCGGAGTCGCGGTCCTGCACCTGCGGCGCGGCGCTCAAGGATGCGCTCGTCACCGACCGCAACCTCGTGCCGGCGGCGACCAAGCAGGCGCTGGTGGCGATCGTCGGGAAGTACCTGGGCTGAACGGCCGCACCACAGCAAGCGAAAGGCCGGGCAATGGTGCCCGGCCTTTCTGCTTTTACGGCTAGCGCCGGTTTATTCCCGCACGCCGAGGATGTGACCGGTCTTGCCGCCCTGCTCCAGCCAGGTGCCCGTCATGTAGTTACCGATCAAGATATTTCCGTTGGTGCCCACCGAGCCGCCGTTGACCAGGAAGTTGCCCACCAGTTCGACATTCATGCCGGCCTGGCTGACGCCCGTCGCGTCGTACTGATAAGTGGCGCTCATCGAGACCGTGTTGCTGCCGCCCACGCTGTTGGTTTCCGTCAGCGCGATCTGGCCCGAATAGACAGCGCCGTTGTTGTCCATGATCCGGATGGCGTTGCCCGACTGGCTGACGCTGAAGGTGCTGATCGTGCCCGTGCCGCCCGCGCCGGAGGTGTTGCCATTGCGCGAGAAGACAATGCGGTATTCCACGTTGGTCGTGGGGGCGGCGATGGTGATGCCGAAGGCACCGGTCGTCAGGTTGAGGCTGCCGGCACAGGCGCCACCGACCACGCCAGCGGAGCTGATGCTGAAGGTGCCGATATCGCCGATGAACCCATTGATATTGTTCTTGTCGATGTTGAGCACATCCACCGAGCCTGAGTAAAAGGTCACGCCGGCCTGCGAGACGAACAGGGTTTCCGAGGCGGTCGTGACGCCGCTATAGGCGCTGTAGTCGCTGACCAGGAAGGAACTGGGATTCGGAGGGACATAGGTGCCCGAGATGTCCATCCAGTTGCCGCTCTCATTGATCTGCGAGGCCGAGCCTCCGAACTGCCAGCCGCCTTCGCAGCCAGCGGTGAGTACCAAAACGATTCCAAAAGTGATGCTGCCGATCAGTGCCTTCATTTTTTGCCTTTCGTCACGTCATTTTCGCGGTGCCGCTTATACGCCGCGCCTGCCGGCCGCGCAATCTTTTTTTCAAAATCACCGACCGCGGTCTGTTTCCAAGCCCTGGAAAAACCGCACGGACCCTATAAGACCTTCACGATCACGTCATCGACCGGCGCGGCCGCCGGCGCGGATTCCTCCACATGCTGGTAGGACGGGAGGAAGCGCACAAAGGTCTCAAGCGTCAGGCAGCCGAAGGTGGTGGTATAGACGGGGCCGTGTTTGTTTTCGTCGCCCTTGCCGCCCATTCCGGGCCAGTGACCGTCGGGATCCTGGGCCTTGAGGTAGGCGGGGACGAACTGCTGCTGCCAGGCGGCGAAGGATTCCTTGCTCTCCTGGAAGCGGCACTGGGTGATGTAATAGAAGGCATAGAGCGGCCACGCCTCGCCGCCGCCGGTGTCCCAAGTCAGCTTGAGGTCGCGCATCGTACGCAGGCCACCCATGGTTTCGACGTCCTTGCTGTGGCCGGTGAACTGCAGGCAAAGCGTGGCCGCACCGGTCATGCCCATGCTGCCGGAGCCGGCTTTCTCGTAGCCGAAACGGCCGGTCTTGGTGTCAAACACCTTCTTCATATCCTTGACGGAATTGTCGAGCGCTTCCTTGATGCCGGGCACGGTGCAACCGGCGATGAGCGCGGCCTTCAACGACTGCACCTGCCAGGCGCCAACCGAGGTATCGCGCCGGGCGCCCTTGGCAAATTGATAGTCCCAGCCGCCGGTCTCCTTCTGCTGGCCGGCGATGATGATCTGCACCGCTTTATCCATCACCGCCTGCAGGTCGGGGATACGGGTCATACCGTAGGCCTCGCACATGGCGTAGGTGGCGATGCCGTGTACGTAGGGATAAGCTTGGGGTGCGTTTTCCGCCTTGATCGCGGCAAAATAGCCTTCGGCGTTCTGTTTCGATTTGATGAAGTTGATGGCTTTCTCGACCGTCGGGCCAAACTCGGAATCGGAGGTGGTCTTGCCGTAGGCCAAGTAACAGAGCAACGCGAGGCCGGAAACGGCAACATCGTTTCCGCCGGTCCCCTGAAGGTTGCCGCCGTAGGCCCAGCCCCCGTCGGCACGCTGGTTCGCCTTGAGCCAGCGGAGGGCGCGCAGAATCGCATCGTCAATCGCCTTGGAGCGGCCGCCGCCGCGTCCCAGGCCGCCCTTGCCGAAGCGGCCACCGTAACCCTTGGCGATGCCGCGGAGGATCAGCGGGCTCTTGATCGTGCTGGCCATGTCGAGACCGTTAGCCGTCGTGCCTTCCTTGCCGCCGAAGCCAAGATCCGCCGGCCCGCGATCATTGCCGGCCACGGACTCGCTGGCCGTGTCGTCATTCTGGCCGATGGTCGGCACATCGGTCGGCATCGTGTTCAAATCCTGCTGTTTGTCCGGCGGCTTGATCTGATCGTCAATCTTCTTCTCGTCGGGCGGCGGCGTCGTGGAGTCGGGGACATCCATCACGACTTCCTGTGCGTTGAACGCCTGCTGCTCGCCGCTCTGCATGGCGACGTTGACGAGCACCAGGATCAGAATGACATGGAAGACCGCCGAGCCGATCGGGCCCCAGACGTGCTGTTTGACGGTTTCTCTAATGTTCTGCCAGTTCATGGGTTCTCGTTCAGCTTGAGCTGATGACGGAAAGGGTTTTCAGGCCCAGCCGGTTACACAGGTCCAAGACTTCCACCAAGGCGCCGTGCTTCGAGTCGGAAGCGCACATGATCAGGACCGATTGCGTTTTGTCGCCCTTGGTGATGAAATCCAGCTTGGAATGCAACATCGACAGGGTCGCCGGCTGGTCGTTGAGGGTAAACCCGCCGTTGAGCACCATGATCCGCAACACGGTGGGCGGCTTGGCGGGATTCGCGGTCTTATCCTCCGAAGGCCGGAAGACATCCATGTTCGTTGTCACGGCCATCGGATGCGAGGTGATGACGAAGAAGTTCAGCAGCTGGAACGCCACGTCAATCATGGCCGTGAGGTTCAACTCGCCGGCCTGCATCTCGTTTTTTTTGCGTTTACGCGCCATGATCGTCCGTTTATCCGCCACGCTCTTTAAGGGCGGCGAACTTGATCTTCCAGATGCCGGCGGCGGCGCAGGCATCCATCACATTCTTCACCGCATCATGCCGCGCGTTTTCATCGCCGCGGATGATGACCGGGACCTGGTTGTTCCCATTATCCTGCACGATCTTCTTCAAAATAAACGCCACCTCGCGGTGCGAGTAGGGGTAGCGCGCAATGCGCAGCTGGCCGCTCTTGTCCACGTCAATGTAAACCTCGCGCGGATCCTTGGTGGTCACCGGCTTGCCGCTGGGCGCCATCGCCAGACGAATCCGCTGATCGCTCACCGTGTCCTGCAGGCTCACCGTGGCCACGAAGAAGATGATGAGCTGGAAGACCACGTCAATCATCGCGGTCAGGTTGCCGCTCAAATATTCGTCTGGGTGTTTGCGCATGGCGGCATCCGCGGCGTTAGTCTTCGACGACTTCGACGTTGCGCAGCGACTTGATCAGGTCGAGCGTCAGCGCTTCCATGCCCAAGATGATGCGCATGGCCTTGTTCTTGAAGTAGTAGAAGAAGATGGTGGCCGGCACGGCGGTGCCGAGGCCGACGGCGGTGGCCCACAAACCGTGCGAGATGTTGGTGGCCAGCATGGCCTGCTGGGCCGCGCCCGCCGCCTGCGTGCCGAGGTTCAAGAAGGCCATGATCATGCCTTGCACCGTACCGATCAGCCCCAGCATCGGCGTCGTGTTGGCGATGACGCTCAGGTAGGTGACGCGCTGCAGCATCTTCTCCGCTTCGATGTCGGCCGCGATGCCGACGGAGTCTTGGATCACTTCATAGCCTTCCTTGACGTTCGAGAAGCCGGCGGTCAGGACGTGGGACAGCGGTCCGGGCTTCTGCTCGCACTCTTGCAAGGCCTTCATCAGGTCGCCCTGGCTCATGGCGGCACGGACGGCCTCGACGAGTTCCGGCGGCGCGATCTTCTTTTCGCGGATGGTGATGAAGGAATCGACCGTAAGCGCAACGCTGACGATGGAGCAGGCGATGAGGGCGAGCCAGATCAGAATACCGAAGAGACCGGAGTGGATGATGATCTGGACAATGTTCAACTCGCTCTTCTTGCCCTTCTGCTTGGCCGCCTCTTCAGGTGTGAGCTCCAAGCCCGCAGCCGGTGCGGCGGCGGTAGGCGCCGCGCCCACGGCAGGCGCCGGAGCAGCCGCGGGTGCCGCCGCTGGCGCAGCGGCCGGAGCCGCAGCCTGCGCGAAAGCGGTCGCCGACATACCCGCCACAAAGAGACCCAAGCCCAACACAACCGCCCACATCGTCTTCTTCCGCATCATAACCGGCTCCTTTACGTTGCTCGGACTGTTACGCACGAGCAGATAAGATGATTCTTGTTTTGTTTGCAACTTATTTCTTCAAACCATGTCATTTTTTACCGGCACGGGCCGCCGCGCGGCTGGCGGGATAGCGGTCAAACAGCTGCTTCAGGCAGTGTTGCGCGCTGCGCACGTCCTTGATCCGCTGCAGCGTCCCGGCGGCCTTGAACAGCGCCTCGGCCTGGAGTTCGGACTCGTCCTTGACGTCGTTGTAGAGCAGCGCGGTGCGCAGGTAGTCCATCACCGCTTCCTCGAACCGGTTCTGCGCCTGCCGCAGGTCGCCGCGCGCCAGCTGGGCGCGCGCGGCAGCGGTCCGCACATCGCCATTCAGGTCCTTGGTAAGCTGGCCTTCCAGCCGGTCGAACAGCTTGGCGGCGATCAAGGCCTGCCACTGTGCGTCCTGAGCCACCGGATTGTTGGTGAGCCCCGGATTGGCGTTCAACAGGCGTTCGGCCGTGCCCACCGCACCGGCGGCATCGCCCTTCGCGATCTGCGCCTGGACGATCAGGGCGCCGGTGTAGGCGTCCCAGAACAGGCCGCGCAGGCGGGCCGTCACGGGACCGAGCAGTGCAATGGTCTCGTCGTATTTGCGGTTGTTGTAGAGCTGCACGGCCTGATCGTATTCCGCGGGCTTGTCGGCCACGGCCAGCTGGTACTGGCCCGGCGCGAAGGTGGTCTGCTGGCCCGGGGCGGTGGTCAGCAACACGTTGCCGTCCGGGGTGATGCGGATATCGATGCCGTCCTGCCGTGTGCCGTCCAGCCGCGTCACGTAGGCCGCGGACACGGAGAGGGCGCCGCCGGCCAGCGCCGCCGCCAGCCATGCCGCCATGCGCCCCCACTTGCTGCCTGTTGTCATCATCATCGCACGTCTCCCGAAGTTGCGTTCAACCGCCACTGGTCTTCGTCTTGGCCTCGACGCGCGCCTTGCGCGTCTCGTCGAGATATTTCCCCTGCGGGAAGCTCTTCTCGTACTGCTCGCAGTTCGTAATCACGTCGGCATACTGCCGCAGGTCCAGCCCCAGCCGGACGGCCTCGCGGTAGGCTTCCTCGATCAGCGGCGCGAGGTCGGCATTGGTCGGATCATTCAGCAGCGCCACGCGCTGGAAGCTGGAGAGCGCCGCCTCCTTCTTGCCGGTCGCGAGCTGCAAGCGGGCCAGCTCCAGGTCGGCTTGGTTGCGGATAACCGGTTTGTCGGCGAACTGCCGCATCACATCGGACAGCGCGACCTCGGCCAAGGCGAACTGCTTTGTCTGGCGCGCGGCGTCGACGAGCACGAATTTGCCGTCACGATAGAAGCCGGAGGAGGGGTACTCCTTGAACAGCTGGCTGAGCGTCTCGACCGCGCCCGCGTTGTCGCCGGCGTCGCGCTGCGCCTTGCCTTTGGCAAAGATCGCGACCTCGCGCAGCGGCGCCTTGGGATCGGTCAGTTTCTTGATGGCGGCGCCATAGCATTTGACGGCATCGACCGGCAGCTTGGCATCGCTGAAATCCTTGCCGAGGCTCAAAAACAGCTCGGGGCCGAACTTGTCGGCGGTACCGATGAGCTTGTCGAGCGCATCCTGCGCCTGCTTGATCTGCCGGACCTCCAGCGCACTCTTGGCCAACGCGTAGAGCGCGCTCTTGCCTTCCTCGGTATTCGGATATTTGGCCGCGAGTTCGTCGAAGACCTGCGCGGCGTCCTTCAGCCGGCCCATCTCCAGGTAGGTGGCGCCCTTCGTGCGCAGCGCCTTGGAGAGCTGCTTGCTGGCGGGATACCGCTGCGCGAATTCGTCGAGCGCCTTGATCGCCTTCTCGCGGTTCGCCGCCGCCTCGGCGGCCGGTTCCTTGATGGCGGCGAAGCACGAGCCGCGCAGGAAGATCGCCTGCTCGAGCAGATCGTCGTTCTTCTTGAGGTCGGCCGGCACGCGCGCGTAGGCCGACCGTTCCTTCTGCAGCCAGCCAGAGAGTTCATCGAACGCGCCGAGCGCCTCGCGCGGCTTGCCGCTCAAGCGGAAGGCTGTGGCGAGGAAGAACTGCGCCTGCGCCTTGTCGGGGCTGGGCTGTGCCGACACGATGTAGTTGGTGAAGCCCTTGATCGCCAGGCTGTAGTTGCTCGCCGCGTAGTAGCTCCAGGCGAGCTGGCTCATGGCCTTGGCGCCCAGCGGATCGTTCGGGAAGTCGTCGGCTATGCGCTGCAGCAGTGTGACGGCGGCCTCGGGGTCCTTGGCCTGGTTGCGCAGGTAGGCCAGCCGGTAGAGCACGTTCGGCGCGCGCTCATGCTTCGGAAACAGCTTCAAATAGAGGTTATAGACCTTGACCGCCTCGGTCTCGCCCTCGCCGCCCTGGTCGTCATAGAATTTCGCCAGCTGGAGGAGACCGGCGGGCGCGCGCGGATCGGCGGGGAACCGCGTCGCGAGGTCGCTGGCCGCCGCCAACGCCTGGGCCGGCTGCTTGCGATGGGCCTGGCACAGCATCATGTTGGCCAGCGCCTGCGGGACGCCCGGGTTGCTGCCGAACTGCTTGAGCAGTTTTTCGTAGTTTTCCTGGGCCTTGTCGTATTTGCCCGCGCGGAACAGCTCGTCCGCCGGCTCGAACACCGGCGCGTTCACCTGGGACAGCCAGGGGGTCAGATCCAGCGACACCTTGCTGCCGATCCCTTGCAGGGTGGTGAGCAGATCCTGCGTGTGCGCCGCCACATTCGACGCCACCGGGCTTTTCGGGTATTTCTTGAGCACGTTGACGTATTCCGTCAGGGCCGCGCTGAACGCAACCTTCGCTTTGTCCTTCTGGCCTGTTTTCAGGAAGTCCTTGCCCTCGTGCACGTGGAGATCGCCGAGCGCCGCCCGCGCGCCGGGGATCGGGCTGATCTGCATCACCGCCGCCGCCGCGTTCGGGCCGGCCTCCTCGCGGATACCGCGCTCAATCTCGTTGAGGATCTTCATGCCGTTCATGAGGACGTGCTGCGCATCCACCAGCTTGCCCTGCCGCTCGCGGGCGCTGGCCAAGGTGATCAGCGCGCGGCCATACCACATGTCCAGACCCTGATAGATGACCAGATTGGCGAGCTTTTCCGACTGCTTGAGGTTGTTGACGACATTGCTGCCCGTCGCCGTCTCCGCGAGCTTCAGGTAGAGTTCCGCCTGCTCGCATAGCGCCTGCCGCCCGGCCTCGTCGCGCGTGCCCAGTTCCACAATGAATTGATAGGCCTTGAGCGCGCCGGCCGGATCGCCCGCGTGCTCGAGAATCTGGCCGTATTGAAACGCCGCCGTCTTGTAGAACGCCGGCTCGGCCGGCTTGCCCTGCACCCGCTTGAAGAAGTCGTCGTAGAGGCTGCGCGTCTTGTCGAATTGACCCGCGTTATAGAAGGCGTTCGCCAGGGTGAGCAGCATGCCTTGCGCGCGCTTGTCGGAAGCGTTGAGCGCCTTGACCGCCTCTTCCGCCTCTTTGAGCCGGCCGCTCGCCAGCATCAGTTCCGCCTTGACCGGCTTGGCGCGCTCGGCCGCGTCCGGATGCGCCACCAGCAGGCGCTCGATCACGCGGCTGCCGTAATAGGGGAGGCCGAAGCGTGCCAACGCCGTGGCAAAGTCCAGTTCGCGGTCAATCTCGTCCGCGCGCGCCAAGCCCGCGCCGCCGAGTGCGACCGCCGCCAGCACGACCCACAATGGGCCGCGCGCCATCCGACCAAAAAGCCCTACAGGTTTCATGGGACGCCCTTGTTCCTGTCGTTTGTTGGTGCTACGCAACACAACAGCAAACTAAGGAAACCCCCGCCCCCCGTCAAGCACCGACCCTGCGCGCGCAAAAAAAACTCCCCGCGCACGCTCACCGCCCCGCGCGCGACCCGGCCGCGACAGGCAGGCTTTGCGGAATGATCAGCCGCGTATTGCGCCGGCGAAAAGCGCCCGCCTGGCGCCCCTTTCCAGGCCCGCGGAACCGGAAGCCTGATCGGCGCCAAAACCGGGGAAAACGGCGTCAAACGCCAATCTCAAACGTTTGAGCTTGACAGCTCCGGAGGCGCTCGGCATCCTCCGCGCCGTTGTTTTCAACCCTAGGAGAAAAGTATCATGTCTAAGGCGGATATCGGATTGATCGGTCTGGCGGTGATGGGCGAGAACCTGATCCTGAACATGGAAAGCAAAGGCTTCACGGTCGCCTGTTACAACCGGACGACGAGCAAGGTGGACGACTTCATCAACGGCCGCGCGAAGGGCAAGCAGATCCTCGGCGCGCACAGCATCCCGGAACTGGTCGGCATGCTGGCCCGGCCGCGCAAGGTGATGCTGATGGTCAAGGCGGGCAAGCCGGTGGACGAGTTCATCGAGCAGGTGATCCCGCATCTCGAACCGGGCGACATCATCATCGACGGCGGCAACAGCCACTACCCCGACACGACGCGGCGCACGCAGTATGTCGAGAGCAAGGGCCTCCTCTACATCGGCACCGGCGTCAGCGGCGGTGAGGAAGGCGCGCTGACCGGCCCCTCGATCATGCCCGGCGGTTCGCCGGCGGCGTGGCCGGCGGTCAAGCCGATCTTCCAGGCGATCTGCGCGAAGACCGACAAGGGCGAGCCCTGCTGCGAGTGGGTCGGCGAAAACGGCGCGGGCCATTTCGTCAAGATGGTCCACAACGGCATCGAATACGGCGACATGCAGATGATCTGCGAGACCTACCAGATGATGAAGCAGGGTCTCGGCATGACGAACAAGGAAATGTGCGACGCCTTCACGGACTGGAACTCGAGCGAGCTCGACAGCTATCTGATCGAGATCACCCGCGACATCCTCGGCTACAAGGCCGAAAACGGAGAAGAGGTCGTGGACGTGATCCTCGACACCGCCGGCCAGAAGGGTACCGGCAAGTGGACCGCGATCGCGGCGCTCGACGCCGGCATGCCGCTGACGCTGATCGGCGAGGCCGTGTTCGCGCGCTGCCTCTCGGCGATCAAGGACGAACGCGTCGCCGCCTCGCAAGTCCTTCCCGGACCGAAGGTTGCTCCGTTCACCGGCAACAAGGCCGCGTTCCTCAAGAACCTCAAGCTGGCGCTGTACGCCTCGAAGGTCGTCTCCTACGCGCAGGGCTACCAGCTCATGCGCGCGGCGGCCAAGGAAAACGGCTGGAACCTCAACTACGGCGGCATCGCGCTGATGTGGCGCGGCGGCTGCATCATCCGCTCGGTCTTCCTCGGCAAGATCAAGAAGGCGTTCGACAAGGATCCCGGGCTGGTCAACCTGCTCATGGATCCGTTCTTCACCAAGGTGGCCAAGAAGTCGCAGACCTCGTGGCGCCGCGTGGTGGCGACCTCGGTCAAGATGGGCATCCCGATGCCGACCATCAGCAGCGCGTTGTCCTACTATGACGGCTATCGCTGCGCGCGGCTGCCGGCGAACCTGCTGCAGGCGCAGCGCGACTACTTCGGCGCGCACACCTACGAGCGCGTGGACAAGCCCCGCGGCGAATGGTTCCACACCAACTGGACCGGGCGCGGCGGCACGACCGCGGCCTCGACCTACATCGTCTGAAGCGCTCACCATCCGCAAGAAACTTGAGGTTCCAAATTGGAACCTCAAGTTTGAGCGGTGGGCGGTGAAAACAGGTTGCAAAGGAAATAACAACCGCCAAGACGCAGAGGTCGCCAAGCAGCAGTCACTTGGCGTTCTTGGCGCCTTGGCGGTTTCTAAATTAGGAGAACAAGAAAAATGAAAGACAAACTGTTCGATCTCGAAGGCAAAGTCGCGGCGCTGACCGGCGCCGGCGGCGTGCTCATCAGCATGATGGCCAAGGAACTGGCCGCGCGCGGCGCCAAGATCGCCGTGCTCGATCTCGTCCCCGAGGCGGCCCAGAAGGTCGCCGACGAAATCAAGGCCGCCGGCGGCCAGGCGCTCGCCCTCGCGTGCAACGCGCTCGACAAGCCCAGCATCGAGGTCGCGTGCGCCACCATCGTCAAGGAGTGGGGCCGCGTCGACATCCTCGTCAACGGCGCGGGCGGCAACAACAAGAAGGCCACCACCTCGCCGGAGCTGAGCTTCTTCGATATGCCCGCCGACGCGCTCCGCTTCGTCATGGATCTGAACCTCCTCGGCACGATCTTCCCCTGCCAGGTCTTCGGCAAGCTCATGGCGCAGCAGAAGAGCGGCGTGATCATCAACACCTCCTCGATGAACTCGTTCCGCCCACTCACGCGCATCATCGGCTACAGCGCGGCCAAGGCGGCGATCAACAACGTCACGCAATGGCTCGCGGTGCACATGGCGCAGACCTATTCGCCGAACATCCGCGTCAACGCCATCGCCCCCGGTTTCTTCGAGACGCTGCAGAACAAGTTCCTGCTGCGCGACGAGAAGACCGGCGAGCTCACCGCGCGCGGCAACCAGATCGTCAGCCACACGCCCGCCGGCCGCTTCGGCACGCCGGAGGATTTGCTCGGAGCGCTGGTCTGGCTCGTCTCGCCCTCGGCCAGCTTCGTCAGCGGCATCGTCGTCCCCGTGGATGGCGGCTTCTCGGCCTACTCCGGGGTGTAAGCAAACTCGAAATTCGAATTCCGAAAATCGAAACAAAAGCGGAAAACCGGAAATTCAAAACAAGTTTGAGCCGGTTTTCTGCTCTTTGAATTTGTTTCGGATTTCGAGTTTTGGTGTTCGGGTTTTTTATGGGAGTTTTCGGCAAGTCAGATTTGATTCATCTCGCCCGGCATCACGATGCCTTCGTGGGATTGGACTCCGATGGCTGCGTCTTCCCAACGATGGAGCTGAAGCAGAAGCAGTGCTTCCACGCCGAGATCATTGCCCGCTGGCAGCTTGAGCAGCTGGCCCGCCCGCTGCGCGAGTGCGCCGAGTTCGTCAATCTCCGCTCCCGCTGGCGCGGCCAGAACCGCTTCCCGGCGCTGCTGATGACCTTCGAGTTGCTCGCCGCGCGCCCCGACGCCCGCGCCAGCGGCGTCCGGCTCCCGGACACCGCCGCGCTGAAAGCCTTCATCCGCTCCGGCCTGCCCTTGAGCAACGCCGCGCTGGCAAAAGAGGTGGAGCGCACCGGCCATGCCGAACTGGTGCGCCTGTTCGCGTGGAGCCTGGCCGTCAACGCGAACGTCGAACGGATCGTCAAGGACGTCGCGCCCTTCCGCGGCGTGCGCGAGAGCCTGGAAAAAATCCGCGCGCACGCCGACCTGATTGTCGTCAGCCAGACGCCGGAGGAAGCGCTCATCCGGGAATGGCAGACCAGCGGGTTGGAACATTTCCCCGCACTCATCGCCGGGCAGGAACTCGGCACCAAGACCGAGCACCTGCAGCTGGCCGCCGGCAATAAATATGCCGCCGACCGCGTGCTGATGATCGGCGACGCCTTCGGCGACCTCCACGCCGCACGCGCCGCCGGCACGCTTTTCTTCCCGGTCAATCCCGGCCACGAGGAGGAATCGTGGCGGCGCCTGCATGACGAGGCCTTTGATAAATTTCTCGACGGCGCCTACGCCGGAAACTACGAGGCCGCCCTGATCGTCGAGTTCGAGGCGCTGCTGCCGGAATTTCCGCCGTGGAACGAGGAAGCGATGGTTAAGGGTTGATGGGGATGAGGACATGAACGGCCACATACCTTTAACCTACGAATTACGCTCGGCTTCTCCGTCCACCATCCACCATCCGCCATCAACCATCTTCTCATGACCACGCAAAAAGACATCGCGGAAAAGCTGGGCGTCTCGGTGGCGCTGGTGTCGCGCGCGCTCTCGGGCAAGGCCGAGGCGATCGGCGTCGCGGCCGCCACGGTGCGGCGCATCCACGCCGAGGCCGAGCGCCGCGGGTACATCCCGAACGCCAGCGCGCGCCTGCTGCGCGGCGGGCCGAGCCGCACGCTCGGCGTCATCGTGTTCGACTTTGCGGATCCGTTCTTCGGGCCGTTCATCGAGGAACTGCACCGGCTCGCACATACGACAGGCCATTCGCTGGTGCTGATCGGTGTCGAGCACCGGCGCGTCGAGCCGCGCGACCTGCAGCCGCTGCTCAAGCACGGCGTCGGCGGGGCGATCGTGCTCGGCTCCGGCGGCGACGCCGCGGGCCTGGCGGTTCTGGCGTCACGCCGGCTGCCGGTGGCGCGCATCGGCCACGGCCCGCTGGGCGGCATGGCGTTGACGACCCATGTCGACGAGCGCGCCGGCGTGGCCGCGGTGCTCGGGCACCTGGCGCAAACGCACCGGACCACCGTCGGCTTCCTCGGCGGCATCCATCCGGCGCAGGAGGAGCGCTTCGAGCATTTTCGTGCGGGACTCGCCGACGCCGGGCTGCTTAGCAAGCCGGTGTGGCAGGTTTTCAGCGCCGAGACCCTGATGCAGGCCGGCTACGCCGCGTGTCGCCAGTTGCTGGCCCAGTCCCGGCGTGAACTGCCGGCGGCGCTGGTCGCGGGCAGCGATGTCGTCGCGCTCGGCGCGATGCGCGCGCTGAAGGAGGAGGGCCTGAGCGTCCCGCAGGACATCGCCGTGACGGGCTTCGACGACATCCCGGTGGCGCAGCTCGTCGCGCCCACGCTGACGACCGTGCGCCAGCCGATCGCACGCATGGCCCGGCTCGCCTTCGAGGCGGTGACCCATCCGGCCGCCGCGCCGCAGCCCGCCCATGCCGTCTGCAAGCCCGCCCTGATTGTCCGCGAATCGGCGTAACCCACCCTCTCATCGCGCCTGCTCGCACAGTTGTACAACCGTGCGAGCAGAGTCCTTGCGCTCCCGGAAAATAAATTTTCCCGCCCCGCCTGTGGCGCCGCGACGGCCTGCATCAGCGTTGGCCCATGACACACCGTTTCCTCGACAGGGCGGTGAAACCGGCCAAGCCGTTCCCGCTCACCTCCGGGGCCTCACGCAACCGGAGTACGCCGGGCAAGGCGCTGCACCCAGCGACCGTAGAGCCAGATCATCACGGCGGAAACCACGCCGATGGCGGCAAAGATATACCACGTCATGCCGACGTGGTGCGCGTTGTAGAGGAGCTGCGTGAGCTGCTCGGGGCTTTCGCCGGTGACGGCGACAAGCTTCTTGAAGGCCTCGCCGATGGGCAGCGCCTGCTCGGTGACCTGCGCGGGCGAAAGGCCGCGCTCGACGAGCAGTTGTCGTGCAAAAACATCCTTGGATGAAAAGATGTCATAGAGCACGGGGCCGAGTTTGCCCTCGATCGTCCAGCCGAGCAGGATCGGCGCGTGCGAGAAGCCGATCCACATCGCCTTCTTGTCGAGCGGCGCGATGTTGCCGATGTACTCGTTGAACTTCGGGCTGGCCAGCATTTCGCCGGCGCTGAAGATGACCATCGCCAGCATGGCGAGGCCGACGCTGTGGCTCGCCCCGAAGAGCGCCAGCGCGATGACGATGAGCACGGTGCCGAGGCACATGCTGGAGGTCGCGCGCAGCTTCGAGCCGAAATGGGCGAACAGGAAGCACGTGAACATGATCATGCAGGCGTTGATGTTGACGATGCCTTCCGGCTGGATGGTCTGGCCGTTCGCGTCCAAGCCGAGCAGGAACTTCCAGACGGGATTGGTCGTGCCCTCCGCCCCGAACAGACGCTGCACCATCGGCGCGGTGTTCACCCAATCCTCGACGTATTTCGGGAGCACATCCCACAGCATCGGGAACATCATCCACCACAAAACAAAGATCAGCAGGTAGAGCAAGAGGTGCGGCTTCTTGAGCTCGGCGAGCGCCTCGGCGACGAGGGGTCGCTGGCGTTCGTGGCCGTCGCGGATGCGCTGCTGCCGCGCCAGACGCTCCGCCCTGCCCGGCTCACGGTAGGTCAGCAGCAGCAGGAAGTTGAGGCAGATGATGGCGGCGTTCGTATAGAAGACATAGGTCCAGCCAAGGTGCGACCGGTTGTACAGCGCGATCAGCGGGCCGATCCAGCCGCCGATGTTCACCGTCTGGTAGAAAATACCCCACGCCATCGAACTGTTGCGGCGGTTGGTCGAGCGGATCAGGGTGCCTTGGATGCCGGGCTTGAAGACCGCCGTGCCCGCCGCCAGGAACATCGCGCCGAGGAAAAAAGCCCCAGTAGGTCGGCAACCATGCCATCAGCAGGTAGCCTAACACCTTGATGGCCGTGGCCACGCCGATCGTCCGCTTGTAGCCGTAGCGGTCGGAAAACCCGCCGGTAAACACCGGTATGAGCGATTGCGTGAGGGTCCAGAACAGCAGCAGCGTGCCGAACGTCGACATCGTCACGCCAAGACCTTGCTCCGAGAGCGGCCGTGTCGCGTAGAGCGTGGCGACCGCGCGCACGCCGTAGTAGGCCAGCCGCTCGATCATCTCCATGCCGCCGACGACCCAAAAGACGCCGCCCAGGCTGAGGATCGCGGCCCAGAGTCCGAGCTGCTTGACGTCGCCCAAGGTGGTCTCGTCGGGCGGCGGCGCGGTGGCTTCATCGCGGACGACGAGCGTCGGCTCATTCTGGGGTGTGTGGCTCACGGCGGGGTCGCTTCCTGTGCGAGGCGCTCCTCCAAGGCCAGAAATATTTCGCGCGAGATCCACGCGTCGGTCGCAGCATAGCGCAACTGCTGGTCGGTCAGCTCGGTCCGCGCCCAGTTGGTGCATTGCGCCTGCTTGGCCACACGCCGCCCCAGCACATGGGCCGCCAGCCCGCGCAGGCCGTTCGCCCGGACCCGCGCCTTGTCCGACAGCTTCGCCAGGTCCACGAAGCCCGCCGGCTTGAACTCGTAGATTTCGCGCAGCTTGCGCAGGTCGTGATCGAGGCCGACGCCCGCCTTGAGATGCTGCGCGCTGCCCAGCAGGTCGGCGAGCCCATCGAGCGCGGAAAAGGAATGCAACTGGATCAGCCAGACCGCCTGCGCGGTCGCGAGCTGGATCAGCGCCGGCGGATAGGCTTCGCCCTTGCGGAAGGCGGCGCGCGTCTCGGTATCGAAGCCCAGCACGCGCTCCTGCCACAGCTCCGGGAGCGCCGCCGGCAGCTGGTCCGGCGACTGGATCAGGTGGATCGGCCCCTCGTAGCGGCAGAGCGGCAGCGCCATCACCTGCGCGTGCGTCAGGTCCGGCTCGAACTCCACGTTGGCATCGGGGTCTTGCATGGCCCTTAGATTGCACAGCCCGACGCCGGATGCCAGCGGAATTTCTCGAACACACTGGGTGAAGCGCTCTTTGGAAGCTTCATAAAGCAGGAGCAGCCTGTGCCCCCCGTGTCTTCACCTCCGAAACGGGAGGTCAAGCAGCAAGGCTGTCTGCCTAGCTGGGAGGGGCGGTGTCCTCACCGCCTCGCAGGTGTCAGCCGAACTGCCCGTGCCGCGGACACAACGAGCAAGGCCCGCATCCGGCGGCTCATCTGCGGCGGCAGGCTTGCCCCGGCGAAGTGCTTGGACGAAGCCGGGAATGCCGCCGCTCCCAGCTAGAACGCGCAATTTTCCACGTCTGGAAGAGTGACGCCGGGCGAAACTTATTTTCGCGCCGCGGCGGGGTTTTCGAGCGCGCGGATGGCTTCCTGCAGGCCGGCGCAAACCCAGGCGGAACTGGGCGCGCGCGTAAGGTTGTCATCGAGGTGATCCGCGCCGCGTTGGCGCGACGGCTCCGCGGCGAGCGCGGCCTTGAGCGCGGGCAGGGCCGCGACAGCGTTGGTGCCGCGTCTGCGGAGGGCGTCGGCGGCGAGCAGCCGCACGATGGCGTGCTCGTCGTTGAGCCGCTCGATGACGGCGGGGAGGAGAACCGCTTCATCCTGGTTGTAGAATTGCGCAGCGTGCATCGCCGCCGCGCGGACGGCGGGTTCGGGATCGCGCGTGAGCACGGCCAGCTGTGCCGCGTTGTTGGTGTTGCACAGATTGCCGGCGGTAATGACGAGGCACGCATTGCGGCGCACCGCGGCATGGGGGCTGCGCAGGGTCGTGGCGAGTTTTTGCTGGATCGTTTCTTTAGCGGCGGGCGAGGCCAGCCACGTCAGCGCGAACGCGGCTTCGTAGCTGGGATCGCCTTCCGCCAGATGGATGTGCCGATCAAAAGCGACGTCCAGCAGGACGGGCAGCGCGTTCATGTCGAGGATTTGCAGGCCCAGCCGCGCGTGATAACGGCGACTGCGGGCGGGCTCCCAAAACGGACCGAATTCTCCCATCGCGTTTTCCGCCCATTGCAACCACGCAGGATCGGTAACCTGCAATTCGGTCAGCAGAAACGGCAGCGCGTTGGTGCCGGCCAACTGCACGGCGGGCCGATAGACGTCCGGGTGTTCGCGCAGCAGCGCACTCAAACGGTGCCCGTTAAAGTCGAGGTCGTGCGGGTTCGGCGCGAAGCGTTGCCGCCACACCAGCCCTGCCGCGATGAACAGAAAAAACAAGAGCCAGCGGACGAGGCGCAGTACGGGGAAGCGCGAGCGGTGCGGAGTATTTTCGTCGGCGTTCATGCGGTGCGCGGTTACTGCGCGGCGGCGCCGGCCTTGGGCTGCTGGCCGAACATCTGCGCGGCCATCTTGAGGCCCATCGACTGCATGTTGGCCATCTGTTTTTGATACTGCTTGAACTGCTCCAGCTGCGCGGGCGTCAGGATCGTCGCGGCCCGCGCCAGGTTGCGCTGCTGGAGTTGTTCCATCTGTTGCAAGGTCTGCGCAATTTTTTCCTCGGTCATCTGCGCAGGATCGGGCGCCTGGCCGCGCTGCTTGTTCAGCAGGGAGTCGGCCGGCACGTTCTTGCGCTCCTGATAGAGCGCCGCGACCAGGTCGGACTCCTGCTGCGCGTTCATGGCATCGGCCACCGGCAGCGCGCTCTTAAACATCGCGAGCGAACTGTGCTCCGGCAGTCGGTCTTCGTATTGCTTGAAGGCCTCGGCGGTCTCCGCGCCGAACAGATCGTGCACCACCTGCTCGTAGCCGGCCTTGGCATCCTTCATCAGGTCCATCGCCTTTTTCTTTTCTTCGGGCGTGCCGCTCATCATGGTGATGCCGGCCTCGGCCATGAACTGCTGCCGCTCGACCAGCATTTCGTGGAACTGGCGCTTCTGCTCATCCGTCAGGTTCAGGGACTTCAGCAGGTCGCCGTACATCTGCTCCACCGCCACCTTCTGCTGAGCCTTCATCGTCTCCTTCATGTACGGGTTCTTCATCATGCCGGCCAGCGCGCTCATGAAGTTGGTGCCGAAGCCGGCTTGGAAGGATTTGACGTCAGGCTTGCGCTCCGCCCTGCCGCCGGGTTGCACGGGCACCACCGGCGCCGCGGCCACGCGCACCGGTTTGGGCGGCGGCACGGGCTTCGCGACCTTCAACGTTTCCACTTCCGCGACACGCTCAGTGAGCTTCTGGTTCGTGCGCACGAGCGCGAAACCCAAGCCGCCCACCGCGATGGCCAACACCGCCAGCACTATGTTCTTTATCATGATCTGCTCCTGTTCAGGCCTCTCACCATGGCGTTGCCCGAGTTTATACGTTTCCCGGGTCACATGGCTTCAAAATAAGTTTACCCCGCTCACGGCCCAGCACCGGTCTTCTTGAAATGGACGAGCGAGATTGTTTCCAAGGCTGTGTGCTCATGTTCGGAATAATTCAGCGGGCGGCGGCCGCTGCAGGTGCGGTCTTTTTCCCAGGCCCAGGTTTGGTGCTGGCGGCGGCCTTCGGCGCCTCGCGTGTCAGGCAGAGGTCGAGGGTGGCGTGTTCGCCGGCGGCGGTCAGGCGGAGTTCGCCGGAGGTTTCCGCTTTGCCATGGCAGACCCGCACGCTCCAGTCGCCGGGCGGGCAGTTGCGGATTTCATAATGGCCCCCGGCGTCCGTCGACGGAATCGTGTAGGCGCCGGCATTGCCGGTCAGCCCCGCGCCGAAGGTGACCTTGCCTGTGCCGTCATCTTTCTCCGCGCGCCGGAAAAGATCCAGCTTGGCGCCGACGACGGGTTGCCCGTGTTGATCGAGCACGCGCCCGGTGATGCGGCATGTGGAGCGCGCGAGGTCGAGCACGACGCCATCCACCTGCTGGCCGTCGCGCGTCTCCACTACGAGCGCGCCGCAGATGTCCTTGAGCGGCACTTCCCGGCCCGCCAGTTTCAATGCGCGCCAGCGTTCCTGCTCGACTTCGTCCTGCGTCGGGCCTTCCCACGGATAATAGAGAATGTGGCAGCCGCTCGGCACATCTTCCACGTGCCAGTTGCCTTGGTCATCGGTGATGGCGCGGAGCGCGTTTGCCGTGGTGCCGGAGGCGCTGCTGCTACGGAAGCCACCGGTGCGATCGCCATCGCGATACGGGCCGTAGCAGGTCATCAACGAGAGCGGCGCGTAGGCGAGCGGCTTCCCGCTGGGCGCGAGCACGCGGCCGGAGAGCCGCGCGGTACGGCGCAGCATGTAGCGGACGGGTTGTACCGACCAGCCCGCGCTGTCGCGGAAGAGACTTACGTTGTCGCGCTTCGCAAAACCGTGCGCCTGCAGCGTGAGACTGATCTGCTGGTTGTTGGTCAGCGCGGGCAGCGGGAAACGGCCGTTGGCATCGGTGGTCGCCTGCCACGAGCTATCCTGCTGCCGCAGCAGCACGTCCGGGATGGGCCGGCCTTCGCCATCAACCACCAGGCCGACCGTTCCCGTGGCGTAGGGATGCAGCTCGACCAGCACGCCCGGCGTCAGCGTGCCCGCCCATTCGCTTTCGCCGCGCACCTTCAAATCAAAAAGGCCAGAGCCAGCAGCACCGAAGACTTGCGTGCCATCAGTCCGCTTGAGACCTTGCAACCCGCTATAGTTCACCTTGGCGCTGGTGAGATCTTGCGCCGAGTTAACTCTCACGTCGGCATAGCTGACCCCGCGCTCGTTCAGCCACAAGACGAAAGCCACGCGCAACATCTTCTCCAGTTCCTCGCGTTCGCCGGCGAAAACCGCTTGAGCCCGCGGCTTGGCTCCATCGGTCGCCGAACTGATCATGCGCTCGATGATGGGGACCGACACACTGAAGCGGATGCTTTCAAGCCGTCCTTGACCGCGAATTTCCCAGCTGCCAAGGCCGGTGGACTCGGCTACCAGCTTACCCTCGATGGCCTGCTCACTGGCGTCGGTCGGATATTTTCTTTTGGTCAAGCCCTCCAGCCGGATGTCCGCGCGGGTCAGGTCATCAGCCAACGTAACGACAAGCTTTTTGAAATGGATGTTATCCTGTCGAAGATGCTGATGAATCTCATGGGTGAGCCTGTCGTTGAAGTGCTCCTTGACGGCCGCCCTCTGCTGGTTCTCGGCGCTGGTCTTTACCGTCGTTATGTGGGCAGCCCGCGCGGAGAGCCAGAACAGTGCGGTGCCCGGTACGGCCAACAGCGGCAGCACCGCCGCGATGATCACCGCCGCTTTGCCCGCGCCGGATTTCCAGCCCAGGATGCCGAGCACGATCGCCGCGATTTCGCAGAGGCTGGTGATCCCGAAAACGCCGAGCCACTGCAGCGCTCCCAACCTCGAGTGTAGCGGCAGACCGAACGCCAGCAGCAAGACCGGCAGCGCCAATCCGCCAAGACACAACGCCAGCGCGAACTTGCCGTAGCGTTTGGCGCGTACAGTCTTTTCCAAGGCTTGCCCGCCCCGAGCACTGTCGAGGGGCCTGTCCCGAGCAGCGTCGAGGGGGAATGCTGGCATGTCGTTTCTTCCGAGGCTTGGAAGTTGCGGTCGCGCGCGCTTGCGCAGCGCTCCCACCAAGGTTGCGACGGCGACACCCAGCGCGATGAGGATCAGCAACCCTATGCGCATTCCGTTTTGCGTGAACGCAGCGCCGGAGCTTGCGGCCTCCGGCGCTGCGCCTGCCGAGGCGCGCCAATAAACGCTGATAACTTTGCCGACCACATCGGCGCGCGGCACCGGGATTTCCGGGGTGACGTTGCTGCGTACGATCAGTCGTCCTGTTTCGACACGTGCCACGCGGCCCAAAACCACGAGGTCGTTCTGCCGGTAGCAGACGAGATCGCCGGGCGATAATTCCCCGACGATTTTCCAGGCGAGGAAGTGGCTGCCGCGCGGAATTTCCGGCGCTGCCGCATCGGTCGCCGCGACGAACGTCTGCAAGAGGAAGGTCCGGATCACCAGTGCGATGACGAGGGCCACCGGCAGCGTGACGCACAGAAATCTCTTCAAGCGCCGACCCAGCGTCTCGCGCGAGGCGCTGGCTGGCGCACCGGATTGTTCCACAGCGCGGATTTCAGCGAAGCGCATCAGGAACAGCGTCAGCCAGATCATCAGCGCCAGCAGGAACACGATGACGAGCAGCAGCAGCCCGCCCATCGGCAGGTGCGGCGGCGTGATGCGATTGGCCTGTACGGTCAGTGTGTGCAGCGCTGCAAAGAAGAGCGTCAGCAGGCAGAGCAGCCCGGCGAGCCAGTGACGGGCGAGGACCGCCGTTGCGACGCGCCGCTCCGGCGCGAGCCAGTAATCGCGGTTCGGAATATTGACGAAGCGCACCGGCAAAACCTTGATCAGCGCCGCAATCCCCGCGAAGAACAGCGCGAGCAGCAGCGGGAGGACGGTGACGAACGCGAGATAACACGTGCGCGTCATCCAGCCATCGGCCGCGCCCTCGAAACCAAAGTGCGTCGCCACGCGCTCCGGCAGCCACGGCGCGGAGAGGGCTACACACACCAGCGAGCCCAGATAGAGCAGCGCGAAAAGCACATACGCGATGCGTCCTCCCGCGCTCGGCGTGCCCGTGCTGTTTTCCAAGGATTGCCCACCTCGGGCAGAGTCGAGCGATGGGAGTTGCTCAATCGGTTTTCGGCAATCACGGACCGCGCTCGCAACTATCATTCCAAGGACAAACAGATTGAGCGATACCAACCAGCCGGAGATGTGCTCTCCCGAGAAAACCAATGGTACGAAAACCACCGCCATAACCCCCATGAAAAGGATTCCGTTCGAGCGTGCACCGGCCCAGTTAATGACACGCCGCCCGTTGCGGACGCCGACGATTGAGGAGAAGAGCAAGAACTTCGCGATCATGCCAGGTTGTTCCCGGACAGACGCACCGCCTATCCCTGCCGACGATATTGGAGGGCTAGCCGGAGCCGGCGTGGTCGCGATGGTTTCCACCAGCGTCTTCACTTCGCTGACCTGCTGGAAGCGCAGCCCCGGCGTCTTCTCCAGCGCGCGCAACACGACGGCGTCGAGGCGGATATCGAGCAGCACTTTCTTCGAGGGCGCGGCGAAGTCGCCCTTCGGCAGTTCGCCCGTGAGCATCTGGTAGAAGACGACGCCGAGCGAATAGATGTCGGCGCGATGGTCCACGTCCGTCGGATGCTCGCGCTGCTCCGGCGCCATGTACTGCGGCGTGCCCAGCACGACGCCGGCCTCGGTGGTGTTCACGTGCGCTTGCAAATCCGACCGATCGGACGGATCCGACGGATCTGATGAAGAGGAAGCGCCAACCAATTTCGCCAGCCCGAAGTCCGCGACCTTCACGCGGCCCTGGCGGTCGAGCAGGATGTTCTCCGGCTTGATGTCGCGGTGGACGATGCCGTGGTCGTGCGCGTACTGGAGCGCATCGCAGATCTGCGGGACGATCGCGAGCGCCTCGCGCGGCGCGATGCGGCCCGCGTTCAGCAGCTGCCGCAGATTCATGCCGTCCACGAATTCCATCACGAAAAAGAACAGTGGCGAGGGACGGGTGTCGGGTGACGAGGGAAGAGCATCCGCGGAAGTGACGCAGCCGAAGTCGTGGATCGTGACGATGTTCGGATGGTTGAGCCTGGCGAGCGCGCGGGCCTCGGTGGTGAAGCGCGCGGCGAAGGCGGCGTCGCGCTCGGCGCCGGGCGGCAGGATTTTCAGCGCTACGATGCGATCCAATTGCTTTTGCCGTGCCTTGTAAACGGCGCCCATGCCGCCCTTGCCGATAAGTTCAAAGATTTCGAGCTGCGGAAAACGCGCGCGCAACTCCTCGAGCGGCGGCAGATCCATCGCTGCGGGCGCGGGGCCGCTGCCGAGGCCGACCTGCATCAGACATGCGGGACAGAGACCCTGCACGGCTTCCGCGCCGACTTCCTTGCCGCATGATGGACAGTTTTTCATGTGCGTCTTTCCCTTCACCACCTACTACGGGAAAGTTCTCCCAAGGTTACCGGGCCAGTGCGCGAAATAGAAAGCGCAACTCCTCCTCGACCTCGTCCGGGCCGGCGACGGTGTGCGCGATCTCCTCGCGCAGCCGCGCCCGGTAGCGCTGGCGCAGGCGATGCACCGCCACCTTCACCGCGCCTTCCGTCATGCCGAGCTGCGCCGCCAGCTCCGCGTAGGGCAGCGCGCTCTTGTCGCCGGTCAACCCGAAGCGCAGGTGCTCGAACAGTGCCGCCTGGCCAGCCGCCGAGTACTCCGCCTGCAACAGGCGCAGCACTTCCTCCAGCAGCCGCAGCGCCCACTGGCGCTCGAACAGCTTGTCGGGCGCGAGCGCGTCGTGAGGCTCGGCGAAATAGCGCGACTCCGCCGTCTGCGCGTCGAGCGAGACGATCCGCCGCGCACCGCGCTTCTGCGCGCCGGCCTTGTCCCACTCGTCGGCGAGAAAATGGTTCAGCGACGCCAGCAAAAACGAGCGGAACTTGCCGCGCTCGCGCTGCGCCGCCGCGAGCATCTGCTGCTCCAGCAGCCGGACGAAAAACGCCTGCGTCAGGTCCTCGGCGTCGGCCGGCGCATGGCCGCGCCGCCGCACATAGGCATAGAGCGGATACCAATAGACCTGGCACAGCTCCGCCAGCGCCTTCTGCGCATGCGTGATGGCCTCGGCGTTGGCGGCGGTGACCACCACCGACCAGCGCGTCGTCGCAAACACCTCCGGCCTCGACAAAGTTGCTTTCATGCCCTCACGCAGTACAACGGAATTTTCGCGGCGACGTTACCAGAAATCTGCCGCACCCCAAAGTGCGGAAGGGGACGGGACGGGGGAACAGCGGGTAGAGATGGAGTGCTGGATGATTGAAGTGGTGTAAAACCGGAAGCCCGCCTGCGCCCGAGTGGAGTGACGCGCTCCGTCGCGTCCGCCAAGATGGACAGCGTCAGGGACTGGTGGAAAGTCTAACCGGAATGGACGCGACGGGCGCGTCCCATCAAGGCGGCGCAACTCTTCCCTCGGAGAGCCAGCCCACCGCATTGAAGATCAGCCTGAGTTAGGCGGAAAATGGGAATAATTCCCCCTTGGCGCTGGCCGCCCCGATATTTCTGCCCCACTTTTTTCTGCCTGTTGTTTTTCTTTCCGGGTTCGATTGGGTTCGCGGGGCTGGAAGCCCCGCCCACAAAGGATAGGTGCTGCCGTGCCGTCAGGGCTTCCAACAACAAAATCATACGTATAAAAGCATCGCGCTGCACCCGGGCGTGGCGATGATTTTGCTCTCCATGATTTTGAGATCGCTCTGTTGCCCGGCTTGGTTTCGCCATGGTTCGCGAAGCGAGAGGATCTTGCGCGCCGTCACTCGACGTGGCCATCGGCGAAGCCGCGGACGCGCTGGCCGTCTGGGCGGGCGAACTTGCTCTCGATGATCACAACCTTCTCGGGATTCTCGAACTGGTCCTGCGTCGCGCAGCGTGTCGAGGTGCCGCGCCGCCGCGATGAACGCTTCTTGGATGATGTCGAGGCTCGCCTCGCGGTCGCGGACCAGGTCGCGCACGTAGGCGAAGAGCGGCAGCTGGTAGCGGGCAAAGAGCGCGTCCCACGCCTCCCGCGCCCCGCTGCGCGCCGCCTGTACCTGCGCTGACATGTCCGTTTGCATGACTTCTGACCAGTAGAAGGCCCGGCGCTCCAAAAGGTTCAATCGCCTTCCGATGGATAGGGATGTTACAGGACGCCGTCAGGTTTGGCGCGCGGTTTTCCTTGGCGCCTAAAAACCACATTTGGGGAGAAAATAGCGGAGAAGTTTGCAACGGCATCCTGCTGTGCGGTCGAGCTTTACCTTGCAACGTTTGGACTGTCAGCGATGGCGTGGCAGGGGGTCTCGGTGGGCCGCACTTCACGAGTGCGGCTACCAAGGCGCACACACGCCTGGCCACACCAGCATGGGGATGGAAAGCTGCCGGGACCTATGTTGTGCGTTACCTGCTGCGTAGCCGCGTTCGTCAGAACGCGGCCCACCCGTCCTGTGCCCCGTCAGGAAAATCGCCGCCACCTGAGCTCGAAATCATGCAACCAACTGCACTTGACGCTTGCGCGAGCGCTACTCGATGCTCAGCTCCAGATACTTTCCGCCGGAGTCAGCACGCAACAGGCTGATCTTGTTCGTCAGCGCGGCGTCGCCGGGAAGTTTGGTTTCCGTGAGCAGCGTGCGCAGATCCGTCGCCGCCGGGAGCGCGAGTTCGTGCTGGAAGCGGGCGACGGTGCCGTGGGTGGTCACCTTCATCGCGAACACCGCCTCCGGCGGATTCGTCGGTGAACTTTGGAGGGAGATGGTGACGAGCGCCTCAGCATGGCCGGTACGCTCGTCGGTCATGATGTCGGGCGCCAAGGAACTTGAATCAACGCCGCCCTGGTGCCGCAGGCAAAGCCGCCGCAGGCCGCCTGTCTCGATCTGGTAACGCCGCACGACGACCTCGCTGCGGTTCGTCAGCTCCGCGCTCGTCACGCGGTACGCGCCCTTCGGCAGCGGCTGCCCGCAGGAGCACAGCAGCCCGACCGCCAGCAGCGCGAGCGCCGCCAGCCCCGTCCGTTGATTCGTTTTCATCTGGGGCCCTCATCCTTACACCACCTGTACATAGGAAAAAACGGCGCTTGGTTACAGAATAAAATAAACCAACGCTGCAGCGGCAGGTGTCCCCCCCCCACCGTGCAGAAAGAGTTCTGGAAAAACTACGTTGGATTTTCCCAAGGTTTGGCACATCATCTACCGCCATGAAAACACTTCTGACGCTGGTGGTGGGACTGCTGCTGGTCGCGGCGGTGGCCACGGAGGCTGCGCCGGCGGGAAAGAAACCTGCCGCGCAGCCGGCCGACCCGGCCGCGGCGGCGCTGGAGAAACGCTGGCGCAGCCTGCGCGAACCGGGGCCGCGGTTCAGCACGCGCGAGCTGTTCGAGTTCACGCTGGAGGCAGCGGCGCAGAACTGGCACCCGGAGCGCGTCGAGCGCGCGCTGGAACTGGCGGAGCAGAAGCAGGACCGCGATCCGCAGTCGAAGACGTTCGGCAACCTGGCCTGGTACTGGGAAGACCCCAAGCCGGTCGACCTCAACGCGGCCGAGTTTGCGATGCAGCGGGCGGCGCTGACGTGGATCCTCTACCGCGACCGGCTCTCGCCGAAGGCGACGGCCACGCTGCAGCGCCTGATGGAGTTCAGCATCGAAGGGCTGCAGCGGCACAGGGTGTCGGTGGACTACACCAACATCTTCGTGATGAAGACCTGGAACTGCATCGCCCTCGGCGAATACACCGGCCGGCCGGAGCTGGCGCGCGCCGGCTACGCCATGTTCGACGAGTGGCTGCGCCGCGTGCGGCAGGTGGGCGTGCGCGAATATCTCAGCCCGACCTACTACGCGGTGGATTTCGAGTGTCTCGGCGCGATCGCGCGACATGCCAAAAATCCCGCGGCGCGCGCGAAGGCCGCGCTGGCGCTGGACTATCTCTGGAGCGATGTGGCCGCCAACTGGTACACGCCAGCGGCCCGGCTCGGCGGCGCGCACAGCCGCGACTACGACTATGTGACCGGGCATGGCGGGCTCGACCAATGGGTCGCGCGCACGGGCTGGACCACGGTCGAACGGGCGGCCACCGATGACAACTTCAAGCAGGTCTTCGTGCCGGCGCCGGACCGGCTGAAGAGCGAAGTGCTCACCCGTGTGCCGCGCTACGTGCGCCAGCGCTGGGGCGAGCCGGACGGCGAGTGCGCGGCGAACTGGGTCGGGCGCGAGGTGTCGCTGGCGTCCTCGGGCGCGATCTACCGCGACCCGATGGACAAGACGCTCGTCGTGTTGTTCGGCGGCGGCCCGAAAGTGCCGGGCTGTGAGTTTCTGATGGACGCGCGGCTCGATCCCTACGGGCAGAACAAGATCGCCACCGGCGGCGGCCACAACAAATCCTTCCACGTCCAGCCGTTTACCATGAGCGTGCAGAACGGACCGGAGGCGCTGCTGTTGACCACGGCGAACGCCGACGGGCCCAAGCCGGCGGCGTTCCGGAGCAGCGGCTCGAACCTGACGTGCTGCCTCTCGCACTTCACGTTCCCGGCGGCGGCGCAGGTCTTCGTCGGAGCCAGCGGCGCGGCGCTGGCGGTGAAGGATAAGCTCGTGTTGCCGACGCCGGATACGCCGGTATTCCTCAAGCATGGCACCGCGGTGGCGGCGCTGCGCTTCGTCGTGGCTACGACGCCGGCCGGCGCGGCCGCGCCGGTGGAACTGGTCAATGACGGCGCGAAGTGGCAGGCCATGCGCCTGACCGCGGTACACGCGGAGCAGCGCCCGCGCGGCCGGATGGCGACGGCGCTCTGGGTACGGGTCGCCGAGCAGCTGGACGCCGCCGGGTTCGCCGCCTTCCGCGCCGCCTTCGCCGCCGCCCAGCCCGCCGTAAGGCACGAAGGCACGACACTCGACGTCAAGGTGCCGGGGCAGTCCGGCGCCCTGCGCCTCAAGGTGGATTTGAAAACGGAACGGCCGCTCGTCCGGGAAGGCGCCGCGCGCGGGCCGGAGAAATATCTGCTCGAAGTCAACGGCCGCGAACTCGGGGCGCCCCTCCTCGACCGCGCCCTGGCGATGCCGTTCCCGCCGTGAGACCGCAGCGGGCAAGGCTCAGCGGCGGTGCTTGCGGTTGCCGGCGAAGGGATCGTCACGGGTGAAATCGGGCAGGAAGTCCGCATCGCCGAACTGCGGCTGCAGAAAAACGTTCCGGAAGCCGAGCTCCTCCACCAGGTTGCAGATCCGCTCGTACTCCACGGGCGTCACGGTGCGATCGATCTCCTGCCGCTCAAGGCACAGCTCCACCGGCCGGAACTGGCTCATCACCGAGAGCGGCAGCAACGGGCCGAACTCCTCGCGCAGCAGGCGCAGCACGGCGAGGCTGTTTTCGACGTAACCGGGGAGCACTAGGTGGCGCACGAGCACGCCGCGCTGCGCCAGCGCGCCGCCCTCCGGGTCCCACGGCTCGAGGAAGCCCTTCGCCGCCACCATCCGCCGCAGCGCCTCCAGCGTGATCGCGGGATAGCGGCGGTCGCGCATGCAGGCCTGCGCGAGATCGGGCTCGGCAAACTTGAAGTCCGGCAGGAAGATGTCCATCCATTCGGCATAGCGCGGCACCAGGTCCGGCGACTGATAGCCGGAGCTGTTGAAAAGGAACGGCAGCGTCTCGCCCTCCGCGCGCAGCCGCCGGCAGAGCTGTTCGATGTGCGGCCAGAAGTGGTCGGGCGAGACGAAATTGAGGTTGTGGACGCCGCTGTGGATCAGCTGGTGCGCCAGCGCGTAAAACTGCTCCGCTTCCACCGCGCGGCCCTGATGCCCGAGGGAGATCTGGTGGTTCTGGCAGAAGAAGCACTGGCTGGAGCAGCCGCTGAAGAAGACCGTGCCGGAACCGTGCGTGCCCGTGAAGCACGGCTCCTCGCCGAAATGCGCGCCGGAGCTGGCGATGCGGCACACCGCGGCCTCGCCACAGAAGCCGGTCTGCCCCGCGGTGCGGTCCGCACCGCAGTGGCGCGGACACAGCTGACATGCTTGATACCGTTGCACAGGGAGATTCTAACACGCTTTTGAGAAAACGGAACCCGCCCGGCGCCCGCTTCTAGGATTCCGACCCATATAGGTTTAGGACCATGTTCCCATGCGTTTCAAGTGGTGCTCACCAGACCGAGGCCTCAGACTGCCGGCGTCGGGCTTACTGGCCCCTGGGTAGTGAACAGGAGGGGGGGCGCAGTAAGTGAGGAAAGGCACCTGGGACCGCTTCGATTGCGCCATGCGCTGAAGTGCTTGCCACGGAGCCGGGGCGGCTGGCGGTTTGCCAGCCGCCCTTTTTTTACCGCGCCATCGACGAGATGAAACACGCCGGGAAACTCATCGGCCGCCTGCTGTTCCTCGAAGGGCGCCCGGTGCTCACCAGCCTCAAGCGGGTCGTCACGGTGAACCTTCCCGCCTGGCCCTACCACGCCCCGGCACACGGGCGGCGCCAGCAGCGGCATCACTCCGCCGGCAGGCTGACGTGGTCGCAGTCGACGATGACAAACGGCTGCGCCTCGCTGTGTTGCGGCGGATAGTCGGTGGTTTTTTCGATCTTGTTGTTGCGGAAGACCAGGCCATCGACCGAGTAGGCGTTGATGAGGCGCGGATCGAAGACGCGGAAAACATTATCCTCGATGACGATCCCGCGGTTGTAGCGGCTGGCGGCGCGGCACTCCTTGGCGATCCCGGACCCGACCTGGATGCACGCGTTGCCCCACACGCCAAAGTTGCAGTTCTCGAAGCGGTTCCGCCGGATCACCACATCCCGCACGCCGGCCTGCTCGTACCAGAACCGCGCATCGCCCTCGAAGAGGATGGCCGCACCGGGCACATGGAACAGGTTGTCCTCGATCACCATCTTCGCCCGCGAGCCGAGCAGGATGCCACGCGCACGGTTGTTGCGGATGATGCAGCGCTCGATGCGGACCTCGGGATAAGCCTCCGCGCTCGCGAGGGCGTCACCCTCGACCAGTTCCGCCGGCAGCGGCGCGGCCAACACGACGCGCGAAAACTCCTTGTTGAGCCGCTCGACGGCTTTCACCGTCGCCTCGCCCAAGGTCACCATGCTCGGCCCATGCACCAACTCCAGCTTCATCCCGGGCCGGATGAAATCGAAGCCGGCCTGCTGCGGATGGACCAGCTTGACCAGCACGGCGTCCGGCGCCACGCGGCTCATCACGCGCACGTAGATGCCGTGGATGTTGGTCGCGTCGTCCTTCTGGTTTTCGAACAGGCAGTCGTGCATCGCGATCTTCCCGGCGCAGTTGACGAAGTGGGTCGCATCGGCGGTGATGCTGACGATGCGGCCGCTGCCCGGCGCGGGAGTCACCCGGACATGGTCGAGTTCGATATCGCGGCTGCGCTGCGCGATCACGCCCATGCCGCCGCAGTGGAAGATGTCGACGCCGTGGAACGCGATGCCCGCGCTGTCGGACACCGTGAACGCCGGAAATTCGCGGGTGGCCGCGCCGAAGACCATGATATTGCCCGGCGTCGCCTGCAGCTTCGGCATCAGCAGGCGCACCTTGCGTCCGCCCAGCGCCTGCACCGCGAGGCCCCCGCGCGCCCAGTAGTCGTGCGCCTGGAACGCGGTCTCGCGCTTCTGCACATCGAACTCCAGCAGGCTGCCGTAGGGATATTCGACCTCGGCGCCCTTCACGGTGGTCTGCGGCGCACCGTCGGGCTTGCCGTCGGTGAAGCGCAGCACGCCGTTGCGGATGTTGTACGGGAAGGCCTCGGAGAATTCCACGTCGAGGCCGTCGGCGCACGAGCCGAGCACCTGCGCCTCGCTATGGAAGGTCCGCGCCCAATCGATGGAGAAGTTTTTCAGCGTGATGTTCCGCGCGTGCTCCAGCACGAACGGACAAACCTGCCCGTGAAAGACGAACCGCGCGCCCTGGCCGTCGATCTCCAGGTTCTCGGTCCCCAGCAGCGGGAAGACGATGCGCTTGAGGCCCTCGTCGTTGTTGCTGATGTAGCAGTATTTCTCCTGCGCGAGGTCGGGCCAGAAATCGTAGCGGCCCGGCGGAAAGACGAGCTTCGTCGCCCGGGTCGCGCGGCATTTTTCCAGCGCCGCGCGCACCGCCGGCGTGGAGTCGCTCTGGTCATTGGCGCGCGCGCCGCAGTCGGCCACGCTCACCACCTCGCCCGCCCGCACACCTGCCGCCGCCGCCAGCGCCAGCATCCACAACGTCATGTTCTTCATGCAGCTTTCCTTGTTCAGTTTTTGGGCGGCACCTCACGCAGCCGCCGGTAGATCAGGCCATCGGCCTCGCACGCGTGCCAGAGTTCCTTGCTTTGCTCGTGCGTGTCAAGGGTCCAGTACAGCCAGCCGCCGCCGAGCGCCGCCAGGCGTCCGCCGAGTTCCACCATCCACTGCGCCGCGCCTGCGGCGGTGGGGAACGACTGTTTGAACGCGCCGAACTCGCAGGCCATCACCGGCTTGCCGCAGGCGCCGGCCGCGCGCTGCACGGCGGGGAACTCGATGGATTGCAGGTCCCGCTCGAACTCGGCGGCGTTGGCCGGATAGAAATGCAGGTCCAGAAAATCAGCCTGCGAACGCAGGATGGCCAGCGGGCGGAAAGGATAACGATTCTTCCAGTCGGCCGTGTCCAACCTGAAATCGCCCGGCCCGGTTTTGCCCACCGCGCGGTAGGTGAAGACGCCGGCGCAGACGAGGGCGCCCGGCTGCGCGGCGCGGATCGCGGCGCTCATCCGGTTGATGTAGAAGATCGCCGCCTCATCCGCGAGCTCTTGCCGCTGCTCCGGCAGGCGATAGGTGCGCCCGTTCGGCGCCGTCAGCGTGAACGGCGGCGCGCCGAAATAGCACAGCTCGTTGGACAGGTCGTAGGCGCAGACCGCCTCCAGGCAGCGCGGGTCGACCTGCTTAAGACCGGCTATAAAAGCGCCGAGAAAGGCTTCCTTGGCCGACAGATAGGCCGGCACGAGGTACGCGGCGTTCAGCCCATGAATTTCGCCGGGCAGCGGCGCGAGCAGTTCCACGTAGGGTGACACCCGCGGAAACTGTTCCATGGAAAGAATAACAGCGACATGCTCCCGCCGGGCGCGCAGCAGAAAATCGGCGACGTTGCGCAGATAGGCCGGCGCCAAGCCGGCCTGTCCCTTTTGCGCCACGGCGCCCGGCACTTCCTCGTGCGTATTGATGAAGACGCGCACGACGTTGAAGCCATCGCCGTGCAGCCGCCGGAAGACGCCGCTGGCCGCCGCGCCGTCGTAGTGCGCCGGGTCAAAGGTCCCATGGCTGTGATAGAGGCGGATATAGTTGAAGCCGCGCAAGGCGACCGGCCGGCCTGACGCGCGCTCGATAAAATGCCCGTCGCGAATCCCGACCTGAAATACCTGGTCCGATGAAGACGGCGCAACACAGCCCGCGCCCAGCACCAGCAGCACGCCACACCCCAGCTTATTCCGCCAACCTGTTTTCATCACCTGTTTTCCCGCCGGACCTGTCACACAACGGAACACCGCGCGATTTGTTTTCCAGGGCCTGGGCATAACTGCAGCTCCGGTTTCCAACCCCGGGAAAACCAGGCCGCTCATCATGGCGCAGCGGGTCGCGCTTGCAGCAACAGATCGCCGAACGCGGGCAGCAGGGCGTACTTCTTCTGCCACGGGGTGTACATGAAGCCGCGGACCTTCGGCGTCTGCGCCGCGAGCTGGACCCAGCCTTCCACCTGCCCCAGGTTGTCGGCATCGTAGTAGCAGCAGCACACGGTGGCAAAGCCCTGCTCGGCGAAGAACTTCAGATTCTTCGCGCGCGGCTCGCCGCCCCAGACGGCCATCGTCAAGTCTTTCGGGACGTGCTTCCACGAGCCGGTGAAGTCGCCTTCGACCAGATAGTAATTGCCATGCGCGTTGTGGTGCGGATCGAACATGTCCGACCAGACGAGCAGTTCGACGCCGGGAAGGTGGCGGCGCATGATCTCCGCCTGCCGCGTCACGCAGCCGCCGATCAGCGCCGCCATGTCCTGGCCGCGGCAGGCCCCACAGGTGCCACCCATGCGGACCTCGTCCATGCTCAACAGCACACGGCGCGGGTGCAGGTGCTGCGCGAGCAGCCGCGCCTCCTCGTCGAAGATCGCGTAGAGCTTCGGCTCGGCCATGCAGAGGCTGACCTGCGAGTCGTGGATGAGCAGCGGGTGATACCAGCTCACCTTGAGCTGCTGGCCGTCGGCGATGCGCGAACCGGGCCGCAGGCGGAGCGGCACGCCGGCGCCTTCCGGCACGCGGTAGGGATTGTAGTGCGGATCCACCAGCGGCGCGTAATCCCGGCCTTCGGTGTAGGTCGTCGTCCCGTCGGCACTGCGCACGGTGACCGGTGTGCCGGGCCGGTGCAACACGTTGAGCGGGCCGACCTCCTCCAGTGTCCAGTCGTCGAGCCAGAGCTTGCCGCCCTGGCCGCCCCACAGGCCGGCATAGATGCGCACGGTCTCGTTGGAGAGACTGTTGAAGAGCATCGTCAGCCTGCGCCAGTCGCCCGTCGCCGGCAGGTTGAACTGGCGCGGCGCGAGGCTGCGGTCGCCCGCCAGCACCTGCAGCATGAAGGCGTGCGCGGGCTTCAGCTCTTCCGTCTTCACCCACGCGCTGATCCGGTAGCTGCGATACGGATGAACGCGCACGGTTTGCATGATGCGTCCGTGGCCGTGCGGGTCCGACGAAAAGTTCTCCAGCCGCAGCGACGCGGCGCCGCCGTGCTTCACCGCCGTGTCGGCGAAGCTGATGACCCCGGGCGCGTCGTGAAAACTGAAGCCCTTGAACTTGTTGTTCTTGAACTGCTCGAAATCGCCGTTGGCGAGCCGCACCGCTGCGTCCGGCACGAACTGAGCCGCCTGGCCGCGGACGACGAATGGCGCGTCCACCACCGGCAGGCCTTCCGCCAGATGCCGGTCGTGGCCCAGCACACCGCCGCCGTAGCCGATCGAAAACACCGAGGGGATCAGCTCGATCTTCAGCCGCGCGCAGGTCTGCTGCACGGCGTCGAGCCGGCGGAAAAAATCCGGCGGCTTCTTGCAGAGCGCATCCAGGCCAAAGGAGACGACCGCGCCATTGATGCCGTGCGCGGCGCCGCTTTCCAACAGCTGCTGGATCTCGACCGTGTCACCATCCTTGTCCAGGTGCCATCCGAAGACCCAGACCCAACGGTCGGGATAGGCGGGCGCGGCGGCGGCGCGCCACGCCAGCGCCGCACCAACCAACAGCAGCAGGCCGAAGCGTATTTTCATGGGGCGATGATGCGAGTGCCGGCAGCGATTGGCCAGCCGAAAAAGCTGAGCAAGGTGGTGGCACGCGTCTCGCGTGCCGGTGCAGGCGGCGTCCCGCCGCCTCTGTGTTGGGCGGGCTGTCGGGCGTGACGCCCGACTCACCGGCAGGCGGGCCGCCTGCCTCCGCGGGAGCGCATGCCTAAGCGTAGCACTCCACTTCTCCGGTTCTCCATCACGCCAGCCCTGACGTACTCTTCCGCTTTCCGGGCCCATCCATTGTTTGGAAAATGCGCCGGCAAGATGCTATAAGCGCGCGATGAAAATTCTCCTGACGAGCATGATGGCGCTAGGCGCAGCGGCAACGCTGGCGGGCGCCGCTGACTGGCCGCGGTTCCGCGGCCCGGACGGCGCGGGACTCGGCGCGGCGCCGGACCTGCCGCTGCCGCTGGCGGCGTCGAACCAGCTATGGTGCGTCAAGCTCCCCGGCACGGGTCATTCCTCTCCGGTGAGCTGCGGGCCCCGCCTGTTCGTGACGTGCGGAGAGAACGCGACCGCCAAGCGCACGGTGCTCTGCCTCGATGCCGCGAGCGGCCGCACGCTCTGGCAACGCGAGTTCCCCTCGAAGACCTACCAGCAGAACAACGACAACAGCTACGCGACCGCCTCGCCCGCCTGCGATGCGGAAGGCGTCGTTGTCACCTGGACCACGCCTGAGGAAGTCCTCGTCGTCGCACTCGACAACGCGGGCAACGAAAGCTGGCGGCGTCCGCTCGGCCCGTTCGTCTGCAACCATGGCAGCGGCAGCTCGCCGGTCATCCTCGGCGATGTCGTCGTGCTCTGCAACGACCAGGACGATCCGCAAGCTACGCCGCAGAACTACAAGAAGCCCGGGGCGCCGAAGGCCGCGGGCAAGAGCTGCGTCGTCGCGCTCGACCGCCAGACCGGCGCGCCGCGCTGGCAACTCGACCGGCGGAGCAGCCAGGCGGCCTTCGCCACGCCATGCGTGCGCCGCACCGCCGGGGGCGCGGTGGAGCTCATCTGCGCCAATACGGCCAACGGGTTGACCGGCGTGGACGCGGCCACCGGCAAAATCGTCTGGGGCACGGCGACCGGGTTCGCCCGGCGCTGCGTCGGCTCGCCGGTCTTTGGCGCGGGGCTCGTCATCACCACGGCGGGCAGCGGCGGCGCAGGCTCGGAACTCGTCGCGGTGCGGCCCGGCGCGAAGCCCCAGCTGGCCTACGCGCTGGCCAAGCCGTTGCCCTATGTGCCTTCGCCGCTGGTACTCGGCGACAAGTTGATCCTCTGGGGCGACAACGGACAGGTCGCCTGCCTGCGGGTGGCGACGGGCGAAGTACTCTGGCGGGAGAAGGTCGAAGGCACGTTTTACAGTTCGCCGATCGCGGTGAACGGCCGCGTCGTGAATGTCAGCAAGACAGGCGACGTGCTCGTGCTGGCGGCGGGCGACCAGTTCGCGCCGCCCGACCGCCTGGCGCTGGGCGAGAAGAGCTTTGCGACGCCCGCGGTCGCCGGCGGCGTGCTGTTCATCCGCACGTATACGCAGCTGTTCGCGTTCGGCCACAAGCCCTAAAAGAAAGCAAAGGACAGAACATGCACGGTTGGTTGAATGCTTTGTGGTTGGAGGTGGACGCCATGATCCAGATGAATGATGCGTGGCGTTTCACGACGCTGGCCCTCTGCCTGCTCACGGCCGTGCTGCTCGGCTGGTTGGTGCGCCGCGCCTTGCTGGCGGCGGCCGCGAAGCGCGCGGCCCGGCCGGCGCTGGCCGCCACGCTCAAGGCCGGCGCACGCGCGACGAGCTTTATCCTGTTGGTGCTCGGACTCAAGGCCGGCCTGGGCTTCCTGCGCCTGGATGCGCAGAGTGAGGAGCTGGTGGCAACCGTCAGCAGCCTGCTGACCACGCTCGCACTCGCGTGGCTGGCCTACCAGCTGACCGATGTGGCCTCCGCCTGGTTCCAGCACCTGGGCCAGCAGAACGGCCGTACGAACCAGATGCTCGTGCCGCTGATCCGCAACAGCCTGCGCGTCGTCGTCGTATTGCTGACGCTGCTGCAGATCGCCACGCAGCTGAGCGGCAAGCCGCCCTCCTCGCTCATCGCCGGCCTCGGCGTCGGCGGTCTCGCCATCGCGCTGGCCGCGCAGGAGACGCTCAAAAACCTCTTTGGCTCGATGGTCCTGCTGGCCGACAAACCGTTCGAAATCGGCGATGTGATCCGCGTGGACAGCCTCGAGGGTTCGGTCGAACACATCGGGTTCCGCTCGACGCGCCTGCGCACGGCGGAGGGCTTTCTCGCCACGTTGCCCAACGGCGAACTGGCCAACAAGACCATCGTCAATATCGGCAGGCGCGGCAGCATCCGCCGCGTCATCACGCTTTCGCTGCCTGACGACACGCCGCTCGCCCAGATGGAACGCGCGCTGGCGATCCTGCGGTCCGTGTTGCACAAGCATGAGGGCCAGCTGCCCGACCTGCCGCCGCGCGTGCACTTCAGCGACATCACCAGCAGCGCGCTCACCCTGCAGGCGATCTACTGGTATCACCCGGCCGACCAATGGGCCTACATGGCGTTTAGCGAAAAGGTGAACCTGTCCATCCTGGAGCAGTTCGCCGCCGCCGGCATCGTCCTGGTCGCTCCGACCGCCGTCAGCCTCGTCACTCCGCCGCGCGCGACGCCCACCGCGTGACGCCGTGCAAGGGAGGCGAAGGCATGGGAGCGGAGATGCGTAACGGTGGAAACTCAAACCGGACCGAAGCCTGGCCGCAGGCACCGCAATACAACGCACCGCAGCGCCCCGCGCAACCACCACGACCAACGCCGGACCGCCGCTGGCCGCTCCTGCCGCTGCGGCCCCGATGGAGCCTGAAAACTTCCTTCCTGACGGCCTTGCTCCTGCTGGCCGTGGTCACGCCGCTGGTGTTCCTCGTCGTGCACCGCCCACTCTGGTTGGAGTTGGAGGCGGTGACGGCCGTCGTGGCTGTGCTCATGTTCTTCTGTCCGTTCTGCCTTTGCAGGAAAAAGGGCTTTGTGCTAACGTCATCATGCGGGTGAAATCATGGACCTTCACGATGCCTTGGCACAGGTGCGGCAGATGCGGGACGCGCTGCAGGAGCGGCGGCAGTTCCGCGGCTACTCCGGCCGCGCGCGCCTCTTCGGCGGCGGGCTGGCGCTGGCCTGCGCGCTGGTGCTGGCCACCCAGGCCACGGCCACGCCCAAGGTCCACTTCCGCGCGTGGCTGATCGTGCTGGCCCTGGCGCTGGCGGCTAACTACGGCGCCCTCCTGCTCTGGTTCTTCTCCCGCGACGGCGCGGACCGCGACCGCAGCGCGGTGCGCCCGGCCTACGACGCGCTCGCCCCGCTCGTCGTCGGCGGCCTGCTGACCTTGGCGCTCGCCCGCGCCGGGGCTTGGGACCTGCTGTTCGGCACCTGGATGTGCTGCTACGGGCTGGCGCATCTGCCCTACCGGCTGACCCTGCCGCGCCTCAACTACCTTGTCGGCCTCGGCTACCTCGCGGCGGGCGCGGCCTGCCTCGTGGCGCCGGTGGACGGGATCCTCAACCCGTGGCCGATGGGCGTGATTTTCTTTGCCGGCGAAACCTGCGGCGGTTTCGCCCTGATCCTCGACGACCACCGCCATGAACAGGAGCTACGTCATGCACGCGAAAAATCCGACGGCGAACCTTGAGCGGATATTCCATGAGCCCAACCGGCTCGCGCTGATGTCGGCGCTGGCCAGCACCGGCGCGGAGGGACTCTGCTTCGGGGATCTGCGCGTGGCCTGCAGGCTGACAGATGGCAACCTGAGCCGGCATCTGACGGCGCTGGAGGAGGAAGGCATCGTGCGCGTGGAAAAGACTTTTGTGGACCGCAAACCGCACACCACCATCACGCCGACCCGGGCCGGTCTGGACCGTTTCGGCGCCTACCTGGCCGCCCTTGAGCGCGTGCTCGTGGAGGCCCGCGCCGCCCTGCCCGCGCGCCACCGCGTCCACGCCACCGCCGCACTCCGCCATGCCCCGGCGTGAGCGGCGGATACCTCAGCGCTTCAGGGCCTCGATGGCCTTGACCCGGTCGCCTTCGAACTCGACGCGCAACGCTTCGTACTCGGTGCGCTGCTGCACGTCCAGCAGCACGACGTTGGGCGAGATGGTGCCGAAGACGCGCGGGTCGGAAACCGGCGAGAGCACCGTGACGAATTGCGGGTCGGTGCGGTAGTCGTAGGACGTGTAGGCCCACACCTCGTTCGGGGTGTTGGTGGAGGTGATGCGATGATAGACGCGGTCGGGGTCGCCCAGCGCCATGCGCACGGCCGGCTGGCTGAAGCCGAGGGCGATGTGGCCGCCGCGCACCTTGTCCTGCACGTCCGGCGGGAAACTGGCGAACAGCTGCGGGTTCTGGCGGATGCGCGTTTCCGGGGTGGCGCAGCCGACGAGCGCCAGGACGCACAGCAGGAGAAGATACAAGTTGCTTTTCACGGGCCCATCTTGCCGCGTTTCCCGCCGGATGCAAGCCTGCGCCATGCGCTTGCATCGGGCGGCGGTTCCTGCTATCAAACGCCGCCCCGGGGTGAGCGGGGTCAACAGGAGAAAAGCGATGGCAAAGGCAAAATTAATCGGCAATATGTTGATCGCCCAGAGCGGCGGTCCGACGGTGGTCATCAACCAGAGCCTGGTCGGCGCGGTGCTCGAGGCCAAGAAGCACAAGGAGATCAAAAAGATCTTCGGCTCGCTCCACGGCCTGAAGGGCATCCTGGAGGAAAACCTCTGCGACCTCGGCAAGGAGACGAAGGCGAACCTCGAACTCGTCGCCCAGACGCCGTCCTCGGCGCTCGGCTCGGTCCGCAAGAAACCCACGCCCGAGGATTGCGTCAAGGTCTTCGCGGTGCTCCAGAAGTACAATATCCGCTACTTCTTCTACATCGGCGGCAACGACAGCGCCGAGACCACGCACATCATCAACGAGGCCGCGCTGCAGGCGGGCTACCAGATGAAGTGCTTCCACATCTGCAAGACGATCGACAACGACCTCAAGGAGAACGACCACACGCCGGGCTTCGGCAGCGCCGCCAAGTTCGTCGCGCAGGCGTTCATGGGCGACAACCTCGACAACCGCGCCCTGCCGGGCGTCAAAATCAACGTCGTCATGGGCCGCGGCGCCGGCTTCCTCACCGCCGCCTCCGCGCTCGCGCGGGTGTTCCCGGGCGACGGGCCGCACCTGATCTACATCCCCGAGCGCCCGTTCTCGCTCGCCGCCTTCGTCGCCGACGTCCAGGCCGTCGTGGCCAAGCAGAAGCGCTGCGTCGTCGCCGTCAGCGAAGGCATCGTGGATGAAACCGGCGAGCCCATCGCCAGTAAATTCATCACCGAGGTCGACTCGCACGGCAACAAGCAGCTCTCCGGCAGCGGCGCGCTCGGCGACGCACTGGCGAAGGAGATCAAGGAGAAGGCGCAGATCTCGCGCGTGCGCGCCGACACCTTCGGCTACCTGCAACGCAGCTTCACCGGCGTCGTCAGCGCCGTGGACGCGAAGGAAGCGCGGCTCGCCGGGGCGACCGCCGTCAAGTTCGCCACCGCTGGCAAGTTCGACAACGGCTCCACCGCGATCAAGCGCGCGCCGGGCAAGGCCTACAAGACCTGGATCGAGCGCACCGAGCTGCGGAACGTGGCCAAGGAAACACGGCACATGCCCGACGAGTTCATCAACGCGGCGGGCAACGATGTGACGGCGGCGTTCCTCAAGTACGCCGCGCCGATCGTCGGGCCGCTGCCCAAGATCGGCCAGTTGAAGGCCGTGCCGGCCTCGAAGAAGTAAGCGCGCCGCCGCGCTCGCGGGCCGGGTTTTCCAGACGCTGGAAAATCCGGCCCGTTGCTTTTCCAAAGCGTGGAAATTGACAGCTTGCGGCATTGGGTTATCATCGCTCACGGTCGCAACTGAAAGGAAACTAACATGGAACAGAATGTAGCCGCGGGTGGGTTGATGGCCTTGATGGGTGGTATCGGACTTGTCTTCCTGCTCTTGATGATGGTACCAGCGGTGTTCTACCTGCTGACCCTGCAAAAGGCCTTCACTCGGTGTTCGCCGGAAAACCGGGCTATGCAGCCGGGCATGGTCTGGCTGATGTTGATCCCGTTGTTCGGCCTGATCTGGCACTTCTTTGTGGTGCTGAATCTGGCCAAGTCGCTGGGTGCCGAGTTCAAGAAGCGCAACCTGGCGGAGGAACCTGAACCGGGCAAGACCTTGGGCTTGGTATTATGTATCCTGCCGTTGTGCAGCATCATCCCGATCGTGAACATGATTACGGGCCTCGCCACGCTCGTCGTCTGGATCATTTACTGGGTCAAGATTGCCGGTTTCTCCGGCAAACTCGCCGCACCCGCAGCCTGATCAGCGGCACGCCACGGTAACGCGCGGGCCGGGTTTTCCATAAGCTGGGGAACCCGGCCCGTTGCTTTCCCAGGGTTTTGAACACTGCCCATAGTCGCGTTCGCCGGAACGCGGCCGCCCACCCACGCGACTCGTAACGCCAGCACCTTGTCCCCATGCAGGGCCAGCGCTGCAGCAGACGGGCCCCATTCCACTCTTGTGCAAATGTGGAATGAGGGCGGGGGCCGCTTCGTGGGCGCGGTGTGCTAAGAATGCGCTGCCTCATGACCGCGCGGCGCCCTCAGGTCATGGGTGGGTCCGAAAATCGCGCGGGATGTGGGCTAGAAAACCCACTGCACGATGGCGATGGCGCCGTTTTCGTCGCGGCGGGCGAGCGCGCGGATGCGCTCGCTCCGGCCGCCTTGCGTCGCCTCGGCCTCGACCCGGAAAAAGAGGCTGCGCACATCCAGGAAACGTTCGACAGCATCCTGGAGGCGCGGGGCCACGGCGCGCCGGATGGGCTGGAGGGTGCGCAACGGGCCGGCTTCGCGCAGGGTGAGCAGATGCTGGATGGCGTAGGCCTGGTCCACGCCGGCAAGGGCGAGGAGGACTTCGCGGCTGGCGGTGTTGACGTTGATGCGGACCGGCCGTTCGCGAGGAAGGGGCACGACGGTGAAGCTGTCGAGCAGGTTGGTGGCCGCATGCGAGAACACCGTCTCGCCCTCATGCGGACGGAAGAGGTCGCGGTTGAAGCCGTGGATGTGCAGCAGTTCGCCCCACGTGAACAGCGGGCGGTTGGCGGCGGTCGCAGGCGGCGCCTGCTGCTGATAGAACGCCGTCTCCCACAGCCCGCTGGAATCCGCGTCCACCCAGTCGCCCAGCGCGGACAACCGGTCCACCGGCGCATAGTCGCCGCACAGGTTCATCAGGTCCATGGCGATATCGGTGGCGCTGCGGGACTGCGGGCCGAGCGGCGTAAGCGCGAGGTTGTTCCAATCGAAAAAGCGGTTCTCGTCGATGACGCGGACGGTGACGACCAGGCCGGCCGGATTGGTCGCGAGCTGGGGCAGGGCCCACGGCTTGCGCAGGTGGTCCACGGAGGTTTCATCATCGGCCGCGAGCCGCACCAACGCGGTGCGGACGCCCTCGGCGGCGGCCTGGTGGAGCATGAGCTGTGTCAGCGAGCGCGCGGTGGCGGCGAGGTCGCGGCGCGCCTGGACTTGCGCAAACAGCACGACGCCGGTGAGGACCGCCGCGAGGATGACGACAAGGACGAGCGCCGAACCGCGCCGGTCACGGGGCGGGGAGATCCGCGACATGAGGGGCCCCGTTGCCGTTGCCGGCAGAAGCAGAGGAGTGCCGCTTCAGGCCGCGGCCGTAGAAGCGGTACTTCCACCAGTTGAGGCCCACGCCCATGAGCAGCAGGACCGGCGCGGCCGCAAAAAACACCGCGCTGACCTGGCGCTGCTTGAGCGTAACTTTCTTCCCCTGTATTCCGGGGGCGGCAAAAAAGCTGGAGATAAACAGCAAAAGGGCCGCCACCACGCAGAGCGCGCCGAGGATCCGGCAGACCACCGACAACTTGCGGATGTGACGCCGCTTGCGGCCGAAACGGCTGGAGCCGCTGGAACGGGAGCTGCGGCTGGTGGGTGGCAGGAGCATATCTTTATTCTCCCCAGCGGGTGCGGTCGGTCAGGAACAGCTGGTCCATGTTATTGAGCGGCAGATATTGATTCAGCGGGAAGTCGGGCGGCACGCGGCCCTCGTTGATCGGGAACCAATTGCGATAGGGACCGGTGAGCAGCTCGCGGACATAGGCGCGGTCGCGCGTGAGGGTGGTGAAGTAGAGCCCGCTGATGCGCCGCGTGTTGTCGTTGATCGCGTAGAACTCGTCCATCGAGAGCGGGAGCAGCAGCGAATCGCGATGGCCGTACCACGCGGTGGCCCACGGCATGTCGGTGCAGAGCAACTCGCTCGGGCGCACCAGGGTGGCCACATGCTTGATGAAGGGCGGATAGTAGGGCGGATAGGGCGCACCGACGCGCGAGGGCACCAGCAGCATGAGCAGCGGCACGGCGGTGAGCAGCAGCACCAGCATCGTCAGCCCCTGGTTGAGGATGCGCAGCTGGAACTGCATGCGGTGGAGCAGCACGAAGAAAAAGGCGAGCCCGTAGATGAGGGCCAGCGGCCAGAACATGGCGAGGGCGTGCTGCGTCGTGGCCGCACCGAGCGGGGCGAGCAGCAGGAAGAGCAGCAGGCACCCGCCAAAACTCCAGCGGAACAGGTTGATGGTGGGCTTGCTGAACCGGAAGAAAAACGAGGTCAGGAAGAAGCAGGTCAGCACGCCCTCGCCCAGCCCGCGCACCCCGGTATCATACATCTGGCTGAAGTTCGTCGCCCATTTGCCCGCCAGCGTGTGGGTCACGCGGTCGTAGGTCAGCACGGGCGCCAGCATGCGCTCGAACGTGTCCCCCTCGAACACCTTCGAACCGTTCAGGGTGAGGAGGGGCGCCAGCCCGAGCAGACCGCCGCTGACGAGCATATTGCGCACGAACCACGGCACCAGCGCCAGCGCGAAGAGCACCAGGAACCCCACCGCCAGCAGCACGCCGCCCTGCTTGCGCAAGGTCAACCCGATGAACAAGGCCACGGCAGGCGCCACCACCACGCCGATATAGCGGGTATAGAACGCGGCGACGGCACACAGCAGCGAGAGCACCAGCAGGCCGATCCAGCCGGCGGACGGCTCCAAGGCCTGGCGCCGCTCCACGGCCGCCACCGCAAAGTACCACGCGCCCAGCGTCGCCAGCACCAGCAGGGAAATATTCAGCCCCGAGACACTCAACTCCCAGGCGCTCGCGCTCAAATAATACGCGGTCATCGCCCAGAAGCCGTGCCGGGCATCGAACAGGCGGCGGCCGAGCAAAAAGACGAACAGCCCGCTTAAGATCGTACAGAGGTGACCGAACGGCACGATGATCCACTGCTCCGGAGTGAAGACACCGGAAATCACTTCGCCGGTAAACGCGCCCCGCGTCGCCAGAAAACCAATGGAGAGCAGCGCCGGGTAGAGCGGCGCGTTCACAATGTCCGGGTGCCGCTCCATCAGCGGTGCATGCTGGCGCGAGTTCTCGATCAGGTACCACATCGAGGCCGGCCGGATGTTCTGCGTCACCAGCCGGTGCGTTTCCATCAGGTTGCGGGCGAGCTGCGCCTGGTCCATGGCCTCGGTTTCCTTCAGCCCGGCGAACCGCTTCGCCGTGAAACCCACCATCAAGATGGCGATCATGAAGGCGTAGAGCACACCCTGCACGATACGCAGACCCAGCCCGACCTCGACGTTATAGACCAGGTCTTGGACCTTCACTGCAAATGGTTTTTTCGCGTCCGCCATGAAACCTCGCCAGAAAACGGCGCGCGATATTAAGGCGTACGCCCTCCTACTGCAATGGAATTTCCCTGCCGCCATTCCCGGCGCGCCTGATTTGTTTCCTGCCGGCCCGGCCTGTTTTCGCGTCCGGCGGCCGCACGCTGCCGCATTTCAGAGGGATTTCGAAAGAACCGGGCCGTTCTGTCCGCCTTGGCCCGGGACGGGGAAACGCCGCGCGCGGCACGAAAAAATATCGGCGCGCGCCACCGGGTACGCTACAGTCGGCGCATGAAAACTCCGCTTTTCGACGCCCATCTCGCGCTCGGCGCCCGCATGGCCCCCTTCGCCGGCTGGGATATGCCGATCCAGTATGCCGGCATCCTCGCCGAGCACGAATACACGCGCCGCGCCACCTCGCTCTTCGACATCTGCCACATGGGGGAATTCGACCTGCGCGGCCCGACGGCCCTCGCCGACCTCGAAAAACTGCTGACCATGCCGGTCGCCCCGCTCGCCATCGGTCAATGCCGGTATGGCTACCTGCTGCGCGAAGACGGCCATGTGCTCGATGACCTGACCTGCTATCGCCTCGGCCCGGATCATTTCTGGCTGGTGGTCAATGCCGGCACGCGAACGCAGGACGCGGCGTGGATCTGGCAGCACCTCTCGCCGACAACCCGGTTCACTGATCTCTCCGACGACACCGGGAAGCTCGACATCCAAGGGCCGACCGCGCGCGCCGCGACCGAGCGGGCGCTCGGCGTCGAGCTGCCGGACCTCGGTTACTTCCGTTTCACCGAGCTCACGCTTGATGGCGTGCCGTGCCTGCTCAGCCGCACGGGCTACACCGGCGAGTTCGGGTATGAGCTGTACTGCCCGATGCACAGCGTCGGCGCGTTCTGGACGAAGCTGCTCGCCGGAGGCGAAATCAAGCCGGCGGGCCTCGGCGCACGCGACACGCTGCGGCTGGAGATGGGCTATGCACTCTACGGCCACGAGCTGAACCTGGAACGGACGCCGGCGGGCGCGTCGCGCGGCCGCTACATCCAGCTGACCAAAGATTTCATCGGCCACGCCGCGGTGGCGGCCGAACTCCAACAACCCGGGCAGGTGCTCGTCGGCCTGCGGCTGGCATCGAAGCGGGCGGCACGCGCGGGCGATGCGGTCGCCGTGGCGGGTCGTACGGTCGGGTTGGTGACCAGCGGCTCGGTCGCGCCCTCGCTCGGCGTGGCGGTGGCGATGGCCTATGTTGAGGCCACCTGCGCCGCGACCGGCACCCGGCTGGACATCCTGTCGCGCGGCACGGCGCTGCCGGCCACGGTGGTCGAGCTGCCGTTCTATGCGGGCGGCACAGCCAGGAAGCATGGCTGATGGAGCATGGATAATGGTGGATGGATAATGGGAAACGATGACCTGCAACGCTCCACAGCAGCCATGCACCCTGCACCATCAACCCTTTCTGCTTGAGCCCTGAGCCATGTGACAGTAGATTGCCACAGAAATTCGAGCACGAGGTGCGCCATGGCTGAAGAAACAAAAGAGATCAACGCCGGGTTGAACGAGGCCGAAACGGTGACGGCCGAGACCGAAGGCGGTGAGGGCGAAGATTTGAAAATCAACGCCAGCATCCAGTTCAACGATATCATTTTCGATTGCCCGCATTGCGGCAAGAGCATCGCGATTGACGGGGCCGGCGCGGGCATGGCGATCACCTGCCCCGACTGCCAGAACGTCATCCAAGTGCCCTACCCCGACACCATGGCGGCCGAAACCGAGGCCGACGCCTCGCAGATGCAGAACCTGCACGAGCAGCTCTCCGCCGCCCAGCACCGCGTCGCCGAACTCGCGTCCGCGCTGGATGGCGCGAACCTCAAGATCGAACATCTGGAAAAGACGCAGTCCGAACTCAAAACCCACCTCGAACAGATGAGCACCGAGTGGGGTGTGATCCAGAACGCGCTCGACCGGGTCATGGCGCTGATGCAGGAAATCCGGCTGCGCTGATCAGCCGAGCCGCTTGAGAAACCGCTGCAGGCGCTGCATGGCTTCCTTGATCTGATCGAGGTTGGTGGCGTAGGCGCAGCGCACAAAGCCCTCCCCGCACGCGCCGAACGCGGTGCCGGGGACCACGGCGACGCGCTCTTCTTCCAGCAACCGTAGTGCGAAATCCTTCGCCTTGAGTCCAAACTTCGCGATGTTCGGGAACGCGTAGAACGCGCCTGCGGGCCGCGAACACTCGAGGCCCAGTTCCTGGAAGGAGGCGACCAGGAAATTCCGGCGGCGCCGATATTCATCCACCATGGTACGGATGTCGTCGTCGGGCTTGGCCAGCGCCTCGATGGCGGCCTTCTGCCCAAGCGACGAGGCGCAGAGCATCGTGTACTGGTGGATCTTCATCATCGCGTCAATCCACTCCGCCGGGCCGCAGGCATAGCCGAGGCGGTAGCCGGTCATCGCCCAGGCCTTCGAGAAGCCGTGCAGGAACAGCGTGCGGTCGCGCATGTCCGGCAGGCTGGCGATGCTGGTGTGCGCGTGGTCATACGTCAGTTCGGCGTAGATCTCGTCCGTGATGACGAGCAGGTCGCGTTCGCGCGCGAACGCGGCGATTTCCTCGAGGTCCTGCCGGTTCATCACCGCACCGGTCGGGTTGTTCGGGAAGTTCAGCATCAGCACCTTGGTCCGCGGCGTCACCTGCGCCTCGAGCATCGCGCGCGTCAGGCGGAAGCCGTCGGCGGCGCGCGTCTCGATGGCCCGCGGCACGCCGTGCGCGAAGAGGATCACCGCGCGGTAGGAGACGTAGCACGGCTCGTGGTAGAGCACCTCGTCGCCGGGGTTCAGGATCGCACGCAGCGCGAGATCCAGCGCCTCGCTGACGCCGACCGTGACGAGCACTTCCGTGGCCGGGTCGTACTGCACGGCGTATTTCTTGCTGACGTACCCGACCAGCGCCTGGCGCAATTCGAGATAGCCGAGGTTGCTGGTGTAATGGGTCGCGCCGCGCTCGATCGCGAAGACCGTGGATTCGCGCACGTGCCAGGGCGTGTCGAAGTCCGGTTCGCCGATGCCCAGCGAGATGACGTCGCGCATCGTGCTGACGATGTCGAAGAAATCGCGGATGCCCGAGCGCGGGATGTCGCGCACTGGGAGGGCGAGCCGGTCACGGAGAGATGGTGAGCCGTTCGTCTTCATGGGTGGGTTCCATCAGCACGCCGAGGCGTTTGTAGGTTTTGAGCATGAAATGCGTCGAGGTCGAGACTACGCCGTCGATCGTCGAGAGCTTCTCGCTGACGAACGCGGCAACCGCGCGCAGGTTGTGGCCCTCGACGAAGAGCAGCAGGTCGTAGGCGCCGCTCATCAGGTAGGCCGAGCGCACTTCCGGGAAACGGCTGAGTCGGTCGGCGATGCGGTTGAAGCCGCCGCCGCGCTCCGGCGTCACTTTGACTTCGATCACGGCGGTGACCGTGTCGAGGTTGAGCGCGTCCTCGTTGAGCACGGCCTGATAGCCGCGGATCACGCCGCGCTGTTCATAGTCGGCGATCTTCCGCTCGACCTCCGCGAGGCTGAGGCCGAGCTGCTTGGCGATATCGGCATGCGCCGCACAGGCATTCTTCTGCAAAAGCTTCAATAATTCGTCCATGACACACCTCTCGGGCAAACGACGGGCGGGAGCTTACAGGGATTCATCCGCCCGCCAAGCAGAAAAGAAGATCAAGCGAGCAGCCGAGCATTCCCGCGCGCCGCTGCCACCGTGCGGCAGCCGAGCAGGAACAGCGCGGTGGTGAACTCGTGGCGGAGCCGCTGGATGACGGCGCGGACGGCGGCGGGCGACTCCTGCGCGGGCTTCAGGAAGGGTGCGGCAACGCCACACAGGCCCGCCCCGAGGACCACGGCCTTGGCCATGTCCAGCCCGCTGCGGAGGCCGCCGGACGCGATGAGCGTGACCTTGTGGCGCAGTGGCCGGAGCGCCGCGAGCGCCAGCGGCGTCGGCAGGCCCCAGTCCTGGAAAATCAGGCCGAGATCATCGGCAGCATCGGTCGCGGCGCGGCGGTGATGCTCGATGCGGCTCCACGACGTGCCGCCCGCGCCGGCCACATCAAGGATCGTAAGACCCTGCTTCACGAGCAACCGCGCGTCGGCCAGCGACAAACCCGCGCCGACTTCCTTGACGATCACCGGCCGGCCGAGCTGGCGCGCGATGGCGCCGAGCTTCGCGGCGAGGCCGCGAAAGTCCGTGTTGCCCTCGCGCTGGATGGTCTCCTGCAACGGGTTGAGGTGCAGGATCAGGGCATCGGCCTGGAGCGCCGCCACCGTGGCGCGGCATTCCTTCAGGCCGAAGCCGTAGTTGAGCTGGACGGCGCCGAGGTTCGCCAGCAGCGGCGCTGTCGGCGCGTAGCGGCGCAGCGCGAAGCTCTGCGCCGCCGCCGGCTCGCTGAACATCACGCGCTGGCTGCCGACGCCGAGCGCGACGCCCTCGGCCTCGGCCGCGAGCGCCAGGTTGCGGTTGATCGTCCGGAAAACCTTGGCGCTGCCGCCGGTCATCGAGGAGATCAGCAGCGGAAAGCTCAGGCGCTTGCCGAGAAACTCGACGGCCGGATCCACCTCGGCCAGGGCAAGCTCCGGCAGCGCGCGGTGCGTCAGCCGGATGGCGTCGAAATAATGCCCGCCCCGCTCGACGGCCGGATCCTGGGCGAAGGTGCGCAGATGGTCGTGCTTGCGCTGGTTGGTGGCGCTCACGGCTTGCGCTCCAGCTTGAGATGGGCCTGCATCAGCTCGTGCGGGTTGGTCTGCGCGGCGAGCAGCGACAGCTCGCCGCAGAGCACGCCCGCGGCGCACAGCACCGCGAGCCGCCGCGCGTTCGCGCCCGGCGCGCGCGCCTCCAGGCAGCCGAGCAGTTCCAGATTCTCCCGCACGAATGGCAGGTCCTTGCCCGCACCAACCGTGCCGACGATGAGGTTCGGCAGCGTGACGGAGAAATAGAGGTCGCCGCCGCGGGCCTCGGCATGCGTGAAGCCCTGCGAGCCCTCGACGATGTTCGCCGCGTCCTGGCCGGTCGCCAGGTAGAAGGCGAGCAGCATGTTGGCGAAATGCGCGTTCGCCGAGCGCAGGCCGCCGGCCGCCAGCGTGCCCAGCAGGTTCTTCTTCACGTTCAGCTCGGCGATTTTTTCCGGCGTGGTCTTCAGGTAGCGCTCGCAGAGCTTGCGCGGCACGGCCAGCTCGGCGACGACGTTCTTGCCGCGGCCGAGGATGCCGTTGACCGCCGTCGCTTTTTTGTCGGCGCAGAAATTGCCGGAGATCGAGACGTAGCGGAGCGCGGGAAATTCCGCGAGCAACCAGTCCATCAGCCGCTCGGACGCCGCGGTGACCATGTTGTGGCCGGCGGCATCGCCGGTGCTGAACTCGAAACGCAGGTAGAGCAGGTTGCCGATGATCTGGCGGTGAACCGCGAGCAGGCGCGCAAACCGGCTGGACTGGGCGACGAGCGCCTGCGCCTCGGCCAGCCGCGCAACGAGTGCCTCGGCGATGCGCAGCGCCTCCAACGCCTCGGTCGCTTCGACGAGAATCGAGCGCGTCATGCGCTCATCCACGACCACGGCGCGGATACCGCCGGACTGCACGGCGACGCGCGCGCCGCGCGCCACCGAGGGCCACAGCGGGGTCTCGAAGGTCGCCAGGGGCAGCAGGAATTCACCCGCGACCTCCGGCCCGGCCAGCAACACCGGCCCGACGCGCCGCATGGGCACCGCCGCCATCAACTCAACCTCCGGCGTTTTCATGCGCGGAACGATGCCCGATTTCCGGCCCGATTGCCATGACTTTTTCCCGCCGGCCGCGTAAGACGATGCGGCGCTAAATTAGAATCAGATAAGAAATTGCTTGGGCGCGCCCACCGGGGGCGCGCCGCTTTTCGACCGCAGGTTGACGCTGAAAAAGAACGCGCGCATTTTTGCGCAATGGCCAGCTTCTCGTCCTCGCGGGGCGCCGCTGCGCCCGGATAGGCGACCAAGGGACTTACTTGACGCGGCCGGTGTAGGCGTCGGCGCCGGAGTTGTCGATCGCGGCCTTGAAGAACTTGTCCTCCGCCGCCGTGCGGGCCTTGTCCCAAGGACGGGGACCGCCGCAGAGCTGCACGGCCCAAAGCTTCAGCTGCTTGCGGTGCCAGTTGACCATGCAGTTGGTGCCCCACGCGCCGCCATGTCCAAACCAGGCGTCTTCCGCGTCTTCGTCCGGCGCGGAGAGCCCGAGCGAATAGCCGCCCAAGCCTTTCGGGCGCGACGACTTCGCGAGCAGCTCCTTCACGGTTTCCTCCTTGAGGATCCGCACGCCGTTTTCGCTCACGCCGAGGTTCATGAGCATCTTGTAGAACTTGAGCTGGTCGGTCGCGGTCGTCCAGAGCCCCGCGCCCGCCGACGCGAAGACGTGGGCGTCGTTGTAGGGACGCTGCTCCATCTCGTTCTGCAGGCGGTACTTCGCAGGCGCATCCTTCACGCAGTCGTACATCTCCACCTGGGTCTTAAGCTGCTGGTCGGTCGGCCGGAACGAGCTGGACGCCATGCCGAGCGGATCGAGGACGCGCTCCTTGAGGAAGTCCTCCCAGCGCTTGCCGGTCACCTCCTCAACGATGGCCGCGCCGATGTCGATGCCGGTGTTGGAGTACTGGACCTTCGTGCCGGGCTCGAAGAGCAGCGGACACGCCGCCGCGATCGCCGCAGTCTGCCGGAGCGGGGCGCCGCCGGACCAGCCGCCGCCCTTGAGGTTGCCCTGCTTTGCGCACGTCTCGAACGGGAATCCGCCGGTGTGGTTCATGGCCATGCGGACGGTGAGCACATTCTTCGCCTTGACGAGTTTCTTCACGCCGTTCGTGTTGGATTCGAGGACCCAGAGCTCCTTGAATTCCGGCAAATATTTCGAAACGGGATCATCGAGCGAGATCTTGCCCTCCTCGACGAGCATGGCGACCGTCACGCCGCAGAAGCCTTTCGTCTGCGAGCACTGCATGTAGACGTCGTTCATCGTGATCGGACGCTTCGCCGCGACGTCGGCGTAACCGACGCAGGCGACCTCCTGCAGACCGTTCTTGTAAAGGACGCTGATCGCGCCCGGAAGCTGTCCGTTTTCGACGTAAGGCGCGAGCGCATCCTTCGCGAAAGTCGTTCCGGAATTCTTCGGCCCGCTGCCGACCGTGCAACATCCCGAAATGAGCGCCGCCCCGACGATGAGCATCAGTTTCTTCATTTGATTTTCCCCGTTTGCCTTTTACTTGTTGAACCCTTTGTGATTCATGAATTCCCACAGGCGATCCATCCAGGTATAGCTGCCCGTGCCCGGGGCGGCCTTGCGCTGGAAGCAGTGCCCGCGTCCGACGAGCGTGTGGAGATCGGACTGGAGCCCCATCCGGCGAAGCTGCTCCCAGCATTTCACCGAATTCATCGCCGCCCAGCCATCCGCATCGCCGTGGATGAACAGGATCGGACACGTCGCGAGGTCGAACGAGAACTCGGGGCCGGGCCGCGCGTCGTCCTCGTTGCCGCCCTTCGCATTCGGGGCCTCCGCGCCGTCCGTGAGCGCGTACGCCGGATAGATCGCGACCGCCCACTGCACGTTGCAGGAAAGCTTGTCAAGGCCGTCGATCGGCCCGTAGGAACGGCGTTTCGAGCTGGTCGCGCCCATGAGCGTCAGGTGCCCGCCGGCTGAGGAACCCATGATGCCGATGCGGTCGGGATCGAGTCCCTTGGCCGCGGCCTCGCTGCGAACGATTCGGACGGCGCGCTGCAGGTCCTGCCACGCCGTCGTGTGCTTGGCCAGCCCGCCCAGCGGACGCGGCGTGCGGTATTTCATCGTCACGACCGTCATGCCCTTTTCGTTGAGGTAACGCCGCGCCGGCGCGACTTCGAATCCGTCCGGACTGTTGCCCCCGTAGCCGCCGCCCGAGTAGATGATCTGGATCGCCTTTGTCTTGAGTTCCTTCGGCATGTGCCACTCGAGATAAGGCAGGCACTGGTTCGTCTGCACATCCGGCATCTTGCCTTCCGGCCAGACCGGCTCCTTGCTGTATTCGCCGCGCGCGTCGTCGTTCGGATAGCGGGCCATCAGATCGATTTCCCCGCCGAGTCGCCCGTCGAAATTCATCTGGCGGACGTACTCGGCGATGCGGTCGAGCCAGTGGTCGTAGGCGGTGCCGTTCTCGCCCTTGCTCGAGTCGCCCATGAAACCGTGGGGACGGTCCGCGAAGAGATGGATCTCGGCCGGGATTTTCATCCTGCGGAGCTGGCGGTAGATCTGCGTGGAACCGTTCGGCGAGTAGGCGTCCGTCCCGCCGTGGAAGAGGGCCATCGGACAGGTCTTCGCGTCGAACTTGAACGCATCCGAGAGCTTGGCATCGATCGCGTCGCCGTCGCGCGTGTTGGGACCGGTGAGCCCGTCCGTTAGCGCGTAGGCGGTGTAGATCGGTACCGCCCAGTTGAGATGGCACGGAAGTTGGTCGAGG
>CAITZM010000056.1 GCA_903896925.1 uncultured Lentisphaerota bacterium | reverse complement strand
GGTTTCGCCCCAGCACATCGGCAAAGGCCGGACGCTGCCGGCGTGGCGCGGCACGAACGAGCTCTACTTCGCCGCGTTCCCCTCCGCCGAGGCCAAACGGCCGGAATGGCTGTGCTGGTCGCCGCGCGCCACGCCGCAGGTTGTCAGCCAGAACTGGAGCGACGGCTCGGTGACAAATCTGGTCGAGAAGTAATTCCGCACCGCGGCGCGCGAGACGGCGCTTGACTCGGTTGGCGGGGTTTTTTATTGTGCGCCGCAATGTGCGGGTTCACAGATGGTTCTGTGGGCGCTTGCGGGCGGCAAGATCAGAGAAAAACTGAAGGGAGATAAGGGTTATGGATTGTATTCAAATTGTCGGGTTGAGCGGTGCGTTCGGGTTGGGGATGTGTTTCGCCGTCTTGGGCTCCATCGCGGTCAAGATGATGCCGCGTATGGGCATTGACCAGTCCAAATTCGGCACGATGATCTCGGCGTTCATGTTCGCCTGCCTCATCGCGCAGCTGGTGGTGGGTGTGATGATGGACTCGCTCGGTTACCAGCTCGTCGCGATCGTCGGCTTTGCGGCGGCGGCCGTGGCCATCTTGATGCTCGCCAACGCCAAGAGCTTCAGCGCGGGCGTGATCGCCTGCATCCTGCTGGGCGTGGGCGCGATGGCGTGCAACACCACCGGCAACGTGCTCGGCACGCAGGTCGTCCAGAAGATGTTCCATGGCGACGGCGCGGCGGCCGCAGCCAACAATCTGGTCAACGTTTTCTTCGGCCTCGGTCTGTTCCTGACCCCGTTCGTGGTCAGCTTCCTCTTCCAGAAGGTCTCCTATGAAAAGGCCGTCTCGGCGCTCGGCGGCATCATCCTGCTGCCTTTGATTGCCGTGTTCCTGGCCGTCTACCCGCCCACGCCCGCCGGCTTCAAGCTGATGGACGCCGTGATGCTCCTCAAGGAACCGGTGACGATCCTCGCCGCGTTCGTGCTGTTCTGCTACATCGCGCTCGAATCCAGCTTCTGCAACTGGCTGGCGCCCTTCGGCAAGGAAGTGCTGATGAAGCAGAACCCTGGCATGGCTGCTGACAAGGCGGACGCTTCCGCCGCGCGCCTGCTCTCCGCGTTCGCCATCGCGATGATGGCCGGCCGCTTGATCACGAGCTTCTCGGGCATCACGCAGTTCGGCGGCTGGCTCATCGCCGGCGCCGCGGTCGTGGCTGCGGTCATCATCCTGATCATGACGGGCGTGAAGAGCTCCTCTGCGGCTTACGGGCTGGCCTTGGCCGCCGGCCTCGTCTTCGCCCCGGCGTTCCCGACCACGGTCGGTGTGACGTTCACGAAGTTTGGCGGCGGCAGCGGCAGCCTCTTTGGCATCATCTTCGCCATCGGTCTCGCCGGCGCGGTGATTGTGCCCAAGGCGATCGGCAACATGGCCAAGGGCGCTTCGGTCCAGAAGGCCCTCAAGCTGCTCCTGCCTGCGTGCGTGATCCTCGCGGTGCTGGCGTTGAGCCTGCACTACGTCAAAGGCCCGGCGGACGCGAAGCCCGCGGCCGCGGTCGTGGCCCCGGCCAAGTAAGCAGTCCTCTCAAGGTCTGAGCGCAGGGCGGCCGGCAACGGCCGCCCTGCTTTTTTTAGGGGGGTGCCGGGCAGCAATATGGCTATCTTGCGTTTATGGAATTCGCCCGGCTGAAATGAAAGTTCCAGTATGGGGTAGGCTGTCGGTAGAAAAACAACGAGAAGGCTGACAAACGGAGGAATCCAACATGGCTAAAATAGCAATGATCGGCGCGGGCAGTCTGGTGTTTTGCAAAACGCTGATGGCTGATTTTCTCGCGACGCCGGCGCTGGAAGGAAGCGAATACCGGTTGATGGCGCTGACGCACACGCGTCTCGACAAGATGCACGATTTCGTCAAGCGCATGATCAAGGACAACCACATCAAGGCGACCGTCACCGCCACGACGGACCGCCGCGAGGCGCTCAAGGGCGCGGATTATGTCGTCATCATGTTGCAGGCGGGCGGCGTTGCGGAGTTCAAGCAAGACTACGAAATCCCGCTGAAATACGGCGTGGACCAGTGCATCGCCGACACGGTGGGCCCCGGCGGAGTTTTCCGCGCGTTGCGCCACATACCCCAGCTGCTCGAAATCGCGCGCGATATGCAGGAGCTTTGCCCGAACGCGATGCTGTTCAATTACGCCAATCCGATGGCGATGTGCTGCTGGGCGCTCGGCCGCGTGCCGGGCCTGCAATTTGTCGGCCTCTGCCACGGCGTGCAGACGACGATGGATTTGATCGCCAGCTACACCGGGGTGCCGAAAGCCGAGATCGATTTTCTCTGCGCGGGCATCAACCACATGGGCTGGTTCCTCAAGCTGCAGCACCAGGGCCGCGATCTGTATCCGGTCCTCAAGGAACATTTCGAGCAGCCCGGCTACTACGTGAATGAAAAGGTCCGCGCCGAAGTCATGCGCCATTTTGGCTATTTCATGACCGAAAGCACCGGGCACCTCTCTGAATATCTGCCGTACTTCCGCAAGAACCGGAAGGCGCTCGACCTTTATTGCGACGAACCGTCCTTCGGCGGCGAGTCCGGCGCGTATTACAAATATTGCGCGATGCTCGCCGAGAAGTTCGCCAAAACGGATCCGCTTTCCATCGAGTCAACGCAGCTCGGCCCGCGCAGCGCGGAATATTGCTCGCACATCATTGAGGCCAAGGAAACCGGTGTCGTTTTCCGGCTGAACGGCAATGTCCGCAACGATGGCTATATCACGAACCTGCCGAACGGCTGCTGCGTCGAAGTGCCGATCTACGTTGACCGCCTCGGCTTGCATCCGTCCGTCGTCGGCCCACTGCCGCCGCAATGCGCCGCGCTCAACATGACCAACGTGCTGGTCCAAGGACTGGCCGTCGAGGCCAGTTTCACCGGCGACCCCGAGCTCGTCATGCAGGCCCTCGCGCTGGATCCGCTGACCGCCGCTGTTTTGACGCTGAAGGAAATCCGCGCGATGACCGCGGAAATGTTGGAGGCGGAAAAAACGTATCTGCCGCAATTCGCCGGCAAGCAACTGCGCTCCGTTCCTGCGATCAGCATACCGGAAAACGTCAAACGTGCCGAAGTCCCCGTCGACCCTGCGCTCGCCATCGCGAACCGCTTTGGGAAACTGGCCAACGCCTGAGGGCTGTTGGCGCCGCGGGCCGTACTGCCGGCGTAGTTCCGCTCCGCCCTGGCGCGGCGGCTCATGCGTCGGCCTTCGCGTGTTCATCGGGTGGTAACGATGAGTTCTTCCAAGCCAGGAAAATTCTCGCGGTTGTTTTCCACGGCCGGGAAGCGGTAGAGTGTTCCCATGCGTTACGCCCTTGTATCCGACATCCATGCGAACTGGCCGGCGTGGTGCGCCGTGCGCGATGACCTGCGTGCGCAGCAGGTGGACGCAGTCGTGTGCCTCGGCGACGTGGTCGGCTATGGCCCGAGCCCGCAGCGGGTGCTGGCCGATGTGCGGCAGTATTGCGACCAGCTGCTGCTGGGCAATCACGAGGCCGCGGCGCTGGGCCGGCTCGACCTGAGCATCTTCAACGACGCCGCACGCCGGGCCGCGGAATGGACCGCGACGCAGCTCGATGCTGAGTCGAAAACTTTCCTAAACCAGCTGCCGATGGTCGCCGAGGATGAGGACCTGCTGTTCGTCCACGCCGACCCGGTGGCGCCGGAAGGGTGGGGCTATGTCGAGACCTGCAAGGATGCCGAGGCCTGCTTGGCGGCGACGACCCAGCGGCTGATCTTCGTCGGCCATACGCACCTTCCGGAGGTCTATGTGCGGCGGCCTTCGGGCGCGATGGCCCAACTGCCGCCGACCTCACTGACCTTGGAGGCCGGCGCCCGCTACCTCGTCAACGTCGGTTCCGGCGGCGAACCGCGCGACGGCTCGGCGCTGGCGACCTATTGCATCTATGACTCCACCGCACAGCGGCTGGACTTCCGCCGCCTGGCGTTCGATCTCGCGGCGCTGCGCGCCGAGCTCAAGCTCCAGCCACAGCTGGACCTGCCGTGGTTTTTGCAGGAGCACGCGCCGGACGCCGGGGCGGAAAAGCGCGAGCGCGCGATCCGCGTGGCCAAGGTGGCCACGACGCCGATCCGCGTCACGGCCAACCGCGTCCGCATCCAGGTGGGGCGCAATCAGCGGCTGCAGGCTGCGCCGACGGTCGTCACGCCGGCGAAACCTATGATTATGCCCGTCGATGCCGCCGCGGCGCGGCAGCGCCGCGCCATCCGGGTGGCGGCCTTTTTCTTCACTGCGGCAGCGATCCTGTTCATCATCGCGGCCGTCGTCTATGTCTGGCCGTCTTCCGAGGCGCCGGCGCTGGTGGTAGTCACCGCCCCGCCGCCGCCCGCCGCGGCGGTCAACGCTCCGGCTGCGCCACGGCCGTCCGTGCTTCGTGCGCCCCAGGTCATCGTGCTGTCGGCGCAGAAAGCTGTCCTCAAGGGAAAGCTGCGCCTGGAGCGGCGCGGCAACGAGCCGCCGCACATCGCCTACTGGAACCAGGTGCAGGATACGGTGTCATGGAAACTGGACGTGGGCCGGGCGGGCCGTTATACCGTGAGCATGGTGTATGGGCTGGAACCGCGCGCCGGCGCCGTCGGCGGGCTTGCCGTGAGCTGCGGCAAGGACTGGCTGCTCTACCAGCCCCACGCCACGGGCTCGTGGTACACCTTCGAGACCGTGACGCTGGGAGAGCTGGATCTGCCGGCCGGTGTCTGCGCCGTGGTTGTCCGGCCGAACGGGAAAATCAAGGGCGGCCTGATGAATCTGCGCGAACTGCGCCTGCAGCCCGCCGGCGGTTAAGGTCCGCTTCCACACTTGCCAGCAGCGGCGCGGTTCGGCACACTCCCGCCGGACTTTGCAGGAGAACAACCATGGCCAAACAATTGATGCTGAACGAAACCAAGGAATGGCTGGCGCTGAAGAAACACG
>CAITZM010000055.1 GCA_903896925.1 uncultured Lentisphaerota bacterium | reverse complement strand
GTCCGCGGCCGGCGAGGCCGCGCCGCCGGCCGCCGGCGGCGCCGCGGCGGACGCGCTGAAGTGCCGTTTCTACACGCCCGGCAAGGAGCCGGCGCCCGCGCAGCCGCTGCACCCGTTGCACCTGGTGGCGCCGAATGCCGAGCAGGCGGCGAACGCGTTCAACTATCAGCTCGCCGCCAGCACCTACAACCGGCCGGTCGAGGGCGACAAGAAGAACTTCACCGTGATCCTGCGCCTGACCATCACCGCCAAGGGCAAGGATGTGCCGGCGGACAGCAAGCTGGTGGTGGATTACTTCAGCCACGGCGCGGGCGCGAACAGCGGCTACAAGAAAGAGAGCACCGAGACCATCCCGCAGCCCAAGCTGCCCCGCGGCATGGCGATCGTCCTGGATGCCGCCGGCATCACGATGCCGGTGGTGCCCCCGCGCCAGCCCAAGAAGGCCGTCGAGCGGGCGGAGAAGGAATTCTACGGCGTCGTCCTGTCCCTCTTCAATGCCGACGGCAAGCTGATCTACCAGCAATGCTCGCTGTCCGCCCTGGTCAAGGAATGCGGCGTCGAACAGCCGGCGGCCAAAGCCGGCGGCGGCTGAGCCGGCGCCCGCACGCGGCCGGCCGGGTCTCCGGCCGGTGCCTGCTTACTTCCGCGCGGCGTGGAGCATCTTCATGAACGGCGGGAAGAACGGCGCGTAGTCGTGCCAGGTGCGGCAGCTGATGATGTGGCCATCCTTGACCACCGCCTGGTCCACATACTTTGCGCCGCCCTGCTCGGCGTCGAGCCGGCACTTGGCGACCGTCGTGACGGTGCGTCCGCGGATCACGTCGGCCGCGCTGACGATCTCCACGCCATGGCAGGTGAAACCGATGGGCTTGCGCGCCTCGCCAAAATGCCTGGTGATGCGCATCAGGTCCTTGTCGTAGCGGATGTATTCCGGCGCGCGTCCGCCGGAGACGAAAATACCCACGTACTCTTCCGGCTTGACGTCGCGGAAGGCGATCTCGGCCTGGATGTGGTAGGACGGCCGCTCCTGCGTGATATCCCACTTCACATCGGCGTCGGGCGGCACTTCGTGGGCGACCATGTTGTAGAGCCGCGCCTCGGGACCGGCCACGACGACCTGGAAGCCGTCCTCGGCGATGCGGAAGAACGGATAGAGCGTGTCCATCGCCTCCGTGGCGTCGCCGATCGGCAGCAGGATCTTGCCGGCGGCGGGCGGCGCCTCCACGACGTCCACGGCCGCGGCCCGGGCGGCGAACAAGGCGGGCGCGGCACCCAGCAGGGTCAACATCGAACGGCGGTCCAGCTTTTGCATGTGCGGTTCTCCTCGCGTCGGGCGCAGCGCGCCGCAAACGCGCGGACAGTTTAGGCCCGGTTGTTAAGCTGACAAGCACTTTCGCGGGGCATGCGGGGGCAGGCCGGGTGCGCCGCGGCGTGGAGAGTTCCCTGCACAGGGCGTCAAGCCGGTGCGTGGCGGGGGCGGGGTGGTTGGCGGCCTGCCGGCCGGGGGCGCCCGCGCCCGGGGGCCGCACCCGGAGCTCACGCAGGCGGCGCCAGAGATGCCCGGCCCGGAGGCGGTCGCCGGTGCCCGCGCGTTTTGTTTTCATTTTATATTGAACAAACTGAAGTGACCCTTATACTGGCCCCGCTGACGGGAAAGGCACCATGGTATCAGTCGTAAAAAACGCGGATGAGCAGGCGGTGGCCCAGACGGAAAAGGCCGTCATCGAGCTGTTCGTGCGCCTGGCGCAGGCGATCGGCATGCAGCGCACGGTGGGCGAGATCTACGGCCTGCTCTACGCGACCGAACGGCCGCTGACCATGGACGAGCTGACGCAGCGGCTGCGGATCAGCAAGGGCTCGGCTAGCCAGGGGCTCAAGCTCCTGCGCTCGTTCGGCGCCGTGCGCTCCGAATATGTCGAGGGCGACCGCCGCGACCACTACATGGCGGAGGTCGAGGTGCGCCACCTGCTCGGCGGTTTTCTGCGAGAGCGCATGCAGCCGCACCTGGCCTGGGGCGCGACGCGGCTCAACGAGATCGACCAGCTCGTGGCCGCGCTGCCCGGCGACAACCACACGGTGTTGAAGCAGCGCCTGGTGCGGCTGAAACGCTGGCGTACGCGCGGGCAGCGGCTGCTGCCGATGATCTTGAAATTGTTGCGCGCATGAGCGCGGAGGGGCAGGGCGGGTCGGCGGCCTGGTATTGCGTCCGCTCCAAGACGAAGCTGGAGCATGTGGCGGCCGGCAGCCTGCGGCAGGTGCCGGACGTCGAGGTCTTCGCCCCGCGGCTGCGGTTCCGCAAGACCACACGGCGCGGGCAGGTCTGGTTTGTCGAGGCGCTGTTTCCGGGCTATGTGTTCGCGCGCTTTGACTGGGCGACGCAGTTCCGGGTTGTCCAGTACGCCCGCGGCGTCACCGGGGTGGTGCATTTCGGTGCGCGGCCGGCGCAGGTGCCGGCCGCGGTCATGGACGAGTTGCGGCGCACGATGGATGACCGCGAGCTGCGCGTCATCGCGCCGGCGCTGGCGGTGGGCGAGGAAGTCCAGGTGCTGGCCGGCCCGCTGGCCGGCTTGCAGGTGGTGGTGCAGCAGCTGTTGCCCGCGCGGGAGCGGGTGAAGGTGCTGCTGGAATTTTTGGGTCGGCGCGTCGAGGCGGAAGTCGCCATCGGCGAATTGACGACCGAGTGGCAGCACCCGTTGCGGTCGGGTTGAAGGTAGCGGCGCGTGTGCGCCGCCAAAACAGCATGATGGGGCACAAACAGCCTCGGTGGCAGTGGTCGCGCGGCAGGAAGCTGTACGCGACCAAGGGCGGCAGCTTGCCCTTCTGCGCCGGTGGCCAACTGGGAGCAGGCACATGAAGAAACAGACGGCTGGCAAGACGGCGTTGATCACCGGCATCACCGGACAGGATGGTTCCTACCTGGCGGAGTTGCTGCTGGCCAAGGGCTACAAGGTCCACGGCATCATCCGGCGCTCGAGCTCGTTCAACACGCAGCGCCTGGAGCACCTCTATGCGGACCCGCACGCCAAGAAGCTGCATCTGCATCTGCACTACGGCGACCTGACCGACTCCAGCAACCTCAACCGCCTGCTGGAAAAAGTCGCGCCGGACGAGATCTACAACCTCGCCGCGCAGTCGCACGTCAAGGTGTCGTTCGAGGTGCCCGAATACACCGCGGATGCCGACGCGATCGGCACGCTGCGCATCCTCGACGGCATCCGCGAGACCGGCCTGCGCTCGCGCTTCTACCAGGCCTCGACCTCGGAGCTCTACGGCAAGGTGCAGGAGGTGCCGCAGAGCGAGACCACGCCGTTCTATCCGCGCTCGCCCTACGCCGTGGCCAAGCTCTACGCTTTCTGGATCACGGTCAACTACCGCGAAGCCTACGGCCTGCATGCCAGCAACGGCATCCTCTTCAACCACGAAAGCCCGCGCCGCGGCGAGACGTTCGTCACCCGCAAGATCACCCGCGCGGTCGCGCGCATCCTCGCCGGCAAGGACGACTGCCTCTACATGGGCAACATTGACGCGCAGCGCGACTGGGGCTACGCCCCGGACTTTGTCGAGGGCATGTGGCGCATCCTCCAGCAGGACCAGCCGGACGACTTTGTCCTCGCCACCGGCGAGATGCACAGGGTCCGCGAGTTCATCGAGCTGGCCTTCGCGCTCGTGGGGCATCCGCTCGTGTGGAAGGGCAAGGCCGCCAAGGAAGTCGGCAAGTGCGCCGAGACCGGCCGCGTGCTGGTCCAGATCGATCCGCGCTACTACCGCCCGGCGGAAGTCGAGCAGCTGCTCGGCAATCCGGACAAGGCCCGGCGCAAGCTCGGCTGGACCCCGACCGTGAAATTCCCCGAACTCGTCCGCCTCATGCTGGCCAGCGACCTGGCGCACGAGGGGCTGGACCCGAAGCAGGTCATGCAGGCGGTCTGAGCTTCCGCACCTGGGTCCGGCCGGCGCCGGTTTGACCCTCCAGCGTAAAACCCTCCGCAACCAGCCCGCGATGACTGTGCGAAAAATAGATTATCTGCTGACCGTTCCGCCCGCGATGAGCGCGGCGCTGGCGCAGTGCGAGCCGCGGATCGCGGACAGCGTGTTCGTCGCGAGCGATCCGCCGGGTCAGCAGCTGGGCTCCGGCGGCGGCGCGGCCTGGCTGCTGGAGCAGGCCTGGCGCGCGCGCGCCGGGGCGCAGCCGTTCGACCGCTGGCTTGCCGACGGCATCAAGGTCATCGTCCATGGTGGCGGCGAAAGCCGGCGGCTGCCCGCCTACGCGGCGCCGGGCAAGCTGTTCCTGCCGCTGCCGGTCTTTCGCTGGGCGCTCGGCCAGCGCCTGGACCAGACGCTGTTCGACGCGCAGCGCCCGCTGCTCGACCAGCTCGCGGCGCGGGCGCCGGCGTCGAGCCGCCTGATGATCGCCAGCGGCGATGTCCTCATCCGCGCGGGCCGCGAACTGCCGGTGTTGCCGGAGGCCGACATCATCTCCATTGGCCTCGGGGCCAAGCCGGAGACGGCGCAGCATTTCGGCGTTTTCTTCTGTCCGCACCAGGCGCCGGACCAGCTTGCTTTCTTCCTGCAAAAGCCGACGCCGGACCGTATCCGCGAGCTGGCGAACGAGCATCTGTTCTTCATCGACACCGGCATCTGGCTGTTGAGCGCGCGCGCCGTGGCGGCGCTGCTGGCACAGTGCGGCTGGGACGCGGACGCGCAAAACTTCCGCGGCGGCGGCGCGGCGGGCTATGGCCTCTATGACGAACTCGGGCTGCACCTGGGCTGTACGCCCCGCCATCCGCATCCCGTATTCAGCCAGCTGACGACCGCCGTGGTCACGCTGCCCGGCGGCGCGTTCCATCACTTCGGCAACAACCGCGACATCGTGGAGTCGGCCCTCGAGCTCCAGAACCTCGGCATGGACCATACCGACCCGGGCATGGTGCGCGGTGGCCTCCATCCGCAGCAGTTCATCCAGAATGCCGTTTTTCACTTTCCCCTGCGGCGCGAACTCAATCACACCCTGTGGGTCGAGAACAGCTTCGTGCCCGCCGGCTGGCAGCTCGCGCACGAGCACGTGCTGACCGGCGTGCCGGAGAACGACTGGCGCCTGCGCCTTGAGGCGGGCGCGTGTCTCGACTTCGTGCCGGTCGGCGAAAAGTCTTTTGCGGTGCGCGCCTATGGCATTGGCGATGTCTTCCGCGGCCGGCTGGGGGACGCCGCGACGCAATGGTTCGGACGGCCCCCCGATGTCTGGTTCGCGGCCCGCGGCCTGACCCTGGCCGAAGCCGGGCTGGACGGCGCGCAGGATCTTCAGCAGGCCAGGCTGTTCCCGGTGCTGGCGCCGGAAGCGCTCGATGGCGACCTGGTGGAATGGCTGTGTGCGGCGCGGCCGCCCGACGATGCGCGCTGCCGGAACGCCTGGCTCAATGCCCCGCGGCTTTCGGCGGCCGACCTGGCGCGGCAGGCCAACCTCGTCCGGCTGTATGCCCAGCGCCGCCGTTTCCGCGAGACCGTGCTGCCGTCGCTGGCGCAGAACCACGCGAAGAGCATTTTCTACCGGCTCGACCTTTCCGCGACGGCGGCCCTCTATGCCGGGAGCGCGCTGCCCTTGCCCCCGGCGCCGCCGGCGGCCGGACGCGACCCGCTCCTGGGCGTCCACGATCACATCTTTCGCTCGGCCGTGCAGCGCAAGCGCGGCGCGCCGGACTGGGAACTCGAAGAGCGCGCCGCCTTTGCGCTGCTGCGCAAGGCGGTCGTGGCGCAGGTGCAGGCGCAGCCGGTGCAGCCGGCGCTCAAGGTGCTGGAAGACCAGATCATCTGGGGCCGCAGCGGCGTCCGCTTCGACCTCGCCGGCGGCTGGACCGACACGCCGCCCTACTGCCTGGAGCACGGCGGGAGCGTCGTCAATGTCTCGGTGGATCTCAACGGCCAGCCGCCGATCCAGGTCTTCGTGCGCGCCGGCGAGCGCCCGGAACTCGTCGTGCGCTCGATCGACCTGGGCCTCGAGGAGCGGCTGCGGACCTACCAGGACGTGGCGGACTACAGCCGCGTGCAGAGCGGTTTTTCCATCGCGCGCGCCGCGTTTGCGCTCTGCGGTTTCCATCCCGAATTCAACGGCGGCAGCCACGCCACGCTGGAGGCGCAGCTCAAGGCGCTGGGCGGCGGCATCGAGGTCTCCCTGCTGGCCGCCGTGCCCAAGGGCTCCGGCCTCGGCACGAGCAGCATCCTGGCCGCGACGCTGATGGGGACGCTGGCGGAATTCTGCGGGCTGAACTGGAGCACCGACGATATCTTCCGGCGCACCTCCGCGCTGGAGCAGATGCTGACGAGTGGCGGCGGCTGGCAGGACCAGATCGGCGGCCTGCTGCACGGCGTCAAGCGGGTCGAGACGCGGCCGGGCCTCGACCAGCAGCCCACCGTGCGCTGGCTGCCCGAGCGGTTCTTTACCGGCGATTTTGCGAACGAGCAGCTGCTCCTCTATTACACCGGCCTGACGCGGGTGGCCCACAACATCCTCAAGGAAATTGTGCGCGGTATTTTTCTCAATGACGGCGAGACCCTCGACTGCCTGGGGGCCATCGGCCGCAACGCGGCGTTCGTCCAGGATGCGATCCAGCGCCAGGACTTTGCCGGTTTCGGCGAGGCCATCCGGCGCAGCTGGGCGCTCAACCAGCGGCTCGATGCGGGCACGAACACGGCCGCGACCCAGGCGATCTATGCCGCCGTGGAGGCGGACCTGCTGTCCGCCAAGCTGCTTGGCGCGGGCGGCGGCGGCTACTTCCTGATGGTGGCGCGCGATGCGGCCGCGGCGCACCGCATCCGCCGCACGTTGTCCGAGCGGCCGCCGAATCCGCGGGCCCGCTTCGTCAATTTCTCGCTCTCGACCTCGGGTTTGCAGATCACGCGGAGCTGACGGGCGGTTGGCCCCTGGGATGAAGATGGAAAACGCTATGAGCTTTTGGGCACAACAACGGGTGGTGGTGACCGGCGGCAAGGGCTTCCTCGGCACCCACGTGGTCGCGGCGCTCCAGGCGCGCCGCGCCGGGGCGATCCATATCGCGGACCTGCCGGACTGCAACCTCTGCGAGGTCGCCGACGTGCGGCGCCTGCTCGCGGACGTCAAGCCGACGCTGGTGATCCATCTCGCCGCGCGCGTCGGCGGCATCGGCGCCAACCGCGCGAACCCGGCGATCTTCTTCTATCAGAACCTCATGATGGGGGTCCCGCTGGTCCACGAGTGCTGGCAGGCTGGCGTGCAAAAGATGGTGCTGCTCGGCACGATCTGCGCCTATCCCAAGTTCACGCCCGTGCCGTTTCAGGAGGACAACCTCTGGAACGGCTACCCCGAGGAAACCAACGCGCCCTACGGCCTCGCCAAGAAGATGCTGCTGGTCCAGTCGCAGGCCTACCGCCAGCAGTACGGGTTCAATTCCATCTTCCTGCTGCCGGTCAATCTCTACGGGCCGGGCGACAACTTCAACCCGGAGCATTCGCACGTCATCCCGGCGCTGATCAAGAAATGCGTGGAGGCCCGCGAGGCCGGCGCAGAGCACATCGTCGTGTGGGGCGACGGTTCCGCGACGCGCGAGTTCCTGTTCGTGCGCGACGCCGCCGAGGGCATCCTGCTTGCGGCCGAGAAGTACGACGACAGCGCGCCCGTCAACCTCGGCAGCCACTTCGAAATTTCGATCAAGGTCCTGGTCGAGCTCATCGCCCGCCTCACGGAGTTCAAGGGCGCCATTGTCTGGGACAAGACCCAGCCCAACGGCCAGCCGCGGCGCAAGCTGGATGTCAGCCGCGCCGAGGCACTGTTCGGCTTCCACGCCGGGACGAATTTCGAGGCCGGCCTGCGCGAGACCATTGCCTGGTACGAAAAGGCGCGGAAGAAATAAGAGAATTACAATTTGGCATTGTGAATTGTGCATTTTGAATTGTGAATTTTGAACTGATGAACATCAAACACCAAACGTCGAACATCGAACATCGAACTTCGAACTTCGAACAGCCGAAGGATGGGTGGGGGCGGCGTATGCTGGGGTGGGTGGCGCTGGCCTGTCTGCTGGCGTCGCCCCTGCTGGGGCCGGTGCTGATCGGCGGCTCGCGCCTGTGGGCCTCGGGCCCCTTGATGGCGCTGGCGTACCTGGGCGCGCTGCTGGTTTGCGCGCGCGCCTGGCGTGGGTCCGCCGCGGAGGCGCTGCACGTGCCGCCGGGCGCGCTGGCCTGGCTCGGTTTCCTCGCCTACAGCGCGGTGGCTATTTTCCTCTACGGCACGCCCTACGAGGCGCGGATCGAACTGTTGCGCGGGGCCAGCCTCTGGGTGGCCTATTGGGCGTGGGCCCAGCTGGGCGGCGTGGGCCGTTCCTGGCGCTGGGTGCTCGGCCTGCTGGTGCTGGCCGCGGCGGCGAATGCGCTGTACGGGCTATACCATCATTTCATGGGCACGCCCGAGCGCGTGCTGTGGTTCGACCGCATAGCGGAGGCGGTCGACTATGAATCGCGCAGCAGCGGCACCTATTTCTGCCCGAATCACTGGGCGAGCTGGCTGGCGATGCTCGCGCCGGTGGCGCTGGCGCTGGTGTTCACGGCGGAGGCCGGGGTGGCCTGGCGCGTGCTGGCGGCCGGCGCGCTGCTGACCTTCCCGCCGGCGATTCATTATGCGCAGTCGCGCGCCGGACTGCTTGGCCTGGTCGCCGGGCTGATGGTGACCACGCTGGTGCTCGTGTGGCGGCGCAGCCGCGTGGGCTTCGCGCTGCTGCTGGTGCTGCTCCCGCTCCTGGCGGCCGGCGGCGGTTATTTCTACTGGCAGCATTCGCCGGTGTTTCGCGCGCGCTTCGAGAGCGCCTTCGAGGAAGGCAAAACCGGCAACGGTTTCCGGCTGAACCAGTGGCGCGACACCTGGCTGATGATCAAGGCGCAGCCGTGGGGCGGACACGGGCCGGGCAGCTACGCGTGGGTGATCGAGGCCTATCGCAAGCACATGCGCGATCCGGACCACCAGGCGCTCTACGCCCATAACGATTACCTGCACAGCATCGCGGAATATGGCGTGCTGGGCACGGCGCTGGTCGCGCTGCCGCTGGCGTGGATCCTGATGCGGCTGCTGGGCGCCGCGTGGCGGCGGAAGACCTCCGCCACCAACGCGGTGTTGCTCGCCGGCCTGCTCGGCGCGTGGGCGGCCATGCTGGTCCATGCGCTGCTGGATTTCAACCTGCGCATCTACGCCAATGCGGCCACCCTGGCCGCGCTCAGCGGACTGGTGGTCGGGCGCTTGCAGGGCCAGGGCGACTGGTCGCTGCCGGCGGCGCGGCGCGCCCTGTGCGGGGCGGGCGCGGCGGTCTCCGCGGTGCTGCTCGGCGTGCTGGGTTGGACGCTGGTGTCCTATTATCTGGAGATTCAGGCGGCGCACGCCTTCGCCGCGGTCAAGTACGAGTCGGGCGAGCGCGCCGCGCAGCGGGCCTTGCGGGTGGATGCCGCCAACTGGTATGCGGCGGACACCTTGGGCAACCTGCTGCAGTCGCGCTCGCGCTGGGGGCAAAACGAGCGCGAACAGAAAGCCGACGCCGAAGGTGCCGTACAAGCCTTCGCGCGGGCGGCGGACGGCAATGTGCGCAACATGGAAACCCGCTTCGAGCAGGGCGTCGCCTTGATCGCCTGCGGGCGCAATGAGGAAGGTCTCCGCCTCATCCGCCAGGCGGCCGACACGAACCCCCTGAGCGAGATGTATCGTTCGCAACTGGGGGTCCAACTGCGGCAGGCGGGCCGCTATGCCGAGGCGCTGGCGGAATTTCGCACGGCCGGGCAGATCAAGTGGAACAGCCCGATGATCCGCAACAACATCGACTGGCTGGAGCGCGAGCTCAAAAAAGGGAAGTGAAGAGATTTGGAATTGCGAATTTGGAATTGTGAATTGGGAAGAGAAGAGATTTTGAATTGTGCATTGAGAATTGTGAAGTGAAGAGATGGCGAATTGGGAAGAGAAGAGATTTCGAATTGTGAATTGCGAATTTTGAATTTGGAATTGTGAAGAGAAGAGATTTGGAATTGCGAATTGCGCATTTTGAATTTCGGATTGTGAAGTGAGGCGGGCATGAATAAAGAGGAACTCGAACAGCGCACGCTGGAGTTTGCGCTGCGCGTCATCCGATTCGTCTCCACGTTTCCGCATAATATGGTTGCCGATGTCTTGGGTCGCCAGTTGCTGAAGGCGGGCACCTCTATCGGGGCCAACTATCGCGAGGCCAATTCGGCGGAATCCAGAAGCGACTTTATCCACAAGATTGCCATCTCGGCCAAGGAAGCAGCCGAAACCGTCTACTGGCTGGCGTTGTGCAAACTGGCCCCCCTTGGTGAGCCTGCAGAATGCGCCTGGCTTATGGCGGAAGCCAAGGAGCTGTTGGCGATTTTCACGCGGTCCGGGAAGACCGCCAAGGCGAATGCGGAATAAATTGTGAATTTTGAATTTCGAATTTTGAATTGAGCTGAAGAATTGTGGATTGTGAATTGCGAATTGGAAATTTTTAAAATGTGAGCCGGTTATGAACAACACTAACCTCGAAAACAATGGACCTGTGAGTATGGCTTCAATTCAAAATTCACAATGCGCAATTGAAAATTCTCCTTCTGCAATTCGCAATTCACAATGCGCAATTGAAAATTCTCCGTCCCCTTCCTCAATTCCCAATTCTCAATTCCCAATTCACAATCTCCTGGTCACGGGCGGCTGCGGCTTCATCGGCGCCAACTTCATCCGCTATCTGCTGGACGAGACCGGCTTTACCGGGCGCATCGTCAATGTGGACAAGTTGACCTATGCGGCCAATCCCCTGAGCCTGGCCGACGTCGCGGAAAAGCACGCCGCGCGCTATGCCTTCGTCCGCGCCGACATCGCCGACCGCGCGGCCCTGGCGCGCGTCTTCGACGACTTCGCGATCGATGCGGTCTGCCATTTCGCCGCCGAGTCGCATGTGGACCGCTCGATCGCCCGGCCCGACGACTTCATCCACACGAACATCCTCGGCACCTACACCCTGCTGCAACTCGCGCGCGAGCGGTTGCCGCGGATCCGGCGGTTCCACCACGTCAGCACCGACGAGGTGTTCGGCAGCCTGGGTGCGCAGGGCTATTTCACCGAGACCACGCCCTACAGCCCGAACAGCCCGTACTCGGCCAGCAAGGCGGCGTCCGACCATCTCGTGCGCGCCTTCCATGCCACCTACGGACTGCCGGTGACGGTCTCCAACTGCTCGAACAACTACGGGCCGCTGCAGTTTCCCGAGAAGCTCATCCCGCTGATCATCCTCAATGCCCTCGAGGGCAAGCCGCTGCCGGTCTACGGCGACGGCCGCCAGGTCCGCGACTGGCTGTTCGTCCACGACCATTGCACGGCGATCTGGCGCGTCCTGCAGGACGGGCAAAATGGAGCGACCTACAATGTCGGCGGACACAACGAGTTGGAGAATCTGGCCGTCGTCCACGGCATCTGCGACCTGGTGGACGAACTGGCCGGGCTGCTGCCGGGGGGCCAACCGCGGCGCGCGCTGATCGCCTTCGTCAAGGACCGCCCCGGCCATGACCGGCGCTACGCGATCGACTGCGCCAAGATCGAGCGCGAACTCGGCTGGCGTCCGGCGGAGTCGTTCGAGACCGGCTTGCGCCGGACGGTGCAGTGGTATCTGGCGCACGGCGAGTGGGTGGGGCAGGTCCGTTCCGGCGAGTACCAGCGCTGGATCGCGGCGCACTATGGTGCGTGAGTGAGGAATTCAATATGAATATTCTGATTACGGGCGGGGCCGGCTATATCGGCAGCGTGGTCGCGGAGTTGCTGGAGCAGCAGGGCCACCGGCTGGTGGTGGTGGATGACCTGCGGGACGGCCAACGGGCCGCCGTCGTTCCCTCGGCCGCCTTCCACCGCGTTGATTTGTGCGACCTGCCAGCCTTGCGCGCGGCCTTTGCCTGCCAACCCTTGGATGCGGTGATCCATCTGGCGGCCAGCGCCAACGTGCCCGATTCGGTGGTTAACCCGCTGGCCTACTACGCCAACAACGTGCAGGGCACCTGCAACCTGCTGGAGTGCATGCGGGAACATCAGGTCAAGCGGATCATCTTCTCGAGCACGGCCGCGTGCTATGGCGATCCTCAATATCTGCCGATGGACGAAAAGCACCCGCTCAGGCCCGTCAATCCCTACGGTCAGTCGAAGCTGATGGACGAACAGATCCTGCGCGACTGCATGGCGGCCTACGGCATCCGGTTTGTCGCCTTCCGGTATTTTTGCGCCGCCGGCGCGACCGCCGCGCACGGCGAATCGCGCAAGTGCGAGACGCACCTGATCCCGGTGGTGCTTGACCAGGCGCTGGGCAAGCGCGACAAGGTGCGCGTGTTCGGCCGGGAGTTTCCGACGCCGGACGGGACGGGCGTGCGGGACTACATCCACGTGCTGGATATCGCCCGGGCGCATGTCCTGGCGCTGGCCCGGCTGGACCAGGTGGCCGGCGAAGTCTTCAACCTCGGCACCGGCGCGGGCTATTCGGTGCTGGAGATCATCGCGGCGGCGGGCCGGCTGCTGCAGACGCCGGTGCAGTTTGAGTTTGCGCCGGCCCGGCCCGGCGATCCCCCGAACCTGACGGCGGCCTGCGCGAAGGCGCAACAGCAGTTGGGCTGGACCGCCCAGCACGGCCTCGATGACATCATCCGCTCGGCGCACGCGTGGCGCCTGGCCCCAGCCTATTGAGGTATTCAGCATGATCATCACGCAGACACCTTTGCGCATCAGTTTCGTCGGCGGCGGGACCGACCTGCGGGAGTTTTACGGGCGGGCGCCGGGGATGGTGCTCAGCAGCGCGATCGATAAATATATCTACGTCGTCATCAAGGAGCGTTTCGACGACCGCATCGTGCTGCACTACACGGCCAATGAAATCGTCGACCGCGTGGAGGATATCCGCCACGACCTGATCCGGGAGGCGTTGCGCTTGACCGGGCTGTCGCGGGGCGTGGAAATCATCACGCTGGCCGATATCCCGTCCACCGGCTCCGGGCTGGGTTCGTCTTCGACGGTCACGGTGGGCCTGCTGAATGCGCTGCACGCGCTCAAGGGCGAACAGGTGTCGGCGGAGCAGCTGGCGCGCGAGGCGGCGCATATTGAGGTGGATGTGCTGGGCAAGCCCATCGGCAAGCAGGACCAATACATCGCGGCCTACGGCGGCCTGCGCAAGTTTGTCTTCCGGGCCGACGAGACGGTGGAGAATGTGCGGCTGCCGCTGGCGGAGGACGCCTACGGCACCTTGGGCTCGCGGCTGTTTTTGCACTTCACCAACATCACGCGGAATGCCGACGAGATCCTCGCCGAGCAAAAGAAAAACACGGTGGGCAAGTTGGCCTTGCTCCAGCAGATGGCGGGCCTGGTCCCGCAGTTGGAGGCGGCGCTGGAGCGGCAGGATTTCGACGTGCTCGGAACCTGCCTGGCGGAGAACTGGGCGCTCAAGGAGCAGCTGGCCCTGCCGATTTCCAGCCCGGATATCCAGGCCATGGTCGCGCAGGCCAGGGCCAGTGGCGCGACGGGTTGCAAGATTGCCGGCGCCGGCGGCGGCGGCTTCCTGCTCAGCTATGTACCTGCCGACCGCCAGGAACAATTTTTGCACGGCATGGCCTCCTATCGGAATTTGCCGTTCGCCTTGGATCCCTTCGGCAGCCGGTTGGTGCTGAACATCCGCCGCGAGACCCGGTTCCCCTTTCACCCGTGAAAGCCTTCCTCTTGGCGGCGGGTGTGGGCGCGCGGCTGCGGCCGTTGACGGACCGCATCCCCAAGTGCCTGGTGCCGGTCTGCGGCCGTCCCTTGCTGGCGTGGTGGCTGGACCTGCTGCGGGCGCAGGGCGTGGACGAGGTGCTGATCAACACGCACCACCTGCCCGAGCCGGTGCGGGACTTCGTGCGCACGTGTCCGCCGGTGCCGCGCATCCACCTGGTGCACGAGCCGGTGCTGCTCGGCAGTGCCGGCACGCTGCGGTCGCAGGCGGCATTTGTGCGGGGCGAATCCGAGTTTTTCGTGCTCTATGCGGACAACCTGACGGATTATCCCCTGGCCGATTTCCTGGCCTTTCACCGGCGGCACGGCGGTCTGCTGAGCATGGCGCTGTTCCATACGAATGTGCCCCGCCAATGCGGGATTGCCGAGCTCGATGCCGATCAACGTATCGTGGCGTTCGTCGAAAAGCCCGACGTGCCGCGTTCGAATCTCGCCAACGCCGGGCTCTATGTGGCCAGCCCGGAGATCCTGTCCCTGATCCCGGACGTGCCGGTGGCCGATGTCGGTTTTCATCTGCTGCCGCAGCTGGTAGGGCGCATGTACGGTTGGCGGCCCGATGCCTTTTTGATGGATATCGGCACCCCGGAGAATTTGCACCGGGCGGAAGAGCTTTGGCCGCACCGCTTGCAGTCCCGTCAGACGTCCAGCGAAGGAAAATCATGATGAACTACGCAGAGTATCTCGCTTATGCCGACCAGGCGTTGCGGTCGGTCAAGCCGCAGGAAGTGCAGGGGATGATCGACCTGTTGTGGCACGCCTACGAGGCGGGCAGCACGGTCTTCGTCATCGGCAACGGCGGCTCGGCGGCGACGGCCTCGCATCTGGCGCAGGACCTGGCCAAGGGCACGCGGCGCACGCTGGCCCAGAAGCGGCGGGTGCGCGCCCTGGCGCTGACCGACAGTGCGCCGTTCCTGACCGCCTACGGCAACGACGACGGCTACGAATTCGTGTTCGAGCAGCAGCTGCGCAACCATGCGCGGCCCGGCGATGTGCTCATCGCCATCAGCGGCTCGGGCAACAGCCCGAACATCCTCTGCGCCGTGAAATGGGCCAAGCGGAACGGGCTGACCACGCTGGGTATCACCGGCTTCGATGGCGGCAAGCTGCGCCGGCTGGCGCAGCACAAGCTGCACGTGCCGCTCAACGACATGTGCACGGCGGAGAGCATCCACAGCGTCCTGCTGCACTACGTAGTCCTGGCCCTGGCCGGGCGCATCCATGGCAACGTCGCCTGGCACTGAAGTTTCTTACGGAGATTACCTATGCTGACAAATGCAACCATCCTGGTCACCGGCGGCACCGGCTCGTTCGGCCAGAAGTTCGCCCGGATGACGCTGGACCACTACAACCCGCGCAAGCTGATCGTCTTCTCGCGTGACGAGATGAAGCAGTGGGACATGGCGCAGAAATTCGACAACGACCCCCGGCTGCGCTTCTTCATCGGCGACGTGCGCGACAAGGACCGCCTGTACCGCGCCCTCGACGGCGTTGATTACGTGGTGCATGCCGCCGCGATGAAGATCGTGCCGGTCGCCGAATACAACCCCTTCGAGTGCATCAAGACGGTGGTCAACGGCGCGATGAACGTCGTGGATGCCTGCATCGACTGCGGCGTCCAGCGCTGCGTGGCCCTGAGCACCGACAAGGCGTGCAACCCGATCAACCTCTATGGCGCGACCAAGCTGTGCTCCGACAAGACCTTTGTTGCGGCCAATTCCTACACCGGCGGCCACAAGTCGCGCTTTGCGGTGGTGCGCTATGGCAACGTGATGGGCAGCCGCGGCTCGGTGATTCCGCTCTTCCGCAAGCTGGCCGCCACGGGCCGGCTGCCGGTCACCGATGCGCGCATGACGCGCTTCATGATCACGCTCGAGCAGGGGGTGGAACTGGTCTGGAAAGCCTTTGAGGACATGGTGGGCGGCGAAATCTATGTGCGGAAAATCCCCTCGATGAAGGTGGTGGACGTCGCGCACACCCTCGCCCCGCAGGCCCAACTGGACTACATCGGCATCCGGCCCGGCGAGAAACTGCACGAGATCATGGTGAGCGTCGAGGATGCGCGCAGCACCTACGAGTTCGACACCTACTTCAAGATCCTGCCGCAAATCCACGACTGGTCGGCGGATCCGCTGCGCATCGGCAACGGCAAACCCTGTCCCGAGGGGTTTGCCTATACTAGCGACGGCAATTCGATCTGGATGCAACCGGACGAACTGATGGCCTGGGTCAAGGCCGAGTACGGCGTCTGAAGTGCTAAATTCCTGAGCCCATCGGGATTTGATGGGCCTTCTTGTGACACCGTAGGCCGGTATGGCGGATGGGAACGATAACTACGGAACACGCGAAAAGCACCAAATGCAAAATAAGCTCCTCATCACAGGTGCGACGGGTTTGCTGGGCGCCAACTTTGTCCACACGGCCTTGGCTTCCGGCTGGGCGCCGGTGGGCGTGGCCCTGCCGTGCCGCGTGCCGCAGGCGCCGGCGCCGATGCATGAATTGGATTTGCGCGATACGGCGGCGGTGGCGGGGTTGTTGGACAGGGTGCAGCCCGCCATGGTCGTGCATCTGGCGGCCTTGACCAACGTGGATTGGTGTGAAGACCACGCCGCGGATGCCATGGTCCTCAACGCCGAGGTCAGTGGCAAGCTGGCGGGCCTGGCGGCGCAGCGGGACATCCGTTTCATCTATATGTCCACCGACTCGGTTTTTGACGGGGCGCGCGGCGGGTATACCGAGGCCGACCAGCCCCATCCGCTCAACGTCTATGCGGCCAGCAAGCTGGCCGGCGAGCAACGGGTCCTGCAGTCGCACCCTGCGGCGCTCGTCGTGCGGTCCAATATTTTCGGATGGAATGCCCAGCCCAAGGCCAATCTGGCCGAGTGGATCCTCGCCAAGCTGCGCGCGGGGGAGCCGGTGCCTGGGTTTACCGATGTGGTGTTTGCACCGCTGCTGGTGACGGTGCTGGCCCGGCTCATGCTCGACCTGGCGGCGTCCGGCGCGAGCGGGGTCTGGCATCTGGCCAGCGCTCAGGCTGTTTCAAAATATGACTTTGCCTGCGCCCTGGCCCGCGCCTTTGCGTTGCCCGTGGAGCAGGTTCAGGCCGTGGTCTCCGCGACTGTGGAACAGCGGGCACCGCGGCCGCTCAGCACCTGGTTGAATGGCGCGGCGGCAGCCCGGCGGCTGGGCCGACCGCAGCCGACACTGGCGGAACTGTTGCGGGAATTTTGCGAACAGGAGACGGGCGGCTATACAAAGAGCCTGCGCACCAGCATGGGAGAGCAGATATGAATCCTTCCTTCCGAATCGGTTCCCGCCTGGTGGGCGGCGCTCATCCGGTCTATTTTGTCGCGGATATCGCCGCGAACCATGATGGCGACCTGGAGCGTGCGAAAGAGCTGATCCACGTTGCCGCCGGGGCGGGTGCCACCGCCGCCAAGTTCCAAAATTTTCAGGCCGCCCGGATTGTCAGCGACCGCGGTTTTCGCGAACTGGGCGGCCAGCAGTCACACCAGGCGCAGTGGAAGAAAAGTGTGACCGAGGTCTACCAGCAGGCCACGGTGCCGTGGGAGTGGACGCCGGTCCTGAAGGCGGAATGCGCGCGGGCCGGCATCGATTATTTTTCCGCACCCTACGACTTCGGCGCGGTGGACATGCTCGATCCCTTTGTCGATGTCTACAAGGTCGGCTCCGGTGACATCACCTGGCTGGAAATGCTGGAGAAAATCGCCTCCAAGGGCAAGCCCGTCATGCTGGCGACCGGCGCCTCGGACATCGGGGACGTGCAGCGCGCCATGCGCTGTCTGCAGGCCGCGGGCGTGCCGCTGGTGTTGATGCAGTGCAACACGAACTACACGGCGAGCCTGGAGAACTTCCAGCACATCCATCTGAACGTGCTGCGGACCTATCGCACGATGTATCCCGGTGTGGTGCTGGGCCTGTCCGATCATACGCCGGGCCATGCGACGACGCTCGGCGCCGTCGCGCTGGGGGCGTGCGTGATCGAGAAACATTTCACCGACGACAACGGCCGCGAGGGGCCCGACCACAAGTTTGCGATGAACCCGGTGTCGTGGCGGGAGATGGTGGCGCGCACCCGCGAGCTGCAGGCTGCCTTGGGCAGCCCGTGCAAATTCGTGGCCGGGAACGAGTGCGACACGGTCGTCATCCAGCGCCGCTGCGTGCGTGCCGCCTGCGAGATCGCCGCCGGCACGGTCCTTACGCGCGACCTGCTCGAAGTGCTCCGCCCCGCGCCGCACGATGCCGTCATGCCCTTTGAACTCCCCGAGGTGCTCGGCCGCCGCACCGCCCTGGCGTTGCGCGCCGGCGAACATTTGGTCTGGGAGAAAATCAGCCCGGCATGAAACGAAACACCATGTTGGACGGTTTGCGCGGTTATGCGGCGCTGGCAGTGCTCTGGATTCATTTCCCCCAACTGGGTGATAGCGCCTTCGCAGCGCTCTTCAAGAAGATGCCCAACTGGCTGGATTGCGGCTATCTGGGTGTTGACATCTTCTTCGCGTTGAGCGGCTACCTTATCACCCGGATCATGTTGGAGGAGAAAAGGAATGGCCGCGGTTCGGTGAAGTATTTCTATTTCAAACGGTTCCTGCGTATTGCCCCAATCTATTATCTGACGGTCGCCACGGTTATGTGTCTGACCTCGTGGGATAGCACCCGCTGGTGTTGGTTCTATTTGGATAATATTTTCTCGATACAACGGATCGACCCGCATCCGCTAAACCATACGTGGTCGTTGGATGTTGAGCAGCATTTCTATCTCTTCTGGCCATTGATTGTCTACTTGATGGACGTCAAAACCTCAAGGAGGATCGTTGTGTGGGTAATTCCCTGCCTTGCCGTAGTTTTGGCGCTTTCTACTGAAGTGCTACGCAACATCACCCATTATGCCTATGCCCATATAGTCATTTATCAGGTCACGCCCTTTCGCCTGTTGACGCTATCGTTGGGCGCCGCGCTGGCCTACAAGGAGTTGGAGGGGTGGACCATCAAGCGTCGATGGCTTGGTCTGGGTTTGCTGACCATCTATGGGGTTATCATTGCCGCTAAAAACTTGGACCAGTTCCGTCCGACGTTGAAACTGCTGGCCTTCGCGGGAGTTTCCATCATGGCCGTGACTTACGTGGTTATCCATGGTTTTAGATCGCGCATTGCCTTCTGGTGTCTGGGCAACAAAGTTATCATCTTTATCGGTACCATCAGTTATGGGCTCTATCTCTACCACTATCCGGTTCTCTATTTCCTGCAGTGGACCAATCCGCAGCGACATGGCGTGCCCGTGCCGGTGACCTCGGGATTGCTGGTTCTGGCGCTGGTTTTTATCATCCCCGTCGTCTCGTGGTTTCTGCTCGAGAGACCGTTGCTACGGCTGAAAGCCTCCCCCCGAGTGCCATGCGCATAACGTACTTCAGCCGCACCTACACAGCGCATGATCTCCGGTTTCTGACCGGCATCCGCGCGCATGGCCACGACGTGGTCTTCCTGTGCCTGGGCGATCCGGACTTCGGCTGGGAAAAGCGCCCGCTGCCGGATGGGGTCGAATTGCTTTCCCTGCATCGGAACGCGGTGCATGAGCCGGCCGACTGTCTGGCAGCCATGCCGGACTTTGAAAAAGCCCTGGCCCGGGCGCGCCCGGATGTGCTGCACGCCGGGCCGGTGCCGAACTGCGGCTTCATGGCGGCCCTGTCCGGCTTCCGTCCGTTGGTGCTGATGTCGTGGGGTTCGGATCTCCTGGTCGAAGCCGACCGCTCGCCGGCCTGGCAGTGGGCGGCGACCAGTGCGCTGCGGCACGCCGCGGTCTTTCAGTGTGATTGCGATGCCGTGCGCGCCAAGGCGCAGAGCCTGCAGGCGCTGGCACCCGGGCAGATTGTGCAGTTCCCTTGGGGCATCGACTTGAACGCCTTCCCGCCCTCCGGGGCCGTGGCCGGAGTCCGTGAAAAACTTGGCTGGCAGGAAGCCGTGGTCGTGATCAGCAACCGGTCGTGGGAACCGATCTATGGGATCGGGACGGTGCTGGAATCCTTCCGTGTGGCCGCGCGGTCCGATGAGCGCCTGCGACTGCTGTTGCTGGGGCACGGCTCGCAGACCGCGCTGGTGCAGGAGTTCATCAGCCAGCACCAACTGGGCTCCAAGATCCATCTGGGCGGTCGCGTCGGCAACGATCAGCTCGCGCCCTATCTGCGCGAGGCCGATCTCTATTTGAGTTGTTCGCACAGCGACGGGGCCTCCATCTCGCTGCTGGAGGCGATGGCCGTCGGGCTGCCGTGCGTGGTTTCCGATATTCCCGGCAACCGGGAATGGATCACCCCGGGCGTGGGAGGCTGGCTCGCGCCCGTGGGCGAAGCCGCAGCCTGCGCCGGGGCCTTGGCCGCTGCCGCCGCGCTCGCGCCCGTGGAACGCCGCCGCCTCGGCGCGGACAACCGCGCGGTGGCCGTTGCGCGCGCGGACTGGCCGCGGAATCTGGGCTTGCTGATGGATGCCTACGCGAGGGTGGGGCAGAAAGCGTGAAGATTTTAGGCTCATGATGTCGCAAGTTACCAACGGTCACTCTGACACCCAGCCGTTCGCTCTGGGTACGGCCCAATTGGGTATGTGCTACGGCATTGCCAATCGCCATGGCCAGCCGGATATGGCGATGGCGACCGAGATCGTCAGTCGGGCGGTAGCTGCCGGCTGCCTGTATTTTGATACAGCAGCAGGCTATGGCGATGCCGAGGCTACACTGGGACAGGTGTTTGCCAAGCTGGGTCTGGCGGCCACGGTCCGGGTGGTCACAAAATGCGTCTTGCAGCACGAAGGCGCATTCGCCTCGGGAGAGGTGCAGGCTGGCCTACAACACTCGCTGGACCAGCTACAGCTGCCTGCGGTCTGGGCCTTGCTGCTGCACCGGGAAGCGGATCTGGCCTTGTGGGGTAGCGGGCTGGAACGTGAACTGTTGGCCCTACGCAGCGCCGGCCAGGTGCGCAAACTCGGCGTCTCATGCTACCATCCCCAGCATGCGCGCCAGGCTGCAGATATCCCAACGCTGGACGTGTTTCAGGTTCCGGCCAGCCTCTTCGATCGCCGTTTTATCGCTGGGGGCTGCATTGCGGACCTGGTTCACTCCGGCCGGAGCGTCTTTCTGCGCAGCGTATTTTTGCAAGGGCTGGCATTGCTCGACAAGGAGGCGCTGCCGGAGAAAATGGGCTTTGCCGGGCCGGCGGTGGCGACACTCGAAAAGTTTTGCTGGAACCATGCGCTTGACCGGCGTCAGTTTGCTTTGGACTATGTCCGCTTGCGCTGCCCGGGGACCATCCTGCTGTTGGGCGCGGAGCGTCCGGAGCAGATCGATGAGAATGTCAAAACAATGGAGAGCATGCGGGCGACCTTGGCTTTGTGCGACGAGTGGGATCGCGTCTGGCCGCTGGAGCATGATGAAGGTCTGTGCCCGATCCATTGGCCGAAGTGATTCCGGATAACAAATGAAAACCATAGTCATCATCCAGGCGCGTATGGGAGCGAGCCGCTTCCCCGGTAAAATGCTCAAGCCGCTGGCCGGTCGCGCCGTCATCGAATGGGTTTTCGACCGAGCCCGTGTGATTGCGGGCATCGACCAGGTCGTGGTGGCGACCACGACTGCGCAACAAGACGATCCTTTGGTGGCGTTTTGCCAAAGCCGGAGCATCCCCATCCAGCGCGGCAGCGAAAACGATGTCCTCGACCGCTATTATCAAGTGGCGCGCCCGTTGCAGGCGGACGCGATCATCCGCATCACCGGTGACTGCCCGCTGCTGGACCCGCGCGAAAGCGCCAAGGTGCTGGAGGCTTTCCAGCGGATGCCGGCCTGCGACTATGCCTCCAACAACACGCCGGCCACCTTTCCCGATGGACTGGATACCGAGGTGGTCAGTTTCCGGGCGCTGGAATGGATGTGGACCCATGCCCGTGAACAGCCGTATCGCGAACACGTCACCTACTACATCCGCTCGCATCTGGACAAGTTTCGGGTGGTCGAGGTGGCGCACACGCCCAGCCTGGCGCATCTGCGCTGGACGCTGGACGAAGCGGCGGATTATCGGCTGCTCTCGGCCCTGACGGAAGAACTGGGGCGGCGGCAGCAATATGGCTACCTGGAGGAAGTGCTGGCCCTGTTGCGGGAGCGCCCGGAACTGGGCGCGGCGAACCAGCACATCGGACGCGACGAAGGCCTGGCCAAGAGCCTGCGCGAACACCCCCTCACCGCGGAAGGATAAAAAACCATGAGCACAGGACAGGATTTATATCGGCGGGCACGCCAGTTGATCCCTGGTGGTACGCAACTGCTCTCCAAGCGGCCGGAAATGTATCTTCCGGAGCAGTGGCCGGCCTACTATCAAAGCGCCCACGGTTGTGAGGTGACCGATCTGGATGGCCGGACCTATATCGACATGACGAACTGTGGGGTGGGGGCCAGCACGCTGGGCTATTCCGATCCCGACGTCACGGCCGCTGTCCTGGGCGCGGTGACCAATGGCAACTCCTGCGTACTCAACGCTCCCGAGGAAGTGTATCTGGCCGAGTTGCTCTGCGAGTTGCATCCCTGGGCGGAGCGGGTGCGCTATGCGCGCTGCGGTGGAGAAAGCAACGTGGTGGCCATCCGCATTGCGCGGGCCGCCACGGGCCGGGATAAGATTGCCTTCTGCGGTTATCACGGCTGGCACGACTGGTACCTCGCGGCCAATCTTGCTGGCGATGCCGCCTTGGACGGGCATCTGTTGCCGGGGTTGGCCCCGGCGGGCGTGCCGCGGGCGCTGCGGGGCACGGCGTTCCCCTTCAGTTTTGGCCGGGTGGATCAGTTGGAGGCCATCGTGCAAGAACACGGCAGCGATCTCGCCGCCATCATCATGGAGCCGGTCCGCAACGAAGCGGACCCGGCCTTCCTCCAACACTGCCGGGCCGTGGCGCAACGCGTCGGGGCCGTCTTGATCTTCGACGAAGTCTCGGCCGGCTTCCGTCTGTATCCGGGCGGATCGCACATGGTGTACGGGGTCGAGCCGGACATCGCCGTGCTGGCCAAGGCGATCAGCAACGGCTATCCGATGGGCGCCATCATCGGCCGCGCCTCCGTCATGGAGGCGGCCCAGAAAACGTTCATCAGCAGCACCTATTGGACGGACCGCATCGGGCCGACGGCGGCCTTGGCCACCATCCGCAAGTATCGCAGGCTGTCGGTGCATAAGCACCTCGACGCCATCGGCCGCCAGGTGCAGGCCGGCTGGCTGGCCGCGGCCCAGGCAGCGGGCTTGCCCATACAGGTCGGCGGCATCCCGCCGTTGAGCCATTTTGGTGTGGAAGGGCCCGCGGCCACCGAGGCGCGGACGCTGTTCACGCAAAGCATGTTGGAACGCGGCTATCTGGCGGGCATTGGCTTCTATCCGATGCTGACGCACTCGGCGAAGATTGCCGAGGAGTATTTGCGCCACGTCGGCGAGGTCTTCGGCGAAATCGCCCAGGCCTTGCGGCAAGGGGATCTGGCCCAACGCCTCAAGGGTCCTATGGCCCATAGTGGCTTTGCACGTCTGACCTGATTTCCAGCAACGTTTATCGTTAAGGCGAAGGTTATGGAACATCAGAAAATTGCAGCCTGGTACAACCAGAACTATGCGGCCGCAGGCTTGAATGCACAGCGGCGCTATCCCAATGAAGAATTGCTGCGGTTTATGGGGCGTCACTATTTCCGGGTGCCGCACGCCGAGCGGCAGCAGATCCGCGTCTTGGAACTGGGTTGTGGTAGCGGGGCCAACCTGTGGATGCTGGCCCGTGAAGGTTACCAAACCTGCGGCTTGGACCTCTCGTCCGAGGCCATCCAGCTCGCCGGACAGATGCTGGCGCAATGGCAGACCACCGCCGAACTGAAGGTCGGCTCCATGACGGCCCCCCCCTGGACCGCGGCCTCCTTTGATGTCGTCTTGGATGTCTTTAGTGCCTTCTGTCTTAATATGGCTGAATTTGGCCGTTGCCTACAGGCGGTTCATCGCGTGCTCAAACCGCAGGGTCGCTTTTTCATGTTCACCCCCAGCAAACGTTCGGAGGCCTTCACTCATCCGGGAGACGCGAAATTCCTGGATGACTCCACCTTGGATGGCATCCGGCGTCCGGATGCGCCGTATGCCGGCAACCATTATCCGTTCCGGTTTGTGCACCCGGCGGAACTGAAAACACAGCTTGAAGCGCATGGTTTTGAAGTGACCTATCTTGAGACGGTGGGACGTACCTATCGCCAAGAGCAGGAGTATTTCGAATTCGTCGTTGCCGAGGCGGTCCGAGGTTCGTGAGAAACTGTTGATGCGCAGGACGTAGTCTGGAACTGCATTTATGAGTGACCTGTTCTCTCTGGAAAAGCTCAACCTCTGGATGGCGGAAGCCGGCTTGCAGGGTGAGTGGCGCGCGCAAACCGCGGCTCTTTGGTCAGCGACGGCTCAGAAAAGTGCCTACCTGCCGGTGGCCTATACCGAGGCGATGATCGATTATCAATATGCGTATATGCAGGGCGCGGGCTGGGAATTGATGGATCTGTCGCTGGTCCTGTTTCATGATCGTCAGCCTTGCGGCGTCTGGCCGCTCTGCCTGCGCAAGCGCGATGGAGTGGTGATCGGCTCCAACGAAGGGGCCGTTCTGCCGCCGTTGTTCTCCAAGGATCTGGCGGCTAAATCGGTCAAGTCGCTCGTCACCGCCTGCCTGGCTTTTTTGGACCGGTTGGCCGCAGAGTTGGGTGGCCTGATGTACGAGAGCCTCTGTCCCTTTCGTGACGAATGGGGCCTCAGCGAATGGCAGACCCAACTCCTGCGGCGGGGCGCCAAGGTCAGCGTCCGGCATGGCCTGTGGATCGACTTGACGCTGGAACTGGCGCAGATCAAAGCTTCCTTCCGGAAAAGCTACAAAGCGCTGATCACTTCGGGCTCCAAGCAATGGAATGTGGGCCTCATGGTGGAGGCCGATGCGGCCCTCTGGCAGGAATTTCGCGAATTGCACTGCGCCGTAGCGGGTCGCGTGACCCGGTCGGCAGAGAGCTGGCAGCGGCAGCTGGAGGCGATCCGTGACCACGCGGCTTTCCTTATTTTTCTGCGCGATGCGGCTGGCCGGATGGTCGGCGGCGGGTTTTTTCACATATCGCGCGACGAAGGGTTGTATGCCGTGGCGGCCTATGATCGTGAGCTGTTCGATCTGCCGTTGGGCCACGTGGTCCAGTATGCCGCCATTCAGGAACTGCAGCGACGTAAGCTCCACTGGTATTATATCGGTACCCGCTTTTATCCTCAGGATCTGCCGCCTCCCACATCCAAGGAGTTGCATATTGCCGAATTCAAAGAGGGCTTTGCGACGCATGTGTTCCCGGAGTTCAAGCTCTTGAGGATGGCATCGCGCGATGAAAGCGTTAGTGGAACCACTGCGTGACCGGAACGGGACAGCCCGCCTAGCGGCGTCCATCCACATGAGCAGCCAACAAAAAATTTACTCGGCGGCCTTCTGGTCCGGGATGAGCATGCTGAGCCTGTACGCGTTGAGACTGGGCTCTTCGGTGGTCACGGCGCGGTTGCTCCTGCCGGCCGACTTTGGGCTGCTGGCCGTGGCTTCGGCCATGCTGGCGTTTTTCGATCAGGTTTCCAATCTGGGCGTGGATTCCGCCTTGGTGCAGCGCAAGGAGGTCACCGGCCTGGACCTGGATGTCGCTTGGACGTTCGAGTTCATCCGGCGCAACGCGATCGCGCTGCTGTTCCTGGCGTGTGCGCCGCTGTTGAGCCGCTGGGCCTCGGACCCGCGCATCGTCGCCGTCATGTTCATGAACTGCCTGGGCGTGTTCGTCAATTCGTGGCGCAACAACGGTATGGTGATCTTCCGACGTGAGTTGCGGTTTCGGCCGATCTTTATCGCCGAAATCGTCCCGGCGGTGGTTTCCTGCGTGCTGACCATCGGCCTGCTGCTGGTCTGGCGCGACATCATGGCGCTGCTGGTCGGCATGCTGTGCGCGGCGGCCGTGGGCGTCGTGACCACCTATGCACTTCATCCCCATCGGCCGCGGTTCCGCCTGCCGTGGGTCCAGCTCAAGGGGCTGCTGTCGTTTGGCAGTTGCCTGCTGGGCAACACGATCGTGGAGATGATCCGCAACCAAGGGGTGACGCTCGCGCTGGCGCGGCTGGTCGGCACCACCCGGCTGGGTTTCTACGACCGGGCCAATGTGTTTTCATGGAATATTTTTTCCCAGATGCAAGGCCTGATCTGGCGGGTGGCTTATCCGTTGTTCTCGGCCGCGCACCATGCAGAGCACGGTTTGCAGCGGCAGTTCAAGCATGCCGTCGTGCTGGGCCTGATGGTGGCACCGGCGCTCTGTATTGGCTATGCCGTCGTCATTCCCGACCTGCTCCCCCTGCTGCTGACGGCCAAATGGGCCGCCCTCGTCCCCTTGGCGCAGCTCTTCTGTGTGCAGGCGCTGGTGATGTTGCTGTTGATCCCCGCCGAGATTGCTTTCCAGGCCATCGGTCGCCCCCAATTGGGCACCATCAACCAGGGGCTCACCTGCGTGTTGTTTCTGGCGCTGCTCTATCCCTTGATGCAGTTACATGGGTTAGCTGGCTTGATACTGTCAGCCATCGCAGCGTCCCTCGGCACGCTGCCGCTCTATCTGTTCCAGATCCGGCGGCACGTGCTGCGCTTCCACTGGGGCACCATGATGCAGTTGGTGCTGCCGGTGCTGGCTGCGAGCGGGGCACTATGGGGGATCTATGCCCTGGTCGGGCACCATGTGTCTTCGGCGGGGGTACGGTTGCTCTGCGGTGTTCCCTTGGCAGCGCTGGCCTATCTCACCATCCTAGGCGCCGCCGTGCGCTGGTGTGCACCTCTGATGCAGGCGACGATTGGGGCTGTATTGCCGGAGCGGTGGCGCGGGAAATGGGCCCGGGTCACAGGGCGGGTTTCGGTATGAGGAGCCAGTATGCTTTCGGGCCGCGACCGGAAACCATCAGCGCTCCCGTTCTTTGGTCTGGCTCGAGCGCTTGCGCTAGGTCTTTATGAACGAGGTTACCGGCCCTGTGGACCGTTTGTGGAGTCTAGGTGCGGATAGGCTTTTTGCGAACAGTTTGAAACGTATCGGATTGCACCAGCTAAGCAGTTGCGAGTTATGAAAATCACACCACCTTCGCAGTCGAATGCACACTGGCTTGATCGTTGGCATGTCAGCCCGAGTACCAACCGCGACTATGATTTTTTGGATGGACTGCGCGGCGTGGCCATCTTGATGGTCTTGGTTTGCCATTATATTTACGTCAACCCCAAGGCCGGTCCGCTGGGCCAGTTCATTGGTGGCTTGGCCATGGCGGGGGGGAGTGGTGTGACACTCTTTTTTACGCTTTCAGGCTTTCTGCTCTCATGGCCTTTTTGGAAGCGAAAATTTTCCGAGGCGGCGCAGGCGGTCCCGGCGGGCTATGGTTGGCGGCGTTTCTGGAAAATTTATCCGCCCCTGGCCCTGTCAGTTGTGCTGTTGACGCCCCTCTATGTTCTGGCGCGGCATGACTGGTCCTGTTTCCTGATCGGCGCCCAATGGTTGGTTGGTCTACCATTCCTCTTTCCGGTCAGCGACAAGTGTAACGTGGTCATGTGGTCGCTGGTTATCGAGGTGCATTTTTACATCGTTTTGCCACTGCTGTTCATCTGCGTGAAGAAAATACCGGCCAAGTTCTGCCTGTGGGCATTGCCGTTGATCTTTCTCGTGGTCCCGGTTGGCTACCGTTGCATCACCGGCTTGTCGCATACCATTCACCCGATCATCAATGCACACTTCCCGTCGGCCTTGGACGCCTTTGCCTTGGGCGTACTCATCGCCGGCTTGGAAACTTCCAAGGTAATGAAAATAACATGGGCGAAACTGGGCTTACTAGGTTTGGTCTTGTTGCCTTTGGCCCTGCTCGGATCCGCTTGGCTGCACGTGTACCCCGAAAGCGGTCAGCTGGTGGCAGGCGAAGCCCTTTCCTGGCTGGTGAAGATCGCTGCCGCCTGCCTGCTTTGCTTTGTCGCTGATCCCCAGCAACCGGTGGCTAAGTTGCTTTGCGCCCCTTGGCTCCGCTGGTGCGGCATTGTCAGTTACGAATTGTATTTGTTTCATCAGCCGATTGTCCTATGGGCGAGACAGTATTTTGGGCCAGCAGACGGATCGTTATACAAATACGCCCTGATTATCGTCGGTTGCCTGCTGAGCAGTTTGCTGCTAACAGCTGTGGTTTACCGGCTCTACTCTCTGCCTATTCTCCAATATGGCCGCGCTTCGGCCAAACAGAAAAAGCCGTGCGCGCCGAGCGTGTGACTTCGGACCCGAGGCGCTCGTCAGTGCCGAGTTCAGTATGAAAAAAATCAGCATAATTTTCGGGACGCGGCCGGAAACGATTAAGCTAGCGCCGGTCATCCTCGCGTTGCGCCAACTGGAGAACATACACTGCCACGTGTGCGTGACGGCGCAACACCGCAGCATGCTGGATCAGGTGCTGTCGGTCTTTGCGATCAGGCCCGATGTGGACCTGAATTTGATGCGGCCCCGGCAAACGCTGGCCGGATTCACGGCCCGAGCCCTGACGGCGCTGGATGCTTATTTGACGGACTACAAACCGGACCTGGTGCTGGTCCAAGGGGATACGACCACGGTCTTTTGCGCGGCTTTGACCGCCTTCTACCATCACATCCCTGTCGGGCATGTGGAGGCCGGTCTGCGCACATGGAACATGGAAGCGCCGTGGCCGGAGGAGGCCAACCGGGTGCTGACCTCGCGCTTAGCGGCACTACATTTTGCGCCCACGGCATGGAGCCGGGACAACCTGCTTAAGGAGGGGGTGCCGGCGGGGCACATCTTCGTCACCGGCAATCCGGTTATCGATGCTTTGCACCTCGCCTTGGGTATGATCAAAAAAACGCCGCCGCACATCCCCGGCCTGCCTTCTGCGTTGCAGCCCCGCTCCGCCGGGGCGGATGGAACTGGTCCGCGGGTGGTGCTGATCACCGGGCACCGACGCGAGAATTTTGGCCGCGGCTTCGAAAACATCTGCCGCGCGATTGCCAGTCTGGCCCGCACATTCCCGAACGTACACTTTGTCTACCCGGTGCATCTGAATCCCCAGGTCCGGGAACCGGTCTATCGCCTGCTCGGGCCTGCCGCCCGGCACGCCGCAGGTCGGAAACCAGCGGTGAACAATGTGCATTTGATAGAACCCTTGGAATACCTTCCGTTTGTGGCCTTGATGGCGCGTGCCCACCTCATCCTGACGGATTCCGGAGGGGTGCAGGAGGAAGCGCCCAGTTTGGGCCGCCCGGTGCTAGTGATGCGTGATACCACCGAGCGGCCGGAGGCTGTTGCGGCCGGCACGGTCCGTTTGGTTGGCACCAAGACACAGTCCATTGTAGGTGCCGTGGAGGAACTCCTCACCCGGCCGACGGCCTATCGCGCCATGGCACGGGCTCACAATCCCTACGGCACGGGGGCGGCCAGCCAACAGATCAGGGGGGCGATTCAGCGCTTCTTAGCATGAGAAATCCGTGGAATATACTTTGTGAAGAACTCAACGGCCTCCACCCGCGTTACTTGGCGCTGGGCTTGATCTGCCGGATGTTGCCTACATACACGTTTATGCGTATTCGGACCATGCTCTACCGTTATATGGGGATCAGTATCGGCCGGGGTACACGCCTGGCAGGGTTTGTGGAACTGACGGGCTACTCTCCCTTCTCGGAAGGGCTGAGTATCGGCAAGGATTGTTATATTAATAAAGGGTGTCAGTTCAATTTAGGCGGTAAGGTTACGCTGGAAGCCAACGTGGCGGTGGGGATGAATTGTCTGTTTGTGACGAACAGCCATCTGGCCGGACCTCCGGAACGCCGTGCAGGGGCATGCCTTTCGGCCCCGATCCGGATTGGAGATGGCGCGTGGCTCGGGGCGGGTGTCACTATCCTGCCGGGAGTCAATGTGGGTAGCGGGGCGATCCTCGCCGCCGGCGCGGTTGTTGCGCGCGACATTCCTCCCAACACGCTCGCAGGCGGAATCCCTGCGCGTGTGCTACGCAAACTGCTTGTGCCTTCGGACGCTCTACGAGGAGACCTCGCGAAATGAACGGTCAAACGCTTCGGAAAGCCTTGTGGGTCCCTCTTCGTATCTATCGCAAGAGTGCGCTTGCTCTGGCTCATCTGCTGGAACATTCGGCAAGTTTCAACGATCCCATGGCGGTACATATGTCCGCGGGTTTGCCTGCGTTATTGAAGCGAAATCTTGCGACGGCCGAGAGCCAGCAGGGAAGGCGCTGTTTTATTTTTGGCAGCGGGCCTTCCTTTGGCCAAGTGAATCTTGCTGGTTTTCGCGATGATATTACGTTTGGTGTGAACGGTTTTTATAAACATAGCCAGGCCCAGACCTATCAACCCTCACATTATTGCTTAAGTCCGGACTTCTTTTTTGATGGAAGTGATACATCCCAAACGTTCCTCAAGGAATTAGTGGAAACCATCACCCGGTCGGATTTCTATGTGCCCTATTTCCCTTCGCTCGGGCATGCGGAAAGGATCATTGCAGGCAGCTTGCTGCCCTTGGAGCGAACTTTCTTCATACCGCATAATGCCAGTTTAGTATCCGAAGAAATCAAACGGGTTGATTTTCTCAATCCGCTTCCGGGTGGTGTTAATATAATTCATGAGGCTTTGCTCACTGCCTTCCATCTGGGCTGTAACCCGATCTACTTGTTGGGGGTGGAACATGATTGGATGGCAACGCGCTCAAATTACACCCACTTTTATAACAATTTTACTCGTCATCCTTCTTTTCGCGGTCTTGATCAGTGGACCTATTACGAAAAGCTGCGCGGCGCGGTACAGACGTGGAGCTGTTACCTGACCATCCTCAGGTACGCACAACAACACGGCATCCGGATCGTGAATCTTACCCCGCACTCATTTCTCGATATTTTTGAAATGGGACAATTGTCCGATGTTGTCAAGGCGTAACAACGTATGAAAGTTTTGCATTATATCGGGTATCCGTTGTCGTGGGCCAAGGGCGGCCATGCAGTTCAAATCATGCAGACCATCCAGGCGCTGGAGCGCCTGGGCGTGGTCAATGAATGGCTGGATCCCGCCCGGTTGGACGCGCAGAAGGCGGACATTGTCCATTATTGGTCGCGTCCGCCCAGTGATTTCCATTGGCAATTGGCCCGCCAGCAGGGCTTCAAATTGGTGATCAGCGAACTGCATGCCGTGGGGGTGCTGCGTCCGCGCTGGCGTTGGCCGATGCGCCGCTGGCTGTCCCGCGGCTTGCGGCGCGCCTTGGGCTCTAACCTCTATGGCCGCTTTGGCGCTGGCATCTATCCCGCCTGCGATGCGGCGGTGGCGGTGACTCATCAGGAAGCTGAATATATGCAGGTGGTCTTCGGGGCGACTGCCGCAAAAACCTACTGCATCCCCAATGGGGTGGACGAGATTTTCTTCGATCCGAACGTATCTGTCGAGCCCTTTGCGGGGTTGCTCTACATTGGCTACATCTGCGCACGCAAGAACAGTGTCGCGGTGGCCCGGGCGGCGCGGCAGGCGCACGTGCCGGTCAAGTTTATCGGGGGTGCCCCGTTCGGTGCTCGCGATTCCTATGTGGACGAATTTAAATCCTTGGTGGATGGGCACTCTGTGCAGTGGGCGGGCGAGATCACGCAGCGGGAGCGGCTGGCGGGCATGATCCGGGGCGCACAAGGCGTGCTGTTGGCGAGCCAGAGCGAAGCTAGTCCCCTGAGCATCTTGGAAGCCCTGGCGTGCCAGAGGCCGGTGATGGCGAGCGCGCTGCGCAATCTGCGAGCCTATTATGGCGACGCCATCTGTTATTGCCAGCAACCTGATCAGCCGGCTTTTGCAGGGGAACTTCGCGCGTTTTATGAACACTGCCAGCACGGACTCGTCCAAAAGTTCCCACTGTCACGGTGGGCCGATGTGGCTGCGGAATATGCCCGCGTCTATCGGCGGATTCTTGAAACAAACGGCGCGGTGAACCGGTGAATGGCAAAGAAAGTAATTTGCGCCTGCTGGTCTTGGCGGGGCGGGGTTTTATGCGGGGGTATGCGGGCACGCACTACCTGCTGAACTCCCTGCACCAGCGCGGCGTGCGGTTGGATGTAATCGTGTGGGATGCCCCAACCAACCGGCACTTGTATGCAAACCTGCCTTATCCGGTGCAAGTACATACGCCGGGGCGGTTGCCGGGCCTGGGCCGTAAAGTTAATGAAGGCCTACGGCACTGGGCTGATCCGCGCCTGTGGGCCTATCTGCCGCGCTACCAACAAAGCGATGCCGTCCTGGTTTGCGAGGGCGAGTTCAGTGCGACGGTCATGCTAGGGCGGAAGTTATTCCCGCGGAAACCTCTGTTCCATTTTTGTCAGGAACTGGATACCAGCAGCGGCCATTACTACTGGAAAAGCTATCGTGCGTTCACCCAGTTGGCTGATGGTTTTCTGGATGTTGAACCCCATCGCGCCGTCATCCGGACGAAAATGTTGCGGGCGCCGAAACCCTATTGGATCCTGCCGAACACCTTGCCGCTCGCGGATGTGAATACAGTAGACGACCCTCGGCTCCTTGCAGATTTTCTCGCGCACCAGTTGGGTCGTCCGTTGGTCATCTCTGCCGGTTCGGTGAACGATTCGGACAAACCCTTCGGGCGGCTGTTGGAGATCATTGCACGGGCGCAGCGTGCACTGGTGTTTGTGGGCATTTTCAGCAATGTGGACGCACGGGAATTAACCGCCATGCGCAAGGCGGCCAGCGTCCGGTTGGCGCACGTCCCGCATCTACTGCTGGGGCCGCAACCCCGGGCGGCGGTCATCGCATGCCTGGCCCAGGCCGATGTCGGCTTGATTGACTATGCCTACGCCGTATGCCCGACCGAGAACCAACGCTATTGCGCGCCCACGAAGTTTTTTGAATATATGGGCAAGGGCTTGGCTCTCGTGACTTCAAACAATCCGAGCCTACGTGATATCATCGAAAAAGAACAGATTGGGTTCTGTGCCGCTGATGACGAGGTTGGCACCTTCGCGGGAGCGCTAGATTCCGCACTGGTAGATACCGACGAATTGGTGCGGATGAAGGCCAGGGCGCGCCAGGCCTTCGTTTCCCAGTACTGCTATGACCAGCTCTGCAAGCCTGTGATAGGTGACTTTCTTCAAAAAATGGTAGATTCGGTCGGGGCTGGTAGCTCCAACAGCCGGTTGAAAGGTTCTCGAAATGAATAATCGCTTTATTTTGGCTCTGACCACGGTGGTCGCCATAGCCGCTGCGGTGTTAGGTGCCCTGCAATTGTCGGGCGCGGGTTCCGCCTTTACCCTTGTCGCTCTGCTGTCACTGGGCACCCTGTTCGGACTCAGTCTCTTGTTTACGTGTCGAAAATACTGGGTGGGGATTTTGCTCTTGGGCAACCTGTGGAGTGCCTCGCTCAGCTTTCCTTTGTTGGATAATTTTACCTGTGGCGTGGTGCTCCAATCCGTCTTGGTTTGTTTGGCGTGGGCGGAGATAATCATCTTGAAGCGGAAGCTCAATTTCCGGATCTGCGCCGGCGAACGGGCGATGCTGCTCTTCGGCTGTATCATGCTGCTGCAATTGATCATCGAACATCCGGGTTCGGCCCGGTTGGGTGGCGCCGGCGGTTTGGGTCAGATGATCTATTATGTGATCGCCGGCTGGATGTATTGGGGCACGGTGATGCTCGCCCGCTATGATTGGGACGAGGTGGTGGCCACTCGCTGGTTCCTCTGGGCGTCGATCTGGTTTAGTTCGAATATGGTAGGCACGCGTTTGCTGTATGGCGTTGATCGTATTTTCCTCAGTATTTTTTGGTCGGCGGGCTTTCCCATGTTCGCCTACCTGCTGGGCAAGACCATGCAGCGCTGGATGCTCAGGAAAACGACCGTCTTCGCAGTCCTGGGTGCCACCCTGGTCGTTTTGTCCGCATCATTCTATGCCGCCTATCGGGCGTGTCCTTACATCGCCATCTTTATGATCTTTTTTGTGGGCGTCATTTTCCGGATTCGCTACCGCTATTGGTTTATGATCATGACCATCTTGCTGGGCGCTTTTCTGGTGGCCATAGCGTTGCCGGAAAATAAAATACCGGAGAGCATGCGTCGCACGCTCTCCACGCTGCGGGCGATCAATCCTGAAAACATGCTGAACAGGGATCCCGGCGAGTACGGCTGGGAGTTTTCCTTTCGCGCCGACCTCTGGGCCCGGGCCAAGGAGGATATGCGTAGCCATCCGCTGCTCGGCTCAGGATGGGTCTTCAGCTTTGACGAAATCGTAGCGGCGGTCGCCCAAGGCGGTGTGGAGGGTATCAAAGCATCTAATGCGCTGTCGGGTGGTTATCATAACGGCCTGATTACGTTGGCCGCGAAGTCCGGCTTGCCGGCGGCGCTGGCCTTTCTGTTTGCCTATATCCATATTCTGATCCGCTTCCTGCGGCGCATCCCCGCCAACATGGACAGCCGGCTGTTGGCGGCCGTGTTGACCGGCACACTGACGGGCGAAACGGTGGTCTTTTTAACCAACGGCGGCGGTCAGCAGAGTGTCCATCTCGCCGTGTTGTTGGCGATCATGTCTGCCTGTGTGCACCGCTGGGCGGCATCCGAGAAAGCGTTGGCCGCTGAGCCGACGACTGAGCCGGTCGGTGTGAGTTTTCAAAAGCGCGTGAACGTCATACGGTAAGAGCGCTCCGGTGGGTCTGAGAGTGAAGCTTAATAAACATGATGTTAGGGCGATTATCCAGTTTGTTGATTGAACACCGCAACCGCGTGTTCCGCGCGTGCGACTACCTCTTCCGCGCCTGTGTAGCGCGGCCGCCGCGGGAGGATGGACCGGTATTAGTGCTGCGCCCGGATGGCATTGGAGATTTTGTGATCTGGTGCGATACCGCGCGCTGTTTGCGGGACTTGTATGCGCCAAGAAAAATCATTCTTGCTGCCAGTCAGGTTTTTACCAATCTGGCCGAGAGCACGGGGTATTTCGACCAGGTCATCCCTGTGGACACATTTTCCCTGCGCAGACGTTTTTTCTATCGGATGAAGATACTTGGCCGGCTTGGCCAACTACGACCTGCCATCATATTGCATCCTGTAGTACATCGGGATCAGTTCCATGATACAAGCGAAGCCGTGGTGCGTGCGATACCTGCCCTCCAAGTTATTGGTTGGGCACGGGAAAGAAGAGGCCTGCGGCGTCAAGTCCAGGACGATGCTTTATATACGCAACTGGTGCAACGGACTTACGCCGGCAAGGCCGTGAATGTACATAATTGGACTTTTTTGCAGGCGTTGGGTGCGCACAACGGTGCCTCCCTGCTGCCCCTGCTCCCCAAGTTGAACGTGACAGGGGAGGCTACTCTGCTCCCTGATCAACCCTATTTTGTGCTGTTCCCCGCGGCCAGTTCCGCAAGAAAATGCTGGCCCGCACAAGCGTTCGCCGAAATCGGCCGCCGGTTACATGATGAGACAGGTTGGTCGGGCTGGGTGGCGGGTTCCAGGAACGATGCGGTTTTGTGTGACGACGTTTGCCGGATGGCCGGGGGTTGTGTGCAGAGTTGCGCCGGGAAACTATCTCTGTCTCAATTTGCCGAACTGATACGAAGGGCAAGGTTTCTCTTATCCAATGACACGGGTGCGGTTCATATAGGTGGCGCTTTTCAAACGCCGACGGTGTGCATCCTTGGCGGCGGCCGTTATGGCGAATTCCTGCCCTATAAATTGCCCGATGATTCCGATGCTCCCAATCCGTCCTGTGTGATCCACCCCATGCCCTGCTTCGGTTGCAATTGGCGCTGCCTTTTTAACGATTCGAAAGAACGGCAACCGGTGCCCTGCATAGCGCGGGTAGATGTGGAGTTGGTTTGGGAAACTGTGAAAGCTAAGCTCGCCGTTAATCAAGAACTCAAATGAAGATAGTTCCATATGTGCGTAGCTTGGGGCCAAAATTCCGCATGGCTCGTGAGAAACGTCGGGCTCTTAGCGCGGGGCGCGGTTTCCTCGAAATACTGCAGGTGGGGCATAACCGGGTCTCCGCCGGTGACAACACGCAAACGGGCCGCATCGGGTGTCACATCCCCCGGCTCGCTGTGACATGGGTCAGTCGTCAGTCATCTTGGATTTAAAATGAATGTAACTTCCCCCTTAAGCCAACAACCACCGGAAAAAATCCGTGATTTGCCCGCGCCCTTTTTACGGGAGCAACTGGCGAGCTACTTTGGCGCCACTCCGCCGGACGGCCTTGTGGAAACGGATTACTCGCTCTGGCGCTGCTTGGAGACGGGGTTGGAGTTCAGTTGGCCGTTGCTGCCGGGGAACGATGACTTTTATAAGTGGGTCAGCAGTTTTGCGGGCTATTATCCTCAAGATCGATGGGAATATGCCGCAGTTCAGCGCCTGCTGGGCCCGGCTGATGTGGCGCAGTCCGCTTTCAAGGTGCTCGACGTCGGCTGCGGGCAAGGCGATTTCTTACGAGGCCTTGCCGCTGTTCCGCCGGAGCGGAAGTACGCCCTCGATCTGAATGCGCGGGCCATTCTCGCCTGTCGAGCCCAGGGCTTCCGGGTCTGTTGTGGCACCATCGCCAGCGCTTTGGCCTCCGGGTTTATGGTCGCTCAGGAGTTTCCGGTGGTTACAGCTTTCCATTGTCTGGAGCATGTCAGCGACCCGGTGGCCTTTGTACGTGAATTGCTCGGCGTGGCCAGTCCAGGAGGGCGTGTGTTTTTGAGCACGCCCTATTCACCCATGCTCGTGGAATCCGAATGGTTTGATGTGCTAAACCATCCGCCGCACCACATGACGCGCTGGAATCTGGCGGCCTACCGCGGGCTCGCCAAAATATTGGGAGTTGAAATGCGGTATTACACGCCTGCCCCGTGTGTTTTCCTGCAAGTACGAATTGCCTTCCATGTGAATAAATATGGGCCGCTGATGCACGTTCCCCGCTTGGAAGTGTTGGGCAATATGCTCAAAAGGGCACCGCAATTTGCGGCCCTCTGGTGGCGTTTTGTCCAGCGCAGCCGGAAGCATAAGTTGGGCGGCGTGGATTCGATTTTGGTCGAGTTCACGGTGCCGGCCTGAACTCGTGGGTTAGTGGCACGGAGGCCGGCACCGGGTGTACCGGCCAAGCGCGGTGACAACTTGGACACAGGGCGTGGTTAGGATGAGAGAAAGGCTACATGAGAAGAATAATAGCTAAATATTTGGGGAAACTCTCCCGGTTTGTTGTCGATGCCTTGGAACCGGAACTGGGTTTGCGTTTCCAAGGGGATGAGTCCGTGGCGCAACAAGTCCTGATGCAAAATTGGCGCCGGATGGCGCTGGAGGGCCGCGAGAAGCTACCTTCTTTCCTGGATGTGGGTTTTCGAAAATATTCTCAGTTCGAAGAGGATGGCATCCTGTTGTTTATTTTCGCGCTGATTGGGACAACCAACCGCAAGTGTGTGGAGATCTGTGCCGGCAACGGACGCGAGTGCAATGCCGCCAACCTGATCATCAATCACGGCTGGTGGGGCTTCCTTTTTGATGGTGACCAGCGCAACGTGCAAATGGCCCGGCAGTTTTATTCGCGAAACAAAGACACCTTTGCGGCACCTCCGGTGTTTACCAAGGCCTGGGTCACGGCCGAAAATGTAAACCAGATCATTGCCGATGCAGGCGTTTCCGGCCCGATTGATTTGTTGAGCCTGGATATCGATGGCATGGATTATTGGGTGTGGAAAGGCATCAGCGCGATCAGCCCGAGGGTAGTCGTCTGCGAAACCCACAACCCCATCCCTCCGGATCAAGCGCTCACGGTCCCTTATGACCCTCAGTTTGTCTGCAAATCGGAAAACTTTCGCGGTGCCTCCCTGGCCGCGATGAGCAAACTCGGACGGGAAAAAGGCTATCGGCTGGTTGGCACGCATCGATTTGGCTTCAACGCATTTTTTGTTAAAAACGGCCTCGGTGATGAGTTGCTGCCGGAGGTCACGCCGGCTGCCTGCGTCAACGATCCCTTCAGCACGGCCACCCGCGCCAAGAACTGGCCGCTGATTAAAGACCTTCCGTGGCAAGCCGTGTGAACATGTGCGATTGTAGTTTGTAGCGCGCGGTATTGGATCCGCGCTGTAATTCCTGCTCCTTCGTGACCATGAAAATATCAGTAATTACCCCTAGTTTTAAGCAGCCGGATTGGCTCCGGCGGGCCTTGGCGTCGGTCGCCGACCAGGCCGGTGTGGAGGTCGAACACATTGTTCAGGACGCCTGTTCCGGCACCGATGTGGCGGACGTGTGTCGGGCCTATCCGCACGCGCGGTTGATCCAAGAGCCTGATCGTGGGATGTATGACGCCATCAACAAGGGGTGGGGCCGGGCGTCCGGGGAGGTCCTGTGTTGGCTGAACTGCGACGAGCAATATCTGCCCGGCACCCTGGCCGAGGTGGCGCAGGTGTTCGCACAGAACCCAGCGGTGGATCTTGTCTTTGGCGATATGCTCTTGATCCGCCCTGATGGATCCCTGATTGCCTATCGCAAGTCCATGCCGCTGCGCTGGCCCTATATTCTGGCGACACATCTTTACGTACCTTCTTGTACCATGTTCTTTCGGCGGCGCTTTTTTGACGAAGGCTTGCGCTTTGATACGCGCTGGTGTGCGGCGGGTGATGCTGAACTTATCGTGCGGATGCTGCGCCGGGGTATGCGAACTTTTCATCTCCACAAGTACTTGGCTTGTTTTACGCAGACCGGACAGAATCTGGCAACCACGGCACGCGCCAAGCAGGAGGAAGGGCAATGGATTGTAGGCGCTCCACCTTGGATTCGCTGGGGACGTCCGTTGTGGATCACTTTGCGATGGGCGGAGAAACTTCTTTACGGCTGCTATCGCCAAGGCGGCACCGTTAAATATGCTATTTATGCCAGCGAAGTGGCAAGTGAACGACGGCCATTTATCGTGGAACATGCCGGACAGTGTTGGCGGAACACCTAATGAACTGGGTGCATCAATGCGTGTACTAAACTTATCTACCTGCAACGGCTGACTATTGAATCGATCAACATCTGCAGCGGGTTGCGCTCAAGAACTCGCAGAGCCCGAATGAAACGGATCAGTATGAATAGCAGACTGTACAGGCTGAAATATGAAAGCCTGAAGCCGGGTACCTGCGCCGCTTACGAGCGCGCGATGCGGGTGGAACGCCTTTCGCCCGACGAAATCGAAGCGGACAATTGGAGGCAGACTCGTGAGTTAGTGGCATACGCTTATCAACATGTCCCTTTCTATCGGAATCGGTTCGATCAGATTGGTTTTCACCCCGAAGATCTTCGCGAGCAGTCGGATTTTCACCTTGTCCCTGTGCTAACCAAGCGTGATATTCGAGATTATCGCTTCGAAATGGTGTCGGACGAAGCCCGGCTTTCTCGCGACTTCAATACGATAACCACTGGGGGCACAACCGGCGAGCCCCTGACCGTCTTTCATGTTAAGCGGGCACCGCGAGCGGCTTTGCTCTGGCGCATGTTGGCTTGGTGGCAATTGGGGCCGGAGAGTGATTGGGCCTCAGTCTATCGAGAAACCCGGACATCGTGGCGGTCTCGCTTGCGCGAAGGTGTGATCAACTGGCCGGGGCGTCGCTTGATGCTCGACGCAGCACATCTGACAGGGGATGCCATGAGGGCATTTTTGCAGGATTTTGACCGTCTGCAGCCGCCGCTCTTGCACGGTTACGTAGGTGGGGTTGACCGCCTTGCCGAGTTTGTCTTGTCCCAAAACTTAACGGTGCATGCGCCCCGAGCCATTTGGTTGACCTCGTCGCCCTTCACACGGATTCAGGCGCATCGGATAGAGGCCGCCTTCCATGCGCCGGTGTATGACCAGTATGGCTGTTGCGAGGTGTTTTATCTGGCGGCCGAATGCCCGACCCGCGAAGGTTTGCACATGTTCCAGGATCGTCGTCGGATAGATTTTTTAGACGAGTCGGGTCGGGCGTGTTCTGATGGTGAATACGGTGCCGTGGCTATCACGGATCTGGACAGCAGATTGTTCCCAATCATTCGCTATCTGAATGGCGACCGTGGTCGTGCCTTGGCCAGACGTTGCTCCTGTGGGCGTGGCCTTCCGCTAATGGACAAGGTGCAGGGGCGCATTTCCGACCGGGTTTTGTTGCCCGACGGTGGTGTGATTAGTGGCGAGTTACTTACCACGATTTTTGACGACACGCCAGACGCGGTGCGACAGTTTCAAGTACATCAAGCAGCCGACTATAGCATCACCATCCGCGTGATCCCCAACCCTGATTATGCAGGGCTCGCTGTCCGACTGGAGGCCGTGCGGTGCAAGCTAGCAGATTTGACGGGGCCGGTCGTCACCGTGCGGTTGGAATCCGTCCGAGAGATTCCTCAGGAACGAGGCAAACTCCGCTTCGTGCGCAGTGACGTGGTTGGGAGGGAAGCCCAAGGGCTAGCTAGTTGAGCATTCTGATCACTATCGGATGACTATGACAGACATCCAACGAGGGCGTGACAGGTCACAAGCGGCCGCACTGCGTGCGGCGCTTTGGTGATCGGAGGGGATGTCATTCCGGCCCGGGGCTTCGAAGAAAGATTTCTACGCTTGGAGTTCGCGTATTTATCAATATCTTTTTCGGCTCCACCTCCGTCTGTCGTTGGAGTGGCCGATCGCCTCGCTCCGACCTGTTGAATGGCGGCCCCCTGCTGCAACGCTACGGCGCTCATGGGAGATATTGTCTGACACTCGGCCTGATGGGCACGGCACATGCTACGCAGTGCCCTCGTTTTACCCGTGAAGATCTCGCCACCTTGCTGGCTGGTGGCCACGAACTTGCCTGTCATACTTTTTCACATGTGGGTGCGAGGGAGACGGACTTGGCTAACTTTGAAGAAGAAATCCTGCAGAACCGCAGTCGCATGCGAGAGTTCATCCCGGGCTATGCGTTTCAGCACTTTGCTATCCCGGCGGCTAGGTCACGTTGTACCTAAAGTGGCGCATGGGCCGCTAATCACAGTAGTCGAGGGACCTACACCGGGGTCAATCGGCACCTGTCAGAATTGGACCTGCTCTTGATCCAGAACCATTTTGAAAGCGATCCGGTGGAGGGTGTAAGAAGAGCGGTGAAAGAATGCGTGACACGCCCGGGCTGGCTGATTTTCTGTGGTCATGCTATCTGCCAACAGCCTTCGCAGTATGGTTGCACCCCCCAATACTTGGAGGCCGTGCTCCAGATCGTCTTCAGCGCTTGCCTCATCATGACCGTCGATGAAGCACTATCCTTTATGCGCAACCGAGCAGTAGAGCCGGTCTGCTCGTAATCTGAAAGAAGTTACGGTAGTTTAACGGCTAGCACCCGTGCTTTCTTGAAGGGAATGTAGCTCTTGAGTTTTTCCCGGACCTGACCTCGGGCCGGTATACTGGGTGCTGGCCCTCGTCTTTGATCCTGAGGGCGTATTATTTTCGGCTGGGTGGGGCGGATGTCGTTATCTATTATCAATCATGAAGCGTCTACGCATTTTACAGATCTTTAACCGCTACCTGCATTTTGGCGGCGAGGAGGGAAGCGTCTACCGCATTGGCGACGCGCTCCAGGCGTTGCACGACGTGGAATACTTCCTCACCTCCAGTTCGGAGATTCTGGGCGCGGATCTGTGGGGACGGATTCAAGCGCCGCTCAAGGCCCTCTATAATTGGCCGGTGGTCCGCCAACTGGAGCGCTACCAGATGGCGGGCCGTTTTGATATCTGGCAAATCCACAATGTCTTTCCCGTGATGTCGCCCGCGGTCTACGCGCTGGCCTTCCAGCGCGGCATCCCGCTGGTGCATTACCTGCACAATTATCGACTGAGCTGTGTCAATGGCCTGTTTCTGAATCATGGCCGGATTTGCACGCGCTGCCTGCATGGGAACTTCTGGCCGGCTTTCCGGACCCATTGCTGGCAGGAGAGCCGCCTGATCAGTGGGTACATGGGGCTGATCACCCGGCATATTCAACGCATGGGTACTTTCAGCAAAGTCGCCCAGTGGATCACGCTGAGCCACTGTCAGCGAAACCTCTACGTGGAAGCAGGCATCCCCGCGGACAAGATCCGGGTGGTGCATCATTTCTTGGAGCCGGCCGGTCCGCCCGCCGCCTTCGAAGGTCCCGGCGCGGCGCTGTTTGTGGGCCGCCTTTCGCAGGAGAAGGGGGCCATGGCCCTGCTGCAGGCATGGCGTCAACTGGCCCGGCGCGATCGTACGCTCTATATCGTGGGCGAAGGTCCGGAGCGCCCCGCGCTGGAACGCTACGTGGCCGAGCACGGGTTGACCGGCGTGGTCTTCACCGGCTTCCTGAACCATCAGGAACAGGAAAAAATATGGGAGCGGGCCCTGTTTTGTGTCGTGCCCTCCATCTGCCTGGAGACCTTTGGCCTGACGGTGCTGGAGTCCTGGGCCCACGGCCGGCCGGTGATCGTCCACGATATCGGCGCGCTCCCGGAATTGATCGAGCCCCGGCAGACAGGGCTGGTGGTGCCGCCCAGCCAACCGGAGCCGCTGGCGGCGGCGATGGCCGGGCTGTTTGCCCAGCCCGCCCAGGCCCACGCCATGGGTGAGGCCGGCCGGCAGGTGCTGGAGGAACGGTTTTGTCGCGCCCGCTGGCTGGGCGAAATGCAGTCGGTCTATTCCGCCTGGACCTGAGTCGGACAGAGGCCTTGATCGTATGAAGAAAACGCTTGTCGGCATACTGGGTAGAAACAGCTGGTTGTTGGAACTGGTGCTGCCCGCCCTGGCTTTGATCTGCATTGTCTGGTTGGACCGGCTGCTCAGCAGCGTGGTGGTCACTCCGTTTCTCGCCTCGATCTGCATGGCGATCATGGCCCTGCGGTTCAGGCCCGGCCTGATGACCCTGTGGGTATTGATCTATTCCTGCGGGGTCTTTTTCGCGCTCTTCTCCGCGGTGGGTCTGGTGCCGCGCGGCGAGGAAGAGATGACCCCCTTGCTCCGTTTTGGGGCCTTCACCGTGATGGCCGCCGTCTCCATTGGTATGAGTTGGCAGCGGGATCTTTGGCAGAAAAGTTACGAACGGGTGCAGATGCTGATGCAGACCTTGACCTTGCCGCTGATTCTTTCCGACAGTTCGGGCAATATCGTCTTCGCCAATGAAGCGGCAGCGGGTATTTTGCGCTATAGCATGAAGGAGTTGCTGAACACTTCCTACTTTATGCTGTTTTCGTTGCCGGCTGCGCAGGGGAAGTTTATCGCCAAATATTTCGAGCAATTTGACGGAATGGAGCACAACAGCGGCAAACTGCGCATTTGCCTGCAATCGCGCGGCGGCGAGGCCTGGCTGGTGGAATGGCTGCCCCTGCAGCAGGGCCGCTCGAAATTAATGCTGACGATGTGGATCACTTCGATCCCGACCGGTACGGATGTCACATCGTGAAGCAGGTGGCCGTGGATCGGTTCCTGAAGCGATGCGGATGTGGCGCCCCGAGGAAGGTTTCCCGCGGCCCCCTTACTCGCCGGTTGAAGTGGTGCGTGTCCATGGTGAAGAGGCGCTGAAGTAATGCCGTTATGTTATCCACGCCGGACTGGTTTCTGCAGCAGGTTGCTCGAAGGGCTGGCCTTCGTCCTGCTCTGGCCTTGGCTGCGCAGCCTGTCTCGGCGCAACGCGGCAGCCGAAAAATGGATCGTGCTCGTGGAGCCCTTCGGCATGGGCGACGCCCTGTCGCTCAGCGTCACGCTGGATCTGTTGCGTGAGCACCTGGCGGATCACAAGCTTTGCCTTTGGCTGAAACAGGAGAACGCGGACCTCTATGCCGGCGATGCGCGCGTGGCCCGGGTGGAAACGGCGCCTTTCCCCTGGTCCCGTTTGTCCCGACATAAGCGGGGCAGCTGGGCCGACTGGCGCGCGGTCTGGGCCTCGGCGCAACGGCTGCGCGCGCTCCGGCCCGAGCTGGGGATCGATACGCGCAGCGAAATCCGCAGCCAGCTGCTGCTGGTGTTGGCGGGCTGCCGACGGCGGGTCGGCTATCGCAATTACTTGAACTCCAACCTGGATGTGCGCGGACTGCTGCTGACCCAGGCGTTCGACAAGGCCCCGGCGCCGGCGGGCACGAGCAGCGTCTCTTCGAACCGGGAGCTGCCCCCGGAACAGGCCGCGTTGCATCGGTACGACATGAACCGGCAACTGGTGGCGCGTTATCTGCAGGTGACTCCGCCGCCGTTGGTGTTTCCGACCTTTGGACGGGAGCTGCCCGCCGTGGCCGGTCGCGCCGTTGTGCAAGACACGCCGCACCCACAGGTCATCCTGATCCATCCCGGTGCCCGGTGGGCATACAATCGCTGGCCCGCGGTGCAGTGGGCGGAGTTGATTGCACAATTGCGCCTGCTGCCCGGCATGGCGGTGGAGTTGATCGGCGGGGCCGGCGAGGCCGCGCTGCTGAACGAGATCGTCGGGCGGCTGGAAACCCCTGTCGCTTGCCGCACCACCGAACTCCCGGGGCTGAAGGACGCGCTTGCCGGGGCCAGCCTGGTGCTGTGCATGGATAGCGGGCCGATGCACATGGCTGACACCTTGGGAACGCCCGTCCTGGCTTTGTTTGGTCCCGGCGATGTGGACCTCTGGCATCCCCGCGGGGCCCGGGACCGCTGGCTGCACGTGCGGTATACCTGCAACCCTTGTCTGCAAAAGACGTGCGTCCGTCCTGAGCAACCCTGTATCCGCGCCATCGGCATGGAGCAGGTGCTGTGCGCGGTGCGCGAGATCCTGACCAACACCCGGCTTGAATTGCATTAGAAAGTTGAGCACATGACCCAAACCACCCATCCCATCCCTGCCTTCAGCGTGCTGGGCGTCAGGACGCACGCCATCAACATGGATGCCGCCGTCGAGGCCTTTCGGTACGCCATCGAGCACAAGCTCAAGGTCTTCTCGCACGCGCTGGGCGTCGCCGGCGTCATGGAGGCGCTCCGCAATCCCTATTTGCGCGAAGTGCTCAACGAGTCTTTCCTGAATACGCCCGACGGCATGCCGCTGGTATGGCTGGGCCGGCATTTTGGTTTTGCCGGCATCGACCGGGTCTATGGTCCTGACCTGTTGCGCGAGGTCTGCCGCTATTCCGCGGACAAGGGCTGGCGGCATTTCTTTTTCGGCGCCGCGGATGGCGTGGCGGTGCAGCTCAAGCTGAAGATGGAAGAACAGTTTCCCGGCATCCAGGTGGTCGGCACCTACACGCCGCCGTTCCGCGACCTCACGGAAGCGGAACTCGCCGCGCTGTGCGAGCAGGTGGACGCGGCCCGGCCGGACATTTTCTGGATCAGCCTCAGCACGCCCCGGCAGATCTATTTCATGCGCCAACACCTCGAGCGCATCAACGCCCACGTGTTGTGCGCCGTCGGCTATGCGTTCGACGTCAACGCCGGTCTCAAACGCGAAGCGCCGCTCTGGGTCCGCAAGTCCGGCTTCCAGTGGCTGCACCGACTCATCAAGGAGCCGCGGTTGTGGCGGCGCTATTTCCGGGACAACCCCCGTTTTGTCTGCGAGATCCTGCTGCAGCTGCTCGGCTTGCGCTCCTACCCCTTGCCGGCCGCGGCACAACCGCGTGCGCCGGGGAGCGCGCCGGAACGATACCCTGTCCTCGCCACCCGCATCGCCGCGACCTCCATCCCGGACGTGCTGCGCCAGGTGGAGGGCTGGATCGAACGCGGCGAACATCGCGACGTGCACTTCTGCACGACCGACACGATGCTGCAGTGTGTGGACGATCCCAAGATGGCCGAGCTCATCAATGCCGCCGGACTGGCCGTGCCCGACGGCATGCCCCTGGTCTGGCTCGGCCGGCACCACCGCCTGAAAGCCGAGCGCGTCTATGGCCCGGACCTGATGCTGGCCCTCTGCGACTACGGCCAGACGCGCGGCTACCGCCACTTCTTCTACGGCGGCACGCCGGAGGTGCTGGAACAACTGGAAAAGAAACTGCTGGGACGCTTCCCGCAGTTGAAGATTGCAGGCCGCTACGCGCCGCCGTTCCGCTGCCTGACCCCGGCCGAGGAGGAAAGCGTCATCGCCGAGGTCAATGCTTCCGGGGCCGACATCGTCTGGTGCGGCCTGGGCACGCCGCGGCAGGATTTCTGGGTCGCCAAATTCCGCGACTGCCTGCAGGCGAAGGTCCTGCTCGCCGTCGGAGCCGCGTTCAACTTCCACTCGGGCCAGGTCCGGCAGGCGCCCCGCTGGATGATGAGCACCGGCCTCGAATGGATCTTCCGTCTGGGCATGGAGCCGCGCCGGCTCTGGCGCCGCTACCTCGTCGGCAATCCACGGTTCCTCTATCTCCTCTGGAAATTTCGCCGCCGCTCCAAGGGTGGGGCGGGTGCGAAAGCCGATGGCGCATGATGTGGCCGTAAATGGATCTGTCGCATCAGCCGTCGAGTGCAGGCCGTTCCCTTCCCTGGGAACGGCCTTTTCTTATTGATGATTCTGCCGGTAATGGTTCTGTCGAAATCCGATTTTCGTGGCAGCGGCGTCCCGCCGCTTATCGTTGGTGACAGCCGGTGGGGCCTGATCTGGCCGTAAACGGTTTTCCTGATGATTCTGCCGTCAATGGTTCTGTCGAAATCCGAGTGGAGGACCTCGCTAAAGCCACCGCAGTCACCCGGCGGCGTGACACGCCGCCCTCCAACTGCTGTGCGGAGCTTTTCCATTGCTGTGGCAGCGGGGCTGGAAGGCACTGGCCAGTGGGTTGATTTGAGGTGGCACGGGCCTCAGGCCGTGCTGCATGGGCGGGACGCCCATGCCACAAGGGCTTTTGCCTGAGGCTCTGGAGTCCGATGGTTGCGGCATCGGGTCGGCTGGCTCCGGTCGTGCGGCGCTCAGCGGCCGACGTATTTGCGGAGGTGCTTGAGCGCGACGGAGAAGTCCTTGGCGAGGGGCGCTTCGATTTTCATCGGCGCCTCGGTCACGGGGTGCGGAAACTCGAGCGAGGCGGCATGGAGCGCGGCGCGGGCGATCAGCGGCCGCTCGCCTTCGCGCGGCATCTTGAAGTTGCGCTTGAGCGTCGAGAGCAGCAGCGGCTTGCCGTCGCCATAGAACGGGTCGGCGAGCAGCGGGGTGCCCTTGGAGGCGAGCAGGACGCGGATCTGGTGGTGGCGGCCGGTCTCCGGGCGGGCCTCGACGAGGGCGTAGTTCCGGAAGACTTCCAGGATCTGGAAGGCCGCGCGCGCGGTGCGGCCATGCTTGGCCACCATCATGCGGCCGCGCCCCTGGGGATTGGGCGCGAGTGGGAGTTCCAGCGTGAAGTCCTGCTCGGGGGGCACGCCGCGGGTGATGCAGAGGTAGCGCCGGACGATCTTGGGGCTGGCAAACCAGCCGAACAGGCGCTTCCACGCCTCGGGCTGTTTGGCGCAGAGCACGATGCCACTGGTGTCCTTGTCGAGGTGGTGGATGTGGTGGAAGTCGCCGTAGCCCCGGGCCAGCATCCGCTGTACCAGGTTGTCGCTGTCCTTGTCCCGCGGATCAGGTGCGCTGAGCAGGCCGGCCGGCTTGTTCAGGGCCAGAAGGACATCGTCTTCAAAGAGCACGTCGAGCGGCGGCGGTGATTTCATGTGCAGACTTTGTTCGCTTTCGGCCGCGGGGGCAAGTATTCTCTGCGCGAAACTGAAAATCATGAACGACGAACTGGAAGTGACGATCGAGAAGACGGTGTTCGAAGGCCGCGCCCTGGCGCGGCATGGACGCTATGTCATCTTTGTGGACGGCGCGCTGCCGGGCGAGCGCGTCCGGGTGGCCCTGACCGGGCGCAAGCGCCGCTACGCCTTCGCGCGGGTGCTGGAGCTGCTGGAGGCCTCGCCGCACCGCTGCGACCCCGGCTGCGGCGTCTTCGGGACGTGCGGCGGTTGCAGCCTGCTCAACATGGATTATGCGACGCAGCTCGAGCAGAAGCGCGGCTTCCTGCTGGAGGCGCTGCACGCCTGGCCGGAGGTCACGGCCCAAGTCGCCGCGGTGCTCGGCATGGACGACCCCTATTTCTTCCGCAACAAGATGGTGTATTCCTTCGGCGGGCCGGTGGATGCGCCGGTCCTCGGCATGCACCGGCGCGGTGACTTTTACTCGTGTGTCTCCGCCGTGGAATGCCGCCTGCAATCGCCGCAGGCGCAGGAGATCGTCCGCCGCCTGCTGGAGTTCGCCCGGACGCGCGGCCTGCCGCCGTTCGACGAGCGGCGCAAGGTCGGGCTGGTGCGCGACTTGACCGTGCGCGAGGGCAAGCGCACGGGCCAGCGCATGGTGATGCTGACCGCGACCGCGGCGCATCCGGCCTTCGCCGAGCTGCCCGCCGTCCTCGGCGAGCTCGCGACCACCGTCCTGCTGGGCATCAGCCCGCCGCTGCACAACGCCGCGCGGCTGGAGCGCGTCGAGGTCCTGAGCGGCCCCGGCCTGATCGAGGAGCAGCTCAACGGCCTGACGTTCGAGGTCGGCCCGACGACATTTTTCCAGACCAACACGCTCCAGGCGGAGCGGATGTTCGCGCTGCTGGCGCAGTGGGCCGACGAGATCCAGCCGCGCGTCGTGCTCGATCTCTACGCCGGCACCGGGCCGATCGCCTTCCATCTGGCGCGCGCCGGCCGGCGCGTCATCGCCGTCGAAACCCATCCCGCCTCCGTCGAGGCCGCGCGGCGCAACCAGCAGCGGAACAACCTGCCGGAGATCGAGTGGCTGGCCGCCGACGTCGAAAAGGCGCCGGACGCGGTCTTTGCCAGCGCGCCGGATCTGGTCGTCCTGGACCCGCCGCGCAGCGGCCTGCTCCCGCAGGCGGCGGCGAAGATCGTGGCCGCCGGGGCGCCCCATCTCTTTTATGTGTCCTGCAACCCGGCGACCCTCGCGCGCGACCTGCCGCTCTTTCTCAACGCCGGCTATGTGGTTACGCGCCTGCAGCCGATGGACATGTTCCCGCACTCCTACCACGTCGAGGCGCTGCTGCAGCTGCGCCGGATGCCGCCGCCGTAAAAGGGTAGAAATTTGCATTGCGTTGCGCCCCGAAATTTGGGAGATAAGCCCCCGCAAATTCAGTACAGCAGGAGAAAAAAATGAAAAAAGCATTGATCTTGATCGCGGCCGTGTTGAGTTTTACGACCCAGAGCCAGGCCGTCAAATTGGGTGCCGACACCCAGTCGCTCGCCCTGAACGGCGGCATCGACTTCGAGAGCGCCGCGGGCGTCAACGAACACCTGCGCGTCGGCTACGGCTATTTCATCATGGACTATTTCGAGGTCGGCGGCGTCATCAACGTGCAGCACAACGATGCCGTCACCACCTTCGGCTTCGGCCCGAAGGCGGAATACAACTTCGAACTCGACCTGCCGGTGGTCGTGCCTTTCGTCGGCGCCGCGATCACGTTCCAGCACACCAAGGTGGTGAACTCGACGATGTTCGTCAACTCGACCACGCACCAGATCGAGACCAAGCAGGACAGCGACGTCAAGAATGCGCTCAACCTGGATGTCTATGGTGGCCTGAAGTTCTTCGTCACCGACCAGTTTGCCATCACGACGGACCTCGTGATTTCCGCCGCGACGAGCGATGTCTATGAGCGTCGGGATGGCGCCACGAGCAAGACCAACGCCCGCATCGAGCTGGGGCTGAGCTACTACTTCTGAGCCGCCGGGTTGGCTGACGTGCCGCCGGATTTTCCCGACCAAGGGGAATCCGGCGGTTTGCTTTTCCGGCGTCGTGGCAGCGGCGTCCCGCCGCTTATCGCTGGTGACGGGCCGGTGGAGCCTGATCCGGCCGTACACGGTGCTCCTGATGATTCTGCCGTAAATGATTCTGTCGAAATCCGATTTTCGTGGCAGCGGTGTCCCGCCGCTTATCGCTGGCAACGGGGTGGGGCAGGTCGACGGCTGGTCGGGCGGGACGCCCGACTCACCGGCAGGCGGGCCGCCTGCCGCCACAAGGCATCTGCCGCACCACCACACCCGAACGATCCTGCCAAACAACCCCAGCCTATCCTCCCTATGATTCTGCCGTAAATGATTCTGTCGAAATCCGATTTTCGTGGCAGCGGCGTCCCGCCGCTTATCACCTGCATGAGCGCAGCGCTGCCTTCTGCCCGTGCCCCGCGCAGCCGGCAACCGGGGCGTATTCGCGCTTGACCCTGCGCGGCGGCTCAAGCACGATGCGCGGCTATGAGTGCACAGGATAAAAATAACAAACTGGAAGCGCTGGCTTCGCTCTGCAAGCGGCGCGGGTTCATCTTTCAAACGTCGGAAATCTACGGGGGCCTGAACGGCTTCTGGGATTACGGCCCCATGGGCGCCGAGCTCAAGCGGAACATCAAGGACGCCTGGTGGAAGGCGATGGTCCACGAGCGCGAGGACATCGTCGGCCTCGACTCCGCGATCATCCAGCATCCGCGCACGTGGGAGGCCTCGGGCCACCTGGAAGGCTTCACCGACCCGATGGTGGATTGCAAGGCCTGCAAGAAGCGCTACCGCGCCGACCAGATGTGCGAGGAGCTCGGCCTGAAGCTGGAGTTCGACGAGAACAAGAAGCCGCGGCTGCCGGAAGGCGCCAAGTGCCCCGCGTGCGGTTCCAAGGACATCACGCCGCCGCGCGCGTTCAACCTGATGTTCAAGACCTTCGTCGGCCCGCAGGAGGACACCTCGACGGTCGCCTACCTGCGGCCGGAGACGGCGCAGGGCATCTTCGCCCAATACAACAACGTCCTGGCCTGCTCGCGCGTCAAGGTGCCGTTCGGGATCGCCCAGATCGGCAAGGCGTTCCGCAACGAGATCAACCCGCGCAACTACACGTTCCGCTCGCGCGAGTTCGAGCAGATGGAGCTGGAATATTTCGTCAAGCCCGGCACCGACGCGCAGTGGCACGAGTACTGGGTCGCCGAGCGGCTCAAGTGGTACGGCCGGATCGGGCTGCCGGAGGGCCATCTGCACCGCTACGTCTACGGCAAGGATGAGCTCGCGCATTATGCGAGCGCCTGCGTGGACGTGCTCTACGATTTCCCGTTCGGCACGCAGGAGCTGGAAGGCATCGCGGCGCGCGGCGATTTCGACCTCAGCCGCCACCAGCAGTTCAGCGGCAAGTCCATGGAATATTTCGACCAGGACACCAAGGAAAAGTTCATCCCGCACGTCGTCGAGCCTTCCGCCGGCACCGACCGCATCGCGCTCGCGCTGCTGTGCGAGGCGTTCCACGAGGAATGGGTGCCGACCAGCGACGTCGCCGGTTCGCAGCCGATCCCGGTGGACTACGACAAGCCGACGCAGCCGCAGGGCTGCGAGCTGCGCACCGTGCTGCGGTTCGCGCCGTGCATCGCGCCGATCAAGGTCGCCGTCTTCCCGCTGCTCAAGAACAAGCCGGACCTGGTGAACAAGGCGCGCGGCGTCTTCGACACGCTGCGCCAGCGCTGGAGCGCGTTCTGGGATGTCACCGGCGCGATCGGCCGGCGCTACCGCCGGCAGGACGAGATCGGCACGCCGTTCGGCGTCACGGTGGACTTCCAGACCCTGGAAGACGGCACCGTCACGCTGCGCGAACGCGACAGCATGCAGCAGGTGCGCGTGAACATCGCCGAGCTGCCGGCGCGGCTCGAGGCCGCCATCGGCTGAAGCGGCCGGGTGGCGGCGGTGTCGCGCGGGCGCCCGGAGACCACGTTTGATGAAGCTGTGAGTTCATAAGAACGAGGTGAAATATGGAACCGGATCAAACACCGCCGCCGTTCGCACCGCCTCCTCCGCCCATGCCGCCGTCCGCTCCGTCGCCAGGGCCGCAACCGCTGAAGGTGCACGGCCCGAAGGACGAGCGGATGTGGGCCATGTTCTGCCACCTGTCCACGTTGAGCGGGCTCGTCATCCCGTTCGGCTCGGTCCTGGGCCCGCTCCTCATCTGGCTCATCAAGCGCGAGGAATACGGCCTGGTGCACGACCAGGGGCGGGAAGCGCTGAACTTCCAGCTGACGATGTTGATCGGCTATCTGATCTCCATACCGCTGATCTTTGTCTGCGGCATCGGCATCGCCCTGATCGTGGTGCTCTCGATTCTGGACCTCGTCTTCGTCATCATCGCCACGATCAAGGCCAACGAAGGCGTGTGCTACCGCTATCCCATGTGTATCCGGTTTATCCGTTGAGCGTGAAGGTGTCAGGTGAATGTGCCCGACCTTAATTTCGACTGCCCGGTCTGCGACCAGAATATCGAAGCGCCGTTGAAGATGGCCGGCATGAAGGTGCTGTGTCCGGGGTGCCGCACGCTGCTCCAGATTCCTGGCCCGCCGGAAACGGAGGAGCAGCGCGCCCGTAAAAAGGAAAAGGCGGCGACCGTCCCGATCACCGTGGAGGGCGGCATTCCGCCCACTCCGGCGAAGCGTTGCGTCGTCATCAAGCGAACCGCCGAGAAACACGGATGACGGTGCAGCCGCTTGCGCGCCCGGGGCCCTGCGCCGCCGACTGGCACTGGCAGTTGCGCCACCGCATCCGCTCCGTAGCCCAACTGGTCGCGCGCTTTCCCGCCCTCGGCGCGAGCGCCGCCGGCATCGCCGCGGCCGCGGATAAATTCCCGCTCGCGATCACGCCCTATTACGCCGGTCTGATCCGGCGCCCTGACGATGCCGACCCGCTTTTCCGCCTCGCCGTCCCGCAGGCGGCGGAGATCGCGGAGCATACGTTCCAGAGCCTCGACCCGATGGACGAGGGGACCCATACGCCGGTGCCGGGGCTCATCCGCCGCTACGGCGACCGCGCGCTGCTGCTCGTCTCCTCGACCTGCGCCACCTACTGCCGGCACTGCGACCGCAAGCGCATCGCCGGCCAGCACGAGGGTGCGCTCACGCCCGCACAGTTCCGGCGCGCCGTCGACTGGATCGCGCGGCACGAGGAAATCCACGACGTCATTCTCTCCGGCGGCGACCCGCTGACGCTCGGCGACGCGGCGCTGCGGACCATGCTGGCTGCGCTGCGTGCCATTCCGCATGTGGAAATCATCCGCATCCATTCGCGGACGCCGGTGACGCTGCCGCAGCGCATCACCCCCGGGCTCGCGCGGATGCTGCGCCGCTTCCAGCCGCTGTGGATCAATTCGCAGTTCAACCATCCGCGCGAGCTGACGCCGGCGGCCTGCGCCGCGCTCGCGCGCCTGGCCGACGCCGGCTGCCCGCTTGGCAACCAGGCGGTGCTGCTGCGCGGCGTGAACGACTCGGCGGACGTGCTCGAAGAGTTGTTCCGCGGTCTCGTACGCAATCGCGTACGTCCTTACTATCTGTTCCAGTGCGAACTCGTCCGCGGGGTCGAACATTTCCGCGTCCCGACGGCGCGCGGCCTGGCCATCATGGCCGAACTGCGCCGCCGCCTGAGCAACCTCGCGCTGCCCATCTACGTTCTCGACACCCCGGGCGCCGGGAAAATCCCCCTGACGCCCGGCACCATCCTCGCCGCCAGCGCCCGGCGCCTCAAGCTCCGCGGCCCCAACGGCCAGAGCGCGGTGTATCCCGAGCCGCGGTGAGGTTTGGGTGGGGTTGGGTGGATGCGATGGCGATGGGTCCGGTGAATTTTCTTCTCGGGTGTGCCGGGTCGGAGCACAGCCTTCGATGTTGGATGTTCAGTGTTCGCTGTTCGTTCTGTAGGCCGAGTCTCAGACTCGGCGCACCCCGACTGACCCTCCACACAATACCTGCACGAAAGCAGGTCGTTGGCCGCGAACATTTCGCGCAAGGGACGCCAAGGACGCCAAGGACGCCAAGTTGTAGCCGGTGTGGCCGGCTCTGCCTGTTCAAAATCGCGGCTGCTTTCCGGCCACAATCCCGCCGCAGCGGGATGGCCCTCTATAAAATTACCTCGTGTGGAGGGACGCGCTCCGTCGCGTCCGGGCATCGTGACACCCTCATTTTTTGTGGAGGCAGGCGTCACGCCTGCCGGTGAGTCGGGCGTCCCGCCCGACCACCCCAGCATCGCCACGCGCCACCCAGTTTTTCCGCGATACTCACGATGCCTCCACCCAAGCGGCGGGACGCCGCCTGTACCGGCACGCGGGACGCGTGCCTCCACAAACCGTGCAAGGCGCGAATGTTAGCGTTTCGCTGGTTGACTATTCCAAACATTGGATGCCGGAACATACCTTTTCCCAAGGCTTGGAAAAGGACGAGCGGTATTTCGAGCGCGGCGGGCGCGAGCTCTGCAAGGCAGGCCTCACGTTACGCGTGAGGTTGGAATCCCGGCGTAATCGCGCTGGATGGACCAAGGTTCTCGCGGGAAGCTACCAGCCCTGACCGGCCTCGCACCGGCGCCATCTTTCCTGAACCCTTAACCATTCTCCATCAGCCCTGCTCCATCAGCCCTGCTCCATCCACCATCTTTTCCTCCCCCGTTTCAGAGCGCGAGAAAGTTTTTCAGGATGCGCTTGCCGTCCTGCGTCAGGATGGATTCGGGGTGGAACTGGACGCCGTGGATCGGGAATTTTTTGTGGCGCAGGCCCATGATCTCGCCCTGGTCGGTGTCGGCGGAGATCTCGAGGTCGGAGGGCAGGCCCTCGCGCTGGACGAGCAGCGAGTGGTAGCGCGTGGCCTCGAAGGGATTGGGCATCCCGGCGAACACGCCGCGGCCGTCGTGGCGGATCTGCGAGGTCTTGCCGTGCATCAGGCGCGCGGCGCGGACGACCTGCCCGCCGAAGACGTGGCCGATGCACTGGTGGCCGAGGCAGACGCCGAAGGTCGGAATCGTCGGGCCGAACGTCCAGATGGCCTCGCACGAGATGCCCGCCTGGGGCGGATCGCACGGGCCGGGGCTGACGAGGATCTTCTCCGGCTTCAGCGCGGCGATCTGCTCCAGCGTGATCGCGTCGTTGCGGAACACCTGCACCTCCGCGCCCAACTCGCCCAAGTACTGGACGAGGTTGTAGGTGAAGCTGTCGTAGTTGTCTATCACGAGAATCATGGAGTCATCCTGTCCGTTTGTTTCGCCGGGTCGGTGACCCGGCCTACAACAAGAAGAGCGGTGTCGTGCGGGTGCTGTTGTAGGCCGCGTGACCCCACGCGGCGTCTGTGGCAAAGAGGGTCAGAAACCCCGGCTCTTGAACATCCGTGTTTCATCCGTGCTTTTCCGTGGCCGCTTGCTTCCTGGCGTCGGCGAAGCGGTGCGCGAGCGCCAGCGCCTTGAGCATGCCGCGGGCTTTGTTCTGGGTCTCTTCGAATTCCTTGTCCGGGTCGCTGTCGGCGACGATGCCCGCGCCGGCCTGCACGTAGGCGCGGCCGCCATCGAGCACGACGGTGCGGATGGTGATGGCGGAATCCAGGTTGCCGTCGAAGCTGAAGTAGCAGACCGCGCCGGCGTAGGGCCCGCGCCGCGCCTGCTCGAGATCGGCGATGATCTGCATGGCGCGGATCTTCGGCGCGCCGCTGACGGTGCCGGCCGGGAACGTGGCGCGCATCAGGTCGTAGGCGTCGCGACCGGGCTGCAGCTCGCCGGTGACGTCGGTGACGATGTGCATGACGTGACTGTAGCGCTCGACCACCATCAGCTCCGGCACGTGCACGCTGCCGAACCGGCAGACGCGGCCGATGTCGTTGCGCGCGAGGTCCACGAGCATGATGTGCTCGGCGCGCTCCTTGGGATCGGCGAGCAGCTCCCGCTCGTGCCGCGCGTCCTCCGCCGGCGTCGTGCCGCGCGGGCGCGTGCCGGCGATCGGGCGCGTCTCGACGTGGCCGTCGGTGCAGCGGACGTGGATCTCCGGCGAGGAGCCGATCAGCGCGCTGCCGCCGAGGTCGAGCAGGAACATGTAGGGGGAGGGGTTGACCGCGCGCAGGGCGCGGTAGACGTCGAGCGAATCCTCGACGCCCTCGGCCTCGAAGCGCTGCGAGAGCACCGTCTGGATGATGTCGCCGGAGCGGATGAATTCCTTGGCCTGCTCGACCGCCGCCAGGAACTGGCCGCGCGGCGTGTTCGAGCGCGGCACCGGCGTTTCGACCGGCGGATGCGCCTCGACCAGCGTGCGCGCCTGCGGCGCCTGGAGCGCGCCGATCAGGAAGTCGATCTGCGCGAGCGCGTCGGCGTAGGCCTGCTCCGCGTCGTCCTGCACGAGCGCGTTGACGATGATGCGGATGGTGTGCTGGACGCGGTCGAAGGCGACCAGCGCGTCGGTGACCATGAAGACCATGTCCGGCGCGTGGAGGTCGTCGCGCTGCGGCAGCGGCACGCGCGGTTCGAACTGCGCAATGCAGTCATAGCCGAGGAAGCCGACCGCACCGCCGATGAAGCGGGGCAGGGCCCCGTCGCGCACCGGCCGGAACTGGCGCATGTAGTCGCGCAGGCCGTCGAGCGGGTCGGTGTCCTCCAAGGTGCGGACGCCGGCGGCGTCGGTGATCTCCACCTTGCGTTCCCAGGCGCGCACGATGGCGCGTGGCGTGCCGCCGATGAACGAATAGCGGCCGACGTTTTCGCCGCCCTCGACGCTCTCCAAGAGGAAGGTGTGGCTGGCGTGGTCGCGCTGGCGCAGCGCCGTGCGGATGCGCTCGTAGGCGGCGACCGGCGTCTCCTGGTCGGCCAGCAGTTCGCGCCAGACCGGGATCAGATTGCCCTGTTTCGATTTTTCCAGGAACGTTTTTTTATCAGGTATGCAATTCATGGAATCACCGGATTTTAGAGGTCAGAAGTCAGATTTCAGAGGTCAGCAAGAAAGGTTTCGGGTTGTTGAGCATGGAGCCGGGCATTTTCCCGACTTCCACGGATTGTTCAGTAAGCTTTTGATGCGTTTCCGTGTTCAAGTATTCACAGCTGCGAGCGAAATCAATCCAGGTGTCGGGCTCGGCCTTCTCGCCGTCGGCATCCGTCAGCTTGCTTATGAAGTGGGCTTCGTATCGGCGTTTGGCCCACGCTTCGCGCAGATTCGCGCAAACGGACCGGGACGATCGGCGCATCTGGTCAGTCAAAGAATAACGTTCCTCTTTGGGAAATGATTTGGAGACAGAAAAAACCTCCATCGCCAGCGTGTACGCCTTCTGGTACACGATCAAATCCTTGGCCGAACGTATTTGCATTTCTGCTTCTTTCTGACCTCTGACTTCTGAACTCTGATCTCTGACTTCTGACCTCAGGTTGTTTTCTCACGGGTCGAGATTGACCAGCTTGCCGCTGGCGAGATCGATTTTGCGGTAATAGCAGTTGCGCGGCGTGCCGGCGCTGTTCTTGGTGTGGCAGATCGCGCCGCGGCGCGGGCGGACGCGGTAGAGCAGGCTGTTCTGCTCGCAGTTCACGCGAGCCTCGACGAGGTCGAAGGTTTCGCCGGACGTCTTGCCTTTTTCCCAGAGTTCGTTGCGCGAGGTGCTCCACAGCACGAGCGACTGCGTCTCGATGGTCTTGCGGAACGCCAGTTCGTTGGTGTAGGCGACCAGGATCAGCTCATTCGTGTCGGCATGCTGCACCGCGACCGGAATGATGCCCTTGGATTGGCCGACGGCCTTCTCCAGCTTGTTGAAATCCAGCTTCAGTTCAAGTCCTTCTTCGAGTTCCTTGCTCATCGTGTCCTTTGTCCTTCGTCATTGGTCATTTGTCGCACAAAAAAAATTGCCTAAACCATCATCCATCCACCATTCAGCACCCACCATCCACCATTCTCCATTCTTCATGCTCCCTCACCCATGCCCCATCAGAGTCTTACCTCAACTCCGCGCTCGTGCAGATATTTCTTCACCTGCGGGATCGTGAAGGTGCCGAAGTGGAAGACCGAGGCCGCGAGGACCGCATCGGCCTTGCCCGCGACGAGGCCGTCGTAGAAATGTTCCAGCGTGCCGACGCCGCCGGAGGCGATCACCGGCACGGGCACGGCCTCGGCGATGGCGCGCGTCAGCTCGAGGTCATAGCCGGACTTGGTGCCGTCTTTGTCCATGCTCGTCAGGAGGATTTCGCCCGCGCCGCGCTGCACGGCTTCGCGCGCCCACGCGACCGCATCGCGTTCGGTTGGTTTGCGCCCCCCGTGCGTGTAGACCGTCCAGCTTGGCCCCGGCGTGGCACCTGACGAAGCCGGGCCGGGCCGGTCGGTGTTGCGGCGCGCGTCGATCGCCAGCACGATGCACTGGCTGCCGAACATCGCGCTCGTCTCGTTGATGATGTCGGGATTTTGTAGCGCCGCGGTGTTCAGCGAAACCTTGTCGGCGCCGGCGCGCAGCATCTTGCGCACGTCTGCCGCCACGCGGATGCCGCCGCCGACGGTGAGGGGCATGAAGACCTGCCGGGCGACGGCGCGGACGACCTCGACGATGGTGTCGCGCGCCTCGTGCGAGGCCGTGATGTCGAGGAAGGTCAGCTCGTCGGCACCCTGCGCCTCGTAGGCCTTGGCCGCCTCGACGGGGTCGCCGGCGTCGCGCAGTTCGACGAACTTCACGCCCTTGACGACGCGGCCGCCCGCGATATCCAAACACGGTATGATTCGTTTTGACGGCATCTGCTTCGCTCTTGCTTATGATCGTAACGCTTAACTCGTAATTCAAATCCAGCTGGAAAATGAAAAAACCCCGCTTATTCAGTCGGGGTCTGCGGCACAGTCGGATGGCTTCCGGTCCGACTCAGGACCCCGCTTCGCGCCAGCTATGCCATCCATGCTGTGTGTTCATGCCGGCGGAGTGTACCGGCTCCCGTTGCGGATGCAAGTTTTTTGCTCCCCGACCGTGGGCCTTCCGGTAGCCGCGTTCGTCAGAACGCGGCCCGCCTCAAACGCACCCTCCGCCCAGAAACGATGTCGCCTTCTTTCGTCCCTACGGGACTTGAACCTAGGGCTGCTTTCCCCGGCGCTGAAGCGCCGGGCTGCTTTCGTCGCGTCCCTACGGGCCGCTGGCGGATATCCATGACGGACAACGACGCAGGCGGTGACGACGACAGGTCCGTGCCACCCGCTGGCGCGCGGTCAGGCGGCGGTTTTGTGCAGGTGCAGCTTGGATTTGACGAAGAAGAAGCCGACCACGCCGAAGGTGGCGATGGGTGAACTCCACACCGGCAGATGCCAGCCGAAGCTCTCCAGGATCATGAACAGGCCCAGCAGGAGCACGGAATACATGGCGCCGTTCTTGAGATAGAGATATTTGCTGATCCGCTCGATATTGCCGATCGTGAGCTGGCGCACCACCAGCGCGCCGATTCCATTGCCCAGCAGGATCAGCGGCACCGACATCGTAAAGGCGAAGGAGCCCAGGACGCCATCGATGGAAAAGGTGGTGTCGATGACCTCCAGATAGAGAATCTTGCTCCAGTCCGAGAGCCGGTTCTCCAGCAGGTTCTTTTCGGCCTGCGCGGCGTGCTCCCGGAAACCGTGCGTGATGAAGAAGGCCGTGGAGCCCACCACCGCGCCAAAAGCCATCAGGGGGCTGCGCTGCAGCGCGAACCAGACGATGACGGCGAGGAGGATGGCGACCAAGGTGAAGAACCAGCCGCCCTGCCGCTGAAAGAAGGCCTCGCCGGCCAGCCCGAAGTTTTTGGGCTCCAGAAACAGCCAGTGCAGGAAGAGGAACACCAGGAAGGTGCCGCCGCCGATCAGCAGGATCGGCGCGGACTTGGCAATGGCGGCGGCCACCGCGGGATCGCCGCTGAACGTCGCGGTCAGCGCGCCCAGCGGCCCCAGGGCCGGCGCCGACAGCCAGACGATCAGCCAGGGCAGCACGCCGCGGACGATAAACACGGCGAACAGCAAACCCCACACCAGGAACCAACGCCGCGCCCACGCCTGCATGGTGGACAACACCTGGGCGTTGATGATCGCGTTGTCGATGCTGGTGATGGTTTCGAACAGCACCAACCCGACGACAATTAAAATATAGTGAACGATGTCCATGCTGGCTCCGGTCTGAAACTTGGGCGCGCGATAAATACGGGAGCAAGGGCTGCAATGCAAGTGCGAAGGCGTGGCGCTCAGAGCCATTTGCGGCGGCGCATGATCAACAGCAACGTCGCGATGATGCTCATGACCGCCAGCCAGAAGCCGGCGTAGGCGTATTTCCAGTGGATCTCCGGCATGTGCTCGAAGTTCATGCCGTAGACGCCGCACAGGAACGTCAGCGGCAGGAAGATGATGCTGATCATCGTCAGGCGCTTGAGCAGCTTGCTGGTGCGGTGGCCGACCATGCCCATGTAGAGGTTCAGCGTCTCGGCCAGCACGTCGCGCTCGGTGGTCAGGTCGTTGGCCAGCCGCTCCAGGGTGACGGCCATGATCTCCAGCGTCGGCTTGCTGGTCTCGCTGACGAAGGGCGAGCGGCGCGAGGTCAGCTCGTTGATGATTTCGCGCGCCGCCAGCAGGATCCGGCGGAAGGTCAGGATGTCGCGGGTGAGCGCGGCCACCTGCTTGAAGATCGCATCGTCCACCTCGCCGAACAGTTTCAGCTGGATTTGCGCGACCGCCTCGCTGAAGCCCAGCAGCGTCTGGCGGTAGCCCGCGATGAGATGGTCGGTCACTTCGTAGAGCAGGAAGCCGGGCGACTGGCTGAAGGCGTGGAAGTCCTCCTGGTAGGTCTGCCGGATGTGTGTGATGAGTTCGGCGGGCCGCGGGTGAAAGATCAGCAGGCCGTGCTTGTTGAGGAGGAAATCGAGCGGCCGGATGTCGATGCAGCCGTTGGCCAGGTGCGCTTCCCGGAGGGTAAAGTGCAGGCAGTCCGGGAACACATCAAAGGTGTCGGGCCGCCCGGGCTGCAGCAGTTCGCTGGTCTGGTGGACCGGGAAACCGAGGCTGGCCAGCAGCGGTGGGAGGTCCGCGACACGTTCGCCTTCCACATCGGCCCAGCAGTAGAGCCCCGCCGCCAGGGCCTGCGGCACCTCGGCCGGGGAGATGCTTTTCTCCAGCTTCTGCGCGAAATCAAAGGCCACCAGCGTAATCATAGGCGTGCTTCCCGCTCCGCGCCGCCACCATACCCGACCTGCCCGTCCCGTTGAAACAGAAAACGTGAAGGTCTTGGAAACGCGCCGAAATCCGATTCAACTGTGCGGCGTAATCTGCTACCGTCCCGTCCGTGCAACCGGGGAAATCCTCATGACATGGGCCATTGAAACCAGCGGGCTGACGCGACACTTCGGGACGGTCCACGCCGTCGATGGCCTCGACCTGCGGGTGGAGGCGGGCAAGTTCTACGGGTTCCTCGGTCCCAACGGCGCCGGCAAATCCACCACCATCAAGATGCTCACCGGGCTGCTCGCCCCGACCAGCGGCGCCATGCGCCTGCTCGGGATCGACCTCGCCGACGCCGGGCAGGCCCGGGCGGTCAAACAGCGCATCGGCGTCGTGCCGGAAAACCTGGCGCTGTTCGACAACCTGACCGCGCGCGAATACCTGACGTTCATCGGCCGCATGTACCTGCTGCCGCCGGACACCGTGCGTGCGCGCTGCCAGGAACTGCTCACGATGATGGACCTGGCGGGCGAGGAGACCAAGCTGACGCTCGAGTATTCCCACGGCATGAAGAAGAAACTGGCGCTGGCGGCGGCGCTGTTGCCGGATCCCGACCTGCTGTTTCTCGATGAGCCGTTCGAGGGCGTGGATGCGGTGGCGTCCCGCATGTTGCGCGATACGCTGAAAAGCTTTGTGAAGCGCGGCGCGACGGTCTTTCTGACCTCGCACGTGCTGGACATCGTCGAAAAGCTGTGCACCGATGTCGGCATCATCGCGCAGGGGCGGCTGGTGCAGCAGGTTTCGATGGCGGAGATCCGTGCGGCCGGATCGCTCGAGGAATGTTTCCTGAAGGCCGTCGGCAACGGGCAGGTCGAGGCGCAGAAGCTGAGCTGGTTGGAGGACTGAACGTGTACCTCCACCATCTGCGGACCCTGCTCTGGCTGCGCTGGCGGCTGACGCGCAACCAATGGCGGCGCGGCGGACAGATCAATGCGCTCATTTCGCTGATCGTGACCGTCATCGGCGCCGGCCTCGCGGTGGCCGGCGGGGTGGGGGGCATCGCGCTCGGCGCATTGGCCCTGTCGAAGGCCACGCCGCAGGAAAGCATGTTCGTCTGGGATGCCCTCGTCGCCGTGTTCCTTTTCATCTGGCTGCTCGGACTGGTCACGGAGATCCAGCGCGCGGAGACGATCGACGCCAGCCGGCTGATGCACTTGCCGGTTTTGTTGCGCGAGGTTTTCTTCCTGAACTATGCCGCGTCGCACGTGTGTCTGAGTCTCGCGATCTGGGTGCCGGCGACGCTCGGGCTGGCGCTGGGTCTGGCCCTCGGCCTGGGGGCGCGCATGCTCTGGCTGGCGCCGCTGGTGCTCGCATTTTTTTTCATGGTCACCGCGTGGACCTACTGCCTGCGCGGCTGGCTCGCCGCGCTGATGGTCAACCAGCGCCGCCGGCGCGCCGTGGTCATGGGCGTGACGATGTTCGTCGTGGTGCTGGCGCAGCTGCCCAACCTGATCATGAACGTCTGGCGCGATGACGGGCCCCAGGACGGCCGTCGCGTTGCCCATAGCACCCGGCCGCCCGCGCGCATGGTGCAGACGGTCACCCTGGCCAACCGCTATGTGCCGCTGCTCTGGTTGCCGCAGGGCGCGCAGGCGCTGCAGGCCGGCCGTGTCTGGCCCGGCCTGCTCGCAGCCGCCGGCATGGGCCTGCTCGGCCTGTTGGGTCTGGCGCGCGCCTACCAGCTCACGCGGCGTTTTTACCAGGGCGACGACCAACGCAAAGCCGCGCCGCCGCCGGTCGCCGCCAAAGCGGCCAAGGCCGTGCGCGGCCGCCTGCTCGTGGAGCGGACGCTGCCGCTGGTGCCCGCGCCCGCGGCCGCCGTCGCTTTTGCCAATCTGCGCTCGATGCTGCGCGCGCCGGAGGTGAAGATGGCGCTGGTGGCGAACGTGGTCATCTTCGTCATCCTGGCGGCGGGCACCTTTTTTCGCCACGGTGCCGCGGTGCCGCCGGCGGGCCGGCCGTTCGTCGCCCTGGCCGCCGCCTGTCTGGCCGTGATGGGTCTGGTGCAGCTGCTGTTCAACCAGTTCGGTTTTGACCGCGATGGCTTCCGCGCGCTCGTGCTGTTGCCGGCGGTGCGCTGGCATATCCTGTTGGGAAAAAACCTGGCGGTGTTCGCCATCGGTCTGCCGGTGTTTGTGATCCTGCTGGCCCTGCTGAAGGTGACTGCGCATCTCGGCGTGGCGGACCTGGTGGAGGCGTGCCTCGGGTTTTGCTCGGCCGTGCTCGCGATCAGCACCCTCGGCAACTGGCTCTCGATCTGCGCCCCCTACCGCATTGCCGCCGGCTCGCTCAAGCCGAACAAGGCCAAGGCCAGTTCGCAATTCCTGCTGGTCGTGGCGAGCCTGTTTCTGCCCCTGTTGCTGCTGCCGCTTTTCGTGCCGCCGCTGCTGGGCTTCCTCTGCAATGAGTTCACCCAGGTGCCCGGCGCGCCCATCACGCTGCTGGGCGCGGTGGGGCTGCTCGGCTGCTCCGCCATGCTCTACGGCTTCACCCTCCAACCGCTCGGCCGCCTCCTCCAGCGCCGCGAGCAGCGCATCCTCCAGGCCGTCACCAGCGAAGTGGAGTGAAGAGAACACCGAACATTCAACCCGGCTTCGCCAAGAGGCTTCGCCGGCGCAAGCATCGAACATCGAAGGCCAATCTGAGCCTTGTAGGGGTTCCGCTTGCGCAGCCCGCCTGCGGTGAGCCCGTCGAATCCACGGGCGTCGGCAAGCGACGCCCCTACGAGCGCACGCACGATCTGTCCGGGCTGTAGCCGCACTCGTCAGAGTGCGGCCCGCCCCTCCACAACTTCACCCTCTCGGGCACAGCTACAGCCGGCGGCGTGGAAGGCGCGGAAACCCTGAACCGCTACCCGCCCTAATTGGGTTGGGGCCGCGGTTGGGTGGGCCGCGTTCGCACGAACGCGGCTACAACAGCGCTTCACCAGCGAGTCGTAGGGGCGCAGTCTCGCTGCGCCCGATGTGCGTTGCATGCGGAGCGAACGGGCGCAGTGTTCGAGAGGCTCGCCGCAGGCCCTTCTGCGTCTTGTAGGGGCTGCGCTT
>CAITZM010000054.1 GCA_903896925.1 uncultured Lentisphaerota bacterium | reverse complement strand
TCGAAGGCACCAGCTACCGGATGAAAGACCAAGTCCAGTCCGCCTGAAAAACCCGGGCCCGGCGCGCCTCGCCGGGTCCGGAATTTTCCATCGCCACTTTTACACCAACTCTCCGCCGCCGCTCACACGCGCCATGCAGCCCGGTGCGGCCACGACCGCAACCCAACCTCACGCGGAGCGTGAGGACTACTTTGAAGAAGCGTCGCCTTGGCAGTCGTCTCGATCCGCGAGAGGTTCTTATTGAACTCTCTGCCAGCTTACTGAAGGCAGAAAAGAAAAGTTCTGATGGATGGAAGGCAAGATGTGGAAAAGAAACTGATCCACAGCGTGCGCGGCTTGCACGGATGCAGGACGCAGGGCCGCTCTACTTCCAGATCACGGCGGCGTGGACGGCGGCGAGGGCGTTGTCCAGCAGGTGCGCAGGGACGATGCCCAGGAGCAGCACGAACACCAGCAGCAGCACGCCGAGCGTCGAGTTCGCCGCATCGAGGCGGACCGCCGGGCGGTCGGCCGGCTCGCTGAAGTACATGACGCGCACGATGTTCAGATAGTAATAGACGCCGAGGGCGGTGTTGATGGCGGCGATCACGACCAGGATGATGAAGCCGCCGCGCAGGGCCTCGGCCAGCAGCAGGAATTTACCCATGAACCCGGCGAAGGGCGGAATGCCCGCCAGCGCGAACATGCCGGACCCCAGCAGCAGCGCGCCCAAGGGCGAGCGCTTGTGCAGTCCGGAGAGGTCGTCGGACGTGACGTTCTCGCCGGCTCGCGAGACCTGGCAGAGCACGAGGAAGGACAGCAGGCTCATGGCGACGAAGCTGAAGATGTAGAACATGGCCGCGGCGTAGCCGGCTTCACGCAGCGTGACCAGGCCCACCAGCACGTAGCCGGCATGGGCGATGCTGGAGTAGGCGAGCATGCGCTTGACGTCCTTCTGCACCAGGGCGGCGAGGTTGCCGAAGAACATGGAACAGACCGAGACGAGCACCAGCACGGCGGTCAACACCTGGTCGGCGGGCGTGGCGAAGAGCAGGAAGCGGATCAGCACCGCGACCGCGCCGAGCTTGGGGACGGCGGCGATGAAGGCGGTGGTCTCGTTCGAGGCGCTCTGGTAGACGTCCGGCGCCCAGAGTTGCATCGGGAAGGCCGCGAGCTTGAAGAACAGGCCGGCCAGCACCAGCGTCATGCCGACCACGGCGGCGGGGTCGCTCCAGTGCTGCGCCAGGGCGGGACCGATATCGCGGAAATAGGTGGAGCCGGAGAGCCCGAAGAGGTAGCTCATGCCGAAGAGCATGACGCCGGTGGCCACGATGCCGAACATGACGTACTTGGCGGCGGCCTCCATCTGGGTGCGCAGGCCGGGCTGCTCGTGCCGCAGCGGCACCAGCAGGTAGAGCGCGTAGGAGGAGAGCTCCAGTGCGACGAAAAGCGTGATCAGCTCGATGCTGCTCACCAGCATGACCAGGCCCAGCGTTCCGAGCAGGAGAAAGAGGAAGTACTCCGGGTGCGCATCGTCCCGGATATCCTTGAGCTGCCGGCCGAAGATCGTCACGGCCACCAGGCCCAGCATGATGAAGAGCTTGAACAGCTGGGAGAAGAGGTCCACCCGGTACGCATGGAAGAACAGGTCGCCGCGGCAGACCAGCGTGGCCGCGCAGGCGGCCAAGGCCGCCAGCGCCGTGCACAGTGACAGGTGCGCCGCCAGCCGGGCGCGCCCCGTGCCCAGGCTGACGATGAAGACGGCCAGGCAGCCCGCGAGGAGCAGCGCTTCAGGTGCAAAAAGGATCAGGTTCATGTTCGGGTTCCGTTACGGATGCAGGCCGGCGTGAAATTGCTGCAGCAGGTGGCTGACGCTGACGTGGAACACATCCATGAACGGCCCGGGCATCAGGCCGATCCACAGCACAAAGAGCAACAGCGGCAGCAGGGTGAGGATCTCCCGCACGTTGAGGTCGGTCAGCTGCGAGGAGTCGGGGTTCTGCGTGCCGCCCCAGATTATGCGCTGGATCATGCGCAGCATGTAGGCGGCGCTCAGGACCACGCCCGGGATCGTCAGGATCGCCAGCTTGGTGGAAAAGGCGAAGGTGCCCACGAGCACGAGGAATTCGCCGACGAAATTGTTCGTGCCCGGGAACGCGAAAGAGGACAGGCCGAAGACGGCCAGGGCCGTCACATAGATCGGCATCGTCCGGCCGATGCCGGTGGCCGCGGACAGCTCCCGGCTGTGGGTACGCTCGTAGATCATGCCGACGCAGAGGAACAGCGCGCCGGTGGTGACGCCGTGGTTGATCATCTGCAGCAGCGCGCCTTCGACGCCGCGCGTGTTCAGGACGAAGATGCCCAGTGTGACGAAGCCCATGTGCGCGACGCTGGAGTAGGCCACCAGGCGCTTCATGTCGCTCTGCGCCAGCGCCGTGAGCCCGCCGTAGAGGATGCCGGCGACCGACAGCGCGAGCACATACGGCGCAAACGTGACCACGCCCAGCGGGGTCATCGGCAGGCAGAAGCGCAGGAAACCGTAGGCGCCCATCTTCAACAGCACGCTGGCCAGCAGCACGCTGCCGGCCGTCGGGGCTTCCACATGGGCCGCGGGCAGCCACGTGTGGAAGGGGAACATCGGCACCTTGATGGCGAAGGCGACGAAGAAGGCCAGGAAGAGCCAGCCCTGCAGGGTGGCGGAATAGGGCTGCCCCATCAGCGCCGGGATGGAGAAGGTGTGCGGGGTGCTGTGCAGATAGAGCGCCAGGATGGCGACGGGCAGCAGCACGCTGCCGGCCAGGGTGTAGAGGAAAAACTTCACCGAGGCGTAGATCTTGCGCGGCCCGCCCCACACGCCGATCAACAGGAACATCGGGATGAGCATCGCCTCCCAGAAGATGTAGAACAGCACGAAGTCCAGCGCGACGAACACGCCGAGCATCGCGGCCTCCATGAGCAGGATGCAGGCGAGGAACTCCTTCACGCGCACGCCGATGGCGCGCCACGAGCACAGCACACACAGCGGCATCAGCAGCGTCGTCATCAACACCAGCAGGAGGCTGATCCCATCCACGCCCAGCGTGTAGCGGATGTTGAGCGCCGGGACCCAGGCGAGGTCCTCGGCAAACTGGTATTGCGCGGTGGCCGCGTTGAACCCGGTGAAGAGCGGGAGCGACAGGGCCGCGTTGACGAGGGTGACCAGCAAGGCCCCCACCCTGGCCGCACGGTCGCTCCGCAGCAGGAAGAGGAGGAGCGCGCCCGCCAGCGGCAGGAAGATCAACACGCTCAACAACGGCCACGAATGATTGAAAACCAGGAAATTCATAGATCACATCGAAGTCAGCAGATAGACCAGCAGCAGGACCACGAGCACGACCACCGCGCTGAAGGTGTTGACCTGGATCTGACGGGTCTGCAGATGCCGCAACCGGTCGCCGGCGCCGCGCACGCTGCGGGCGAAGCCATCCACCACGCCGTCGATGACGCGCCCGTCGAACCAGGCCGACACGCGCGCCGAGGCCATCAGCCACGTCAACCCGCAGACGCGGTAGAGTTCGCCGACCCAGGTATCCACCGCCTGCGCCGGCTTGTTCACGAACCACTGCACGGCCCGCCCGCCCATGCGGTAGAACCAGTCCACGTCGAGGCTGATGGTCGCCGTCGGCTGGAGCGGCTTGATGAAGAGGAAGAAGCCCACCGCCGTGAAGAGCAGGATCTGCAAGGTTTCCGAGACGTGGTACGCCGTGTAGGGATGATACTCCACGGCATAGGGCAGCAGCTGATAGAGATAGGGCGTGTAGCAGCCGATCCAGATGCAGAGCCCGGCCGTGAGCGCCATGGCCAGGCGCATGTTCCACGGCGGATCTTCCGCGCGCTGCCACGTTTCCGCGCTGCAGTTGTTTTTGCCGAACCAGATGAAGTAGGGCACCTTCAAGCCGGTGTGCAGGAAGGTTCCGGCGGAGGCGAGCATCAGGAGGAACGCGGCCGTCGTGCGATGCTCCTCGAAACCGGCGGCCACGATCATGGACTTGCTCACGAACCCGCTGAACAGCGGGAAGGCGGAGATCGACAGGCCGCCCACGAGCGTGAAGAGAAAGGCCCAAGGCATCTTCTTGTAGAGGCCGCCCAGTTCGGTGAACTTGCTCTGGCCGGTCATCTGCAGGACGGAGCCGGTGCCCATGAAGAGCAAGCCCTTGTAGAGAATGTGCGCGAAGGCGTGGGCGCAGGCGCCGTTGATGGCCATCTGCGTGCCCAGGCCGACGCCGGCCACCATGTAGCCGACCTGGCTGATGATGTGGTAGGCGAGCAGCTTGCGGGAATCGTTCTCCAACACGGCGTAGACCACGCCGTAGATGGCCATGACCACGCCCAGCACGATCAGCACTTCCATCCCGGCAAACGCGCGGCACAGCGCGTAGACGGCGGTCTTGGTGGTGAAGGCGCAGAGGAAGACCGAGCCGGTGACGGTGGCTTCGCTGTAGGCGTCCGGCAGCCAGGCGTGCAGCGGCGGGACGGCGGCGTTCAGGATGAACCCGATCAGGATCATCCACGTGGCCATGTCGGGGTGCGCCACGTCCAGCTGCCCGAACGCGAGGCTGCCGGTGGCCTTGAGGTGGAGCATGATGCCGCCGAGCAGCACGACGCCGCCAAACACGTGCACCAGCAGGTAGCGGATGCCCGCCGCGATGGACGACGGCCGGCGGCGCTGCCAGATCAAAAACACGGAGGAGAACGCCATCAATTCCCAGAATAGGAAGAGCACCAGGTAATCGCCGGCGTAGATGACGCCCAGCGAACCGGCCACGTAGCACCACGCCACGGCCTGCTCGGCGGCGTTTTTCACATGCAGGGAATAGATGCTGCCCAGGATGCACATCAGCGTCATGATGTAGCCGAAGACCTGGCTCAGCTTGTCGACGCGCCCGAAGACCAGGTCCCAGTCCAGGAAACGGACGCAGCCATGGGTGCCGGGATCGAGGTAGAGGACCCGCAGGAACGCCAGCACCGGAATCGCCACCAACGCGACGGAGCGCGCCCGGCCCCGGAGCAGCGGGAGCAGCACGGCGCCGACCAGCAAGATGACGGCTGGATGCAGCCAGAGCTCACTTATCGCCATAGTAATCCTCGCGAGTCATGATACCCCGATGCCCGTACCACTTGGAAACGAAGATGATCACCACGCAGGCGACAAAGCCGAACACCGACCAGAAGCCGAACCAATGCTCCGGCTGCGTGTGCGCGTGCTCCTTGTCCACCCAGAGCCAGTCGCCGACGACGAGCAGGGCCAGCACGACCCAGCACAGCCGGACCAGCCACTTCAGATGCCGCTGCAGAAACTCGATCAGTGCCACAAGTTTCATGACGGGAACATCCCTTTGATGAGGTTGATGAAGAAGTCCGGATAAAACCCGACCACCACCGACAGGGTGACCGTGATCAACAGCGGCACCAGCACCGCGAGCGGCGCCTCGCGCATCGCCGTGTACGTCACGCCCGCGGGGGGCTTCCCAAAAAAGGCGTGGACCACGACGGGCGCAAAATAGGCCACGTTGAGGAGCGTGCTCAGCAGCAGCACCACGATGATGCCGAGCTGATGGGCGTTCGCGGCGCCCACCAGCAGGTACCACTTGGTGACGAAGCCGCCCACCGGCGGCGCGCCCACCATGCTCAAGGCGGCTATGGCAAAGGCGATAAAGGTGAACGGCATCGCCCGGCCCAAGCCGCCCATCTCGGAGATGTTCTTCTTGTGGGTGGCCACGTAGATGGCGCCCGCACAGAAGAACAGCGTGATCTTGGCGAAGGCGTGGTTGGCGATATGCACGATGCCGCCCTGAATGCCCGCCGGCGTCAGCAGCGCCACGCCCAGGATCACATACGAGAGCTGGCTGACGGTGGAATAGGCCAGCCGCGCCTTCAGGTTGTCCTTGCTCAGCGCAATCAGGGAGGCGGCCAGGATCGTGAACGACACAAAGTAGGCGGTGGGGATGCCGAGGTTGAACGCATCCATCTTGTCCACGCCGAAGATGTAGAGCATCACCCGCGTGGTCGAAAACACGCCGACCTTCACCACGGCCACGGCGTGCAGCAGGGCGCTGACGGGCGTCGGCGCCACCATCGCCCCCGGCAGCCAGTGATGGAAGGGCATGACGCCGTTCTTGGCAAAGCCCAGAATCAGACAGGAGTAGACGATCGTCACCAGCACCCGGCTCGTGTCGCTGGGGAAGATGCCGGTCCGGATGTTGTCGGCAAAATCGAGCGTGCCGCACAGCCAGTAGATCACGATCAGCGCCGGCAGCACCAGCCCCTTGGCCGTCGCCGTCAGGTACACGAGGTATTTGCGGCCGCCCTCGTAGCCTTCCTGGTCCTGGTGGTGCGCGACCAGCGGATAGGTGGTGATGCTGACGATCTCGTAGAACAGGTAGAGCGTGAACAGGTTGTCGGCAAAGGCGCAGCCGATGGCGCCGAAGAGCGCGAGGGCGAAGCAGGCGTTGAAGCGCGTCTGGGCATGTTCCTCCAGCGTGCGCATGTAGCCCATCGAGTACAGCACGGTGATGACCCAGAGGAACGAGGCGATCAGGGCGAACACCATCGAGAAGGAGTCCGCCCGCAACGTCACGCTGACGCCCGGCAGCAGGCGGAACAGGTGGCAGACCAGGTGCTGGCCGGACAGCACCTGCGGCAGCAGCGCCAGGACCACGCCGAACAGGACGGCCGCCGCAGCGAACGAGCAGAACTCGCGCACATTGGGCCGCTGCTTGTTCAGCATGACCAGCACCGCGCCGGCCAGGGGGGCCAGCAGCGCGACGAGGAGTAAGGGATTTTCAGTAGGGGCAGACATGCCAGCGGTTCCTTGCGCTATCCTTCCAGATCCTTCAGATCCTTGGTTTCGATGGAGCGGTAGTTGCGATACACGGCGATCATGATGCTCAGCACGATGGCGGCCTCGGCGGCAGCGATGCCCATGATGAACAGGGCGAAGGTCTGGCCGGCCACGACGTCAGCCGCCCGGAACCGGCCGAAGGCCATGAAGTTGAGCGCCGCGCCGGCCATGATGAGCTCGCCCGAGATCAGCATGCCCACCAGCGTGCGGTGCCGGAAGAAGCCGAAGAAGCCGATGGCAAAAAGCAGCGCGCCGATGATCAGATAAACCTGGAGCTGACCGCCCCACAGCAGGAAGTTCACGGCTTGGCCCTCCGCCCGCCGCGTGCGACCACCAGCGCACCCAGGCTGGCCAGCAGCAGGACGACGGACATCACTTCAAACGCGAACCCGTAGCGGTACAGCAGCGCGCGACCCAGTTCCTTGAACGTGTCGACGGGCGTCGCCGGGGCCGAGGTCACCGGCCAGCCGGCGCGGCAGATCAGCACAATCAAGCCCACGGCCATCAGCCCGGCCACCAGCAGGCAGGCCGCCTCCAGCACCATCCCGCGCCCGCGCGGGAGCCGCTGGTCCTGCGGGTCGGTCAACATCATGGCGAACATGATCGTGATGCAGATCGCGCCCACGTAGATCAGGATCTGCATCAACGCCAGGAAGGGGCTCTGCAGGTAGTAATACAGCCCGGACAGGCCCATGAAGGACAGCGCCAGGCCGCAGACGCACCGCACCAGGCGGCGCGAGGCCACCGCAAAGATGGCGCCGAGCAAGGTCGCGACCACAAAGCTCACGAACACCGCCGCCTCCAGGTAGGAGTGCATGACAACCGGGGTCAGGCTCATTTCGGCTGCTCCTTCCCGGCGGGCTTCAACAGGTCCATGACGTAGTCCCCTTTGTCGAGGGAGGCGAGGTTGTAGTCCTTGGAGAATTCCAGCGCATCGAAATTGCAGCTTTCCACGCACAGGCCGCAGAGGCTGCAGGTGGTGAAATCGAGGGTGTACTTGCTCAGCTCCCGGCGGGTGGCCCCTTCGGGCTTGTGCCCCTCCATGGTGATGCAGTTCGAGGGGCAGGCCCGCGCGCAGGCCATGCAGGCGACGCATTTGGGCTTGCCGTTGGCATCCAGCGGCAGCTGGACGTGTCCGCGAAACCGCGCGGGCAGCTTGAGCGTCTGGTAGGGATATTGCACCGTCACCGGGCGGTGGAACGTGAGCCGCAAGGTGATCCACATCCCCACCATCAGGCTGTAGGTTCCCAGCCAGATCTCTTTAAGGTAATTCCACATGATCATCCGAAAATTTTCAACATCACCGCGGTCAACACCAGGTTGATGAACGCCAAGGGGATCAGGAGCTTCCACGACAGGTTCAGGAGCGTGTAGAACTGCGTCCGCGGGAACGACCAGCGCACCCAGATGACGCAGAAGCACAGCACGTACAGCTTGATCAGGAACCAGTGCAGACCCGGCAGCAGGCCGAACGGGCAGTGCCAGCCGCCCAGGAACAGGACCGTGGCCATGCTGCAGCCCACGACGATGTTGGCGTACTCGGCGATGAAGAAGAGGCCGAAGCCCATGCCGGAATATTCCGTGAACGCCCCGGCCACCAGCTCGCTTTCGGCCTCGTACATGTCGAACGGGGCGCGGTTGGCCTCGGCCAGCATGCAGATGAAGAACAGCAGGAACGACACCGGCATCAGCGGGCTCACCTGGAAGCGGAAGACGTTCCAGTGCCAGAACGCCCCGGCCTGCTGGTCCACGATCTCGTGCAGGTTGCAGGTGTGGGTGGCCATCACGAGCGCCACGACGACCAGCAAGAGCGGGATCTCGTAGGCAATGTTCTGGGCGACCACGCGTGCGGCGGCGATGCTGGCGTATTTGTTGTAGGACGCCCAGCCGCCCAGCATGGTCCCCAGCACATGCACCGAGGAGAACGAAAACACCGCCAGCAGGCCCAGGCTGATGTTGCGCGCGCTCACGGTTTCGCTGAAGGGGATGACGGCCAGGCACATGACCGCGGGGACGATCACCATGACGGGCGCCAGCTTGAACAGAAACACGTCGGTGCCGTCCTGCACCAGAAGCTGCTTGCTCATCAGCTTGAGCCCGTCCGCCACGGGTTGCAGCAGGCCGTACGGGCCCACTTCCTTGGGCCCGTACCGCAACTGGAACAGGGCCGGGACCTTGCGTTCCGCCAGCGACAGGTAGGCCGCGTTGAACGCCGCAAAGGCGATCAAGCCCACGACGTACAACGTCAGGCGCACCACTTCCCAAATGATTTCTTGAGGTATCATCGTCACCGATCAATATCCGGAATGACCAGGTCCAAACTACCCAGCAAAGCCAGCGCGTCCGGCAGCAGCAGCCCCCGCGAACACTCCTGGAAAAGACTCAGGTTGGAGAAACAGGGCGAGCGCAGCTTGAGGCGGTACGCCTTGTCGGTACCATCGCTGACGAGGCGCACCCCGAAGGTGCCGCGCGCCGATTCCACATTGAAATAGCAGTCGCCCTTGGCGGGCTTGAGGATGCGGGGCACCTTTTCGGCCATGACCGGCCCGCCCGGCAATTGATCCAGGGCCTGCTCCAGGATCCGCAGGCTCTCCTCAATCTCGTCCATCCGCACCCGGTAGCGCGCCATGCAGTCGCCCTCGGGATAGACCGGCACGTTGAAGTTGAACCGCGGGTAGACCGAGTAGGGCTCCAGCTTGCGCACATCGTACGCCACCCCGGAGCCGCGGATCACGGGCCCGGTCGCCCCGAATTTCCGGCAGGTCTCGGCGGAGATCACGGCGATCTCCTCGCACCGCTTGCGGAAGATGATGTTCTTGGTGATGAACGCGTGATACATCGGCATGCGGCTGCGCAGGTGCGCGATGAACTTGCGCGTGCCCGCGACGAAGTCGTCATCGATGTCGTTGCAGACGCCGCCGAACCGGTAATAGCAGAAGGTGAGGCGCGCGCCGGTGGTCGCCTCCAGCAGGTCAAGGATCTGCTCGCGATCGTCGAACGTGTAGAGCAGCGGCGTGAAGCCGCCGAGGTCGACCAGGAAGGCGCCCACCCACAGCAGGTGGCTGGCCACGCGGTTGAGCTCCGCCGTGATGACGCGGATGAATTCCGCGCGTTCCGGCACGGCGATGCCGGCCAGCCGCTCCACCGCACAGACATAGCCGTGCGTGTTGAACATGGCGGCCACGTAGTCCAGGCGCGCGGTGTTGGGGAGGTACTTGGCGTACGAGCGGTTCTCGCCCATCTTCTCCTGCATGCGGTGGCCGTAGCCGATCACGGGCTCCGCGTCCTCAATGTACTCGCCGTCCATGGTGAGCTTGATGCGCAGGACGCCATGCGTCGCCGGGTGCTGCGGCCCCAGGTTGAGGACGAACGTTTCGCGATGGATGCTTTGGGTGCCTTGGGTCACGCGCTGAAATCCTTAAGCAACGGGTGAAAAGTCGCATCCTCCGGCAGCAGGAGGGCGATCAGGCCGGGATGGCCGGTGAAGATCAGGCCGAAGAAGTCGTGCGCCTCGCGCTCGTGCCAGTTGGCGCCGGGATGCAGGGCTTCAATGCTGGGCAGTTCCGGCGTGGCGCGCGGCACCCGGGCACGCACCGTCACCCGCGCGCCGGAAACCAGGCAGGTGTAGTCATACACGACTTCCAACTGCTGCTCGGCGAGCCAGTCGACACCCGTGATCGACTCCAGCATAAACGCCGCCTCATCCATGATCCGGGCGGCATCGAGCACCCGCTCCGGCGGCACCGTCACGTCCAGATCGTACCCCTTGACGGCGTGCTGGGTGGCCACGACCAGCGGCTGCGGCTCAGCAGCGGGCGTGTCCGGGCCGGGCGCCGGAGGCGCGCTCTGCACAGCGATCTCTAAAAATTTCTTGGTGAGGTTTTCCAGCGACATGTCGTGGCCCCGTCAACTTGCGGACGCGACGGGCCAGCGGCGCCGTCCCGTCAATTTTTTCTCCAGCTGGAGTATGCCTTCGATCAAGGCTTCCGGCCGCGGCGGACAGCCCGGCACGTAGACATCCACCGGAAAGAGCTTGTCCACGCCCTCGACGATCCCGTACTGGCCCGGAAACTTGAACGGCCCGCCCGAAATGGCGCAATTGCCCATCGCAATGACCCACTTGGGTTCCGGCATCTGGTCATAGAGCGTGCTCACCGCCGGGGCCATCTTCTTGTTGACCGTGCCGCAGACGATCATCAGATCGCACTGGCGGGGCGAGGGCCGGAAGACCTCGCAGCCGAACCGGGCCATGTCAAAGCGCGAGGCGCCCGTCGCCATCATCTCGATGGCACAGCAGGCCAGGCCGAACGTCATCGGCCACAGCGAATTGGCGCGGGCCAGATCGAGCGCCTTGTCGAGCACGGCAAAATGAATCAGTCCCTGGGGGACTTCTGTTTGCTCTTCCATGTGAACACACCTTTGACCCACGCGTAAACCACCACGAGGGCTAATATACCGACGAACAGCAGCACTTCGACCAGATCCAGCCAGCCATGTTGCTCGTTATACACCATGGCGATCGGGAACAAGAAAAGCACGTCCACGGCAAAGACCACAAAGATCAAGGCGTACAGGTAATACACGACCCCGTACCGGATCCAGGCCGGCCCGATGGGATCGATGCCGCACTCGATCGCCTGCCGGGTTTTGTTCCGGACGGCCCGGGTAAAGCGCGGCGCCAGCACGGCGGCCAGCACCATAGGGATCACCCCCAGGCCCACGCCGCCCAGGAAAAACACCAAAACGTAGATTAGATCGCCAAAAGCTACTTTATCCATCATCACACCACGGCACGAACCAAGCCTTGGAACCGGACAACTTCGTCAAAGCGCCGCGCAACTGTGTCACCCGCGCGGCGGCGCGGCCAGTTTCCACTCATCAGGCGCTTCTGTCAAATGGGTTGCTAAAGACATTTCTATTATTTTTAGGACATATATTAGAATCCGGCGGCACGGCAGCAGGAGCCGGGCTGCTTTTCCGAGCGCCGCTGCGCGGCCAGCAGGCGCAAGGCGCTGCGCACGTGGGGTCTTTTAGCGGACCTTGGCACACCCGGCGGGCGCGACGACGAACTAGGGAGACGAACGTGCCCCGCCTGGATAAATTCAAGGAGCATGGAGCCGGCGGAGGGATTTGAACCCCCGACCAGCGGTTTACAAAACCTCCATTCGTTATTACATATATATGCTATTGACAGCAATAAACGCATGTTGTACTTTCGACGCGTGACACCGAAGTGCCACCGAAACAAGGAAAAGCCCAAACAAGGGGACACCATGCGCCGAAAAACAAGAGTCGAAAAATATTCGGGATTCACGATCCGCAAGCGCGAATACGCCAGCGGAGAGACCGCGTGGCAACTGGATATCCCGCTCGGCGTGCGCGGCGACCGCGAGCGCAAAAGCTATGCGACGCTAGACGCCGCAAAAGCTGCGGCAGACGACAAGTACAAGGAACTCCTAAACCGCGGGGCAACGGCGTTCACCCTGACCGACCGCCAGCGGCTTGACGCCGTGGAAGCCGTCGGGCTGCTCAAAGGCGCGGCGAGCTTGGCGGACGCGGCCCGGCATTGGCTCCGCTACAACCGCCAGGCCGACAAGGGCCAAACCTTCGCCGCGCTGGTGGAAGCCTACCTTGCCGACATGGCCAAGCGCGACTTGCGCCCGGCGACCATACGCGACGCCCGCAAGCGGCTTTCTAAGATGAAAAAGGACATGGGGCCATTGCCCGTCGTACGGATTGCGCCCGCTGACCTGGAAAACTGGCTCGATGCACAAGCGGTCAAGACACAGAACCGCCGCAACTTTGTGACCGTGGCGCGGGGCCTGTTCAATTGGGCGATGGAACGCGGCGACCTCGACAACAACCCCGCCGACAAGGTGCAACTACCGAAAGCCGCAAAGGACTTGCCCACGATCTTGAAGCCGGAGACGGTCGCCAAGATCATGCACGGTGCCGAGGCCGTCGCGCCCGACTGCGTCGCTTACCTGGCCTTGTGCTTCTTTGGCGGGCTGCGGCCGATGAACGAAGCCGGCCGCGCCACTTGGGAGAGTGTTGACCTAGAAAACAACACCCTCCGCGTTATCCCCGAAGTCGCCAAGACCCGCCGCGCCCGGCTGGTGACGATTGCGCCGAACCTCCGCGACTGGCTGCAACGCTACCGGCTGGCGAACCGGGGCGAACAGATCGCCCCCGCCCCGATGACCCTGCGCCGCCGGATCAAGGCCGTTAAAAAAGCGGCAGGACTGACGAACTGGCCGCCCGACGTGGCCCGCCACTGCTACGCGTCGGCGCACCTGGCCTTGAACGGCGACATTCAAAAGACGTGCCTTGAGCTGGGCCACACGTCGCCGCAAATGCTGTTCACCCACTACCGGAATTTAATGAGCGCCAAGCAGGCCGCGGATTATTTCGACATCCGGCCGGCGACTACTGCCGAGGTGGAAGCGCTCAAGACTGAGTTGGCGGAAGCGGCTGAGAAAGAGGCACAGGCGGCAACGGCTTGACCCTTGACCGATAAACAGCGAGAGTCGCGGCAGGCCATACGCATGAATCACGACAAGGAACAGACGCCCAAAGGCCGCGAGCACAGCCGCCGCATCGTAACCAATCAGCCGGGGGGATTCGGGCGTGAGGATATAAGCCTCGTCGCTCCCGTTTTGCTTGCCAAGCTAAAGAACGGGAAATTGATTTACGTCGTCGGAACGAAGCCCGTCAACGGCGAAGACTTGCCGGTTGTTGTTTTCACCACCGAACACCAGAAAACCGAGCTTGCCCCCGACGAAACGCTCTACGTTTGGGAGGAAGTTAAAACGTTTGCCTGCCCCGATCCTTCCGAGATGGTCCTGCAAGAATTCCCGCCGTTCACCTACCTCGGCCCCAACGGGAAACCAGACCCGCACCAGCCAAGCGCCTGACCGAATGCGAATTCATATTGTCAAAGACGGCGCTCGTTTTCGGTTGAGCACAAGTGAGCGGACACCACGAGGGCCGCGCTGGCGAAACCGTGTGAACCTTGGCACACACACGAAATGTCGTACCGTTGACGGTGCCTTGGCCTTCTGGCGGAAATTTCTTGCCGACGCAATGGCTATCTGTAAGAAGCAAATTGAAAAAGACCACGACGACTACAAGAAAGCTCGCCAGTGGCAACGTGCCGCCAAACGCTGCCAGCGTGCGCGGAGACGCATCGCAGCAATCCGCGAATTCATTTCGAGGTATAAATGAAAAAGGCGATTCGGACAGCGGACCTGACCTACGAGCAGCTACGCAGCGGGGATTTCCCCGAATGCGACGGCGTCTCCCCTTCGCCCTGCCTGCGATGCTTCCACCTGGTCAAGGTCGGAAACATGACCACCTTTGAAGGATGGACCTGCGCCGCCTTCCCCGAGGGAATCCCCACCAGCATCGTCCGCGCAGAGAACGAAGACCACGTCGGCATGCAGCCGGGCGACAACGGATACCGCTACCAGCCTGAGCTTGTGAAGTACCGCAGCGGATGGTGGGCCTGGGATTGGCACGGCATCCCCTACCAGGCCCGAGATGCCGACGGGCAACCCGTCGAGCCTGCAGACGAACCCGCGGCAGACGCTTCATAACGTAACACCCCACGCAAAGGAGCGCCTAGAAGCGAACACCTGTTTCGTATCGGTTGCGAAACAGGGACAACACACCATCATTCCGATCAATGATGACAGGGGTTTTCCTGTTTTCCTTTAACGACTGGCCATCTTTAGGAGCGGCGATAGCAACAACGCCGCCCGAAAGGAAAGCCATGAATTCGGAACTGAAGGCGATACGGGAGAGAGTCGGCCTGAGTCAGACAGCGCTGGCGCTGAAGGCAGGGATTGAACCGTCGCGGATGAGCTACTACGAACGCGGCCGGCGGCCTTGCCAGCGCAACGCAAAGCGGATCGCCGACGCCCTGGGCGTAAACGTGCGCGAACTTTGGCCCGAATTTGACACCCTGCGGGCATGGTGACGCCATGAACCAGACGCAAAACCCATTCCCCCCAGTCTGCATGAAATCGGGACAGGCGGCGCGCTATCTCGGACTTTCGCGCCGGCACCTTGCGACGCTGACAGCACGCGGCCGGTTGCCCTACGTGCGGATCGGCCCGCGTTGCCACCTCTTCAAACGCAGCGAGCTTGACGCATTCCTGGAACGCTTCACCGTCAAAGCACGAGGGGCGGCATGACGGCCCCGGCCGTCCTTGACCGCGTGCCACCCTACAGCGAGGAAGCGGAGCGCGGCGTATTGGGAAGCATCATCCTTGACCCCGCCCGCGTGCTGACGCTTTGCCATGCCGCCGGCTTGAATGCCGCCAGCTTCTATGTTCCGGCGCACCAGGTAGTCTTTGAAGCATTCGCCAGCATGGACGCCAAGACGATTGACTTAGTGACCCTTGGCGAACACCTGAAGGCACGCGGCGAGATGGACAAGGTCGGCGGGCCGCAATTCCTCGAAAGACTTGTGGACAAAACGCCGACCCCGGCACACGCCCAATTCTACAACGACATCGTGGCGGAAAAGGAAAAACGGCGTGCGCTGATTCGCGACGCGCTGACAACGATTGAAGACGCCCACGGCGAAACGCCAGTGGAAAACATCATGGCATCCCGCACGGAATTTCTGCGCGAGTTAGCCAGGGGTGACGAGGGCAATCACGCACCAGTGAACGCGGCCCGGTGGATAACCGACGAACCGCCGCCAGTGGATGCTATCGTGGAAGGATTGTTCGACCGGGGCGACAAGGTCCCAATTATCGGCAGCAGCAAGGCGCGGAAAACCTTTTTCGCGCTTCAATTCGCTTTGATCCTTGCCGCCGGCCGGGACAAGTTCTTGCACTGGCCTATCCCGAAACTGCGCCGCGTGTTGATGCTTCAACTTGAGATCAAAGAGGAGCACTACTGGCGACGCGTTCACAACATGGCACGGGCGCTAGGCATCACCGCCGCAGAAATTGGCGAACGGCTTACAGTCGCGTCACTTCGCGGGCAGACCGTGAACGCAACGACCATTATGAACCAAGCGCGCCAACATAAGCCGGACGTGATTTTGATTGACCCGCTTTACAAGCTGACCGAAGGCGACGAAAACCTTGCCGCCGATATGAAACCCACGCTCGCCATGTTTGACCGGCTGGCAGAGGAAACCGGCGCTGCGGTTCTCTACGTTCATCACAACGCGAAGGGGACGGCCGGCGACAAAGAAGCTCGCGACCGGGGGGCTGGGAGTGGCGTACTTGCCCGCGATTTTGACGCGGCTTTCTACCTGACTGAACACCGAGACACCGGCAACGAAGGCGCGGAGCTTTCCGTTGTTGAAACCCTGATGCGAAATTATCCTCCACAAGCCCCGTTCACCGTACAATGGTCAGAGGGCGCTTTTGCCTTGGCCGAAGGCGTAGAGGCCATCATTAGAACATCCAAAAACAAGAACCAAGGCACTTCAAGCGTGTTTGGCGAGAAAATCATGGCGCTTGCGTTGAAGCACCCGTCCATGTCACGCCGGGAAATTGGGCGACAGATAGGCTGTTCACTCGGCACGGTTCAAAATTGGTATCCAGAGACGAAGGCATAGCCGTGCGTGTTCATGTTCAGCCTATAAAGGGGCTGAACAGTTGAACACACGGAAAACGGCGGACTATTCCTAGTTCAAATGAACGTTCAAGTGAACAGTTGAACAGACAGCATGGAAGCACACGGGGGAACTGATGGGCAGACCACGAAAACCAATAGACCCCGACCTGGTCGAAAAGCTTGCGGCCATCGCTTGCACGGACGGAGAAATTGCCGAGTTTTTCGGCGTCAACGAATCCACCATCAAGCGCCGTTTCGCGCCCCTCTTAAAAAAGGGCCGCGCCGTTGGCAAAATTTCCATCAAGCGGAAACAGTTTGATGCCGCCCTCGCGGGCAGCGTGCCTTTGCTCATCTGGCTCGGCAAGCAATACCTCGGCCAGCGCGACAAGGTGGAAACCGAGAACATCACCCACAACGACGGCCCCCTGGTCCAGGTTATGCCGCCCACCGCCAGCAGCCCCGCCACGCCGCCGGCATCATAGGACGGCACGACGGGAGCGGGGCCGGCCGCAAAGCCCACCACGGCCGCGCCTGCGCCCTTCCGCCTTGTTCCGACCGCGGCCACCGTGCTACCGTGTTCCCACACATGACAATCCCGGAATTTATCGCGAAATGGCGCAAGGTGGAGTTGAAGGAACGGTCCGCCGCGCAAGAGCATTTCATTGACCTATGCAACGCGATGGACCAGCCCACCCCGGCCACCGCCGATCCGACCGGCGAAAGTTTCTGCTTTGAAAGGGGCGCGGCCAAACACGGCGGCGGCGACGGTTTCGCCGACGTTTGGAAGCGCGGCTTTTTTGGCTGGGAATACAAAGGCAAGCACAAGGACTTGTCGGCAGCCTATGACCAGCTTCTACGCTACCGCGACGCCTTGGAAAGCCCGCCCTTGCTGGTGGTCTGCGACCTTGACCGCCTCATCGTTCATACCAATTTCACCGGCACCGTTTCCGCCACCCACGAAATACCGCTGGAAAGTTTGGGCGAACCCCGCAGCATCGAAATCCTACGCGCCATTTTCCACAACCCCGAGGCCTTGCGCCCCGGCCGCACGAGTACAGCCGTAACCCAAGACGCCGCCCGCCGCGTCGCGGAAATTGCCGACGCCATGCGCGAGCGCGGTCTTGACCCCGCAGCCGTCGCCCATTTTCTGGATCGGATTGTCTTTTGCATGTTCGCGGAAGACACCGGCCTTTTGCCCAACATGGTTTTCACCCGCATCGTGGGGCAATCCCACGGCGAACCCGCCCGCTTCTGCAAGATCCTGGGCCAACTTTTCGACACGATGGCCACTGGCGGCGACTTTGGTCTTGAACCCATCCGGTATTTTAACGGCAACCTGTTTGACGACCGGACCGTCCTTGACCTGACCGCCGCCGACATGCAGAGCATAGCCGCCGCGGCCGAACTCGACTGGAGCGCCGTTGATCCTTCCATTTTCGGCACCTTGTTTGAGCGCGGCCTTGACCCCGCCAAGCGCACGCAACTCGGGGCGCACTTCACCAACCGGACAGATATTGAGCTTGTCGTTGACGCCGTTGTTATGACCGTCCTACGGCGGGAATGGGACGAATGCCGCCAGATCATCAACAACCTGCTCGCCACCGGCCGGAAGACGCCGGCCGCGGCCACAGCAGCGGCCAAACCGATGAACGCCGCCGCCCTGAAGAAAGCGACGGGCGAAGCCGGCAGCATCCTGCACGGTTTCCTTGACCGCTTGCTACACGTTAGGATTCTCGACCCCGCCTGCGGCTCCGGCAATTTCCTCTACGTGGCCTTGCTCCGCCTAAAAGACTTGGAGAAAGAAGCTATTCTTTTCGGCAGCGATAACGGCCTGGGCGCGTTCCTGCCGATGGTCGGACCGGCGCAGCTTTTCGGCATCGAAATTAACCCTTACGCGCACGACCTCGCGCAAATGACCGTTTGGATAGGCTGGCTCCAATGGATTCGCGCCAACGGTTTCGGGTTTCCCGCCGATCCTATCTTGAAACCTTTGGCCCAAAATATTCGCCGCATGGACGCTATCTTGACAGAGAACGGCGAACCCGCCAGCGGTGAGCCTGTCGAACCCGAGTGGCCCGCCGTGGATTTCATCATCGGCAATCCGCCGTTTCTTGGCGACAAGCTCATGCGCCACGAACTCGGAGACACCTACGTTGACCAGGTACGCGCCCTCTACGCCGACCGCATCCCCGGCCAGTCCGATCTTTGCTGCTACTGGTTTGAAAAGGCCCGCGCCCACATTGCCGCCGGCAAATGCAAGCGCGCCGGCCTGCTCGCCACCCAGGGAATACGCGGCGGAGCGAACCGCGAAGTTTTGAAACGCATCAAGGGAACAGGCGGAATCTTTTGGGCCGAAAGTGACCGGCCTTGGATTCTCAATGGGGCCAACGTACACGTCAGCATGGTTGCATTCGACGACGGGACGGAGAAAACGCGAATACTCGACGGCAATGCAGCAGGCACAATCAACGCCAATCTAACCGCGACGCAAGACACCACGGGCGTTTTATCCATCGCGGCAAACGGTACTCTGTCGTATCAAGGACCGGTCCGTGTTGGCGAGTTTGACGTTTCCTATGCCGAGGTTTTGGAATTGTTTGATTCGGTAAACCCGCACGGCAAACCAACTTCTGACGTTTTGCGGCCTACGCTTAACGGAACAGACATCGTAAAACGGCCACGTGAACGCTGGACTATTGATTTTTTCAAGGCTTCCCTCGACACAGCATGTTTGTACGAAGGGCCATTTGCGCATGTTGAAAACATTGTTCGTCCATCTCGCATGACATCAAAAAGAGAAGGTCGCAAAACGCGCTGGTGGCAACACGGCGAGACGGGTGATGCAATGCGTCACCAATTGAATGGAAAGACACGTTTTGTGGCGATGGCTCAGACTGCGAAACACATTTTATTTCGTTGGTACGATACGATAGTTTACCCAGAACAAACCGTAATCCTGATTGCCCGTTCGGATGATTTGTTCTTTGGAGTGTTGCATTCCCGATTCCATGAAGTGTGGGCGCTACGTATGGGCACGCGTCTGGAGACACGCCCTCGTTACACCCCATCTACCTGCTTCGAGACGTTTCCATTTCCGCCCGGCGTGTTGGAGGCCAGTACACCGGCACCCGCCACGCACACCGCCATCGCCGCCGCCGCGCAGGAACTAAACGCGCTACGCGAAAACTGGTTGAACCCACCCGAATGGACGCACGGGGAGGTTATGGAATTCCCCGGCACCATCGGTGGCCCGTGGAATCGCTTCATTGACCCGGCGACCGCGACGGACCGGGGCGCGTTCAAAGTCGGGACCGTGCGCTATCCCCGCCTTGTGCCGCGTGACGCCGATTGCGCCGCCCGGTTGAAAGATCGCACTTTGACGAAACTCTACAACGCCCGCCCTGCGTGGCTTGCGGCCTGCCACGCGAAACTTGACGCCGCGGTCGCCGCCGCCTACGGCTGGCCCGCGGACCTCGCCGACGAAGCGATCCTTGAACGCCTCCTAGCTTTGAATCAAGCGGCGACCGGCTGACATTCCTCGCCGCCTTTGGAAAATGACGCTGGCGTTAATTAATGGCCCGGCCGCACCCGCCGTTTCCGCCTTGATTTTTTGGCGCGCAAGCGCATCCTGCGCACAGCAAGCGAACAAAGGCAAAGCCCATGACAGCAAAAAAACGCGAAGGTCTCCGCTTGGTGAAACCCGTTTTGCTGGCGCGAAGGGGCGCGACGGATTTGATTTATATTGTGGGAAAAATCCTCCTATGGGACGGGAGATGGGACGCGCTGGTTGTCACGATCACCACCGACCCCTCCATGACGTTCCTTGAACCCAACGCGGAGCTTTACCTGTGGGAACAGCTTTTGAAATTCGCCTACGTAGACACTTACGAAGTAGTCATTCCAAAGATACCGCGCCTGACCTACATCCCGCCCGACGCACAGTCAGAACACGTACAGCGCAGAATTATGGGCTTCCCCGATGACGTGTGCCGGCCGGCCCCTCCTGACCCCGCCAGCGCTTGACCTGGCCACGCGCCCGCCACACTGCCGCCAGAATGCCCAAAACCGCGCCCCGCTGGCCCGTCCTGCCACGATCACCCCGCCGGACGGGGCAACACCGCCCCCGGCAACCTTGCCCGTAGCACTGCGGTTTTTTCAACCGCTGCCACAACGCACGGCCCGCGGCGTCGCGCATCATGCCGTGAGCAGAGGTTATCGCGGCCGGGAAAATTTCGCGTGACGCCCGCGTGACACCCAAAACAGCATAACGCCCAACAACTGCGCCCTTTTTGCGCTTTCGCGGAAACGTGATAATTCTCCTGTAAAAACGCGCTTTTGCTTGATTCCATTGGGGGAAACGATGGAGCCGGCGGAGGGATTTGAACCCCCGACCAGCGGTTTACAAAACCGCTGCTCTACCACTGAGCTACGCCGGCTAAACAGCTAAAAAATAAAAACATATGACTATATATGGACTTTGCCGTTGACATAGTGAGACGTTTCCGAGACGCTCCCGGCGGCAGATTGATACGCAATCTGCCACGGAGGGCAGGCCCATGGCCAAGAAGAAAGCCTATAGTCGTCAATGGCAACATCGCGCGTGCATCATACGGCAGCGAGGGGGGCGGTTTCAAGTCGAAGTCAATCATGGCGGCCAACGCAAGCGATGCTCATGGTCAACGTTGGCCGAAGCCAAGACCTATGCTGAGCAAGAATCCGTGCGTATCAAGAACGAAGGCACCGCCGCTTTCACCCTAACCCTTGACCAGCGTCGCGATGCGGCTAAGGCTTATGCAGGGCTGCCGAAGGGAGTCGATCTTGAGGGGGCCATCATCGACTATACTGAGGCTGTAACCAGATTGGGTACGGCCCCATTAAAGGAAGCCGTCGACTTCTACCTGAGACATCACAAGCCAGTTGGAGGTACGCGCACGATCTCGGAGTTGATGACTGACTATCTGGCTCTCAAGGGAGAAGAGAACTGCCGCAAGCGCTCCCTGATGGACATGAAGTGCCGCATTGGCAGGCTCGCTGAGGATTTAGGAGGGCGTCCGGTCCATACCATCACGACCGCCGATATTAAGGCTTGGTTGGATGAAAACAAGTACACCGGCCAGACCAGGATCAACTATCTCCGGGTGTTCACCTCGTTCTTTAATTTCGCGAAGGCGAAACATCTCATCGATTTTAATCCTGCAAGCAAGGACGCCATCAAGCGGCCGAGGCTGGACGAAAAGCTACCCGCTGTCTTCATGGTCAAGGATGTCGAGCGGCTTCTATCTGCCGCCAGCGAAAAAGCCCCTGTGATCGTGCCCTATCTCGCCATTGGTTTCTTTGCTGGCTTACGCACCACTGAACTTGAAGGGATCAACTGGAAGGACATCGATTTTGCAGCCAAGCTGATCACCGTTCGGCCAGAAGTGGCCAAGAAACGACGCCAGCGTCACGTGACCTTGAGCGGCAACCTAACGGCATGGCTAGCTCCCTTTGCCAAGGAATCAGGGAAAGTCAGTCCGCTGTCTTCTGAATTTAGAAAGGGCCTGGCCGTTGTCTTGAAAGACTTAGAGCTCGAGTGGATCCACAACGGGATGAGACATACCTTCGCATCCTGCCACCTCGCTAAGCACCAGGACATAAGCAAGACAGCCTTAGAGTTGGGACACACTGGCAACCCAACGATGCTATTCAATCATTATCGTAACCTGGTCAAGCCAGCCGATGCCGACGCTTACTGGAACATTGCGCCGAAGCGCAGTGGCAATGTAGTTCAGGTTCCAGAAGGTCTGTTTCAGAAACCAGCCGTGCAAAAAGCCTCAGCGGGCAGTAGCTAGCGCTTCAATAAGTGTGCCATTGATGTTCCGCGGCACCTGTCAGAGCAGGTCAACCTCTTCATCGACAGCATCCTCGCCCACGTCCGCGGCGCCGCGCCCGAGTTCCGCACCCAGGACCGCCGTGCGCCGCTCAATGTGACTCTCTGCTGCCTCGGTCTCGATGAGAGCAAGGCGCACATGGGCATCGGCGGTGATCGGGAAAGGCCATCATCAGCCTTGACGCTTAGCGGGAGAGGTCTACGATTGCACTGAAGCGTTGCGCGTGACAAACCGATTATCCTCTGGCGGCACACACCCGCCGCCTTGACGCGTGGCGCTCCTCTTTTGTCGGTCGGCATGTTGGCGCGTCCGGCGGCATCAACGACCTGTGGCGGGCGTCCAGCGCAGCCTGGCGATGAATTCGAGCAGGGCACGCAAGGCCGAATATCTGAAGAGCAACTTCGCCCGGTAGGAACATCCAGATCGCCAGCCGGTGACCGCCCGCAGCCTTGCGCATCACGACCGGACCAGAGCTAAAAGAAAGGGCGCTGTTGCTGGCGCCCTTCGCGAGATGCTGCACGTCCTGTCAGGCCTTAGGAATCGGCTGAACCGCCCCGTCCGGCCCAATCATGAGGCCGGCATCCCGCAGCGCGGCGTTCGCCTTCGCCACGGCCGTCACCTTGACCTGCTCCAAATCGACTTTGGCTTTGGCGACGTTGTTCACCCACAGCCCGAGATTCTGGAGCGCCTTCCCGCTCAGGTTCGCGGCCGCCATGACTTCCTTGAAGCCCTCTTCGTTCTGCATGTAGGCGCGGATGCCTGCCGCGACGCGGTTGACCGTCAGGCGGACTTCGTCATCAATGCTCTTGGCAACCTTGGTCCCCGGCGCCTTGCGCTCTTTCTTGACCAGCAGCTTGAACGCGTCCTCCCCCATGACCTTGCGCCAATAGAACCCGGCTGGGCATGTCTGCGGAGGATTCTTGCCCTTCACAACCTGTCCTTCAGTGTACTCAGTCATTTTCATCTCCGTGTTTTCCGTTCATATACGTGTGATGCGTGGGCGCGCATTTTCGCGAGGAGCCCTGCAATGTCAAGGCCGGTGCGCCGCGGACGCCACGGGCAGCAGGGCGGCGTGGTTGAACATGCAGGTGACTGTTGGATGCCTGTTCATTCTCAGAGGCAGGCCCTGCCGGGACATGGCCGCCGCTCCTTAGCCGGGGTTTGGCTGGATATGGGAGAAATGCTTTCTAATGATCTTCTGTCGCTCGCTCTCATCCCACATGTGGGTGTACAGCCAGTTAACAGCATCCCAATCACCAACGATCTGCATGTTGTCGCGCACCCAGTCACAGACAAAGCATGTTCCCTTCGATGTCCTATGCAAGGATGTGATTGGTGTGTAGGTGTACCGGTGTTCACCCGTGTGAATGAAGTGATCGTCATCTTCTTCGGACGTCTCCTTCTTCCACAGGCATTCAGCGACTTCAGAGTCGTAGAGCAGACCGTTCATGATTCGTTTCATCGATTTCTCCTCATCCAACAGTATTGCTGCTTTTCGACCGCACATTGGTTTCGAAAAACCATGCGCGCATTCTTGCGCGCCGCCCAGCCAAGTCAAGCCCTGCTTCAATCCATGGGCGAACGTTATCGCCTTCGGACTTTTCCGTCGCCCCCGATGGCGCTGGTCTGCCTGCAAATCAAGCCTCTGACGCCGCCCTTAAAACACACGCCATTCACGACAGAATATCTTGAGGTTCCTCACGCCCTCTGCCTGCCCTTAAAGCAGGGCACTTTCGCGGCATCATTACATGACATCCTCTTACGGGGTGTCTCAACCCAACCCACGGAGGACCTATGCCTGTAATCGTTCACACCCATCGTCTGCCCCGTTTCATTCGCCATCCGTTAATCGTCCTTTGCATGGTTCTGATTCTCACCGGTTGCGGCGGCAAAAGCAGCCCACCCAGCCAAACCGAGGCGGCGTTAGTGAACCAGCTCGTCTCTCAGATCCACCTTGAGCAGAGCCAGCGAGCCGAGCTCGAACGCCAGCTGGAGTTCAACCGTCAACTGCAATACGTAGAGACCGCCGCCCTGGCCGTTCTTGGCGGCTCGCTCTCCGTCTGTCTCGTCGTGCTCTACAAGCGGAGGAACACCAATGCACCGTAAGCCCATTCTTCTCTGGCGCGGCGCGTTGTTCGCCCTTGTCGTGCTCGCCGGCCTGCACTGGGTCAGCCAGCTCTTCATGACGCCAAACCAGCGGCTCGTTGACCTCGTAGCTGACCTTTCACGCCAACAAACGTACTCGACCATCGTGGCCAGTTCTTTGATCGCCACGGCGCTGCTGCTGACGGCCGTACTGGTTCCCTTCATGACGCTGTTCGCGCTTCATCAGCATGACCGTCAGTGTCAGCCGCCGCCAGCCCCACAACAACTAACAGCCGTCCAGCCACGTGAGGCGCTACCGCCAGCACATCACGCCCTGCCGCAGCAGCTGGAGGTCAGCACTCATAAGGAGTCCGCATGAAGAGCTACATCTACATCGCGCCTTCCGAGAAGTCTGCCGAACGCCATATCACTGCAGCCTTGAAAGGCAACCTAGCGCGACTGCCGCGCAGGGCATTCCTGCGTGCGTGGTGCTCGATTACCTGGCTGTATCCGGGCCTCCATCCGGACGGTTATGAATGCCGCGGCTCCGGCTGGCCGACGAGGTTGAAGTCGCTGGCGAAGGAGGCCTTCCGCCGCAGGCAGGCCGGTCAACTGACCGATCTGGAGCTTTACCCGTATCCAGCCGCCAAGGCGCGCATTCTGAGGGTACGGAAACAGGCCGGCATGGAGAACGCCTATGGACGCGCAGCCCGTCATTGACCTCAGTGGCCAGCGTGTACTCATCCTCCGTGGCGAGTTCGCCGGTCACGAAGGCATCTGCCTTGGTCGCTCGGCGGACGGCCAAGCATGGGCGGTCTCGCCCGATGACCGCAACGAGATCCTCCAGCTGGAGTTTCCTCAGGACTTCGGGCTGTTGGTCGACCCCGCAGCCGGCCACGGCCTGAACTAGGTGCTGATGTCAGTAAAACGTCCCAAAAAACGCCGGGTGGCTTGAATTGTTATCGGCAGATATCTTTCTAGGCAGCCGTTCCGAAAGCTCGCTAACCACAGGAGGAGAAGATGTCCACAAGAGGTTCCGTAGCCTGGCGCCTGACTGACGGGTCGACGCTCGGCATTTACAATCATAACTGCTCGCAACCGACCGTATTAGGCCGTGCCGTGCACACGGAAGCCCGCAAGCTCAGCCTCGCAGGCCTGGTCGCCAAGCTCAAGCAACACCAGCAGAGATCCGACGCGGAGGAGCTGTACGACCCCTTCCAAGACCCTCTGTCCATGGAGTGGGTCTACGTGGTGGAGCCCAACCGTGACCTCATCGAGGTCTGGGCGAGTGCGCCTTGGACGCCTGAGTTGGTTGCAACGCATCAGGTGAGCAGCCCTGTCCCATACCGAAGAGGCTACACCTACGTCCATGTCCACATCGCCGATATTCCGGTGAGCATCGAGCCGGACTGGGTAGACATTGAGCAGCGCGGCAAGGCGTTCAGGACGTAAACCATCCCCCCACAGCTTCGTGCCGGAGCCCTTTTGTCGACAGGCTCCGGCTGCGTGTGCGGCCGCCTGTCGTTTACCGGCGGCTTGCGCCGCCTTTACGGAGGCTGTTATGACCCACGAAGCTGGATTGATACTGGTCAATGAAGTCGCGCCCCTCATCCGCGGCGCCGTCCCTCGTGTCGTGCGGCCGGTTGGCTGCGAGGACGCGGAGGAGCTGGTTCAGGATGCGCTCTGCTCCGCCGCACAGATGATCGAGGCGTCGGAGTTGAACGGCAAGAAGCTGTACCCATCCTCGATTGCCTTCTACGCGATCCAGCGCGCGAAGGCTGGGCGGCGCAGTGGCTACGCCGGCGAGATGGACGCGATGTCGGCAGCGGCCCGCCTGCGGAGCCACGTCAGCATCGAGGATCTCGACCGGCCCGTGGGTGACGAGGACGCCGAGGGCGTCACGCTCCACGACGTGTAAACGGCGCACGAAAAGTGTAGCGGGGTCATGGATGTGACGGGGCGGTCGAAAACTGTGGCACCTTCATTCAGAATGAAGGGATGTACACAGATATGGAGCAATGGAGCGAGATTCGCAGACGGGTATTGGTGGAG
>CAITZM010000053.1 GCA_903896925.1 uncultured Lentisphaerota bacterium | reverse complement strand
GCACCTGGCAGAGAAGATCAATTCGCCGGTGACGATATTCCAATTCCAGACGCCCAGTTTGGCGCCCTCCGTGGCAAGGAGCAGGTTCTCCTGACTTATCCTGAGCAATTCCTCGGCCCGCTTGCGCGCCGTGATGTCGATGTGGGTGCCGAACATCAGCAGCGGCTGGCCGTCGGCGGTACGGGTGCTGACGCAACCGCGGTCATGCACCCAGACCCACCGGCCATCCTTGTGCCGCATCCGGCATTCGCACTCGTAGAAATCCAACTCACCCGCGAAATGTTGCTGAAGCAGCTTCTTGGAACACTGCAAGTCCTCGGGGTGGACCAACGCCTCCCACGTCTTGATGCTCACCGGGGCCAACTCGGCCAGCGTATAGCCGAGTATCTGTGCCCAGCGCTCATTGAACACGGTCAACCCGGTCGGGATATTCCATTCCCAGATGCCGGCCTGGGTGCCTTTGAGGACTGCCTCCAACCGTTCATGCTCGTTGCGCAGCGCCTCTTCGGCCTGTCGTTGCTCGGTGACATTGGCGATCACATAGGCGTGGCGCGGCCCGTGCAGGCCCTGCCCCAGATGGCTGACGGTGACCTGAAAACAGCGGAGACCGCTGCCCGTGCCGTGGCGATACTCGAAATGGACCGGCTGGCCGGTCCGGGCGCTTTCCGTGTAGCGCTGGCTCCACAAGCGGATGGTTTCGGATGGCACACCCAGTTTGCTGGCCAGTTGGTGGTGCAGGTCCGCGACGGTCCGTCCAAAAAACTGCGCGCTGGCGGCATTGTCGAGGATGTGCAGGATATCGCCGGGGACCAGTTCGACGATGCCGCGCATCAAGCCCGGGCTGTCGAAGAACGCCAGCAGGTTGGCTTCGCTCTCCCGCAACCTGGCTTCCGTCTGTTTGCGCTCGTTGATGTTGCTCAGCGCAAACTGGCGCACCTGGGCGGGGGTGAGTTCGTCCAGCCGGGCTCCCGCTGGTGTCCGGGGCTGCGCTTCCGCCCGGGGGCGGAGGTCAGCCGGTTGCCCGGGGTTGGAGGGCTGCTCGTTCACGGTATGCTTTCTGGCGGGAGCGCCCGCACGTTCTGTTGCGCCGCAAGGGCCCCGTCCGCGGCCGCTTTAATTCCCCCGTCGCCCAAGGCGTGGCCGAGCGCCTCCCGCAGCGCCGCCAGGTCATACGGTTTGGCGAGGAAGGCTTGCGGCTGCTCCGCCTGCGAATTCGCCCGCACGACCGACTTGTCGTAGCCGCTCGACAAGATCACCGGCAGCTTTGCGCGGAGCGCGCGGAGCGCGGCCAGCGTGGCCCAACCGTCCATGCCCGGCATGGACAGGTCTGTCAGTACGCAACGGATACCGGACTGGTGCTGCCGGAACACGTCCACCGCCTCGCTGCCATTCGCAGCCGTGAGCACGGTAAAACCCAGGCGCACCAGCATGGCCTCGCCCAGCTTGAGCACCGGCTGATCGTCGTCCACCAGCAGCACCGTGCCACCCGCCGCAAACAGCGGGGCCGGGCATGGCTGGGGGGGCGACAGCGCGGTGCGGCTGAGCGCCGGGAAAAAGAGCCGGAAGGTGCTGCCCTGGCCGGGCTCGCTCTCCACCGTGATGCAGCCGTGGTGGGCCCGCACCAGGCCGAGCACCACCGGCAGACCCAGGCCCCGGCCCGTGAATTTGGTGGAAAAAAAGGGGTCGAAGATTTTTTCCAGGGTCTCCTTGGCGATGCCGCAGCCGGCATCGGCCACGCCGAGGCAGACATAGTCCTGCGCCTGCGGCTGCCAGTCGAGGGGGAAGCGTTGCGCGGCCGGGAGCTCCCGCGCGGGAACCGTTTTGACAAACAGGCGGATGGCGCCCCGGCCCGACCCGCCGGACTCGGCGGCATTGGTGAGCAGGTTGGTCAGCATTTGCTGGAGCTGCGGGGCGCTCGCCAGGATGACCGGGCCCGGCTCGGGCAGGTCGGTTTGCACTACCACGCGGGTGGCGCTCTGGATCAAGGGCAGGCCCTGGCGGCACAGTTCGGACACATCCACCGGGCTTTGCTCGTCGATGGACCGGCCCAGATAGGTCAGCATCAGCCGGCTGATGTTGCTCGCCTGGCGCGACGCCTGCAGGGCCTCGTCCAGGCACTCGGCGACATTGATGGACTTCTGCTGCGAACCCAGCTGCGCCATTTCCAGGTTTCCGGCCACCACCTGGAGCTGGTTGTTGAAATGATGGGCGATGGCCCCCGCCATGCGGCCCAGGCTCTCGGCCTTCTCGCGTTGCCGGTTTTGCGCTTCCAGCCTGTCCTTCTCCGCCAGCGCCCTGGTCTGAACGGTGATATCGAGGAAGGACCACACCCGGCCGACGACAGCACCCTGCATCAGCAGCGGCAAGGAGTGGCGCTCAAAGACCCGTCCGTCTTTGAAGCAGAGGGTGTCCGTGTCCACCGCATCCGTACCATACAACTGCTGAACCTTGTTGAGAAAGGCTTCCGGTGTCGTCAACTGGTCCAGAATGTAAGCCAGGAGGGCTTGGTCATCTCGACCCACCAGCAGGGCGGGCGGTATGCGCCACATGGTGGCAAAACGTTGGTTGGCCTTGAGCACCTGTCCCCGGGCATCCACGGCCAGGATGCCGTCGGCGGTTGACTCCAGAATGCACCGCAGCGTGTTCTCGCTCTCCTGCAACGCCGCCTCCACGGCCTTCCGCGCGGTGACATCGTGGCCACTGGAGCGCACACCCAAAGGCTTGCCTTGCGAGTCATAGACAGGCTGCCAAGAAGCATTCAGCCAGCGTAGTGACCCATTCCTGTGGCGGTATCGGAATTCGAAGTTTTCGCCCCGGACACCTTGCAGAGCGGCTTGGAACTGCGCCCCAAAGACCGCACGGTCTTCCTCGACGATGATCGTCTGCACGAAATCCGGCAGCGCCAGGATTTCGGCCGCCGTGTAGCCGGTGAACTGCTCCACGGCGGGGTTGACCCAGAGATAGGTCCCGTTCGGCCCAAACCAGGACTCCCAGTTCACCGTGTAGTTGGCGATGGCTTGAAACTTTTCCTCGCTCGTCCGCAGAGCCAGCTCAGACTGCTTCTTTGCCTCAATATCGCTCAGCACGATGCGGCACATCAGCGCGTCGGCGGCGTCGCGCGCGACGGTCACCTCCAAGGCCGCCCAGAACGGGGCGGCCCGGGTGCGCAACAGTCGCACTTCGCACGGCTGCGGTTGCCCGGCAGCTGCCGGCAGGGCGCTGCCGTCAACCGCGACAGGGGCGGCGCACAGTTGTCGGTGGCGCTGGTAGTAGGTGTCCTGATCTTCCGGCAGGATGAACTGGGTGAAAGGCCGGTGGATCAGCTGCGTCCTGGTCACGCCGAGCAGCGTGGCGGCGGTGAGGTTGGCCTCCTGGATCAGCCCTGCTGCGCTGAGCGTGAGATAGCCGACGGGGGCCAGGTCGAAGAGGTCGAAATAGCGCG
>CAITZM010000052.1 GCA_903896925.1 uncultured Lentisphaerota bacterium | reverse complement strand
CTACACTTGAACCCTCGGTGGGGCCATCGCATGCCACACTGGGAGAAAGTTCAGACCGAGACGGGAGGGTTCCGCCTGATGAAAACAACTGATAGGAAATTGCTTTTCATGCGGGCTCATTTACTGGCGCTGCGCGGGTGAACACCTGATACCGATTTTACACCTGATGTAGGGTTGTCCTATTCATTCCAAATATAAATATCATCATACTTCAAGTCTCGGCTGCTTACATTGGAAGAGGAACTAGCCCATGATGGTTTGTAAAGCCCCATTTTCCATTCTAAAAAGTCTTTATAGGCATCGGAGACCACACCGGTGCAATCACGAACCAAGTTGTCATTTTTCCATGCCTTCATCTTTCCATCAGAGCCTCCTCCGGCAGCATTGAAATAGTAGATCCACGAAACCCACGCTCCTTTGGTAATGGGGGCTTCATAAAGTTTCTGCCTTTTATTAACCACGCCGGCCCTGCGGCCCGTGGCGTCCGCGACGTGGCGGGAACTGATCAAGCGGGTGTGGGAGGTTGATCCGCTCCTCTGCCCGCGGTGTGGCGCGGAGATGGTCAAGCTGGCGGCGATCAAAGACCCGGTAGTCATAACTAAGATTCTCCGCTTCTGTGGGAAGAATCCCGCTGCGGCAGCGGGACCCGCCGTCTGGCCTGCCTGCCGTAGCCTGCCCGCTGCTTGGCAGGCGGGCGGCGCAGGCAGGCGGCACGGTCTATGAGCCGTGCTACGACGACCCGCCCGCCGTGGCTGAATCTAACGACCAAGCTGTCGCTGCGGCTGTGCAGGTCTTCCCGGACTATGATCAGTACGATCCCGGCCCCGTTTACGATGGAGCCGCCAACCGCCGCGTACCCGTCTTGTCCTGCCGCGCCGAACGCCCGCTGCACCCGCTCTTCTCCGCGAAATATCGCCCCACTAAAAGCTTGCTTTTGCGGGGCGCTGCGCAAAAATGCGCGCGTGCTTATGCAGCGTAAACCTGCGGTCGAAAAGCGGCGCGCCCCCGGTGAGCGCGCCCAAGCAATTTCTTATCTGGAAATCACATTGACAGAAGGTTTGGCGACACTTGTCAGGGAAAAAGTCCGAAGCGGGCGCTACGCCGATGAGAGCGATGTCATGCGTGACGCGTTGCGCGCGCTCGAACAGCGTGACGAAGTCGAACCACCCGCCTTGGAGGCCGCGCTGCTCGAAGGCGTGCGCAGTGTTCATCGTCCCTACGGCCCGTCCACACTGGCGCGCATTCGTCGCGCTGCCCGACCTGCCAAATGAAACTGCGCATCAGTATCTCAGGCCGCGCCGAGACTGATCTCACGCGCCAATATCGCTGGTATTTAGAAAACGCGGGGCTGGATGTGGCCGAACGGTTTCTCGCCGCATTCGATGCGACAGCCGCAAAGGTCGCGACGCATCCCGGCCTGGGAGGACTCCGTCATTTCCGCGCGTTTGAACTGGCCGGAATCCGTTCATTCCCCGTCGTCGGTCCCTTTGGTGCGCATTTGGTTTTTTATCGCACGGGGGAAGCGACACTCGACATCGAACGCATCATGCATGGCGCTCGCGATCTGCCCCGCCGGCTTCTGGAAGCGCAGCAGGAATTAAACGGCGGCTGCAGAGGACCACGCGGCGCTGGGTGACGAGCAACCGCCATTAACCACGCCGGCCCTGCGGCCCGTGCCGTTCGCGACGTGGGGGGGAGTTGATCCAGCGTGTCCGGGAGGTTGACCCGCTGCTCTGTCCGCGGTGCGGCGCAAGGCGAATGGGGACAAAATGGAGAGCATCACTACCCAGAGGAATGGTTTGCGATGAGCTTTTCAGCTTGGTGCTCCGGTGCTGTCCCGCCTACACTACTCGCCACTGCTGCATAGCAGTGAAACCGGCCACAATCAATGGAACGACGAGGAAGAACGTAAAGCGAACAAACAGGCGAAGAAAGAGAAGGAGAAAAAATGAAAAATCTCATCCTGCTCTGCGCCATCATGGGACTAATCCAATCCCCTGTCCCCTCCGCGCCGCAAGCGCCAACCAAGCCGAACATCCTGATCTTCCTCGCCGACGACCTGGGCTACAACGACTGCGGCATGCAGGGCAGCAAGGATATCCCGACGCCGAACATCGATGCGCTCGCCAGGAGCGGCGTGCGTTTCACCAGCGGCTACACGAGCGGCTGCGTGTGCAGCCCGACGCGCGCGGGCCTGATCAGCGGCCGCTACCAGCAGCGCTTCGGCTTCGACGCGAACGCCGAGGGCAAGGCCCAGCCGGCCGATCGCGGACCGCGCGCTCTCGACATCAAGCAGACGACCTTCGCGCAGCGCATGAAGGCGCTCGGTTATGCGACGGGGATCATCGGCAAGTGGCACGTCGGCGGGGAGCCGGGCTACCGGCCTACCGACCGCGGCTTCGACGAGTTCTACGGCTATTTCCCGTTCGGCATCGCCGCGAACAACGGCAACGTGCCGATCTACCGGGGCACCAACGTGGTCGAGACGCCGAAGAACCACATGGAGCAGTTCTGCAAGGAAGCGCTCGACTTCCTGGATCGCCGCCAAAAGGAGCCCTTCCTGCTCTACCTGCCGTTCTCCGCGGTGCACGGGCCCTACGTCGGGCCCGAGCCGTGGCTCGCCAAGTTCGACAACATGACGCCGCTGCATCGGCGCCGGTACGCGGCCGATGTCAACCAGATGGACGACATCATCGGGCGCGTGATGGCGCGGCTGCGCGAGCGTGGGTTGGAGGAGAACACGCTGGTCTTCTTCCTCGGCGATAACGGCGGGCCTGGCGGCGCGGCCGATAACACACCGCTGCACGGCACCAAGTGGACCCTCTGGGAAGGTGGCATCCGCGTGCCGTTCGTCGCGAGTTGGAAGGGCCACATCCCTCCCGGCCGTATGTTGCCGCAGCCTGTGATCCAGCTCGATATCCAGGCGACGGCGGTCTGCGCCGGCGGCGGCACGCTGCCCACGGACGGCACGCTCGATGGCGCAAACCTGCTGCCGCTGTTGGAAGGCAAGACCGAGGCCGCGCCGCACGACGCGCTCTACTGGCGCTTTGGCGTCCAGTACGCGGTGCGGCAGGGCGACTGGAAGCTGTCGCGGACCCATATCGACGAGGCGCCGAAGCTGTTCAACCTCGCCAGCGACGTCGGCGAGAAGAACGATCTCGTCGCGCAGGAGCCGGAACGCGCGAAGAAACTGCAGGCGCTGTGGGATGACTGGAATGCCAAGAACGAACCGCCGCGCTGGATCGATAACCGCTGGGACGGCAGGGGGCCCGACGGACACAAGGCCGGCAAAGGGAAAAACAAAGCCGGCGGTAAAGCCAAAGCCAAGGCCAAGTGAGCGGGCGCCATCGTTTTCCAAGGGTTGGAAACGGTGGAGGACGGTTTTCCCAAGCATTGGAAAATGTGCGTCGGGTCATTCCGAGGCTTGGAAAACCACAGTGGGCGCTCGGCTTTCGCAAGGTGAGCTTCTGCGCGCAGATGCTGTTTTCGGGTTGGCGGTAGCAGGGCGAGCCACGGAGTACAGTCCAGTTGCGGGAGTACTCCAACCCCAGGGCGTTGTGAGCCACCGTAGCCGCACTCGTAAGAGTGCGGCCCGCCGAGACCGTAGCATCGACGATCGCCGCGCACAGTCAGCCGGAAACTCACATCCAACATCGGTTTTCAGGAGTCTTGGAAAACCGCGGATGACCACACCAGTCTTGCGTGGTGTGCCCGCTTTGACGCGACTCGCGAGTCCGTTCGCCCTCCCGTTGCGAGCGAAATTTCACACCTGTACAGGTGTGAAATTGAGGTTTTGTGTGACCGATATGAGGATCAGCGCTTGAAGGCCGACGGCGGGCGGCCCCAGAAGAGCCGGAACTTTTTGGAGAAGTGAAAAGCGTCGTAGAAGCCCAGCTGCTCGGCCACCTGTTGCACCTGCAAACCCGTCTTCAACAGCTCGCGAGCCTTGTCCATTCTCCGCTCGAGCAGGTACTGCTTGGGCGTCTTGCCGAACTCGGCGGCAAAGTGGTGGATCACAAACGAAACCGAGCGGCCGACTAGCTTGCCAAGGTCGCCGAGTGTGATCCGTTCTGCGAGGTGGGCGTCGATGTATTGCCGGATGGTTTCGGCCCAGACCTGGTGTCGGACCCGGATCAGTTCCTGCCCGATGATGTATTCGCTGACGTATTTGAGCAGCCGGCCCGTGTCGGCAGCGCTTTCCGGCGTGCTGGCCTTGAGCCCACGCCACAGCCGCACCGCCTTGGCAGTCACCGCGGGCGGGCGGCGGCGCGCCACGTCGCGGAGCTGCCCGAACATGAGCGCGCCCAGATAGAGTCCGTCGCGGCTGTAGAGCGGCACGATGCCCTCAAGCAGGCCGCAATGGCAGTGGTAGATCAGTGTCTCGCGTCGGGCCTTCGCGTCCTGCAGGTGCTGTCGGTCGCACGCGCGGCAGGCGCGGTCGAACGCGGGCTCCGCGCGGCAGGCCGCGCAGAAGCCCGACATACCCTTGAGGTTGAGCCCGGCCAGCTCCTGCGCCTGGCTGTCGAAAAATGTGATGGTCACATCCAGCGTCCGGCTCAGCAGCGCCAGGATGTTCCGCAACTCGGCAAAGGAGGTCTCGCAAGTGCTCATGTATTCCGTGAGCAAGATCATACATGAAAAAGAAATTCCGTCCATTCCCCCGGCGGGCCGGGCGGCTAGACTACTGGGCGTTGGGTGAACGAATGGAACTCATGCAACGACTACACGGTGCTCAAGCGGCGCGGCTGCTGACCGCGACCCTATGCGGATGGGCGGCGTTGGTCGCCCTTCCCGTACGGGCAGAGGATGTCGGGAAAGGACGGCGGCAGATTGAACCCCTCAATTACCAAGGGGTAAACCTTGAAGCGGGGCGTTTCCAGCGACAATTTGCGGACGTGAGCAAGTACTATCTTGATCTGTCCAACGACAGCCTGCTGAAGCCCTACCGACAACGTGCCGGTATGGCAGCTCCGGGCACCGACATGGGCGGCTGTTACGTCGGGCATAATCCCTTCGGTCAGTTCCTTAGCGGCTTGGCCCGGATGTATGCGGCCACCGGCGAGGTGGCCTACAAGGACAAAGCGGTCGCCTTGCTGGACGGATGGGCCGAGTGCATCGAGCCGGACGGCTTCTTTTTCGCGGAGAAGAAGCCCCAACTGATCCCCTACTACTACGAGAAGATGGTGTGCGGATTGGTTGACCTCTATGAATACTGCGGGGAGAAGCGGGCTCTTGAATACCTCGAACGCATAACGGGCTGGGCCGAAAAGAACGTGAGCCGGGTGAGAAAGTACGCAGGCTCCGGTGGCAATGATGGCGGCGAATGGTACACGCTAAGCGAGAACCTGTATCGCGCCTATCTGCTCACCAAAAACGACCGTTATCTTGCGTTCGCCAAAGTCTGGGAATACAGCGCGTTTTGGAACTTCTTCGCGCAGAACCAAGGGACCAACATATTCACGCGCGGCCCGGCCTATCATGCCTATAGCCACGTAAATTCATTTTGCGGGCTGGGGGCCGGTTATCTGGCCGAGGGAAATCCCGCTTATCTGAAGACGCTGATCAATGCCTACGACTATCTTCAGGAACACCAGTGCTGGGCGACCGGCGGATTCGGCCCCAGAGAAGCGCTGCTCCCGCAGGAGCGGTTTATTGCGATGCTGAATGAAGTGTCCAACCACTTCGAGACACAATGTGGGTCGTGGGCCGGTTTCAAGCTGACCAAGTATCTGATCAGCTTTACAGGCGATGCGCGTTTTGGCGATTGGACCGAGAAACTGTTGCTGAACGGCATCGGCGCCAGTCTCCCGATCAGCGACGGCAAACCCTTCTATTACTCCGAACACAACACGAGCGGCTCAGAAAAGCAGTTGTCAAAGGGAAACAACTCCGCCCGCTGGCCGTGTTGCTCCGGCACCCGGTTGCAAGCCATGGCTGATCTTCATGACATCGTCTATTATCGAGACGCGGAGGGGTTGTACATCACCCAATTCATACCTTCCAGCGCCCGCGTGAACTTCACCGGCTCCGCTGTGAAGGTCACGCAGATGACCGCCTTCCCGGAAAGTGACACGGTTTTGGTCAGCGTCACCACGAAATCCGCCACAGAGTTTTCCATTCGCATCAGGAATCCGGGCTGGCTCGCGGCGCCCATACAGGCTTGGGTGAACAACCAGGCCATCAAGGCGGAAGAGGACGGCAAGCACTGGGTCGTCTTCCGTCGTAAATGGCGCGACGGAGACACCTTGAAGATCAGGCTGCCGATGAAACTATGGGTCAGCCGGATCAGCGCGGACAAGCCGTTTCCGGCCGCCATCATGTATGGCCCCGTTGCGATGGGCGTCGGATCGGTCAATTCCAATCCCGCAGGAAGAATTGATCTCACCAATCTGGACACGGCCTTAGTGCCGGTGAAGGGGGAGCCTCTGACTTGGGGGCTTGCCGCCGATCCGACCGCGGAGGTGAAGCCGTTCTACGCATTCAAGGCAGGCGAAAGGTATTACATCTATCTCGATCCATGCCCGCCGATCGGCGCATCCTACAAGGCGGCAAGATACAGCGGCGGGTGGAAAGATTTTGGCAAATGGATAACGGCGCGTACCCCCGGCGCCTGGCTGGAATACCGGTTCGAAGGCCAAGGAATCCGCATCCATTACTTCAAGTATGACGATGGCGGACGCTTTCAGGTTGTCATGGACGGCAAGGCGGTTGGGATACTTGATGTTTATGGGCCTAAACGCGGGGAAGCGGCGTTCGCAGACTTTTCAGGTTTTCAGCACGGTAGACATACGCTCAAAATGGTTCTCCTTCCGGAACGATCACCGGAATCAAAGGGCGCTCTTGGGAATGTTGCCGCCTTGGAAACAATGCCGCCACACGCGCGATAATGTATTGTCACAAAGGGAAACAGAATATGCGTGAAACTTCGACCGCCGCCATCGTGAACCGGGCTTTGCAGCACCAGACCGTGGTGCCGGGCTTCAACATCCCCTATCTGCCGATGGTCGAGCCCGTGGTGCGGGCGCTCCGCGATACGCACAGTTTCGGGCTCATCATGGTCGCCCGCCTCGAGTGGGAGAAGTTCGAGTCGGGCAGCCTGGAGGCGGTCAGCGCGGAATACCGGAGGCACAGCGATCGCCGTCACACGCGGCTGCATCTCGATCACGTACCGGTCATTGACGAGGACAATCTGCCGGTCGACTACGCGGAGATCATCGGCCGCGCCATCGGGGCTGGCTACGAGTCGGTCATGGTGGATGGCTCGCGCCTGCCGCTGGCGGAAAATATGGCCTGCACTGCCAAGGTCGTCGCGCTCGCCCACGCCGCGGGCGTACCCGTGGAGGCCGAACTGGGCGCGGTCATGGGGCACGAGGCCGGCCCGCTGCCGCCCTATGAGGAACTGTTCGCCTCCGGTAAGGGCTTTACCGACCCGGATGAAGCGCGCCGGTTCGTTGTGGGCACCCGCGTGGACTGGCTGTCCGTTGCCATCGGCAACATCCATGGCGCCATCTCCGCGGCCACCAGGGGCCAGCAAAAAGTCGCGGCCCGCCTGAACATCGAGCACCTCGCGCAGATCAACCGCGCCGCCGGCGTACCGCTCGTGCTCCACGGCGGCACCGGCATCCGGAAGGAGTGCATCCTCGACTCGATCAAGCACGGCATCGCCAAGATCAACGTGGCCACCGCCATCCGTCAACCTTACGAGCAGGCGCTGGGGCTGGGAGTGGCCGCGGCGCAGCACGCCGTCTATCGCGCGATGCTCGCGGTCATCCGCGAGGATTTGGAAATCGAAAATTCGGCCGCCGTGCTCAACCCGGGGAACTGACCATGCCACCACCGACCATGACCTTCGCTCTCTACTTCGGCAACCGCGGCTTCTTCCCGGAGGCGCTCATCGCGTCGGCCCGGAAAGAAATGACCACGGTGCTCGGCGCGCTGGGCTATCGCACGATGCTGATGGACGAAGGCGCGACGCGCTTCGGCGCCATCGAGGGCGCCGCGGACGGCGTCAAGTACGCGCAGTTCCTCCAGACGCACCGCGGGCAGTACGACGGAGTCATCCTCTGCCTGCCCAACTTCGGCGACGAAACCGGCGCTATCGCCGCGCTGCAGGATTGCGGCGTGCCGATCCTCATCCAGGCCTATCCGGATGAACTCGACAAGATGGGCTTCGCCGAGCGGCGCGACGCCTTCTGCGGAAAATTTTCCGTGATGGATGTCTTCTGCCAGTACGGCCTGCCTTTCACTACGTTCCAGCCGCACACCGTCGCACCCACGGGCGCGACCTTTGCGCAACACGTCCACCAGTTCGCGGCGGTCTGTCGCATCGTCAACCGGATGCGACGCATGACGGTCGGCGCCCTTGGCGCGCGCACCACCGCCTTCAAGACCGTGCGCTTCGACGAGCTGACGCTCCAGCGTTACGGCATCACCACGGAGGCGCTGGATCTCTCCGAGGTCTTCCAGCGTGTACGCGAAGTGAAAACCAGCGGCGACGCTTTTGCGGCCAAGGCCGCGCGGCTCAAGGACTACACCAACTGGACCGGCGTGCCTGCGGAAAAGTTCGCGATGCTTGCGAAGCTGGGCGTGGTCATCGATGACCTGATTGCGGATTACAAGATGGACTGCCTGGCGCTGCGCTGCTGGATCGAGATCGAAAAGGAACTCGGCGTCTCGCCCTGCGTGCTGATCAGCGAGCTCAACGACCGCGGTATGGCCTGTGCCTGCGAACTCGATGTCTGCAACGCGGTGCCGATGTTTGCGCTCGCGCTCGCCTCGCAGCGGCCGGCGACCTGCCTAGACTGGAACAACAACTACGGCGACGACCTGGACAAGTGCATCCTCTTCCACTGCGGCCCCGTGCCGCAGGGCCTGATGACGGCCAAAGGGCAGGTGATTGACCATCCGATGTTCGCCAAGGCCATGGGCGCCGGCTGCGGCTGGGGCTGCAACGTCGGGCGCATCGCGCCGACGCCGATGACCTTCGCCAGTTCCAAGACGGCGGACGGGAAGCTCTGGACCTATCTCGGCGAGGGCCGCTTCACCGGCGACAAGATTGCCGACGACTTCTTCGGCTGCGCCGGTGTCGCCCAGATCGCGAACCTGCAAAATACACTGGAGTACATCGGGCACGAGGGCTACCGGCACCACGTGGGCGTCACCGCCGGGCATGTCGCCGCCGCCGTGCGCGAAGCCTTCGGCAACTATCTCGGTTACGAGCTCAAGGTGCTATGAGCCTGCTCGGCATAGATCTGGGCACCACCGGCTGCAAGGCTGGCGTGTTCGGGCTGGACGGCGCGTGCCTCGCCACGGCCTACCGCGAATACGACATGCTGCATCCGCAGCCCGGCTGGTCGGAACTCGACAGCGAAAACGTCTGGCGGCAGACGCGGGCTGTGATCGCCGAGGTTGCCGCGCAGAGCGCCCGCGACCCGGTCACCGCGCTTTCCATCAGCTCGTTCGGCGAGGCGTTTGTGCCGGTTTCCAAGGACCGGCAGCTGCTCGACCACAGCATGCTCTGCGTGGATGACCGCGGGCGTGAGCACATCGCCCGGCTGGCCGCGGTGTTCAGCCCGGAGAGGTTCTACGCCATCAATCCGAACCAGCTTGGCCTCCACTATTCCTTACCGAAGCTGCTCTGGCTGCGCGAGCACCGCCCGGACATTTTCCGGCGGGCGGATTATTTCCTGCTCTGGTCCGACCTGATCGCGTTCCTGCTCGGCTGCGAGCCGGTCACCAACAACTCGCACGCCAACCGGACGTTGCTGTTCGACCTCGCCAAGAACGACTGGTCGGATGAGCTGCTGGCGTGGAGCGAAATCCCGCGCGAGAAGCTCGGCCGCGTGGTACCCGGCGGCACTATCATCGGCACCGTCTCCGACGTCGCCGCGCGCGAATTAAACCTGCCGCGGGGCGTGCGCGTGGTGGCCGGCGGCCACGACCAGTGCTGCAACGCGCTCGGCTGCGGCAGCATCACCGCCGGGAAGACGATCTGCGGCATCGGCTCCTTCGAGTGCCTCACGCCGGTGTTCCGCCAGCCGGCCCGGCCGCTGGCGCTGCTCGCGGAAGGGCTCAACATCGAGCACCACGTGCTGCCGGATTTGTTTGTCGCCTTCATCTTCAACCAAAGCGGGCTGCTGGTGAAATGGTTCCGCGATACCTTCGCCGCCGGCTGCGTTCCTCCGCCTGGCTCCGACATCTATGCGCTGCTCGACCGCGAGATGCCGGACGACCCGACGCGCCTGCTCGTGCTGCCGCACTTCGAGCCGCCGGTTTCGCCGCGCATCATTCCGGACACCTCCGGTGTCATCGCCGGCCTGAAGATCAGCACCAAGCGCGGCGAAATCCTCAAGGCCATCGTCGAGTGCGCGGCGCTCTATTTCGTGGAAAGCCTCGCCGCGCTCGACCGTCTGGGCCTCGGTACCAAGGAATTGATCGCCTCCGGCGGTGGCGCGCAGTCCGACCGCGGCCTGCAAATCCGCGCCGATGTCTTTGGCCTGCCGGTGATCCGGCCGCATATCACCGAGGCCGGCCGGCTCGGCGCCGCCATGCTGGCCGGGCTGGCGACCGGCGTCTTCCGCACGGCCGACGAAGCCGCCGCGTTGTTCGTGAAATATGACCGTGTCTTTGAGCCGGACGCCGCGCGCCATGCCATCTATGGCGAGAAGCACGCGCTCTATCAGCAACTATTTCCCGCTCTCCAACCGGTGCTGAACAGGCTATAAAGCGCGCCATGCAAACTTTTCTCGGCATCGGCCTCGGCCCCATCCAGACGAGCATCTTCCTTGATGGCGCGTTCCGCGGCGGGTGCGGGCGGTTGGTGATTGCCGACGTGGATGCCGCGCTGGTTGCGGCGCTGCGCGCGAACAAGGGCACGTTGCAGTTCAACGTCGCCTCGGCCTCTGCGGTGACGACGCACACCCTCACCGGCGTGGAAATTTTCAACCCCACTGTGCCGGTGGAGCGCGAGCAGCTGATCGCCGCCGCCGCTGAAGCGGACGAGATCGCCACGGCGCTGCCGAGCATCGCCTTCTTCAAACACATCGCGGGCTGGCTGCGCGAGGGTTTCTTGCGCGTGCCGGACCGGCGGCGCTTCGTCTACGCGGCGGAGAATCACAACCACGCCGCCGAGGCGCTGGAAACTGCCGTCGGTGCTTTTCCGGCGACGCATTATCTGAACACCGTGATCGGGAAGATGAGCGGAGTGCTCTCCGCCGCGGAATGCGCGCAGCGCAAGCTGCCCGCGTTGACGCCTTCAGCCGACCGCGGACACCTCGTCGAGGAGTTCAACAAGATCCTGATCCAGTCCTGCCCCGGGATCGAAGAACGCTCTGTGCAGAACCTGATCGCCAAGCCCGACCTGTTGCCGTTCGAGGAAGCCAAGCTCTATGGCCACAACGCGTTGCACCTCTGGCTCGGCCTGCACGCGCAGCAGCGCGGTTTCCAGATGATGGAAGAGATCGCCGGCGCGCCGGAGTTGCTGGCGCGGGCGCGTGTCGCGTTCGTCGAGGAAGTCGGCGTGGCACTGTGCCGGAAGCGCGCCGGCGTGGACGAACTTTTCACCCCCATTGGCTTTGCCGCCTACGCCGATGACCTGCTCCGGCGGATGGTGAATCCGTTCCTGACCGATCGAGTGGAGCGCGTCTGCCGCGACCTGGAACGCAAGCTGGGCTGGGACGACCGGCTGATCGGTGCGCTCCGCCTGGTCGTGGGCCAAGGACTGGAACCGAACATTCTGCTCGAAGGCGCGGCGCTGGGCGCGCGGAAATTATTCGGCGACGACCGCGAACAAATTCGCGCCGGCCTCTCCGCGCTGTGGAAACATTCCGACGCCGAAGCAGTCGCGATCTGGGAGCGGCTGTCACAGCACCTTTGACCAACGCGTTCTGTGCGGTGCCCTCCGAGACAAATTTCACAGTTGTACAATGGTGAAACTACATCCGCCGGACGGCGGGTTTTTGTTTGGTAGGGCGCGCAGGCCCTGCGCGCCGCCAGACAACCCATTCAGAACCCAACCTCACGGCGGCCACGGCGTGGCCGCCCTACCTCTAGCAACGGAAAATTTCCGAGCCTTGGAAAAATCCACCCCGCTTTTCCCGGGCCTTGGAAGCGGACGCGAGCGCTCTATCTCAAACGGGCAGCGCGCGGATGATCTGCATCGTTATCCCACGCTGACGGTGCAGACGCGCGGGAGGAGGGCAATGACGTCTTCTTTGTGGTCGCTGACACTGTAGCTGGTGAACTTCTCGGCCATGGTCGGGTCGCCGATCTTGTGTTCTTTCCACGGGTCCAAGACCCAGTCGAGGCCGCTGCGGTTTCCATGTTTATAGTTACACGCGGCGGCAGTTGCCGGGCCCTCGATGGGGGGACGGATGTCTAACGTCAGCCGTCTGGGTCGGCGCGAAGCGCCGTACCCAGCAGGGCTTTGTTGGGCAGCCCTATTTGTGTTTCATTCTGGATGATGCGTGCTCCGTCATCGACTTGATGAGTCCATCAAGACCACACTGCATCTCAAGCGCAGTTTCAATTCGTCGCATGATGTCGTAGTTCGCGTCTATCACGTCCTGAGGGGGAACCACATTTGATCTGACAAAGCTCAGGCAGCAAAACATCTTCCCTGCTTCGTCCGCCGAAAGCGAGACTCGGCCGGAGATGTTGTTTGTACCTGAATAGTAGAATATGCGTGACCTGACTAATCTTCCATCGTCCTTGCACGTCACGTTGTCGATGCCCACCACAGAGGCGATGGCGCGTGACACGTCCGCAGTGGCAGGCATTGTCTTGATTTCAGCACTTCTGGAAATGCCATGAAAGGTGTCGCACGAAGTCGTCGCCACAAGAACCAGCAGAAGGATATAGTGTCTGATTTTCATGTTCATAGCCCAACATCAAGGCTGACCGGATGGCGAACCCGCTGCGGGTGAGCCATACGGTCCGGCCTCTTGTTGGGCCAATATAGGCGTCAGCGGCTTCTTTCGGAAAAAGCGAATGGGCAATGGCGTTCGATACCACGCATAGAAGAGGCGTTTCTCCTCGCAATACTCCGGATATCGCGGACTGATAATTCCATCGCTCACTTCGTCAGTAGCGAGATTCTTAATTCGAGCTTCTCCCCATGGAACTCTCTGTAAGAAATCATCGCGGAGGGCCTCTATCTGTTTGATGTCATCAAGAGTCGGCAAATCCTCCTCTGTTCTGCTTATTGCTCGCGCACCACTGAGGTTGACGATAATACCCGTGTCGACTTCGCACAGCATCAGTCTGTATCCGGTCTTCTTCATGAATCGTCGCTGCCCAACAGTATTATTGAACGAACTAAAAGTTGTCTTTATGCAATTTCCGTTTTTTCGTCACGGCGGCACAATAAGCAGGCAAGCTTGCCATAACAAGTGGAAAAACGGCTTGCTTGGCAAGCAATTAGAACAGCGTGCCTTTTTCCTGTTGCGCATGAAGTTGTCTTTATGCGGCGGCAACGCCGTCTGCTAAAGACAACTTGTATAACAAGGGGGCGGTCAGGCTGGTTTTACCGTTGTTGGGTTGTCTGGCGGCGCGTTCGGAGAACGCGCCCTACCATGTGTGGGTCATAAATCTGCGTTGGATAGGGTCGGCAGGCACACCGTGCCGCCGCGCCTCCGTCCGAACCCTGCTTTTTCTTGATTCTCACGGGGGTGGGCGCGGAGCCGCGGGGCGGGCTGACGGCTGGAAAGGGGGGGGGCAGGGGGGGGCAAGCCTTGAAAAAAGCACCGGTGGCACCTTCCAGCCGAGCCTTGCGAGACGGACAGCCTTGCTGTCAATCCTTGGAAAATCCGGTGGCTGGTGCTATGAACGCGGGCTCGAAACACAGCGGAGAAGTGCAACAGAGCTGGCTGGGAGCCGGATAACCCCGCAGCTCACATGCAGGAGAAACGTTGATGAGCACACACACGCAGATGACAGCCCAGCAACTCAAGCCCTATATCGGCACCATGCAGCAACTGGCCGGGGTGCGCACCAGCGTGCTCGATGATGGCCGTGGCCGCGGGGTTCGCGTCGCTGACTTCGACAACGGCAGCGGGCTCTCGTTCCAGGTCTTGCTTGATCGTGGCCTGGATATCGGCCGGGCCACGTTCAAGGGCATCCCGCTGAGCTATCTGACGCCCGTCGGCGTCGTGCATCCGTCCTATTATGAGCCCGATGGTCTTCGCTGGCTGCGCAGCTTCGGCGGCGGCTTGCTGACCGGGTGCGGCCTGTCCACCGTCGGCGCGCCGGAGGCCGAATCCGGCCTGCGCGTGGATGGCCCGCTGGGTCTGCACGGGCGGCTCTCCAACACGCCGGCTGAAAAGGTTGCCGTGTCGGAGGCTTGGGCGGACGGCCGGTACCGCCTGACGCTTTCGGGCCTGCTCCGCGAGGCCAGTTTCTTCGCCGAAAATCTGGAATGCCACCGGACCATCTCGACGACGTTCGGTGCCAGCAGCATCACGATCACCGACCGTCTCACCAACCGCGGCGTGCGGCCCGCGCCGCTGATGCTGCTCTATCACATCAATACCGGCTTCCCGCTGCTCGGCGAGCACGCGGTACTGAATGCGAAGGCGCGCAGCACGACGCCGCGGAACGAAATCGCGGCGGCGGGGCTCGCCGACTGGCGGCGCTGCCAGCAGCCGACCGCCGGCTATGTGGAACAGTGCTTCTATCACGACATCGAACCGGAGGCCGATGGCCTCGCGCGCATGGCGCTGTCCAATCCGGACTGCGGCTTGACGTTGGAGGTGGCGTACCGGAAGGCCGAGCTGCCGTGCTTCACGCAGTGGAAGATGATGGGGCAGCAGGAATACGTCATGGGTCTGGAGCCAGCCAACTGTCACCCGGACGGGCAGGCGGTGGCCAAGGAAAAGGGTACGCTCAAAATCCTGCAGCCGGATGAGACCGTCGAGCATTTTCTGAAAATATCCGTGGGAGAAAACACATGACGCTCAAAGTGCAGGTCTGGAAAACGATGTTGCTGGCCCTCGCCGGGTTGATGTTGCCCTGCGTTGCCGCAGAGCGCACGCTGTCGCTGGCATTGCCGACGGATGGCGCCGACGCGGTGCCGCTGCTGCGCGACGCCCTCGCAAAGTGCCGCGCCGAGGGCATCAGGCGGCTCGCGCTGGAACGGGGCGTCTGGCACCTGTACCCGGACAAGGCGGAAGGCGCGTTCCGGCATATCACCAATCATGACGCGGGCTACCGGCGCATGGCGCTGCATCTCGACGGGGTCACGGGCTTTGAAATCGATGGCCAGGGCGCCACGCTGCTGTGCCACGGCGTGCTCATGCCCATCGCGGTGGACCGGTCCAAAAACATCACGTTGCGCAACCTGGTGATCGACTGGGAGAAGCCGTTCCATCTCGAAGGCACGGTCATGGCGGTCGGCACGGATTTCTTCGAGGTGGAGATGCTGCCCGAGTGCGAGGTGAAGCTGCAGAATGGCCGGCTCTATGGCGGCATGGCGGAAGGTTTCTTCGGCGAGCTGATGGATCCCGGTCAGGCGCGCCAGGACATGCTGTGGAACTACTGGATCGATCCCCGGACCAAGGCCGCCGCCGCGGTCCAGCCGCCGTGGCTCAAGCTCTGGAATCCCAAGACCCGCTCGTTTGCCGAGGTCACCGAGGTCGCGACCAATCGCTTCCGCATCCGCAACGCGCACGCGAACGTCCTGCCGGAGCAGGGGACGGTGATGATCTGCAAGGGTATGAACAGGCCTAACCGCCTGTCGCCGGCGATTCACCTGGCGAGCGTGGATGGCGCGCTCGTCGAAAACGTCACCGTGCACCGCGCCGGTGGCATGGGCCTGATCGTCGAGGATTGCGCCGACGTGACCGCCCGCGGTTTCAAGGTGGCGCTCAAGGACGGAGCCCGCAGCCTCATCACCACCACCGCCGACGCCACGCACTTCATGGGCTGCCGCGGCACCGTGCTGCTGGAAAACTGCCTGTTCGAAAACATGCTCGACGATTCTTGCAACGTGCATGGCGTCTACGCCATCGCCGAGGGCCAGCTTGCGCCGGACCAGCTCGCCATCAGCTTCAGCCACTTCCAGCAGCTCGGCACGGTTTTCGCCCGGCCGGGCGACCGCCTGCGGCTGATGCAGCGCGACACGTTGCTCGGTTACGCCGAGTGCCGCGTCAAGAACGTGATCCGCCACAATGAGGACTACTATGTACTGAATCTCGAGCAGCCGCTGGCCGGCGGGCTGCGGCCCAACAGCAGCGTGGAGAATCTGAGCGCGCGCCCCGACGTGGTCTTCCGTAACAACATCGTGCGCAACAACCGCGCGCGCAGCGTGCTCATGACCGCCGGCGGCAAGGTGCTGATCGAGAACAACCTGTTCGAGCGCCCCTCGATGATGGGCATCCTGGTCGAGGGCGACAACCAGTTCTGGTATGAGTCCGGCGCGGTGGAGGACCTGACCATCCGCAGCAACAAGTTCATCGGCCTCTCGCCCTTCGCGCCGCTGCTGCGGCTCGCGCCGATGCAGCCGGGCGAGAAGCGCTCCCTGCCGCCCTACCATCACCGCATCCGCATCCTCGACAACACCATCGAGTCGGCGAGCCCGCTGGTGCTGGACGCCAGCCGCGTGGGCGGGCTGGAGTTTTCCGGCAACACCATCCTGCTTCCGGCGCACCCGGCCAACCCGGCGACGCCCGCGTTCAAGCTCACCGACTGCGCAGACCTGGTTTTCCGGGGCAACAAGTTCAGCCAGCCGGCGGTACTGCGGACCACGCCGCCGGACACGCCCGTGAAGCTGGAACAGAACGAAAACCTGCGGCGGCCGTGAGCCGCCGCGACACACGGTTCCAATTTTCCCGCCGGTTGCTGCGTTGAATGAGGGGCCGGCAGGGCTGTGCCCGGTTTCCATGGCTTGGGGAGCTTGGCGTGAAAAGTTCCAAGCATTGGAAAATGTGGCGGTGAAAGTTTCCTAGGTCTGGAAAAAGCACGGGTTGGGGTTTCCAATCCTTGGAAAAGCTGTGCGCCGATGCTATGAACGCAGCCTCCAATCATTCTGAAATATGAAGATGAAAACTATGCGACAGGAGTTGCTGGTCGTTTTTTTGCTGACCCTGTTCGCCGCGGCTGCGCCGGTGGCCGGGCTGCGCGTGGCGGATCTGACGTGCGAGCACGCCGGCAACCCGCTGGGTCTTGCGACGCGTACGCCGCGCTTGAGCTGGCGGCTGGAGTCGGGCGAGCGCGGGCAGGGGCAGACGGCCTATCGGATTCTGGCGGCGCGCAGCGCGGCGGCGCTGGCCGCGCAGCGCGGCGACCTGTGGGATTCCGGAAAGGTCGCTGCCGCGGAGAGCGTGCTGGTGCCCTACGCGGGCGCCGCGCTCAAGTCCGGCGACCGCGTGTGGTGGCAGGTGCAGGCTTGGGACAAGGACGGCCGCGTCTCGCCGTGGTCGGAGCCGGCCTGCTTCGAGGTCGGGTTGCTCGACGCGGCCGATTGGGGCGATGCCAAGTGGATCCGCCTCGCCGGTGATCCGCGCACCTCGGAACTCGCCGAGCGCAGGCTTCAGACGAAAAATCTGAAAGCGCCGGTGGCGCGCCGCGCGTTTCCCGCGCCGCTGCTGCGCCGCGAATTTTCCGTGCGCCCGGGCGTGGCGCACGCGCGCGCCTATGTCTGCGGTTTGGGCCTGCACGAGCTGTTCGTGAACGGCCAGCGCATCGGCAACGACGTGTTGCAGCCGGCGGCCACGACCTACAACGAACGCGCGTTCGCTGTGGCCTATGATGTGACCGCGGCGCTCGCGCCCGGCCGCAACGTGGTGGGGCTGGCGTTGGGTAACGGTTTCTTTGGGCAGAACATGGCGTTTCTGGTGAACTTCCTGCACTGGGGCCCGCCGGTGGCGCTGGCCAAACTCGTCATCGCATATGACGATGGCACGTGCGAGACGATCGTCAGCGACGGCGCGTGGCGCGCGGCAACCGGACCGGTGGTCTTCGACAATCTGTACGCGGGCGAAAGCTACGACGCGCGCCTCGAGGTGGATGACTGGTCACGGGCGGGCTTCGACGACAAGGCGTGGCAACCGGTCGAGGTGATGCCTGCACCGACGAAGCGAGTCGAGATGCAACAGTTGCAACCGTGCCGCCGGATCAGCGAGTTCAAGCCGGTGAAAACCGTACGCACCGCGGACGGCCGCTGGCTGGTGGATCTCGGCCGCAACATCGCCGGTTGGGTCCGGTTGCGCGTGACGGAGCCGGCCGGCACACGCCTGACGCTGCGCTTCGCGGAAATCTTGAGCCGTGACAGTTCGCAATTGGAGACGGGTTCGACCGGTCACTTCGCGACCGGCTGCATCCAGACCGACATCTATGTGTGCCGCGGCGGCGGTGTGGAAACGTGGGAGCCGCGCTTCACCTACCACGGCTTCCGCTACGTGGAAGTGACCGGCTGCACGACGGAACCGGAACTGACCGGCGTCGTGGTCCATACCGACCTGGAGTCGCACGGCTCGTTCGCCAGCGCGAGCCCGCTGCTCGACCGCATCTATCAGGTTTCGCGCTGGACCATCGAAGACAACGTCCACGGCCTGACCGAGGACTGTCCGCACCGTGAGCGCTGCGCGTGGCTCGGCGACGCGCACGCGCAGGCGGCGACGACGCTGCTGAACTACAACGCCGCGCCGCTCTTCGCCAAGTTCATGGACGATGTGGAGACCGTGCTCGGTCGCGGCGGCCAGACCTATGAGAAGAAGCCGGCCACGCCGGGCATTCCGTGCAACATCGCCGTCGGTCGTCGGCTGTGCCAGGAAGCGCGGCCCGACTGGGGCGTGGCGGTGGTGCTGCTGCCGTGGGAGATCCAGCGTTACACCGGCGACGACCGCGTGATCCGCGCGCACTATCCGTTGATGGCGCGCTGGGTGGACCATGTTTCCGCGATGGCGGTGGAGGACATCATCAACCAAGGCTACGGCGACTGGTGTCCGCCCGGCGGCAACGAAAATATCGAGTGTTCCGTGCCGCTCTCCTCCACCGCGTTCCATATCGCCGCACTGCGGCTGACCGCGGACGCGGCGCGGTTGGTGGGCAAACCCGAAGACGCCGCGCGCTTCGACGCCGCGGCCAAACGCTTCCACATCGCGTTCAACAAGCGCTTCTACGATGCCAAGACTCGTTCCTACGGCAGCCAGACTGCAAATGTGCTCGCGCTGCGGTTTGGTCTGGAACCCGAGGGCGAGCGGCTGGCGGTCGGCGCGGCGTTGGCGCGCGAGGTGACCGAGCGTCACCAAGGGCATCCGTTCATTGGTATTCACGGCGGTGTTGGACTCTTCACGCTGCTGGGCGATACCGGCCATGCCGATGTTGCGTGGCGCGCGCTGAACGTGGCCGGTTTTCCGGGCTATAAGTTCGTACTCGATCTTGGCCTGACCACCTGGCCGGAGCGCTACGACGCCGACTTTGATCCGGCCACCGCCCGTTCGCTCAACCATCCGATGCAATCCGGTTTCGCCACGTGGTTCCACGAGGCGGTCGGCGGCCTCCGCCCGCTCGCCCCCGGCTTTCGCCGGTTTGAGCTGCGTCCGCAGATGATGAAGTGGCTCGACGCTGCGCACGTCGAACATCGCTCGCCCTATGGTGCGATCGTCAGCGACTACCGGCGCGAGGGCGGTAACGTGCGCTGGAGTGTCACCGTGCCCGTGGGCACGCAAGCCCTCGTGACGCTGCCGACCGACAACGCCTCCGCCGTGCGCGAGTCCGGTCAGTCGCTGGCCCAAGCGCACGGCGTCTCGGCCGTCCGCCTGCTGGAAAAAACGGTGTGCTGTACGCTCGCGGCAGGCAATTATATTTTCGTGATGCCGTTAAAAGCTCAATAACAGGAAAACACCAGACCATGAAAACAGTCCTTGCCCGTGCCCTCGGCCAGCCGAGCCGGCTGGCGCTGATCGCCGTTGCCCTGTTTGCGCTGCCGGCGAGCGCTCGTTTGGCGCCAGTGGAACTGCGATGCGAATATCGCGTCAATCCGCTGGGCGTGGACGAGGCCCAGCCGCGGTTGAGTTGGCGCGTCGAATCCTCGGCGCGCGGTGCGAAGCAGGCCGCGTACCAGGTTCTCGTCGCCTCGAGCGCGGCGCTGCTCAGGAAGGAGAGCGGCGACCTGTGGGACAGCGGGAAGGTTTCCAGCGGCGCCACGGTCAACATCGCCTACGCGGGCAAGCCGCTGTTCTCGCGTCAGCCGTGTTTCTGGAAGGTCTGCACCTGGGATGCCGACGGCCGCGCCCGGTGGAGCAAGCCGGCCTCGTGGACGATGGGGCTCCTGCAGCCGGGCGATTGGACGGCGGACTACATCAGCTTCCGCGACAACGCGCCGGTGTGGAAGGACACGACCAACTTGTTCCTGCCGCCGGCACGGCACTATCGGAAGGAATTTTCGGCGGAGAAGAGGATTGCGCGCGCGACCCTCTACGCGACGGCACTGGGCATCTACGAACTCTATCTGAACGGCCAGCGCGTGGGCGATGCGCGCTTCGCGCCGGGCTGGACGGATTATCGCCAGCGCGCCTACTACTGGACGCACGATGTCACGGAGCTGGTGCGCAAGGGCGACAACGCGCTCGGTGCGTGGCTCGCGGACGGCTGGTACGCGGGGTACATCGGCTTCGGGCTGCTGACCGGCATCGGCACGGAAAAAGTCGGCCGCGCGACCTATGGCAGGACGCCCGCGCTCATGGCGCAACTGGAAATCGAATACACGGACGGCTCGCGGAAGACGGTGGGGACCGACAGGTCGTGGAAGGTCACCGGCGAAGGGCCGGTGCGCGAGGGCGATTTCCTGATGGGCGAATTTTATGATGCGCGCAAGGAGCTGAAGGACTGGACGAAGCCCGGGTTCAACGACGCGCAGTGGGAGCAGGCGTTGCTCGCGGGCGAAAACGGACGCGTGCCGGCGACCTTCTACGAGTGGGTGAACGCGCCGCATCCCGGCGGGAAAATCGAAATCAAGGGCCGGCCGGTGGATCTCGGTTTCCAGCGTCCGCCGAAGCTGGAAGCGTTCCCCGGCGTGCCGGTGCGCGTCATGGAGGAGATCAAGCCCATCGCCATCACCTCGCCGACCAACGGAGTGTACATCTTCAACCTCGGTCAGAACTTCGCCGGTGTCGTGCGCCTGAAGGTGAAAGGCGCGGCGGGCACCACGGTGCAGCTGCGCTACGGCGAGATGCTGCACCCCGACGGGCGCCTGATGAACGAAAATTATCGCAAGGCGCGCGCGACCGATCACTATGTCTGTCGCGGTGGCGGCACCGAGGAATATGTGGCGCGCTTCACGTTCCACGGTTTTCAGTATGTGGAGGTCACCGGCTTCCCGGGTACCCCCGGCAAGGATGCGATCACGGGGCTCGTGCTGCACAGCGATACGGCGTTCACCAGCGGGTTCGAGTGCTCCGACCCGGTGGCGAACAAGCTGTTCAAGAACGTCGTCTGGACGCAGCGTGCAAACTTCATCGACCTGCCGACGGACTGCCCGCAGCGCGACGAGCGCTTCGGCTGGACCGGCGACGCGCAGATCTACGTCCGCTGCGCGACCTACAACGCCGACGTGGCGGCGTTCTACACCAAGTGGCTGCGCGAGTTGATGGAGAGCCAGCAGCCGAGCGGCGTGTTCCCCGGGTTCGCGCCGTATCCGTTCCAGCACGGCTGGGACTTCGGCACGGCGTGGTGCGACGCCGGCGTGATCTGCCCGTGGACCGTGTGGCAGGCCTATGGCGATACGCGCGTCCTCGAGCGCTGCTGGCCGGCGATGGTGAGGTTCTTGGACTGGCGCAAGGCCACAAGCCGGAATTTCCTCGGCATCAACCACGGCAACGACTGGGGCGACTGGCTGTCGTTCGGGACGAAGACCCCGCTGGAGTATGTGGACACCGTCTATTTTGCCTACTCGGCCCAGCTCATGGCGGAGATGGCCGGCGCCCTGCACAAGGACGCCGAGGCCGCAAGCTATCGCGAGTTGTTCGGCAACATCAAGAAAGCCTTCAACCGGAAATACGTGCAGGCCGATGGTGCGCTGGCGGTGGACACGGAGACCGCGTATGCGCTCGCGCTCTTCATGGATTTGATCCCCGCCGAACTGCGCGCGAAGTCAGGTAAGCTGCTCGCCGACAAACTGCGGTCCGGCGAGACGGCCGAAAAATCCGGCATGACCACCGGCTTCCTCGGCACGCGTCCGCTGCTCCCGGTCCTGACGAGCGTCGGCGAGCACGATCTCGCGGTGAAACATTTCCAGAGCCGCAAATTCCCGTCGTGGGGCTACGAGGTGGAGCAGGGCGCGACGACCATCTGGGAGCACTGGGACAGCTACACCAAGGCGCACGGCTTCGAGGGCGAGGATGGCAAGCAGAACGCCTCGATGAATTCCTTCGCGCACTACTCGTTCGGCGCGGTCTGCGAGTGGATGCTGGGCGACCTCGCCGGCATCCAGAGCGACGGCCCCGGCTACGACAAGATCATCATCTGCCCGAAGCCTCCCACGCCCGGCAGCAATCCCGACCGCGCGCCGATCAACTGGGTCAAGGCGCACTACGACTGCATCCACGGCCGCATTGTCAGCGAGTGGAGCTTGAAGGCCGGGCGCTTTGAATTGCTGGCGACCGTCCCCGCGAACACGACCGCGACGGTCTATGTACCCGCCGCGAGCGCCGGGCAGGTCACCGAAGGCGGCAAGCCGCTCGCGAAGGTGGATGGCGTTAAATTCCTGCGCACGGAAAACGGCCGCGCCGTGCTAGCCGTCGAAGCGGGCACGTACCGCTTCCAGAGCAACCCATGACAAGGAGCAAACTTCCCGGATGAACAGCCTCCCAACCGCACCTCGCTCACTGCTCCATCCGCGCGATGAGATTATGCGCACGATGGAGCGCATCTATCGCTACCGGATGACCACCACGTCCGGCGGCAATCTGTCGATTCACAACCCGGGCGGTGACATCTGGATCACACCGGCCCGGGTCGACAAGGGGAGTTTGACGCGCCAGGACATCATCCGTGTCACGCCGGACGGGGTGGTGGACGGCCCGCACCGGCCGTCGTCCGAGTTCCCTTTTCACCAGGCGGTGTATGCCGTGCGGCCGGACATTCGCGCGGTCGTCCATGCGCACCCGGTCGCCCTCGTCGCGTTCAGCATCTGCCGGCAGACGCCCGATACGCGCCTGTTTCATCAAGCGCACTCCGTGTGCGGCCGGACCGGCTTCGCGCCGTACGCCTTGCCGGGCAGCGAACAACTCGGCCGCAACATCGCTGCCGCCTTTCAGGCCGGCTGCGACAGTGTCATTCTCGAAAACCATGGCGTGGTGGTCGGAGGCACGTCGCTGTCGCACGCCTTCCAGCGCTTCGAGGCGTTCGAGTTCGCCGCGAAAACAGTGATCAAGGGCCGGCAGATTGGTGAGGTGCGTTACCTGGCCGAGGAGCAGCTCGCCCTGGTGCAAGGCCGCAGCGTCGCGCTGGACGCGTTCGATCCCGCAGCACCCACGGCGCTGGAACAGGAGTTGCGGAGGCAGTTGCAGCTGTTTGTCCGCCGCGGCTGCCGGCAGCGGCTCCTGATCAGCACGGAAGGCAGCTTCTCGGCCCGCCTCGGTGAGGATGCGTTCCTGATCACGCCGACCCAGCAGGATCGTGAGTCGCTCGAGATTTCCGACTTCGTGCTGGTGCAAGGCAACCGGTGCGAAACCGGCAAGCAGGCCAGCCGCGCCGCCGTTGCGCATCAGGCCATCTATCGCAAACATCCGCAGGTGCAGGCCATCGTCTGCGCCCATCCGGTCAACGCGACAGCCTTCAGTGTCACCGCATCGGACTTCGACACCCGGATGATCCCTGAAAGCTATGTGTTTCTCCGCGATGTGCGCCGCGTGCCCTATGGCGTGCAGTATCGGCGCGACGGCAGCATCGCGGATTTCGTGACCGCGGCCTCGCCGGCCGCCATCCTCGAGAATGACGGCGTGCTGGTGACCGGCTCCAGCGTGCTGGACGTTTTCGACCGGCTCGAAGTGCTTGAGTCCACGGCCGAAGCCGTCATCAACGCGCATGCGATCGGCAAGGTGTCGGCCATGCCGGAGGCGGTGATCCGCGAATTGCGCGCGGCCTTCAAGCTCGGGTGACGCGAACAGCCAACCAAGAAGAGCAACATCAAAGCGCACCTTGTCACCCTCTTCGCGGCGCTGTGCGTGTCTCCCTTGCCGGGGAGAACGCACGCTGCGGAGTCCCCCGCTGCGGGCAAACCCCTCGACGGCACTGTCGTGACGGCGCTCTCCACAGGCCGGGGCCGGCCCAACATCATCTTCATCCTCGCCGACGATCTGGGCTGGCGTGACGTGGGCTGCTACGGCAGCACGTTCCATGAAACGCCAAACATTGACCGGCTCGCGACGCGCGGCGTGCGCCTAACGCAGGCCTACGCAGCCAGCCCGCTCTGTTCGCCGACGCGGGCGAGCATCCAGACCGGCCTCTATCCGGCGCGCCTCGGCATCACGTTTCCGGTCTGCCACCACCCGCAGGTGCAGTTGGAGAAACGGCTCGTCCCTGGTCTGCAGCCGTCGGTACGGGTGCTGAACGCCGACAGTCTCACGCGCCTGAAGCCCGGGTACTTCACGCTCGCCGAGGCGCTGCGCGAGGCGGGCTACGCGACGGCGCATTTCGGCAAATGGCATCTCGGTCACAATCTGCCGAAAAATCCGGGCGATCACTATGAGCCGATGGATCAGGGCTTCGAGTCCGATTTCCCACACACGCCGGCCGCGCCCGGGCCGGGTAGCGGCTACTTCTCGCCGTGGAAGGTCATCAAGAATCCGCCGCTCGATGCGCCGCCGGGCACGCACATCGAGGAACTCATGTCGGCGGAGGCGGCGAAATATATCCGGGCGCACGCTTCGACAGGCTCAGCGCAGGCAAAGCCGTTCTACATGAACTACTGCGCGTTCTCCGTGCACGAACCGTGGAACGCGCGGCGCGACTACGTGGAGCACTTCAAGGCGAAGGCTGATGCGAAGAATCCGCAGCACAATCCGGTCTACGCGGCGATGGTGAAGAGCCTCGACGATGCCGTCGGCCGCCTGCTCGCGTCGGTGGAGGAGGCGGGCATCGCCGACCGCACGATCATCGTGTTCTTCTCCGACAACGGCGGCTACGCCTATCCGCCGAAGGCGACCGATCCCGAAGGTTTCGCCGATCAGCCGGCGACGAGTAACTGGCCGCTGCGCAGCGGCAAGGCGTCCATCTATGAGGGCGGCACGCGCGAGCCGTGCATCGTCGTCTGGCCCGGCCAGACCAAGGCGGGCGCGACCAGCGACGCGCTCTTCCAAAGCGTGGATTGGTATCCGACGCTGCTGACGATGTGCGGGCTGCGGCCGCACGCAGATTTGAAGCTCGATGGGTTTGACCAGACCGCGACGCTGCTCGGCGGCGGTGCGGTGCGCGACCGTGTCTTCTGCCATTTCCCGCACGGGAACCACTCGATCGCGCAGACGATGCCGGGGTTCTTGCCCAGCACCTATGTGCGCAAGGGCGACTGGAAGCTGATCCGTTTCTTCGGCGACAACGCTGACCGCAGCGACCGGCTCGAACTGTTCAACCTCAAAGACGACGTGGGCGAGGCGAAGAATCTCGCCGTCGAAAAACCGGAATTGGCGCGCGAGTTGAACGGACTCATCGGCGACTTCCTGCGCGACACCGGTGCTGTGGTGCCGGTGCGCAATCCGAATTACGGCGCGATCACCGCGACGCCAACCGAGCCCCTGTGCGGCTGGAAGGCGCGTGGGTGCCTTGCGACGGCGAAGGACGGCATCCTCACGATCACCGGCACCAACGCCGCGCCCTTTCTCGGCGTCGGCCCGGAGCTGAGCGGGCCGGCGGTGGCGAAGCTGCGCGTCCGCTGTGCGCACGGTGGCGCGGGGAAAATCGAATTGCTTCCGCGCAGCAAAATCGAGGCCGACGCGCAACAGTTTCCATTCACGCTCAAGGCGGGTGGCTGGCAGGAGGTGAGCGTGGAGTTGCCGGTGCCGGGGCCGCTCTATATCCTCCGTGTTTATCTGCCGGCGCAACAGCAGTCGGTGGAGATCGATTGGGTCGAGTTGAAGGCGGGCGAGCAGAAAAAGGTTTGGCAATTCTGAAGGGAAGCACATGAAGAAAATACTCGCACTGCTCGGCGTCATCGCCTTGCAAAGTGTTGTCTGTGCCGTAGAGCAACCCGCCGTGGCCGGCCGGCCCAACATCGTCTTCATTCTTGCCGACGATCTTGGCTGGGCGGACACGACGCTCTACGGGCACACGCAGTTCCACCGGACGCCGAACCTGGACCGGCTCGCCAAGCGCGGCATGCTCTTTACGCGCGCCCATTCGGCCAGTCCGCTCTGCTCGCCGACGCGCTCGGCGATCATGACGGGCTTGAGCCCGGCGCGCACGGGCATCACGGTGCCGGGTTGCCATGAGGCGAAGGTGATTCTCGAGGCGGCGCTGGCCAAGGGCGCGCCGGCGGATAAGAAGTCCATCATGCCGGTCTCGGTGACGCGGCTGAAGACCGAGTACCGCACGCTGGCGGAAGCGCTCAAGGACGCGGGCTACGCGACGGCGCACTTCGGCAAATGGCATCTGGGCGCGGAGCCCTATTCGCCACTGCAGCAGGGCTTCGATGTAGACCTGCCGCACTGGCCGGGTCCGGGTCCGGCGGGCAGCTATGTGGCGCCGTGGAAGTTCCCGGACTTCGATGCGGATCCCGGCGAGCCCAACCAGCACATCGAGGACCGCATGGCGAAGGAGGCGGTCAAATGGATCGAGAAGAACAAGGAGCATCCGTTCTATCTGAACTACTGGATGTTCAGCGTCCACGCCCCCTTCGACGCAAAGCCGGCGCTGATCGAAAAGTATCGCGGGCGGGTCAATCCATCCGACGCGCAACGCTGCCCGACGTATGCGGCGATGGTGGAGAGCATGGACGACGCCGTCGGCACGCTGCTCGATACGCTCGATCGGCTGAAGCTTGCCGACCGCACGATCATCGTCTTCACCGCCGATAACGGCGGCAACATGTATAACGAGGTGGACGGCGTCACGCCCACCAGCAACCGGCCGCTACGTGGCGGCAAGGCGACGTTGTTCGAGGGCGGCACGCGCGTGCCGGGCGTGGTCGTTCTGCCGGGCGTCACGCCACCCGGCTCGCGCAGCGACGCGCTGATTCAGAGCGAGGACTATTATCCCACGCTGCTCGAAATCCTCGGGCTGCAGCCCGCGCCCGGCCAGCGGTTCGATGGCTCGAGCATCCTGCCTGCGCTGAAAGGCGATGCGCTCGCCGGCAAGGCCATCTGCCAGTTCTTCCCGCACGATCCCGGAGTGCCCGACTGGCTGCCGCCCGCCGTTTCCGTCATCCGCGACGACTGGAAGCTCATCCGCATTTTCCACGGCGGCGAGAAGGGCGCGCACCGTTATCTGCTCTTCAATCACCGCGACGATCTCAGCGAGAAGACCAACCTCGCCGCGCAGGAACCGGAGCGTGTGAAGGAACTCGATGCGCTCATCGAAAAATTCCTCGCCGATACCAAGGCTGTTGTGCCCGCGCCGAATCCCACGTTCGATCCCGCCAAGTATCATCCCGAGGACGAAGGCAAGCAGAAGCCCAAGGCCAAAGCCAAGGCGAAAGCCAAAGCGCCGGCCAAGGACGAGAGCGACCCGAAACTGCAGGGCTGGAAGGCGCGCAGCTGCACGGCGTCGGTGAAGGACGGCATCGTCACGCTCGAGGGCAATGGTGACGCCCCGTTCCTCGGCGTCGGCGCGGGCATCAGCGGCCCCGCTACGATCACACTGCGCGCGCATTGTGCCCGCGGCGGCCGGGGCAAGATCGAACTGATTCCTCCCGGCAAGAAGGAGATGGAGGCCAGGAGAGTGCCTTTCGTGTTCAAAGCCGACGAGTGGCAGGATATCAGTGTGGACCTGCCCGCGATGGGCCCGGTTGGCATCCTGCGCATCTATCTGCCCGCTCACCAGCAAGCGGTGGACGTGGACTGGATCGAACTCAAGGCTGGCGAACAGAAGAAGCGTTGGAATTTCTGAGAGGTCAACACATGAAGAAAACCCTGATACTGCTCTGCATCGCGGCGCTGCAAGGCGCCGGCTTCGCCGCGGGGAAATCCGCGACATCCGGGCGACCGAACATTGTCGTGATCTTGTCGGACGATTATGGCTGGGGCAGCTGCGGCTGCTACGGCGCGGACGGGAAGCTGATCCGCACGCCGAACATCGACCGGCTCGCGCGCGAGGGGCGGCGGTTCACCGACGCGAACACGACCTCGTCGGTCTGCTCGCCGACGCGCTATTCGGTGATGACCGGGCGCTATTGCTGGCGCACGTCGCTGACCCACGAGGTGCTGGGCACGTTTTCGCCGCTGCACATCGAGACGAACCGCCTGAACATGGCGTCGCTGCTGAAGGCGCACGGCTACCAGAGCGCGGCCGTAGGCAAGTGGCACCTCGGTTACGGCACCGCCGATGATTCGCCCAAGTGGCGCACGGATTACACGGCGGAACTTTCGCCGGGTCCGCTCGATCTCGGCTTCGACTATCACTTCGGCGTGCCGAGCAATCACGGCGACCTGACGGGTGTGTTCGTCGAGAACCGGTTCGTCCACGGACTGCGCTCGGGCAAAATTCCGGACAGCATGAAGGTGAAGGTTCCTGACTCCGATGATTACCAGGCGACCTACACCACCGCCGACACCGAGGGCAAGTCGAAGAACATCCTCGACCTCGACGCGCCGCGGCGGAAGAACGAGCGGGTGATGAAGGTGCTCACCGACAAGGCGACGCAATGGATCGAGCGGCAGCCGAGGGACAAACCTTTCTTCCTATATTTCACGCCGGTCGCCGTGCACAACCCCGTGACGCCCGATAAGGATCTCGCCGGCAAGAGCGCCGCCGGCCTCTATGGCGACTGGATCCACGAACTCGACCGCAGCGTGGGCCGCATCCTCGACACGCTCGACAAGCAGGGGCTCGCGAAGGACACGCTCGTCATCTTCTCCAGCGACAACGGCGGTGTGAAGGAGCCGCAGAAGGCCGACTCGCCGCAAACCATTGCACTGAACGCCGGGCTCGCCGTCACCGGCCCGTGGCGCGGCGGCAAGCATCACATCTGGGAGGGCGGCTTCCGCGTGCCGTTCATCGTGCGCTGGCCCGGCCAGGCCGCCGCCGGCACCGTCTGCAACGAGACGATCAGCCTTGCCGACATCCTTGCGACCACCGCGGCGATCGTGGGCGAAAAACTGCCCGCCGCCAACAAGGGCGCCGAGGATAGCTACAGCATTCTGCCCGCGATTCTCGGCGAGCAGCGTAGCGCGCCGCTGCGGCCGGACATCATCGTCCACAGCTCCGACGGCGTCTTCGCGATTCGCAAGGGCCAGTGGAAATGGATCGAGGGCATCCCGGTGGAAGACATCAAGCCCGGCGCGCGCAAGGCCCGGGCCGAGGAGTACCACCCACAGCTCTATGATTTGCAGAACGATCCCGCCGAGACGAAGGACGTGAGCGCCGCTCATCCCGACGTGGTGAAGGAACTCTCCGGCCTGCTCGATCGTTACCGCGAGGGTGGCTATAGCCGCGAGCTGCCCCCGCCGGTGGTGAAGCCTGCGGTGCCCGAGTTGCCGCCGGTCGCCGGCAAGGTCGTGCTCGATACAGCGTTCGACAAAGTGCCCGGCGCGCCCTGGGTGATCGTGCGCGGCAAGTGGGTTGCGAAAGATGGCGCCGTCTGGGGTTCGGAGAAGGTGGCCGACCAAGTGGCGGCCGCAATGCGCTATCCCCTCAAGCAGACCGATGGCGATATCCAATATGAACTCTCGCTGCCGGCAGCCACCGCACACACGCTGCGCGTCGCGGGCAAGGACAAGGATCAGGTGCTGCTGATCCAGGTTACGTCGCGCCGCGTCGCCGTGACCGACCAGGCCAGCGGCAAGATTCTCGCGCAGGCGCCGGCGAAATTCGCGGCGAAGATGTGGCTGCCCGTACGCGCGTGCTTCCGCGGCAACGAACTCAGCGTACAGGTCGGCGGCGTCACCGCGAAGGCCTCCTCGCCACTCGTCGCCTTGCCCAAGACCGCCTTCGCCTTCATGACGCATGGCGAAGATATCGGTTTCAGAAAGGTGCAGGTATATAGCGCTCCATGAAAACAAAAACACTGCTGAGTTCCCTCGGTCTGGGTCTGGCATGCCTCGCCGCGTCGTATGCTGCGGCGGCGGAGAAGCCCAACATCATCTTCATCCTCTCCGACGATCTTGCGCAGGGGGATATCGGCTGCTACGGACAGAAGCTGATCCAGACGCCGCGCCTCGACCGGATGGCCGCCGAGGGCACGCGCTATACGCAGGCCTACTGCGGCACCACGGTCTGCGCGCCGTCGCGCACGTCGCTGATGACCGGGCTGCACATGGGCCACTCGCCGGTGCGCGCAAACCGCGAGATCGCGACCGGCGCCGGCCAATTCCCGCTGCCGCCGGAGACGGTCACCATCGCGCAAATCCTCAAGTCCGCCGGTTACGCGACCGCCTGCATGGGCAAGTGGGGCATGGGCATGTTCGACACCACCGGCAGCCCGCTGAAGAAAGGCTTCGACCATTTCTTCGGCTTCAACTGCCAGCGCCACGCGCACAACTATTACCCCGACCACCTCTTCAACGACGACAAGTCATTCGCGCTCGACGGCAAGACCTACGCGCAAAACCTGATCGAGAACGACATGCTCGGCTGGGTGCGCAAGCAGAAAGACCAGCCGTTCTTCCTCTTCTATGCCATCACGCTGCCGCACGCGAAATTCGAGATTGATGATCTCGGCATCTACAAGGACAAGCCGTGGACTGCGCAGCAGAAGGCCTATGCCGCGATGGTCACGCGGCTGGACAGCGATGTCGGCCGGCTGCTGGATCTGCTCAAGGAACTGAAGCTCGACGAGAAGACTCTGGTGATGTTCTCCGGCGACAACGGATCGTCGTTCGCACCCAATACGGAAATCGGCAAGCTGTTCGACCAGTCCATGGGCGGCAAGCTCCGCGGCTTCAAGCGGAGCATGTATGAGGGTGGACTACGCCAGGGGGCGCTCGCGCGCTGGCCCGGCGTGATCCCGGGCGGGCGTGTCAGCGAGGAGCCGTGGGCGTTCTGGGATTTCCTGCCGACCGCCGTCGAGCTGGCCGGCGCGCAGATACCCGCAGCCTGCAAGCCCGATGGCTTCTCGCTCGTCTCCTTCCTCAAGGGCGGCGCGGCGCCGCGGCGCGACTGCTTCTACTGGGAATTGCACGAGGCCAATCATCCCATCCAGGCGATCCGGTTCGGCAACTGGAAAGCCGTGCGGAACGGCCCGGCCGCGGCCATCGAGCTCTATGACCTCGCCAAGGATGAGGGTGAGAAAACCGATCTCGCCGCAAGCCAGCCGGAGGTGGTTGCGAAGGCCGCGGCGCTGATGCAGCAGGCGCGCGTGGACGACCCGAACTGGCCGATGGTGGCGAAAGCCAAAGCCAAGGGCAAGAAGGCGAACAAGAAATCATGACGCTGAAGCGCACGCTCCTCGCCGGGTTGCTGCTTTTTCCAATGGTTGGAAAAACACAGGCTGCTGAATTCCAGCCGCGCCTTGCAGGACAAGCTGCTCGGGGCGGGCAAGCCTTGGAAAAGTCTGCCAAGCCACCGTTGAACGTGCTGTTTATCATGTCCGACCAGCACAATGCGCGGGCGCTGGGCTGCTACGGCAACGCCGAGATCAAGACGCCTAACCTGGATGCAATGGCGGCCCACGGCGCGGTCTTCACGCGGGCACTCTGCCAGACGGCCCAGTGCGTGCCTTCCCGCTATTCCATCTGGACCGGGCGCTATGCCCGCAGCACCGGCACCTATGCCAATGGCTGCGGCCAGAATGCCGCGGAGAACACGGTCGCGGACCTGTTCCACGCGCGCGGCTATGTTTGCGGCACGATCGGTAAACACCACATGGAGATGACGCCTCAGAATCACAACCATGGCTTTGATGTGGTGGAAGATCCGCGCAGCCCTTGGGACTACAGCAAGTCGCTGCCCTATGAACAGGCGCATCCCGGCCGGGCCAAGGTCGGGGAGGCAGCGGTGCCCAATGAAAAACACAATGCCGGAGTGATCGCGCAAAAGACCATCGAGTTCCTCCGTGAGCACAAGGCCAAGCCCTTTGTCGTGTGGTGCTCCTTTCACGGGCCGCACTCGCCCATCTGCGTCTCCAAGCCGTGGTCCGCCTGGTACGATCCGGCCAAGCTGACGCTGCCGCCATCATGGAAGCATAAGGATGCACAGCTGCCGGGCATGGACGGCTTCCTCAAAAAGAGCGGCACCTATGAGACCGAACTGCTGTACCGCCAGACGCTGGCCTATTACTACGGCTATGTCTCCCAGATTGACCACAACATCGGTTTGGTTTTGCAGGAACTGGAGCAACTGGGCCTCGCGAAGAACACCATCGTGGTCTATACCGCCGACCATGGCGAGATGATGGCCGAGCACGGCGCGTGGACAAAAGGTGGCACCGGTTATGAGCCAACGGTGCGTGTGCCCATGATCGTGCGCCTGCCGGGCGTCATTCCCGCGGGGACGCGTGTGAACGAACTGGCCTGTTCCATTGATCTCCTGCCCACGCTGTTGGAAGCGGCGGGATTGAGTATTCCCGCCAACATCCAGGGCCGGAGCCTGCTCGCGCTGACGCAGGGCAAGACCAACGAGTGGCGGAAGTATGCAGTCAGCGAGCTGGGCGGCAGCGTGGACAGCCAGACAGTGACCCTCACCAGCCAGACCCACAAATACGTGCGCTTCAAAAAAGGCGGAACAGTTGAGTATGAGCAGCTGTTTGACTTGGTGAAAGATCCTTGGGAAATGCAAAACCTGCTTGCGAGTCCTGCTTGCACGGGCGTGCGCGAGGAGCTCAAGCAAGCCTTGGCGCAGTGGGAAGCGGCCACACCCGCGGCCGCTCCGCTGCGCGTGGGAAAAAAAGGCCGGGGCAGAGATGAAGCGGAATAGGTCACCATGATGAAACACATCCTATCAACCCGGATCAAGTTGCTGCTGGCCGCGGTGCTTGGCCTGCTTTCCCTGTATGGAAGAACACACGCTGCGGCTGCCAAGCCGAACGTCATCTTCATCCTCTGTGATGACTTGCGACCCGCGGCGCTGGGCTGCTACGGATCGCCGAACGTGAAGACGCCGAACATTGATGCGCTCGCCGCCGGTGGCGTGCGGTTTGCGAACACCTTCTGCACCACGTCGCTCTGTTCGCCCAGCCGCGCGAGCATTCTCACCGGCCTCTACGCGCACCGGCATGGCGTGCGCGACAACTTCACCGAGTTGCCCGCCGCGCTGCCGCACTGGCCGGGCCGGCTGCACGAGCAGGGCTACGCGACGGCCTATGTGGGCAAGTGGCACATGGGCGAGAACAACGACGCGCCGCGGCCGGGCTTCGACTGGTTCACCACGCACAAGGGGCAGGGCAAATATTTCGACACCGAGTGGTGCGTGAACGGCCAGCGCCACGAGACGCCTAAAGGTTATTACACCACGGTGGTCACCGACTATGCCCTCGACTGGCTCAAGCAACGCGAGCCCGGCCAGCCATGGGCGCTCTGCCTTGGCCACAAGGCGCCGCATTCGTTCTATTTCCCCGAGGAGAAGTATGCCCACGCCTTCGACGGTGTTCGCGTGCCCTATCCGGCGAGCGCCTTCGCGCTCGACGGCAAACCCGACTGGATCCGCCAGCGTTTGACCACGTGGCACGGCATCTACGGCCCGCTGTTCGACTGGCGCAAGCAGTTCCCCGACAGCCGGCCGGAAGCGGTGAAGGATTTCGAAAACATGGTCCACGCCTACTGGGGCACGATCTTGAGCGTGGACGACAGCGTGGGCCGGCTCGTGGACTATCTGCGCGCGAGCGGCCAGTTTGATCGCACGCTGATCGTCTTCATGGGCGACAACGGACTGCTCGAGGGCGAGCACGGGATGGTGGACAAGCGCACGATGCACGAGCCGAGCATCCGCATCCCCTTGATCGCTCGCGGGCCGGGGCTGCCCGCGGGCAAGGTCATTTCGCAGCAGGCGCTCACGCTCGACATCGCGCCGAGCATCCTGGATCTGTGCGGCGCGCCCGCGCTCGCGAACATCCAGGGACGCTCCTGGGCGCAGCTTGCGAACAAGGGCGACAGCGCCTGGCGGACGGAGTGGTTCTACGAATATAACTACGAGAAACAGTTCCCCTACACGCCGAACGTGCGCGGGCTGCGCACCGACGCATGGAAATTCATCCGCTACCCGCACGGCGATGGCACGCCCGACCGGCATCTGCCCGAGCTTTATAATCTTGCCGACGATCCCGGTGAGTTGCACAACCTCGCGGCCGCGCCGCAGCACGCCGCCACCCGCGCCAAACTCGAAGCCCAGCTTGTCGACCTGCTCGCGGCCGAGGGCCTGACCCCGGACAAGGACAAAATGCCGCTCGACCAAGGCATCAAGGCCGAACTGCCCGACCAGAAAATTCGCTGAAGCCAACACCAAGCCATCAAGCCAATGAATAGACAACTCGCGATCATCAGCGCCACGCTCTGCCTGTTGCCAGTGGCTGGAAGTGTGCAGGCGGCGGAACGGCCCAATATTCTTTTCCTCCTCGGTGATGACTGGGGGCGCAATGCCAGTTGCTATAGCGATCCGGCCCGGCCGAGCGTCAACGATGTGATCCAGACGCCAAACATAGACCGCGTGGCGCGCGAGGGTGTGTTGTTCCGTCACGCGTTCATGGGTGTCTCTTCCTGTGCGCCGTCGCGCGCCTCGATGGCGAGCGGCTGTTACTTCTGGCGGTGCGGAACACAGGCGTTTCTGCAGCCCGATCCCAGTTGGGAGAAAAACCAAATACCCGATCCGGGCTTGACCCTGCCCCGGTTCGGACAGTTGCTGGCTCAGGCGGGTTATGCAACGACCTTCTCCGGGAAAACGCTGGAGCTGGATAAAAAACTTTCCAAGAGCATTCGGATGGAGGGCGACGCGCTGCGCTTCAGCCTTTACGCCAAAAAGAAGCGCCTCAACCGCGAAGAGACCGCAAAGGTCGTGGAGCAAACCGTGCGCGAGATGATGCAGAAGGTGTTGGCCAACCGCCAGCCCGGTCAGCCGTTCTTCCACGTCATCGGTCCGGTCGGGCCACATCGGCCCTTTGCCGTAGGTTCCGGCAAGACGTTGTGGGGCATCGAGCCGGATGCGCTCAAGGGGAAACTGCCTGCCTACATCCCCGATGTGCCGGAGGCGCGCGCCGATTTTGCCGATACACTCGGCGAAGTGCTCGCGCTGGATTTGGAGGTCGGTTGGATGCTCGACGAATTGCAGAAGGCCGGTGCGTTGGATAACACGATGGTCGTCCTGACCGGCGATAACGGCGTGAACATGCCGCGCGGCAAGACACACTGCTACGACCTCGCCGTCCGCGCGCCGCTGATGATCCGCTGGCCGGCGGGCATCGCCAAGCCGGGCCGCGTGGTGGATGATTTCGTCGGCCAGATTGATCTCGCGCCCACGTGGCTGGAGGCGGCGGGCCTCACGCCGCCCGCGGTGATGGATGGCCGCTCGCTGCTGCCGCTGCTCAAATCGGAAAAATCCGGGCTGATTGATCCCGCCCGCGACCATGTGATCGTGGGTCGGGAACGTCATGAGGCGCTGACGCGCCCGGACGGTATGCCGTATCCGATGCGGGCGATTCGGACGACCGACTTCCTCTACATCCGCAACTTCAAGCCCGACCGCTGGCCGAGCGGCGAGCCCTACGACGATCTCGGCCCCAAGGGCGATCCAAATTCACAGGGCAGTGGTACGGTCGCCTGGCTGGTCGAGCATCGGAATGAGCCGGCGACCAAGCCGGTCTACGAACTGATCTATGGCAAGCGTCCCGGCGAAGAGCTCTATGACCTGCGCAAAGACCCGGACCAGATGGGCAACGTGGCCGGCGACCCCGCCTACGCCGTCACGAAGCAGGAACTCGCGGCGCGCCTGATGGCGGTGCTGGAGAAGACCAAGGACCCTCGCCTCACCGACGCCTTCGATAAACCGCCGTACGTCACCGGCACAGCCGCGGCAAAAAAAGCCAAGGGGAAGAAGAAACGATGAACATCCGGCGCGCGAGCATGGCGGCCCTGCTGTGCGTTTTTCCAATGGTTGTAAAAACACAGGTCGCAGAGTTCCCCCTCGACTCTGCTGGTTCGACGGCGCTCACCACAGGTCGGGGCAGGCCCAATATCGTCTTCATTCTTGCCGACGATCTCGTGCAGGGTGACCTCGGGTGTTATGGGCAGAAGCTCATCAAGACGCCGAACCTCGATCGCATGGCCGCGGAGGGCACGCGCTACACACAGGCGTACAGCGGAACCAGTGTGTGTGCACCGTCACGCACCTCGCTGCTGACCGGCTTGCACATGGGGCATGCGCCGGTCCGGAGCAATCGCGGGTTCCAGGTCGAAAACTCCCCGTTTGGCGGCGGTGAACTGCCGCTGCCGGCAACCACCCTCACGGTGGCGCAGTTGCTCAAGCAGCAGGGCTACGCGACCGCCTGCATGGGCAAGTGGGGGATGGGCCAATTCGATACCACCGGCAGTCCGTTGAAGAAAGGCTTCGACCATTTCTTCGGTTATAATTCCCAGGTCCACGCGCACAGTTATTTCCCCACCAACCTCTTTTGTGATGACCAGCGCGTTGAGCTGCCGGAAAATGCGAACGGCGCGAAGAAAACCTATGCGCAGAACCTGATCCAGAAAGACGTGCATGGCTGGGTGCGCCGGCAGCAGGAGCGCCCGTTCTTCCTGTTCTATGCCGTCACCTTGCCGCACGGACCCTGCGACATTGATGACCTCGGCGAGTATGCGCAGCGGGCAGGCTGGACGCCGCGGCAGCAGACCTATGCCGCGATGGTCTCCCGACTCGACGCCGATGTGGGCGCGCTGCTCGCGTTGCTCAAGGAACTCAAACTAGACTCCAGCACCCTCGTCATGCTCGCGGGTGACAATGGCTCGTCATTCAACGCGCAATCGGAGGTTGGCAAGTTCTTCGACCAGTCCATGGGCGGCAAGCTGCGCGGCTTCAAGCGGAGCATGTATGAAGGTGGCCTCCGGCAGGCCGCGCTCGCGCGCTGGCCCGGCGTTGTCCCGGCCGGCCGCGTCAGCGACGAGCCGTGGGCGTTCTGGGATTTTCTGCCGACCGCAGCCGAACTCACGGGCGCGAAGCTCCCGGCGGGTTTCCAGCCCGATGGCTATTCGCTGGTGTCGTTCCTCAAGGGCGGTTCCGCGCCCAAGCGCGACTACTTCTACTGGGAACTACACGAAGGCACCACTGGCTCCATCCAGGGTCTCCGCTTCGGCGATTGGAAAGCCGTCAGAAACTTCACCGACGTACCGACGGAGCTGTATGACTTGAGCAAAGATTCCGGCGAAACCATTAATCTTGCCGCGCAATACCCCGAACTTGTGGCCAAGGCCGAAAAGCTGATGAGCAGCGCCCGTATGGACAACACGAACTTCCCGTGGCGGATGCGCTCCGAGGTCAAGACGGCTGCCGCCAAGGCCAAGAAGAAAGCGGCGGGAAAAAAACGCGCAGGCGAATGAATTGGACTCTCATGAACGGAAATCAAACATGAATAAACGCACCCTTCTTGTTCTTGCCATCCTGCTGCTGGCGCCGCTGGTCGCGCTATGTGCGGTCGAGCCGTCGAAGCCCAACATCCTCTTCATCCTCGCCGATGATTTTGGCTGGCGGGATCTCGGCTGTTACGGCAGCACGTTCCACCGGACACCGAACCTCGACAAGCTGGCCGCGCGCGGCGTGCGGTTCACACAGGCCTACGCGGCAAACCCACTTTGCTCGCCGACGCGTTCGAGCATCCTCACCGGCCTGTGGCCAGCGCGTACCGGCATCACCGCGCCGGCCTGCCATCTGCCGCAGGTGGTGCTGGAAAAGAAACTATCACCGGGCAATCCGAACACGCGCGTGCTCGTCGCCAACAGCATCACGCGGCTGAAGACCGATTATGTCACGCTGCCCAAGGTGCTGCACGACGCCGGCTATCGCACGGGACATTTTGGCAAATGGCACTTGGGACCGGAGCCCTATTCGCCGCTGCAGCACGGCTTCGACGTGGACTGGCCGCATTGGCCGGGGCCGGGCCCGGCGGGCAGCTATGTGGCGCCGTGGAGATTCCCGGCGGCGTTGAAGGTGGAAGGCAAACCTGGCGAGCACATCGAGGACACGCTCTCCGCGCAGGTGGTGAAGTTCATCCGCGAGAACAAGGACCGCCCGTTCTATGCGAACTACTGGCAGTTCAGCGTCCACGCGCCCTTCGACGCGAAGGACGAACTCGTGGCGAAGTACCGCAAGCTGGCCGACCCGCAGAATCCGCAGCGCAACCCGGTCTATGCCGCGATGGTCGAGAGCCTCGATGATGGCGTCGGCCGTGTGCTCGCCGCGCTCGATGAGTGCGGCCTCGCGGAGAAGACGATCATCGTGTTCTTCTCCGACAACGGCGGCGTGAGCTGGGGCGGGAAGGACGCGGACGGCGGTCACAAGAGCGCGCGCTTTCAGGCCGATATGAAGGTGCCGCCTACGAGCAATCTGCCGCTGCGCAACGGCAAGGCCAGTCTCTATGAAGGTGGTGTGCGCGAGCCGTGCCTCGTCGTCTGGCCCGGCGTCACCCAGCCCGGCACGGTCAACGATACGGTGATTCAAAGCATTGACTGGATGCCGACGCTGCTCGCGATGACCGGTGTGCCGTTGCCGGCGCAGGCGAAGCCCGACGGCCTCAGCATCGTGCCCGCGTTCAAGGGAGGCAAGCTGGAGCGCGAGGCAATCTTCACCCATTTTCCGCATGACACGCCCGCCAGCGGCCAGCATCCCGCGACGACCGTGCGCCGCGGCGACTGGAAACTGCACCGCCTTTTTGCCGGCAAGGACGACGGCACCGACTTGCTCGAACTCTACAACCTGAAGGACGACATTGGCGAAACCAAGAACCTCGCCGCGGAAAAACCGGGACTCGTGCAAGAGTTGAACGCGCTCATCACCGGTTTCCTCAAAGAGACCGCGGCCGTCATCCCGGTGCTGAATCCCGCACTCAAGGGCGGCGCCGCCGCGCCGAAGGGTTGGCAGATCAGTGGCGACACGCAGCTCGTCGAGAAAGATGGCGCGCTCGTCATCACCTCCACCGGTAAAGACCCATGGCTCTCCACGCGCAACCTGCCGGTGAACAGCAAAGGCCCCTTCACCGTCAAGTTGCGCATCAAGAGTACTGGAAGCGGCGCGGGCACGGTGTATTACACCGACAAGGCACGCGGCGGCTTCAACAAGGACCAGACCGTGAACTTCCCGCTTCAACACGATGGCGAGTTTCACGACTACGCAGTCAAAATCCCGGCGACGAAACTGACCGCGCTACGCCTTGACCCCGGCAACGGGCCCGGGAATATTTGCATCACTCTCCTGACGTTGCTGGATGCTGGAGGCAACGTGGTGACATATTGGTTGCCACAAACGCCCTGAACTCTATTCAAAGGAATCCTATGAAATCAAAGATCATGCTGGCCCTGTGTTCAAGTCTTCTCTGCGGATTTGCGCTGGCTGGCGAGAGCAAGCCGAACATCCTGCTCATCTACACCGACGACCATGGCTGGGCCGACCTCGGCGCGCAGGGTGTGGATAAGGACATCCGCACGCCGAATATCGACCAGCTCGTACGCGACGGCGTGATCTTCAAGCGCGGCTATGTCACCGCCCCGCAATGTGCGCCCTCGCGCGCCGGCGTCATCACCGGCCGCTACCAGCAGCGGTTTGGTCTGGAAGATAACGGCAAGGGGCCGCTGCCGCTCGCGGAGCAGACCATCGCGGAGCGGCTGAAGCCGGCGGGCTATGTCACGGGCATGTCGGGCAAATGGCATCTCGATATCGGCGGCGAAAAAGGCCAGGGGAAGGCGATGCGCGTCCACAAGGAGCACATGCCGCATGCACAGGGCTTCGACGAATACTTCCGCGGCGAGTTGCGCCAGTTCTATGCCTCGCACGATCTGCAGGGTCATCCTTTCGCCGATGCGCCGCACCTGGTAACCGACGAGCGCTGCCGTGTGGTGGTGCAGACCGAGGCCGCGTTGTCGTTTCTCGAACGCCGCGCGCAGCAGCCGGCTGCGCCGTGGTTCCTCTACCTCGCGTGGTTCGCGCCGCACGTGCCGCTGGAATCGCCGGAGCCGTGGTTCTCGCAGACCTCCACGAACCTGCCGCTCCCGCGCCGGCAGGCGCTCGCGATGATCGCCGCCATGGATGATGGTCTTGGCCGGATCCGCGCCAAGTTGAAGGCGATGGGTGCCGAGAAGAACACGCTCATCTTCCTCATCGGCGACAATGGCGCGCCGCTCGGCAAGGTGTGGGATGGCTCCATCAATCTGCCGATGAGGGGGCAGAAGGGCATGTTGAGCGAGGGCGGCATCCGCACGCCGTTCGTCGCCGCATGGCCCGGCACATGGCCGGCCGGCACAACCTATGACCATCCGGTCATCAGCCTCGACGTGGCCGCCACCGCCGTCGCGCTCGCGGGACAGCCCCACGACAATCTCGACGGCGTGAACCTGATGCCGTTTGTCACCGGGCAAAACAAGGGCGCGCCGCACGAGACGCTCTACTGGCGCTGGTCCTCGCAGGCCGCCATCCAGGAGTTTCCGTGGAAGCTGATCCAGCTGGGCGAGCGCGAGCACCTGCTTTTCGATGTGACCACGCCGGAGGGCGAAAACATCGCGCGCAACCTCTACAAACAGAAACCCGAGATCGCGGCGCGGCTCCAGGTCAAGCTCGCCGCGTGGTGCGCCACGCTCCAGCCGCCGGGCTTCTCCGCCAAATTCGACGCGCACCACGAAGGCCTGTTCGCCGAACACGACCTCATCGAGAAGAGTGAGGCCCCGGCCAGCGCTGTCAGGGCCGCCGCACCCGGCACCATCCAGGGCTGGCTCTGCCGCAATGGCTCGCTGGCCCTCAAGGATGGCGCGCTGGTCATCACGCCCGAGGCGAACCTCGCCGCAAACGCCCGGCCCTTCATCGCCAACAGCGGCCTCGATCTGCAAGGGCCCATCACCGCGACGCTGCGCCTGCGCGCCCAGCAGGGTGGCAAGGCGACACTGACCTGGCGCACGAAACAGCAGCCCGATTTTGTCCCCGCCAACTCCGTGACCTTCGACTGGCCCACGGGCGCCGGGTGGCAGGCGGTCAAGGTGGACATCCCGGTGCAGGGCCGCCTCATGCATGTGCGCCTCACGCCCGCGAAGGGCAGCACCGGGCTAGAAGTCCAGGCCATCGAGTTCTGCGGGGGAGCCGGCAAGCCCCAGGTCTGGAGTTTCGGTAACCAGCCGGGCGCTCACCCCTGAACGCCGAACTGCTGGTGCCGCGCAACCCCGCCGCACTCCCACGAGTCGGTTACGGAAGCGGGTGGAAGCTTTGCCAGCATGGAGCGATCTGATGGTTGGTTGGGGTGGTGCTGAGGCTGGCCGCACTCTGACGAGCGCGGCTACTTCCAGCAGAATCCTCGCTGTAGCCGCATTCGTGAGAATGCGGCCAGCCGTATCCTCACGGGTGCAGCTACCGGATCCTGCAAAGTGCAAAACCGAATCCATGGTGCTTCCGTGTCTTGCGATTCAACGTGTTCCATGCTGCGGGAAAAAGCTTGTGGGGCTCCACGGCGGGCCTAAAATGCCCGCGAAAAGTTCTATCTCCCGCGCGGGTCGCGGGAGTTGCCGGACGGGAAAAGACAGCTGACTCAAATGGGCTTTACTCTCCATAGGCGGGTTGAATTACGGACGCTGGCTGCAGGGCTGGCGTGTTTGAGCTGGACGGTTGTGCCGGTCCATGCGCTTGCGGAAGCTACGGCTGGCAAGGCCACCGGCGCTTGGGATCACTACCAGATCATTGTTGATAAGAATCCTTTCGGGAAAATGGGGCCTGAGCCGGTGGGGGTGACCCCTGATTTCGCGAAGAACATGCGCTTGTGCATGTTGGCCAGGACGCCTGACCTTTCCAACCCCGGGCGGTTTCATGTGCATGCTGGCTTTGTTGGGCCGGCTGTCACCAACCAGTTCACCCTGCGGGAAGGCGAGTTGACCGAAGATGGCTTCTCCTTGGAGGAGGTCAATTACGCCGAACAGTCCGTCAAATTGCGCAAAGGCGCCGAAACGGCCGTGTTCACGGTGCAAGGTTTGCCGGTGCCCACCAACGCGCTGGCGCGGGCGCAGCTGATGATGGGTCCCGCGCCGCAACTGCCTCCCGATGCCTGGAAAATTTATCATGAACCCCACAGGTTGCCTTCCGGGGAAATCATCCCGGCCCATGTGCATCTGCCGGGTGCTCCTGAAGGCGGCAACAACAGGACGTATCTCTCTGATGATCAGCTGACGGACTTTCGCAGGCTGCGGGCGCAAAACCCGCAGCTTAACCTGCCTTTCCCCAGATAGCCCTCCGGCCAGCCATCCCAACGCCTTGGCTTTAGAATGATTTTGCCAGCGAATGGTTATGTCGCTTGCTTCCATCCCTTCCGGGGATGGGAGGCTGGTCGTTGTAGCCGGGATCGGTGATCCCGGCCACCCCGGCTACAGCACGGCAGAGCACCGACCTCGCAAGGTGGAAGCGCCGTCCGCAACGCGGCCTGCGCCTGACATCCGATAGATCAATCCGGACCAAGCGGCGATGGGGCTAAGGTTGGAGGAGCAGCGGCGCTCGGTGCGGCGCGCTCGGCGAGCGCGCCCTGCCTTTCGCGTCTGGAATCTCTGCGCAGGCTAGGCCAAGTCGCCGGGCGGGCACAATAGGGCGAGGGTTGCCGCGTTTGATGTCTGTCGGCTGTGTTGGGCACGGAAGGAAACATGGGATGATGACGTGGCGCAGGATTGCGATGCTGGTTGGTGTGATGGTCGCCCTCATGGCCAGTCGGGCCGCCGCGGCGGAGAAGCCCAACATCCTCTACGTCCTCGCCGATGACATGGGCTATGCGGACGCGGGCTTCAATGGCTCCAAAGAGATCCAGACGCCGCACCTCGATAAGCTGGCCCGCGCCGGCGCGATCCTGAAATCGTTCTACGTCCAGCCGCTCTGCTCGCCGACGCGCGCGGCGCTGATGACGGGCCGTTATGCGGTGCGCACCGGCGTCTATACCATCGTGCGGCCGAATGCGCCGTGGGGGCTGCAACTGGAGGAGCGGACGCTGGCGCAGGCCTTGCGCGAGGCGGGCTATGCCACCGCGATCACCGGCAAGTGGCACCTCGGCGAGTTTCAGCCGGCCTACCGGCCGACGCAGCGCGGCTTCGATCACCAGTACGGGCTGTGGTTCGGCATGATCGATTACTTCACCCACCAGCGCGACGCACAGCTCGACTGGCACCGCGACGACCAGCCGTGCCACGACGAGGGCTATTCCACGCACCTGATCGCCAAGGAGGCGTGCCGGTTGATCCGCGAGTCGCCGGCCGGCAAGCCGCTCTTCCTCTATCTGCCGTTCAACGCCGTGCACGGTCCGTTCCAGGTGCCGGACAGTTATCTCAAGCCCTACGGCCAGCTCACCGGCACGCGCCGCACCTACGCGGGCATGGTCGCGGCGCTGGATGAGGCGGTCGGGCAGGTGCTCGCCGCGCTCGAGGAGAAGAAAATCCGCGACAACACGCTCATCCTTTTCTCCAGCGACAACGGCGGGCCCAGCCCCGGCAAGATCACGTCCAACGGCCCGCTGCGCGCGGGCAAGGGCACGATCTACGAGGGCGGCGTCCGCGTGTGCGCCTTCGCCAACTGGCCCGGCCACATCCCCGCGGCCGTCATTGACGAGCCGCTGCACGCCGTGGACTGGTATCCGACGCTGCTGAAACTGGCGGGCGGCTCGCTCGACCAGAAACTGCCGCCCGATGGCCTCGATGTCTGGCCGGTGCTCACGCAGGGCGCGAAGTCGCCGCACGATTCGTTGCTGCTCTGCGGTACCGTGCCCGGGCGGGTGGCTCTTCGCGCGGGCGACTGGAAGCTGCTTATCGGCGCGAACGACAAGGGTGGCGAGGAAGCCGGCGAGGCGGGCGCAGCCAAGGGCGTCTCGCTCTATAATCTCGCCAACGATCTTGGCGAGGCCCACGATCTGGCCGCCCAGCAACCGGACAAGGTCAAGGAATTGCGCGCCAAGCTTGATGCGTGGCTGAAGCATGCCGTCCCGCCCGGCGGCGAAGGCAGCGCCACTCCGCGGAAGAAAAAGAAATGACCAGCATGAGGGAGACCTGACATGACCATGATCCGCCAGACTGTGTTGGCCCTGCTGCTTGTGTGTGGCGTTGGGGTTTGTGCCGCGGAGAAGCCGAACATCCTGTTCATCCTCTCCGATGACCACAGCTACCCGTTCATCCACTGCTATGGGCGTGAGGAAATGAAGACGCCGAACCTTGATCGGTTCGCCGCCGAGGGCGTCATGTGCCGGCGCATGTTCACCGGCGCGCCGCAGTGCGTGCCCTCGCGCGCCTGTTTCATGACCGGCCGCTCGGCGGTGGCGTGCCGCATGACGCGCTTCTCCGCGCCGCTGCCACGCGACGAAATCACCTTCCCGGAAGTCCTCCGCAAGGAAGGCGGCTACTTCGTCGGCTGCTGCGGCCGCACCTATCACCTCGATGGCTCCGGCCGCGGCCCGGAAGCTTCGGCGAAGGTGTTCGATGAACATCATCTGGTCACCTTCAAGGACCGCTTCGACTATGTGGATGCGTCCGGCCAGGAGCAGGTGCCCGCCAAGATGAAGGAGTTCTTCGACCAGCGGCCCAAGGACAAGCCGTATTTCCTCTGGGTCGGCTTCAGCGACCCGCACCATCCGTGGAACACCGGCAAGAACCCGCCCGATCCCGCGCAGCTCAAGGTGCCCGGCTTCCTGCCCGACCTGCCGGGCGTGCGCGCCGACCTCTCGCGCTACGAGGGCGAGATCGAGCATTGCGACGGTGACTTCCAGCGCGTGCTCGACATCGTCAAGGAGCGCGCCGGCCTCGAGAACACGCTCGTCATTTTCATGGGCGATAACGGCATGGCGTTCCCCAGCGGCAAGGGAGCCTTGCACGATCCCGGGCTGAACGTGCCGCTGCTCCTGTGGTGGCCCGGCATCATCAAGCCGGGCGGCGACTCGAGCGCGCTCATCTCCGGCGAGGACCTCGGCCCGACGTGCATCGAGGCTGCCGGACTCAAGCCGCCCGCGCGCATGAGCGGCGTGAGCTTCCTGCCGCTGCTCAAGGGCGCTGCGTTCCCCGGCGAGCGCAAATACATCTTTGCCGAACGCGGCCCGCACGGCGGCGCCACCTTCGACGAACACACCTCGGCGAACGCCGTGGACTACAGCCGCTGCATCCGCAGCGCAAAATACAAGTTGATCTATAACGTCACGCCGAACCTGCGCTATGCGCCGGTGGATAGCGGCAGCGATCCCGGTTGGAAGGACATCACCCAGGCGCACGAGCAGCAGCAGCTCGCCTCCGAGTTCGAGAAGCTCTGGTTCACCAGCCCGCGCGCCGTCTACGAGCTGTACGACCTCGAAAAAGACCCCAGCGAACTGAACAACCTCTATGACCAGCCGGGACTCGAGGACGTGACGCGTGAACTGAAGTCCGTGATGCAGGAGAAGATGATCCTGGACTTCGACTACCTGCCGCTGCCGCTCGGCAGCGGCCCCAAAAAGCCGCAGGGCAAAGCCAGCGCCGGGCCGGGCCCCGGCCGCGCCGGGCTGTTCGGGAAGCTCGACACCAATCACGATGGCCAGCTCGACAAGGCCGAGTTCTCGGTGAAGCGCGACCCCGCCGATGCCGCCGCATGGTTCGTCGCCCGCGATATGGACAAGGACGGCTACCTCAGCAAAGAGGAATTCACCCGCAACTCCGTGCCGAACCCGCCTCCCGCCAAAGCGAAGTGACCGCTGGGGTGAGCATACCTTGAACAGCGTTTCGGGGCTTTGGGAGGATCCGGAACGACAGAATCATTTGGCGGCAGAATCATTCAGAACATGGTTCTGCAGTTTCCCCTGGCCCTTCTGAAAACCGTGCCGGTTGGCCGGAGCGGCGGCACTCCTGCCGCCGAAAAGAAACGCACGCAGGGCACGCATCCCTCGCACGCAAACACCTGGCCACTCCATAGCCTGAACCAGTTTGACGCCAAATGCTTTCTCTACGGCGGCAGGAGTGCCGCCGCTCCCGATGCACCCGCTGGGCAGACCCAGTGTTGATTTTCAGGAGCCCTGGCAAGAAGGCCCGGAATGACAGAAGGCGCTGCGCATCTTCTACTTGCCGGCTTCGTACAAGCGCGCGACTTCCTCGTCCGTCAAGGTGTGGTCGAAAATCATGACCTCGTCAATGGTCCCATCAAAGGTCTCCGAAGCTCCGACCCCTCGTCCAATGCGAACTGGCGTACCCGCGTCTCCTGGCAGTGAGCCGGTGACGGGCACAACGTTGAGGGGCTTGCCGTTGATGTAGATGGCGCTGGTCTTGCCGGCTTCATACGTAAAGGCCGTATGGTACCAGGACCCCGTCGCAATGGTTGCCGCGCCCGTTGTTCTGTCGCCACCGTTTCCGCGGCCAGACAAGTACAGTTGCAGGCCGAGCCCGTTCTTGACGCCAAACCACCAGAGATCGCTTGGCGACCGCCGCGAAGCGATGCCTGCGAAGTCGGAGGGCATGGTCCGGATGTTAACCCAGGCCGAAAACGTCATGGCATGCAGGCGGTTGATCGCTTCGAGGTTGGGCAGCGTGATGCAGGAATCCATGCCATTGAATTCAAGCGCCCCGCCGGATTTGCCCAGGGCCGTCCATTTCGTTTCCGCGGCCATGGCGTTGTTCGTGCCTGTCGTGTCTATGACCTGCCCGCCTTTGTCGCTGCCGAACGAATAGTGCAGCACCAAGCCCTCTTGCTTGTCGGTCGTGCCGCCGACCGAACTGACCGTGACAGAGCGTAGCAGCGAGAGCGGCACTTGTTGAGCGCCGAACGACGTCCCGAGAGCGAACACCTCTCCTTGCCAACTTCCACTCAGACGGTCGCCGTTCGTGAACTGCAAGATCGCATTGGTTTTGCCGGCGGTTTGTTCGCACTCAATCCCCTTGAGCTGTGTGAGCGGCACCGAAACACGCCCAATGGCTGTTTCCAGGATGATATCTGTCTCCATGGGGGTTCCCACTAGGTTCGATCCGTCCTTTGTCCTGAGGGTCACACTGGTGGGAGGCGATGGCTTCGTCTCCGCAGCAAATAGACAACAAACACCCAGAAACAGTCCTGCTACGGCCACCCTACACGGTTTCATTTCTTGTTCCCTTCTCTTTGCCCGACAGTGTTATTGAACGCCATAAAACTTGTTTTTATGTAGCCTTATATTTTGTCACAGCAGCACCATAAGCAGGCGCGCTTGTCTTGCCAAGCGGAAAAACGACTTGCTGGGCAAGCGATTAGAGCTGTGACCTTTCCCCGCTTCCAGCTGAAGTGCTCCCTGTGCGGAAGCGCCGCGTCGCTCTGCGTTTCCCCTGTGAAGCTCCGTACGGGGCCGGGGTACCTCAGCGCCTGCCACTCTTCGCAGTCCGGCGCAAGTTGTTCGGCAGGCACAATAGGGAGGGGGTTCCCGCGTTTGATGTCTGTCGGCGGTGTTGGGCGGGAAAGGAACTTATGAGTACAATGACGCGGCACAGGGTTCTGCTTCTGGCTGGCGCACTGGCGGTGGCCTTGTCCGGCCGTGCCGCGGCGGCGGACAAACCTAGCCCGCCGCAGAGGGCCAACATCCTGTTCATCCTCGCCGATGATGCCTCGCACTTCGGCGCGACGGGCTGCATATGGGTGAAGACGCCGAACATCGACCGGCTCGCGCAACGCGGGCTGATTTTCGAAAACGTGTACACGCCGACGGCCAAGTGCGCGCCGTCGCGCGCGGCGATCCTGACCGGGCGTAATCCGTGGCAGCTCGAGGAGGCCGGCAATCATCAGGCTATTTTCCCGCCGAAGTTCAAGGTGTTCACCGAGGCTATGGCCGCGGCCGGACTCAACGTGGGCGCGACGGGCAAGTTCTGGGGGCCGGGCCTCGCGCTGACGGCCGATGGCCAGCCCCGCACCTGGGGACTGCAGAACCCGGCGGGCAAAAAGAAACAGGGTGGCGGCTTCGCAGCGTTCCTCCAGTCGCGCGACAAAACGAAGCCGTTCTTCTTCTGGTACGGCAGTCATAATCCGCATCGTCCCTATAAGCTGGGTGCCGGACTTGCCGCGGGCAAAAAGATCGCCGAGGTGACGCACGTTCCGGGCTGCTGGCCGGATAACGAGGTGGTGCGCGGCGATATGCTCGACTACGCGACCGAGGTCGAGGCGTTCGATGCCGAGGTCGGCGAGTGCCTCCGCGCGCTGGAGGCGGCGGGCCTGGCGGAGAGCACGCTGATCATCGTCACCTCCGATAACGGCATGCCGTTCCCGCGCTCGAAGGGCCACACCTACGACATCGCCAACCGCATGCCGTTCGTCGCTTGCTGGCCGAGCGGCATCCAGAAACCCGGCACGCACTGCACCGGGTTCATCAGCTTCATCGACCTCGCGCCGACGTTCCTCGAACTGCTCGGCGTCGCCGCGGAGAAATCCGGCATGGCGTCCCTCACCGGCCGGAGCTTCACGGATCTGCTGCGCGGGAAGCCGGAGCGCGACCGCTCCTTCGTGATCGTCGGCCGCGAGCGCACCGATGTGCGCGCGCGACCCGGCACCGAGGCGGGGCTCGGCTATCCCTCGCGCGCCATCCGCGAGGGCCAGCTCTACTACATCCACAACTTCGCGCCCGACCGCTGGCCGTGCGGCAACCCCGAACTCGACCTGCTGGACACCGACAAGGGGCCGACGAAAAAACTGATCGAGGACCTGAAGCCGGGCAACCGCTATTGGGAGCTGAGCTTCGGCAAACGTCCCGCCGAGGAGCTGTTCGATCTCGCGGCCGATCCCGACTGCTTGAAGAACCTCGCTGCCGATGCCGCCTATCGCGACAAGCTGACGGCGCTGCGCGAAAAACTTTTCGCAGAGCTCAAGCGGCAGAACGATCCGCGCATCCTCGGCCAGGGCGATGTCTTCGATCGGTATCCGACGGCAAAAGGGAAGAAATAATCACCATGCGCTGCGATAGCCCTGACGGTATGACATATATGAGAACCGAAAGGACCGGTCCCTGAAAACCATCACAAATAATTCCCTGTGGGCTTACGCCTTGTTATTGCTAACAGCGCTGGGCGCCCAGGCGGCGGAGTTGAAGCTTGCCGCAGTGTTCTCCGACCACATGGTCCTGCAGCGCGAGAAGCCTGTCGCCGTCTGGGGCTGGGCCGAGGCGGGGGCGAGCGTGACGGTGGAATTCGCCGGCCAGAAGAAGACCGCTATCGCCGACGCCAACGGCAAGTGGCTGGTGAAACTCGATCCGCTCGAGGCCTGCCTCGAATCACGCGACTTGATCGTTACTGCTGAAAATCAGCAATCTAAAATCGGCAATCTAAAATTGTCGGACGTCCTCGTCGGCGAAGTCTGGCTCGGCGCTGGCCAGTCCAACATGGAGATGGCGGTCGCCGGCGCGAACAATTTTGCCGCCGAGAAGGCCGCGGCGAACTTCCCCCTCATCCGCCAATACCGCGAATCTTCTGGTCCCGCCGAAAAACCACAGGCCGAAGGCCAAGGCCTCTGGCAGGTATGCACTCCGGCAACCGTCGGACGCTTCTCTGCAACGCTCTACTTCTTTGGTCGCGAAATTCACCGCGAAGTCGGCGTCCCCGTCGGCCTGCTCAATTCCTCGGTGGGTGCCACGCACATCGAGTCCTGGGTCTCCGCCGAAGCCCAGTCCTCGGATTTGGAAACCAAGGTGGAATACGATGCCCAGCTGAAAGGTTACGACAGCTTTGACGAAGCCAAGGCGACGGCTCTCTACCGGGCGCAGGTCGCCGCGTGGAAGCTCGCCACAGAGAAGTCCAAGGCCGGGAAGCAAGCCCTTTCCGGCAAGCCCTATGATATCGTCGCCGCCCGCAAGCGCAAAGGCCCGCCCGCCGGCCTCTACAACGGCAAGATTATCAACCTTGCCCCCTTCACCCTGCGCGGCGTCCTCTGGTATCAGGGCGAAAGCAACGCCGGCAACCCCGGTCTCTACCGCAAGCAACTCTCCCAGCTCGTCACGAGCTGGCGCACGCTCTGGAGCGATGAATTGCCCTTCGCCTGGGTGCAGCTACCGAATTTCACCGCGCCCGGCGAAGGCTGGCCACGCATCCGCGAGGCGATGATGAAGACGTTGGAACTGCCGAAGACCGGCATGGCCATCACGATCGACATCGGTGATATCAAAAATATTCACCCCACCAATAAACAGGAAGTCGGTCGCCGTCTTTCCCTGTGGGCCCTCGGCACGGTCTATGGCCGGAAAGTTCCCGCGATCTCAGGCCCGCTGTCCGTTGGCCACGAAATCCGCGGCAACGAAATCTCCGTTGCCTTCACGCATACCGAAGGCGGGTTGATCGCCACGGATGGCGAGGTGAAAGGCTTCGCTGTCGCGGGCGAGGACAAGGAGTGGAAGCCCGCGCAGGCCAAGATCGCGGGCGATAGAGTGATCGTCTCCGGTGCCGCGGTGGCCAGGCCCGTCGCGGTCCGCTATGCCTGGGCCGACAACCCGGTGTGCAACCTCTATAACGGCGCCGGACTGCCAGCCTCGCCGTTCCGCACCGACTCCTGGCCAGTTGCCGGCGCCGGAAAATAATGACCAAACAGTGTCCAAGGCCATGAAAAACGGTGGAAATATTTCCACGCCTCGGAATCCGAAGAGAAGGGAATATGAAAAAGTTATTGGCCTTGGCGTATGCGGCCCTCTTGCCGCTGTCGACCAGCCTGTACGCCGCCGACTTTGCTGGTCAACGCGAGCAGGTGCTGGTCCTCGGCAGCCTCACCAATCCGCCTGCGCTGCACGCGGCGGAAGGCTTCGCGAAGGATGGCGGCCTGCGGGCGATCTACTTCGACGCCCTGCCATGGAAAGGCCAGCCGACGCGCGTGTTTGCGTGGCTCGGTCTCCCTGCGAAGGGCGCGGGCAAGGTGCCGGGTGTCGTGCTGGTGCATGGCGGCGGCGGCACGGCGTTCAAGGAATGGGTGCAGAAGTGGAACCAGCACGGGTATGCCGCGATCAGCATCGCCGTTGAGGGCCAGACCTCCGAGCCCGGGGCGAAGAAGTCCAGCGGTCGCCAAGGCTGGCAGCGGCATGACTGGCCCGGACCGGAGCGCGCTGGCATCTACGCCGACTCCGCCGAACCGCTGGCCGAGCAGTGGATGTATCACGCCGTGGCCGATACGGTGCTCGCGCACTCGCTGCTGTGTTCGCTGCCGGAGGTCGATGCCGGAAAGGTCGGTCTCATGGGCATCTCATGGGGCGGCGTCATCACCAGCACCGTCATCGGCATTGATCCACGCTTTGCGTTTGCGATCCCCACCTACGGCTGCGGGCACCTGTTCGATGCCGATAATCAATATGGCCGCGCTTTGGGCAGCAACACGCTCTACCGCGAGGTGTGGGATCCCATGGTTCGCATGGCCCGCGCGCAGATGCCGGTGCTGTGGTTCTCGTGGCCGGAGGACTCCCACTTCCCGCTCGACTGCCAGGCGGCATGCTATCGCGCCGCGCCCGGTCCGCACATGGTGGCGCTCATCCCCGGCCTGCACCATGGGCATGGCTCCGCCTACAACCCACCGGACAGCTATGCCTTCGCCGATAGCGTCGTGCGCGAAGGCCAGCCGTGGTGCGTGCAAACCGGCGTGAAAAACACCCGCGGCGTAGCGAGTGTGGAGTTCAGCGCCACCAAGCCGCTGGAGCGCGCCGTGCTCATTTCCACCACGGGCACGGGCTTCACCGGCCAGCGCAAATGGCTTGAAGCGCCGGCCCGGCTGGAACAACGCGGCGCCACCTGGCGCGTCGCGGCGGCACTGCCGGCGGGAACCACGGCCTGGTTCGTGAATGTGCGCAGTGCTACCCTCGCGGCCAGCTCCGACTATCAAACGGTCGAATGACATGAACCGCATCCTCGCATATTGTGCTGTTGGGTTGCTGGCGCCGCTGGCCGCGCTCCGCGCCGCCGATGCGCCGCCGCCGGCCGCGAAACCCAACATCGTGATCTTCCACTGCCACGACCTGGGGCAGTACCTGCACTGCTATGGCGTGCCGACCGTGCAGACGCCCAACCTCGACAAGTTTGCGGCGCAGGGCGTACGGTTTGCCCGGTCGTTTTGTTCACAGCCGGGTTGCAGCCCGTCGCGCGCGTCGCTGTTCACGGGTCGTTATCCCCACAACAACGGTGTGATGGGGCTGACCCACGCCAACTTTGCGTGGGACCTGCACCCGGAGGAGAAGCATCTGGCCCAGTTCCTCAAGGAGGCCGGCTACGCCACGGTTGCCATCGGGCACATCCACGAGACCCGTTCCGGCCCACAGCGCTGCGGTTATGAGAAATTTATCAACCAAGGTAAGGCGGCAGCGGGCACGACCGCCGCCATCGCGGAACTGAAGCGGCTCGCCGCAAGCGGCCAGCCGTTCTACCTCTACGCCGGGTTCATCGAGCCGCACCGGCTGCCCTATCCCAAGGCGTCCGGTCAGCCGGCCGGCGAACACGGTTTCCCCGGTCCGCATCTCCAGCCCGATAGCGCGCTCGGCGTGGCCGTGCCGGGCTATCTGCGCGATACGCCCGGCACGCGCGAGGAACTCGCCGGACTGCAGGGCGCGGTGCGGCATGTGGACGAGCAGTTCGGCCGCTGGGTACAGGCCCTCCGGGAGCTGGGGCTGGAAACCAACACGCTGCTGATCGCCACCACCGATCACGGCGTGGCGATGCCGCGCGCCAAGTGCAGCCTCTATGAGCCCGGCCTGCAGATCGCGCTGTTGCTGCGCCACGCGGGACGCGCTGGCTGGCACGGCGGCACTGTGCGCAACGAGATGGTCTCGAACATCGATGTGTTGCCGAGCATTCTCGACCTGGTGGGCCTGCCCATCCCCGCCAACGTGCAGGGGCGGTCGTTCGCGCCGCTGCTGGATGGACGCGCCTACACGCCCAACGCCGCGATCTTCGGGGAGTTGACCTATCACAACTATTACGATCCGCAGCGCAGCATCCGCACGGAAACACACAAGCTGATGGCCAACTTCTCGACCGCGCCGGCGTTCCAGGATCCATCGCAGCAGTGGCGGCCCAAGTCCGACACGCTCGTGCCGGCGAACCCGGCCTCGGCCCACCATCCGCACCTGGAGCTTTATGACCTGACGAAGGATCCGTTTGAGCAGACGGACCTCGCCGGGAAAAAGGAATACGCAGCGCTCCGCGACGAACTCGCACAGCACCTCTACCGGCACATGGTGGAGACCGATGACCCGCTGCTGCGCGGCGCGGTCACCTCGCCACAGCACGAGACGACGCTGAAGCTGTTGCGCGGCGATTCCCCTGCCGGGCACGCCGGCAGGGGCCTTTGAAAGCCCTGGAAAGGTAACCATGAAGAGAATACTGATGTTGGCTGGTGCGGTGTTATGGCTGGCGTCGCTGGGAGCGACGGCGGCGGAGCTGAAGGTGGCCGCGGTGTTCTCCGACCACATGGTGCTGCAGCGCGACAAGGCCGTGCCGGTCTGGGGCTGGGCCGATCCGGGCGCGAGCGTGACCGTGGAGTTCGCCGGCCAGAAGAAGACCGCGACCGCCGACGCCAACGGCAAGTGGCTGGTGAAGCTCGATCCGCTTGAGGCCTGCCTCGAAGCACGCGACTTGATCGTTACTGCCGAAAATCAGCAATCGAAAATCGGCAATCGAAAATTGTCGGATGTGCTCGTCGGCGAAGTCTGGCTCGGCTCCGGCCAGTCTAACATGGCGATGCCGGTCAATCGCGCGAAGGACTTCGAGAAAGAAAAAGCCGCGGCCTCGTTGCCGCTGATCCGTATGTTCAAGGAGGAGTCCAAGGCCGCCGCGTCGCCGCCGCCCGATGGTACTGGCAAGTGGACGGTGTGCTCGGCGGAAACGGTGGGCGGCTATTCGGCCACGCTCTACTTTTTCGGTCGCGAAGTGCAGCGCGAATTGAAGGTGCCGGTGGGGTTGATCAATTCGTCCGTCGGCGGCACGCCGATCGAGTCGTGGATTGCGGACGAGGCGCAGGCCAAGGCGCCGGAGTTGAAGAACTATTTTGCGGGGCAGGCCAGGGCCAAGGGGGCTGTGGATGAGGCGAAGCTGAAGGCCGACCACGAGCAGGCGCTCGCCCGTTGGAAGACGCTGTCCGCGAAAGCCAAAAAAGAAGGGAAGGCGGCGCCGCGGAAACCGAAGGATTCGGTGGAACTGCTGAAGCGCAAGGGCAACGTCGGCGGTCTGTTCAACGGCAAGATCGCGCCGCTGATTCCGTATGCGCTGCGCGGCGCGGTCTGGTATCAGGGAGAGGCCAACTCGCATCCCGGCAAGGGACCCTTCTACCAATATCACCTGCCGCTGCTCGTCAGCGACTGGCGCGCGCGCTGGGGCGAGGAGTTCCCCTTCGCGTGGGTGCAGTTGCCGAACTTCAATCGCGACGGCGACGGCTGGTCGCTCGTGCGCGAGGCGATGCTCAAAACGTTACGCCTGCCCAAGACCGGCATGGCGATCACCGTGGACATCGGCGATCCGGGTAACATTCATCCCGCGAACAAACAGGAAGTCGGCCGCCGCCTCTCGCTGTGGGCGCTCGGCACCGTCTACGGCCAGAAAGTGCCCTCGATCTCCGGCCCGCTGCCCGCCGGCCACGAAATCCGCGGCAACGAAATCGCCGTGGCGTTCGCGCACGCAGACGGCGGACTGGTCGCCAAGGATGGCGCGTTGAACGGCTTCGCCGTCGCGGGCGAGGACAAGCAGTGGAAACCTGCGCAGGCCAAGATCGTGGGCGACAAGGTCCTCGTATCCAGCGCCGAGGTCGCCAAGCCCGTCGCGGTGCGCTATGCCTGGGCCGCGAACCCGGTGTGCAACTTGTATAACGGCGCGGGCCTCCCCGCCACGCCGTTCCGCACCGATAGTTGGCCCGTGAACGAAGCCGAAACGAAATGACGCCAACTTTTCCAAGGATTGGAAAACTGATCAGAGTTGTTCTGCGCCCCCGGCGGGCTTGCCCCGCCGGAGCGGGAGTTCTGTGGTTAGCACGGTTGACCGCAGAACTTATTCCCCTGCCGGACAAGCCGGCAGGGGTCCTTGGAAAACCATAGAAAGGTAACCATGAAAAGAATACTGATGCTGGTGTGCGCGGCTGTGTGGGCGGCGCTGGTCAACCTGTCCGCCGCGGAGGCGCCACGGCCAAACATCATCTACGTCATGGCCGACGATCTCGGCTGGGGCGACTTCCAGTGCTACTTCGCGAAGGGCAAGGTGCCGACGCCGAACATCGACAAGCTGGCGCGCGAGGGGATGCGCTTCACCGACGCGCACACGGCCGCGGCGCTCTGCGCGCCGACGCGCTACACGGTGGCGACGGGCAACTATACGTGGCGCGGTCGTCTGCCGGGCGGCACGTGGGGCTGGAATCAGGAGCCGCAATTCATGCCGGGCCAGAAAACGGTCGGCCATCTGCTGCAGGAGGCGGGCTATCGCACGAGCCTGTTCGGCAAGCTGCACTATGGCGGCATCTTCGAGCAAAACGACGCGGGAAAGGCGGACTTCACCAAGCCGATGAAGGTCGGGCCGCGCGAGTGGGGCTTCACCTATTCCTATGTGCTGCTCGGCGGACATCAGGCGCCGCCCTATTGCTTCATCGAGAACAACCGCGTCGATGGCGATGGCGCGAAGGTTGCCGAGCTCAAGGCTGGGCCGCTCAACGGCGGTGCGATTCCCGTGGCCGGGCCGGGCCTGCCGGATTGGGACAGCCGTAGGGTGGGGCAGACGCTGGTCGAGAAGGTAATCGCGTTCATCGATGCCGATAAGGATAAGCCGTTCTACGTCCATCTCTCGACGGATGGTGCGCATGGTCCCTACACGCCACCCGACACGCTGCTCGGCGAGCCCGTCAAGGGCGTGACGAAGATGTCGCCGAAGACGGACATGGACTACGAGGTGGATGTCGTCGTCGGCAAACTCGTCGAGGCGCTTGCCAAGCGCAATCTGCTGGAGAAGACGCTGATCATCGTCACCAGCGACAACGGCGGTATTCCGGCCGACCGCGAGAAGTTCGGCCACGACGCCGTCGGCGGGCTGCGCGGCGCGAAGTCGCAGATCTGGGAGGGCGGTCATCGCGTGCCGTTCGTCGTGCATTGGAAGGGTCACGTGCCCGCGGGCGAAGTCCGCAACCAGCTCGTCGGCACGCTCGATATCGTGCCGACGTTCGTCGAGCTGGCCGGCGGTAAGTTCGAGGCCGACCAGATGCTTGACGGCGTCAGCCTCGCGCCCGTCCTGCTCGGCAAGCGCGGTGACGACAAGCCCGTCCGCGAAACACTGCTGATCCAGAGCAGCCCGGGTCGCGATGCGTTCGACGAAAAGACCGCCGCGCAGATACTCAAAACCGCCGAGGGCAGCAAGAAGCTGACCCCTGCGGAACGCAAGAAAGCGAAGAACAGGGCGCAGAACCAGATTGCCAAGAAGGGCGCGAACTCCGGCAGCGACGGCATGGCCCACGCGCTGCGCGAAGGTCCGTGGAAGCTGGTCTTCGACATCGAGCACAACGCGCCGGCCGCGCTCTATAACCTGGCCGACGACCTGACCGAGCAGAAGAACCTCATCGCTGACGAAGCGCAGAAGGACCGCATCGCGCGCATGGACAAAATCTATCGCGACATCCGCAGCTCCAAGCGCAGCACGCCGGTCGGACAGCCGTGAGCGGTGCACGCTGTGGGGTTTCTATGAAAGGCATACGCTCACTTCTGGTGGCCCTGCTGCTGGCTCCGCTGGCCGCGCTGTGCGCCACGGGCACCATCGCTACTGCCTCGGTCCTGCCGCCAACCCACCGCGGTCTGTATGCAATTTGGTATGAGCGCATGCCGGCGGTGATGGAGTTGCCCTATATCACCGGTGCTCAGGTCGTTGCGCAGTGGGGCGAGTTGGAAACGGCGGAAGGTCAGTATGACTTCAGCCAGCTGGAGGCGCAGATGAAACAGCTGCACGCCCAGCACAAGCCCTTTACGGTGCAGGTCAATGGCAACAAGAAGCCGGCGTGGTTGTTCGAACGCGTGCCCTGTCTGCCGGAACCCTTGGGTGTGCAGGTGCGCGACGCGCAAGGGACTTTGATGTATTGGCATCCGGTGTTCGAGCGGGCCTATGGCAATTTCCTGCGGGCCTACGCTGCGTTTCTGAAACAGTCGCCGTACCGCGCATCGCTGCTGGGCGTGCGGCAAAATTTCAACGCCATCGGCACGGAGCACTGGCGGGTGCCCAACGACAAGATGGCCCTGTCGCAGTGGCGCGTGCCTCCGGGAGCGAGGGCTGGGGAACCGTTCACGCCGGCGCTGGGTAAGGCGTATCAGGCCCGCGTATTGGAGCTGTTCGTAAAGGAGTTTCCGCCAGACCTACGGGTGTTTGTCCGCAACAGCATTGAGCCGGATCTGCGCCGGTCATTTGAGCAGGATTTCAAAAAGGGGCGTCTGTGCTGGTTCCACACCAGCAGCGAAATGGAACCGCGGAAGGGCGTCAGCGGACAATACGAACAGTTTCTCGCCGATTGTCGCACCGGCAAAACGCTCGCCTATGCCGAACCGTGGGCCAGCGCCTGGGGTGATCACGGCGGAAAGAGTGATCCCCGTTGGTGCAGTCCGCCGCAGTGGAACTACTGGCGGCTGCTCTGCGACCTTCATTGTGGCGTCTCCTTCATCGCGTGCTATGCCAACGATCTCGAAGTGGCCCGCAGCGGACGTTATCTTGCCGGCAAAGACCCTGCCGCTGAGACCGCACGGTTCAAGGACGAGTTCGATGCGGCGTTTCGGTTCGCCGCCAAATACGCCGGCTATCATGCCAGTCCGCAGGTATCGCCCGGCGCTTGGGTGGCCTTTCGCGAGGGCGACGCCTTGACGGGCGACTACACGTTCCTCATGCAACGTCAGCCCGATCACACTCGGGAGGTGAAAAAGACCGGGCCGGATGACCAGCGCTTTGGGGCGTGGGCGCGCCTGTTGCCGCGCGACCAGACGATGCAACTCTTGCTGGACGAAACCTTCGCCGCCAGCCTCGCGACGCAAACAGCCGAACTCCGCGTGACCTACCTGGATCGCGGCACCGGTTCGTTCGATGTTCAAGCCGCCGGCCGGACCTTCCACACACAATGCAGCGATACCGGTCGCTGGAAAACCATCGTGTGGGAACTGTCCCATCCGGCTTTCGAGAAAAATGACGCCAGTGCGCACCTGCGCCTGCGCGCGCTTGGAGCCGATCTCACCCTGAACATGGTGGAAGTCGCCCGCAAATAAACCGCCCAGCGTCACCAGAACAGAATCCTCTATGAAACACACCTTCACGCTTATCACCGCATTGCTGCTTTCGCCGCTGGCCTCGCTTCCCGCCGCAGCGGCTCCTGCCAAGCCCAACATTGTCGTCATTCTGGCCGACGATCTCGGCTACGCCGACGTGCTGTTCAACCCGCTGCACCCAAAGGAGGTCACCACACCGCACCTCGATGCGCTCGCGAAGGAAGGTGTCGTTTGCCGGCAAGGCTACGTCACCGGGCACGTCTGTTCGCCGACGCGCGCGGGGCTGATGACGGGCCGCTATCAGCAGCGCTTGGGTCTCTACACCGGCGGCGAGGCTGGCAGCGGATTGCCGATGAGCGAGAAGATTTTCCCGCAGTATCTCAAGCCCGCCGGCTATGCCACGGCGCAGTTCGGCAAATGGCATCTCGGTCCCACACCGGAGTGGAGTCCAGCGTTGCGCGGCTTCGACGAGGTCTTCGGCTTCCTCGGACGCGGCGCGCACGATTACTTCAAGCTCGATGATCCCCGGGACCCGATCTATCGCGGCACGAACGTCGTCCGTGAAACCGGCTACCTGACCGACCGGCTCGGCGAGGAAGCTGTGTCGTTCATCCAGCGGCACAAGGCGCAGCCGTTCTTCGTCTATCTGGCGTTCAATGCCGTCCACGCGCCGTTGCAGGCGCCCGCCGAGGAGATCGCGAAGTTCAAGACGGGTACCCCGGAGCGCAACACGCTGCTCGCGATGGGCAAACGCATGGACGACGCCATCGGCAGGGTGGTCGCGACGCTCAAGCAGGAGGGCGTCTGGGAAAACACGCTGCTGTTTTTCTGTAGCGACAACGGCGGGCCGCTCGCGCAGACCGCCGACAACACGCCGTTGCGCGGCGGCAAACATCAGGACTACGAAGGCGGCATCCGCGTGCCCTTCCTCGTTTGCTGGCCGGCGCAGTTGAAGCCGGGCGAAACTCAGATGCCCGTTATCTCGCTCGACATGCTGCCGACCGCGCTGGCGGCGGCGGGCATCGAAGCGCCCGCCGACAAACCGCTCGACGGAAAAAATCTGCTGCCGCTGCTGCGCGGTGAGGTTGCGCCGCAACAGCGCCATCTGTTCTGGAGCGCCGGCAGCGAGGAAGGCTGGTGGGCGGTGCGTTCCGGCGACTGGAAGCTCGTCGGCGAAAAAGGCCGCGTGGGCCTGTTCGACTTGAGCAAGGACGTTTCGGAGAAGACCGATCTCGCCGGGCAGCTGCCGGAAAAAGTCGCCGAGCTGACCCGGCTCCACGATGGCTGGCTCGCGGAAATGGCCAACCCGCTGAAGGCCGGCGCAAAACGTTTTGGCCTGCCGCTGCCCGCAGGCAGCCAGCCGAAGAAACCGAAAAGCGAACGGAAGAAAAACCAACCTCCGCTATCCGCCGCAGCGCCTGCGTCGAGCGCGCCGGGCGGAGCCGTGCGCGAGTCGTTCGCGCGGATGCCGGGCAAGCCGTGGCATGCCCGCGGCGGCTGGGCGGCGAAGGACGGCGCGCTGTGGGTGACGCAGAAGGCGGACGAGACGCAGCCCGCGCTGCTCCGCGGCCCGGCGGAATTTCGCGGCGGCGTCTTGAGCTACGAACTGAATCTCCAGGGCGATGGCCGGCACACGCTGCGCCTGAAAGCGCCCAACGGCGACTTCCTCATCCGCCTCGACGTGGCGCCCGACAGCCTGATCTTGATCAAGATGACCGGCGACCGGAACGAAACCATCAGCCGAACTCCACTCAAGTTGGCGGCAGGTAGTTGGCAGCAACTCTCGCTCGCCATCGCCGCCGAAACGCTCACGGCGAAGCTGGGCGAGGCGATGTGCTCCATCACCGACGAAGTCTTTGCCCGCGAAAAGGCCGAACTAAATTTCCTGGTTACCGGTGGTCCTGTCGGCTTCCGTAATTTCTCGCTGACGCCCGACGCGGCTCCCGCCATAGGCCAGTCCAAAACCGCAACTAACACCCGGCCCAAGTGAAGATAATGAAGTACAAAGCGCTCCTCGCCATGGCCGCCCTGCTGCTCACGCCGCTGGCCGCGCTCAATGCGGCGGATTCCAACCCGCTCTCCAACGCGAAACACCGCTGGAATCTCGCCGACAACAGTGGCCGCAAAACCATCGGCAAAGTTACGCTCGGCATCGCGCTCGAAGGCGATTACCTCGCCGCATCGCTCGCTCGTGGTGGCGATGGCAAGGTGGCGCGGTTTGAGGGCGGCAGGTTGCTCGCGGGCGATGCGCAGCCGGTGTTGAAGGGCATGAAGGATTTCACGCTTTATCTGCGCCTGAAATCGGAGGGCGACGGCCTGCATGGCACGGTGCTGGCGCAGCGGCAACCGGGGCGGCAGGGCAGTTGCGGGTTCGATGTGAGCGGATGGCACATGCCGTTCATCCAGCGGCAGCACTTTGGTTTTCAGGGGCTCTTCGAAGGCGGCTTGCCGCCAAATGCCGGACCCTGGTCGCCAGCGATCAATGTGGACCTTGATCAGTATCCCGTGCCCGCTTCGCAGTGGCGTGATGTCGTCGTGCGCATGAAGAAAGGCGGGCCGTTGCAGCTCTACCTCGATGGCCGCCTCGTCATGGAGCGGATGAAGCCCTCCGCGGTTCCCGGAATCGAGGCAAAGGCGATGAGCGGAGCCGCCTCGCCCTTGTGCATTGGTAGTGCTCCCGATGGTTCGCAGCCTTTTCGCGGCTGGGTGGATGAGGTCGCGTTGTGGGATCGCGCGCTCGATGATGCGGAGCTACAAAAGCTTGGCGGGGTCAGCGAGATCGTGAAGGTCACGAAGCCGCGCGGAGATCGTGTCTTTGGCACCGGCGTGCTCACGCCCGACACGACCGCCGCACAGCGCTACGACTGGATTGACGCGAAGTTGCCGGGCTTCCGCGAGCATCTGGAAAAAACCGACCCGCATTTTCCGCGCTTTCACCTCACCCTGCCGGGCGAACAGTGGAACCGGATCGGTTTTTTTCACAACGGCAAACATCATCTCTTCTTCGGTTGGACCACCGGCGGTTGTTTCCGTTACTTCGACGACGCGCTGGAGAACATTGTCTGGCAACACATCGTCAGCGAGGACTTGATTCACTGGACCATCCTGCCGATGCCGATCCGCTCGCCACAGTGGCCGAACGAAAACGGCACTTTATTCGTCAACGACGCGGGCGAAGTCGTCACCTTCTACTACGGCGACCGCGGCACCGAGCCGCGCATGGCCGTCAGCCGCGACCCCGATCTCGTAAGCTGGGAGTCGTTCCCTGACCGTGTCCGCTTCTCCGGCGTGCCGGATGAGTTCAAGACGCGCCACGATCCGAGCGCCGTGTTTAAGCAGGGCGACACTTGGCACCTCGTCTGCACCACCGTGCGACCACAGGCACAGGCGATGGGCCTGCCGCTCTATAAATCGAAAGACACAATCCACTGGGAGTATGCGGGCAAGTTCTTTGAGGGCGCCACCGGCCGCGCCATCAACGAATGCGGCCAGCTTTTCCGCTTGGGCGGTTACGATGTCTTCACCAGCATTCATCCGCTGACGAAGGACACCACTTACATGACCGGCCACATCCGGGACGACGGCACCTTCGCCCGTGAAACTGGCGGCGTGCCCGACCTCCTGTCGCGGAGTTACAACGATGTCTCTTCCACCGTGGATGATGCAGGCTGCGTGACCATGTGGCGCTTCTGCAATGTCGTGCGCGGCTTCCGCGACGACAGCGCCGCCGGCTGGCGCAATACCTACAGCCTGCCTCGCGATGTGCGCATGGCCCCCGATGGCCGCCTGCTCTTCCGTCCCGCGCCCGCGCTGGAAAAACTCCGTGGCAAACACTTCCGCCCGCTCGTTGGGATGCAGGCCGCGCAGTGCGAAGTGCGCCTGCAGTTTACCGCCGCCGAGCAGGGCGAAACCGGCGTCCACCTCACCGATGGCCGCAACCACCTCGACGCCTACTACGACCACGCGAAGCGCGAACTGGTCCTCGACTGCGCCGCCATGCCGCGCGAGTTGTCCTTCCGTGTCGGCTCTGCCGCGCACGGCCCCGTCAACGTGAAACCCGGCGACACCGTGACGCTCCGCTTCTTCTCCGATCGCAGCGTTTTCGAGATCTACGCCAACGACGAAGTCGTCATCTCCAACGCCGCCTTCTTCCACAACCCCGACAATCTCAAAGCCGCCGCCCTCCACCGCAAAGGCCCGAAGATCCCGCTCACCGTGGACGGCTGGGAAATGCAGCCGCTGAAATGGTTAAGCTACACGAAGCGCTGAAAGTCTAGCATGAAACCCATTCTCATCCTCTCGGTCTGCCTGCTTCCAATGCTCGGAACGCTGCACGCCGCGGATGTCCAACGCTTGGAAAAGCCCAACATCGTCGTCATCCTCGCCGACGATCTCGGCTATGGTGATCTGGCCTGCTTCGGCGCAAAGGACATCCGCACGCCGTATCTCGACAAGATGTCCGTCGAGGGCTTGAAGCTCACTTCATTCTACGCGCAGCCGATTTGCGGTCCGAGTCGCGCAGCGCTGATGACCGGCTGTTATCCCCTCCGCATCGGTGAGGTGAATAATGGCAAGAACGGCCACACGCTGCCGCACCCGAAGGAAGTCTTCATGGCCGAAATGCTGCGCGATGCGGGCTACCGCACCGGCATCGTCGGCAAATGGCATCTCGGCATGAGCGCGGGCTGCGATCCCATCGCGCAGGGCTTTCAGCACGGCTACTTCACGTCCGCCTTCAACGGAGCCACCCGCGACATTCAACCCGGAGCCGTCGTGCCCTTCCTGCGCAAGCCTGGCGAGGTCGTGCGCACCATCAAGACGCAGGCCGACATGGACACGCTCACCGCCGACTGCACGCGCGAGGCGCTGGAGTTCATCCGCAGCAGCAAAGACAACCCCTTCTTCCTCTACCTCGCCTACCACATGCCGCATGTGCCTCTCGGCGTGTCCGGGAAGTTTCGTGGCAAGTCCGCTCGCGGCTTGTATGGCGACACCATCGAAGAACTCGACTCCGCCGTCGGCCAGGTGCTCGCCGAGTTGAAAAAGCTCGCGCTCGATGACAACACCCTCGTCGTCTTCACCAGCGACAACGGTCCCTGGACCGATAAACAGATCGGCGACCACGGCGGCAGCCCAGGTCCGTTTCGCGGAGCCAAAATGACGACCTGGGAAGGCGGCTGGCGCGTTCCCGGCATCGTCCGCTGGCCCGGAAAAGTGCGCGCCGGTGAAACCAGCGACGGCATCGCCGCCACCATTGACCTCCTGCCCACCTTCGCCGCCATGTCCGGCTCCAAACTCCCCGAGGCCAAACTCGACGGCATGGATCTCACCGATTTCCTCACGAAACCCAACGCACCAAGCCCACGCGAAACCTTCCTCTACCACAATGGCTCCCGCCTCACCGCCGTGCGGCACAAGGACTGGAAACTCGTCTTCGCCCGCCCTGCAGGCGGCGAGATGCCCTACATGCCCGGCTTCGTCACCGGCCACATCGAAGCCCTCTCCGAAACTGCGCTCTATAACCTCAAGACCGACCCCTCCGAGTCCAAAAACCTCGCCACCGAGCGCCCCGCCGTCATGAAACTCCTCACCAAGCTCGCCGACGAATCCTGCGCCGACCTCGGCGACTACACCGGCCCCAGAAGCGGTGCCCGCTTCTTTGAGGAAGGCCCCCGCTGGCCCATCGCCGCCGAGCCAAAGCCCGAGCGTCCAAAAAAGCGCCAGCAGGCCATGTAACTCGAAAGCAACCACGCCATGAAACCCATCCTCATCATGAAACACCTGCTTTTCGCCGTTACCTTTCTTGCGTTCCTTTGCGGCCAGGTTGCCGCAAAAGAAGCGGCATGGTCGAGGGAACTGGACATTCCCTATTCCGCAGACAATCCGCCGGGGCCAAGTTTCACGGACGCGCAGAAGCAGGAGCAGCGCAAAGCGGGATTGCAGATGCTCACAGACCTCCGTGCTGCCTATGCGAGCGGTGCCGCGTCGTTCACCATACCGCCCGGCGACTACCGTTTCGGCACAGCTTGGAAAGGCGCGGACTCGTTTGTCTTGGAGAACTTCGACCGCGACGGCAAGCCTCCCTTCCGTATCCTCGGATACGGGGCTACGCTGTGGTTTGACCTCATCCCGGACTCGGCGCCGAAGGTCAGCTTCATGATTCGTCTGTCCGGGTGCAGCAACATCACGCTGGAAGGTTTGACCATCGACAGCGATCCCAGAGGTGTCATGGAAGGGAGGATCACGGCCTTCGATTTTGAAGGCAACCGCATCCAGGTCGAGCCGCTCAAAGACACCCAACTGCTGACCGCGAAGCCGAAGACACAAAACCGTTTCATTCCCTATAAAGCCAACGGCCGCCACATCCCGGCGTTGTTTCAGATCGAGAAGCGTGGTTGGGGCCCGCAGCCCATGGTCTACAAGAGCTTTACCATAGCCGAAGACGGCAAATACTGGGTCGACCTCGACACGCGGGTTCTGCTGCAAATCATCCGCAATCCAACCTGGCGAGAAACCTACGGTCCGGAAGGCACGCTCGATGTCGGCGATCTTCTGTGCTTTGTGTGGAGCAACAGCCAGGCGATCTATCTCGACCTCTGCAAGCAGATTACGGTCAAGGATTGCAACATATACGCCAAGGCGGTCCGCATGGAAACGGGGTATGGGGACAACAAATGGCTCAACTGCCGCTTCACGCCGCGGCCCCGGACAAATAACCTGCAGGGCGGTGACGGATGGATGAGTTCCGAGTGCCTGGTTGGGTCGCTGGTTGACGGTCAGGTCAACTACCGCACGACGGATGACATCGCCAATTTCAGGGGAATATGGCGCTACGCGGAAGCTGTGGGCGAAAAGAGCATTACGTTCGTAAAGAACCCCTATGGTATCGACATCTACAAGTTGCTGACGCGGGGCGATAAGGCCGACCTTTACGACATCAAAAGCAAGAGGCAGATCGGTGAACTCACCGTGGATTCCGTGCAGAACAGGACGGTCACCTTCCAGGAGCCTGTCGGTCTGCGCTATGAGAATGCCGGAGCGATCTTTCCGCGTTTCCAGAACAACGGCTGGGTGGTGCGCAACTGCCTCTTCCTCGACTGCTATCAGAGATTCCTGATCCTCGCCGGCGACGGCGGGATTTTCGAAAACAACCGCGTCGAGCGGCTCGGTGGCACACTGAAGATCTACACGGGGTTTGCGAAGCACATTGAGGGCGGCCGGCCGGATGACCTTGTTTTTCGGGACAATGTGTTTGTCGATTCGGGGGTGACTCCGGGCAAACCGGCATTTCAGATCGAAGGCGTGGGGCGGCCGATCCGCAACGTGACCATCCGCAGCAATCTGATTTGCAACAGTGGACGCGAGACGATTGCATGTATTGAGATGGCGGGGCTGGCCATCGAAGGCAACGTCGTTGTCAATCCGTTCAAGGCAAACCCCGTGCTTCCCGAAACAGAGTGGAAGGAGTTGCCGGCCTTCACCTTGGATCGAGTCAAGGGGGCCACGATCAAAAACAACCTCGTCGTCCGCCGTGACTCCAGCACAGCCATCGTGTCGGAGAAGTCGTGCGAGGCCATCATCAAGACCGGCAATCGCACGCAGACGGATACAGAGGGACGGTTGGAGGCATTCATCCGCAATTTGACCGCGTCTCACGAGCACGATGCCAAAACGATCATCGGAAATGTCTTGGCCGACGCGCTTGTGGAAGCAACGGAAAAACTCCAGCCACCCAGAATGGAGAAACCCACCTCCAATCCATGAAACCCATCTTCATCCTCCTCATCGCCCTGCTGCTCACGCCGCTGGCTGCGCAGCACGTGAATGGCGCGCCAAGCAGTGACTTCGATCGGAAGGCGGCCACGCTCTTTGTCACCAACTATTTCTTCCACATCTGGGACGAGACCAACCACACCGTGTCGGGCGAAGACTGGTCGTTGCCGCCATGGGTGAAGCCGGCGTGTTACAGCGGCATCCAGATCAGCCCGAAACTGGTTTCGGGGGAGTTTCCCGGCCGCATCCAACGCGCCCTTCATGTTTCGTGGCGGGAGACCGAACCCACGGAGGGTGCTTTCGATTTCCGCAGCCTGCGCGAGGAGCTTCTCAAGGAGAGCGAGGGCGGCAAATATGCCGTCAAGATGGGGCTGGGGGCGTCCGTCTGGGAGACACGCTATTTCCAGAGCCTGCACGACAGGACCATCAGAAAAACGGCCCCCGGCACGGCCCCGCTTTGGCTCAAGCGCTACGGCATCCCGCTGATCGAAGAGCAGCCGAACAAGTCGGTTCCGTTCCAAGTCGTCAACATGGATATCTACCATCCGGAGTATCACCAACGATACCTGAGGCTGATCGAAGCCTTCGGCCGGAGCGGCATTCCGCAGATGAAGGAACTGGACCTCTGCTACCTGCATTTGGTTTCGGCGTCGCGTGGAGAAGAAGGCGCGGGGCCGCCGGTCGGCGATCCTAGGCGTCAGCTTTTCGAGGAGCGGTTGCGGGCCTGGGCGGAAGCCTTCAAGGGCGTGGCCTATAAACTTTGCTTGGTCTCCGGCAAGGAAGAGGATCTGCAACTGGGGCTGAAGCTCGGCATGGGGCAGCGCAATGGCTTCGTCGAGCACTATATGCTCCATGCGCCCAACCCTGGTTTGGGCCAGGAACTCGACGCCGATGGTTACCTGGTGGTCAATGAGCAGTGTCCGCTCATCGCCGGGAACCGCGCGTCCGGCGACGAGAACGAAGAATACACCAGCGCCCACGTGGCACGCTTCGGCCCGATCGAGACCTTTCCCCACCGCTACCGCGAGGCGACTCTGCGCATGTTGCAGATGCGGCGCAACTTTGTCTGGGCCGAAGGCGGGCCGTGGCTGATCAACCCGCCGCTGCTCCACTACCTGGCCTTGGAACTGGGCAAGACCGCCCAGGACGCACCCGATGCTTGGTGCTACCTGCGCGAAAGCGTTGTCAAGAGTGGCAAGCAGGGACAACCGGTGAAGAACTTCGAGCGCTGGCTCTATCAGCGCGATGCCGATGGCGCGCGCACGCTGGCCACCGAGAAAGTTGCCGTTCCGCCGCAGATGTTCGAATTCGACCGGAACCACCTCTACGACCTGACGGCGCGTCAAACCCAGATGGCCAAGGGACAAACATTGATCCGCTTTGGCGTGGACGAAGCGTTCCTCGCCGGCGGGCCGCACGCCGTTGCCGTGAAGATCACCTACCTCGATCGGGCCCACACCGAATGGCAGTTGGAATACTTCACCGACGCCAAAGCGATGCAGGTGCGCAACGTGACGTGCGGCGACTCGGGCGCAGCCAAGACCATCACGTTCATGCTCAACGACGCCTGCTTTCCCGGCCGGGGCTACACCGGTTTGGATTTGCAGCTTCGCGCGCTGAAGGGCGACGCGGTCATCCGCATGGTGCGGGTGATCAAGCTGGACCCGAAAACCATAAAACCATGAAACACACCCTCACGCTCATCGCCGCCCTGCTGCTGGCGCCGCTGGCCGCGCTCCACGCTGCCGAGGTGCCGAAGGCTGCCGGCAAACCCAACGTCCTCATTCTGCTCGTCGACGACATGGGCTATGGCGATCCGCAGTGCTTCAATCCGCAGTCGAAGATCGCAACGCCGCACCTTGATCGGCTCGCCGCGGACGGGATGCGCTTCACCGCTGCACACGCGCCCGGTTCCATCTGCGTGCCGAGCCGCTATGGCCTGCTCACGGGGCGGATGCCCTATCGCACGTGGAACTCCAAAGACGCCAAGCCAGCGACCCGCAACGGCCACGAACTGCTGCATTTCCCGCCACCGATGCTCCAGTCGGAGCCGCAGCGCTTGAACCTCGCGACCCTGCTGAAACGGCAGGGCTATGCAACAGCCTGCGTCGGCAAATGGCATCAGGGCATGTCGGCGACCGCACAGGCGGATGGCACCCTCAAGACCACGCCGGTGGACGCTGGCTTCGACTATTACTACGGCTTCGATGCGCCGGAGCAGGGGCCCTATGCGTTCATCGAGAACAAGCGCTTCGTCAGCGCTCCGACGGAGACCATCGAGGATCATCCGGGCGCAGGCGTGACGAATCCCGAGACGCAAGGCGCGCATTGGCGCAAAGGCTTGGCGGCACCGGGCTGGAAGTTCGAGGGCTACCTTGCCACCATCGCGGGGAAGGCCGATGCGTGGCTCACGCAACACGCGGGGGGTGGCAGCGGTGCACCGTTCTTCCTCTACTACGCCATCCCCGCGCCCCATGCGCCGTGGGCGACCGCTAACGAGTTCAAGGGCAAGAGTGGCGCGGGCCAATACGGCGACTACGTCATGAACGTGGATGCGATGATCGGACAGATGCTGGCGACCTTGGAAAAGCTGAAGCTCAAAGACAACACGCTCATCTTTTTCTCCAGCGACAACGGCCCCGTCTGGTATCCGCAGGACATCGAGAAGTTCGCTCACCGCGCCGCCGGTCCGTGGAAGGGCATGAAAGGCGATCTCACCGAAGGGGGCCATCACATGCCGTTCATCGCGAGCTGGCCGGGCAGGATCAAGGCGGGTAGCACGTGCGACGAGTTGCTTTGCTTCACCGACCTCATGGCGACGCTGGCTGCGCTGCTCGGTGAAAAACTTCCGCGCGATGCCGGCGAGGACAGCTTCGACCTCTCACCGCTGCTGCGCGGCGAGAAACCCGCGGCGCCCATCCGTGCCGGCCTGGTGCATGTGAACTACGGTTCCTACACGCTCGCGATCCGCGCAGGCGATTGGAAACTCATCCTGCCCTCGTGGGTCTATGCCGTGAAGGATGGCACCATCACGCCCGATCACCTCGTCGAAACGGCGGGCAAGGGTCCGACCGACAAGTTCCAGCTCTATAATCTCCGCACCGATCCCGGCGAGGCCACGAACCTCTTCGCGCAAGAACCGGCCAAAGCACGGGAACTCTTCGCCGCGCTGAAGGCCGACATCGCGCGCGGGAGGAGCCGGCCATGAAACATGCCATCACCCTCACTTTCACCCTGCTGCTGGCTCCGCTGAACGCGGTGCGCGCCGCCGACTTCATCATCGTCGGCAAAGATACGCCTCCCGTGCCCATCATCATTTTCAAGGATGCGCCGCCACGCACACGCGATGCGGCGGTGATGCTCGCTGATTACATCGGGAAGATCAGCGGGCAGAAACCTCCGGTCGTGGATGGCGAGCCGAGTCCGATGCCGGAGCGCGCGATCTGGGTCGGCGTGCAGCCGGCGGTGAGGACGCTGTTCCCGAAGACGGACTTCGCTTTCAAGCACGCCGAAGAGACGCTCCTCGTGGCGGACGAAAAATATCTCGTCATCGCGGGGCGGGACCGGTGGAACCCGGCGCACATGGAGGCGAAGGGGCGGCTGGCGATGAAGACGGGCCTCCAGCAGGAATACGGCACGGCGAACGCCGTGTATTCCTTTTTGCAGGAGCAGCTCGGTGTGCGCTGGCTGTGGCCGGAAGAGGAGGATGTCATCCAGAGCGAGCGCATCGCCATCGCGCCGATAGAACGGCGGTATCATCCGCAGATTCGCGCGCGCGGCGGGATGTTGGTGAAGGCCTCGCTGGGCGACAACAAGGAAACCGGGGAGGAACTCTGGGCGCGGTTTCAGCGCGTGCAGCTCGATTCGATGGACATGAGCGGCGGGCATGGTTTTGGCGACTGGTGGGAGAAGTATGGCGCGGAGCATCCCGTCTACTTTGCCGCCGCGCCGGATGGCAGTCGCAAGGCGGTGAAGCCGAAGGCGAGCAACACGAAGCTCTGCGCCTCGAACCCGAAGGTGTGGCAGCAATGGCTGGAGGACACCTCGGCGAAGGTCCGCGCCGACCCGCTGCTGCGCGTGATCAACGTCTCGCCCAACGACGGCTACACCAGCGGCCACTGCACCTGCGCGAACTGCCTCGCCTGGGATCACCCCAAGGGCGAGAAGGTGGAGTGGGGCTTCGGCGGCGGCGTGAAGATCCAGGGCGTGTCACAGACGGATCGCGATGTGCGCTTTGCCAACACGCTGGCGCGCATGCTGAAGGAGCGTTTTCCGGATCGCGAGCTGTTTGTGTTGCTGAATGCCTACGGTCTCGCCCGCCATCCGCCGCTCGGCGTCGTGCCGGACAACAACGTCATCATCTCCAGCGTGGCGAACTTCCATCTGCGCTCGCCGGCGGATCGCAAGCTCCCGATGCAGCAGCATGCCGGCTGGGCCAAGGTGGCCAAACACCTCATGTGGCGGCCCAATCTCGGCAGCCAGGCCGGCCTGAGCTGGGGCATGCCCGACGTGGCGATGACCCAGGCGGGCGAGGACTTCCGCTTTGCAGCCGACACGCACTGCCTCGGACTCTTCTTTGATTTGTTCTGGCTGCACTGGGCCACGCAGGGGCCGCATTACTACGCGCTGGCGCATCTGGCGTGGAATCCGCAAACCGACGTCGCAGCGCTCATGGATGACTTTTACCAGCGCGGCTTCGGCCCTGCCGCAGCCGACGTGAAAGCCTACTGGCAATTGCTGGAGCGCACGCGCATGGAGTTCGTGGCCGAGGAACCCAGCCGCCATCGCGCCTTTGATGTGCCGAAGAAATACACCCCGGAACTGTTCGCGAAGGCGCAGTCGCAGCTCGATGCTGCTGCCGCGAAACTCAAAGCCGCCGGCGAGACATACCGCCGTCGTCTGCACTTCATCCAGTGCGGGCTTGATTACACGAAGCTCGTCGTCGAAACCCGCGCCGGGATGCAAAAGCTCGAAGCCAGCAAAGGCAAGGATGCGGAGGCCAAGGCCAACGTGCTGGCCAACTGGGAGCGCGTCGGGCAGATGCAGAAGGCCTTCCCCGCTTTCGCCATCAACTGGCAGCCCGTGTTCCGAGCGCCCGCTGGCGGTGACGACTCCGAACGCCACAAGCGCATCATGGGCCTGCACCCGGATACCCCGCTCAGTGGCCGGACGCTGCGGGAACTGCGGGCACCAGGACTGGAGTAGCACGTTCACGAGTAATGATCATGAACCCCACCCTTAACCTCATCGCAGCCCTGCTGCTGGCGCCGCTGGCTGCGCTGCGCGCCGCCGATGTGACAAAGCCCAACATTGTCATCATCCTCGCCGACGATCTCAGCTACGGCGACCTCGGCTACACCGGGCAGAAGCTCATCGCCACGCCAAACATTGACCGGCTCGCTGCCAGCGGAATACGGTTCACCCAGGCTTATGCTGGCGCGCCAGAATGTGCGCCGTCGCGGGCCAGCCTGATGACGGGCCTGCACATGGGGCACTGTCGCATCCGCGCCAACGGCGCGAAAATGGGAGGCGGGTATTTGCGAAGCGAGGATGTCACGCTGGCTGAGTTGCTCAAGCCGGCGGGCTACACCACAGGTTTTGTGGGCAAGTGGGGCATGGGCAAGATGAAGGACGAAGGCGCACCGTTTCGGCAGGGGTTTGATTACTCGTTCGGGTTTTATGACCAAGGCCGCGCGCACTCCTACTATCCCGATTTTCTGGAGGAAAACGACCACGAGGTCAAACTGGCCGACAATCAGGGCTTCGACATGGCAGCGCTCTATGCCCACACGAAGGCGGACCGCAATCGCTACGATGCGCAGGGCAACTTCCTCGCGCCGGGCGTTGCCGACCCCGCCAAGGCCAAGAACTCGCAGACCCTCATCCATGCTGCCGGTCTCGATTTCATCCGGCGCAGCAAGGACAAGCCGTTCTTCCTCTACTACGCCACACAGCTTCCGCATGGACCGGTGGTGACCCCCAACCTGGGCGCTTACAAGGACCAGGACTGGCCGCTGAAGAACAAGGAGTGGGCTGCCATGGTCACCCGGCTTGACGCCTGTGTTGGTGAACTCCTCGCCCTGTTGCGCGAGCTGAAGTTGGAAGAGAAAACCTTGATCCTCTTCGCTAGCGATAACGGTTACAGCCAATGGGGCTACTTCGCCCGGCCGAAGTGGACGGAAGACCCGTTGTTCAAGAACAAGGGCCCGTGGCCCGGCGGCAAGTTTGCTCTCTTTGAAGGCGGTTGCCGCATCCCGTTTTTCGCGGCCTGGCCAGGGCATATTCCGGCTCGCGAGAGCCGTCACGTCTGCGCCTTATACGATGTGCTGCCGACGTTGGCCGAGCTGGCGGGCATCCCATCGCCACCGACCGATGGCATCAGCTTCGCCCCGGAGCTGCTCGGCAAGCCCGGTCAGCAAAAAAAGCACGACCACCTCTACTGGGAGAACGGCTCCCAGCTCCCGCACGGTCAGGCGGTGCGGTTCGGCCCGTGGTATGTCATGCGCGAGCACCCGGAGAAACAGCTCCATGTTTTCGATGTCGAGCAAGACCCCGGCTGCACCCGCGATGTGGCCGCCCAACAACCCGAAGCGGCCACTCGCGCCCAAGCCCTCTTTACTGCGGAACACACCGATAGTGTGTGGTATATCAACCTCGGCGAACCCGACCGGCCCAAGCGACAGAAAGGCAAGGCCGGGAGGAAACCTGTAGACCAAGGAATCCCGCCATGATGAAAAATATCGCCCTCACCCTCGCTGCCCTGCTGCTCGCCCCGCCGGCTGCACTGTGCGCCGCCGATGTGTCGAAGCCGAACATCGTCATCATCCTCGCCGATGATCTCGGCTACGGCGATGTCGGCTGCTTCGGCGCCACGAAAATCAAGACGCCGAACATCGACCGGCTGGCGCGCGAAGGCATGCGCTTCACCGACGCGCACACGGCCGCCTCGGTCTGTTCACCATCGCGCTACGGCCTGATGACGGGACGCTCCCCGTGGCGTCTCCATCGCAAGGGCAATGATTACAGCCTCGAACCCGGCCGCATGACCCTGGCCTCGCTCCTCAGGGCTCAAGGGTATCGTTCAGCCGCCATCGGCAAATGGCACCTCGGCTACAGCAAGGATTGGAACACGCCGCCCATCACGGGACCGCTGGAGGTGGGGTTTGATTACCATTTCGGCGTGCCGCAAAACCACAATGACTCCACCCGCTGCTTCATCGAGAATCACGATATCGTCGGACGCAAGCCGGGCGAAGCCTTTCGAACCGTGAAGGGGAAAAGTTTTCCTGAAGGCCTCGCGCAGCCCCGCGTGGAGGATCAGGTGGACACGACCCTGACCGCCAAGGCCGTGGGCTTCATCCGCGACCACGCCGCGCGTCCCTTCTTCCTCTACTTCACCCCCTGCGCTCCTCACACCCACGTCACGCCGGCGGCCAAATTCCGCGGCACGAGTCAGGCCGGCGTGCTCGGGGATCACATCCAGGAATTGGATGCCCATGTGGGCGAGATTCTCGACGCGCTCGATGAACTCAAGTTGACCGGGAAGACGCTGGTGGTTTTCACCAGCGACAACGGCAGTACACCCAAGGACTTCAAGGGCACCCAGAACGCCGAACTCAATCTCGCTAGCGAGATCGGCGGCGTCCGTGAAAAATTCAAGACCGCGAAGGAGACGGCCCGCGCCATGGGGCATATCACCAACGGTCCGTGGCACGATGGCAAAGGTTCTCCCTATGAGGGTGGGCATCGGGTGCCGTTCATCGCACGCTGGCCCGGCCGGATTGCGGCCGCCGCCGCCTCCACCCACACGATCTGTCTGACCGACCTGCTCGCCACCGCCGCCGATATCCTTGAGGTCAAACTGCCGGACGACGCGGGCGAGGATTCCTTCAGCATCCTGCCCGTCCTGCTCGATAAACAGCCCACTGCGCCACTCCGCAAAGTCACCTTCATCCAAGGCGACACGGCTGATAACGCCATGGCCGTCCGTTCCGGTTCGTGGAAGCTGATCGAGACCGGGAACGGCCGGGCCGGCAAAGTCCACCAACTCTTTGATCTGTCTGCCGATCCAGGCGAAACCAACAACCTCGCCCAAGGGAAACCCGACATCGTGAAGCAACTGGCGGCCGACCTCGACACGGCCCGCGCCGACGGCCGCACACGGCCCAGGCTGTAAAACAAAACACCATGCCCTGGCTGGCCCGCCAACCTTATTACCAGCGCTGCCGTTTGAACCAAAAAATTCCAAACACTGGAACCGCCTGATGCAACGTTATTCAAGGGTTGGGATTGACGGAGCAAAGATGACAAACGCAACGCTCATGAAATCTGCGTTCACGATACTCGCCGCCCTGCTGCTGGCACCACTGGCAACGCTGCACGCTGCCGCAGAGCCCGATCCCCTGCCGGCCACCCCAAGGCCCAGGATCGAGAACTTACGGCTAAACGGCGAACAGTGGACCTGCAGCGCCGATGGCAAGCCTTTGACCGGCGTCCTGCTCCGGCCCGAGGGCAGGGGGCCGTTCCCGGCCATCATCCTCAGTCACGGACTGGGCGGCAGCGCGCAAGGTATCGCCCTGAGCAAGGGGCGGGAGCTGGTCAAGTGGGGCTTCGTGTGCATCGCCACGGACTACACGCACGCGGGTCAGGGCGGCTGGCGAGGCGGGGGCGACGCTTCGCGCCAGCGGCCAGGTCTGGCTGGCGGCCCGGACGGCGTGCGGAGAGGTGTTACGGAGGTCGACTTTTCGCAGGCGGGTGCCCGTCCGGAAAACATCCGTCGTGCGCTGGCGTGCCTGGAAATCCTCTGCCAGCAGAAGGACGTGGAGGTGCGTCACATCGCCGCCTACGGCCATAGCATGGGTGCCTTTGTCACCATGGCACTGGCGGCAGCCGCAGCGGACAGGCTGGCCGCCGCGGCGATCACGTCCGGTGGCGTGAAGATCGCGGCCGGTTCGACGGCGGCCGCGCCGACGACGAACGTGGCGGGCGTGGTGCGGGTGCCGTTTCTGATCCTCCAAGGGGCGCAGGATAAGACGGTGCCGCCCGAAAGCTCCGCATTGTTCAAGCAGGTGCTGGACCAGAACAAAGTGCCTAACGAACGGCATGTATTCGAAGGCGTCGGCCACAACGTGCCCACCGAGCGTGCCGCTGAGGTCAATCGGTTGATGCGGGAGTGGTTTACCTGCCATGGCCTGCTGGAGACAGCGCAGAGCCACGAGGCCAAATGACAACCAATCAGCACTTTATGCCAGACGCAGTTGGCGCCGTGCTGCGGGTGACAGGTGCGCTCACGCCCAAGCCGTTTTCACGGCGGCGCACACCGTCAGCTTGTGGTATATCCATCCCGGTGAAACCGATCGACCCAAGCGACAGCCAGTCAAGGGCGTGAAGAAACCTCTAACCCAAGGAATCCTGCCATGAAACATCTCGACCTCATCCTCGCCGCCCTGCTGATGCCGCTGGCCGCGCTGTGCGCGGCCGACACCGCCAAGCCGGCCACCAAGCCGAACATCCTCTTTCTCTTCGCCGACGATCTCGGCTACGGCGAGCTGGGCTGCTACGGGCTCAAGGAGGTGCCGACGCCGAACATCGATTCGATCGCGGCCAACGGCATCCGGTTCACCAGCGGCTACGTGGCGGCGCCGCTCTGCTCGCCATCGCGCGCAGGGCTGATGACCGGCCGCTACCAGCAGCGGTTCGGCCACGAGAACAACAACATGGCGCCCGGCGGCTGCCTGCCGATGACGGAGACGACGCTAGGCCAGCGCATGCAGGCGCTCGGCTACGCGACCGGCATCATCGGCAAATGGCATCTCGGCAAGGAACCCGACCAGCTCCCGATGAAGCGCGGCTTCGACGAATACTTTGGCGTGTTCGGCAACCCCGGTTCCTACTTCACCCCGAAGGGGTTCATTGATTCGCGCGTCTCCGCCGAGCCGCAGCAGGCCCCCAAGGATTTCTACACCACCGACGCCTTCGCTGCGCGCGCTGCGGACTGGATCGGGAAGCATAAGGATGGCCCCTGGTTCCTCTACATGCCGTTCAACGCCGTCCACGCGCCGCACGAGGCGACGGACAAATACCTGCAACGCTTCAAGCACATCAGCGACCCGAAGCGCCGCAACTTCGACGGCATGCTCTCCGCGCTCGATGACGCCGTCGGCGTCGTGCTGGCGAAGCTGCGCGAACTGAAGCTGGAGGAGAACACGCTGATTTTCTTCGTCAGCGACAACGGCGCGCCCGGCGGTCGCGACGGCAACGGCGGCCTGCGCGGCAGCAAGCACACCTGCTGGGAGGGCGGCTTCCGCCTGCCGTGGATGGTGCAGTGGAAGGGCAAGCTGGCTGCCGGGAAAGTCAGCGATCTGCCCGTGAGCACGCTGGACGTGATGCCGACATGCGTGAACCTCGCCGGTGGCGCAGTGGATCCGGCTTGGAAGCTCGACGGCGTGGATCTGCTCCCGTTCCTGACCGGCGCGAAGCAAGGCCGGCCGCACGAGACGCTCTGCTGGCGCATTGACGGCATGTGGGCGATCCGGAATGGCGATATGAAGCTCGTCGTCGGCGAAGCGGGTCACGCGCCCGAGCTGTTCAATCTCGCCACTGATGTCGGCGAGAAAAACGACCTCGCTGCCAGCCAGCCCGACAAGGTGAAGGAACTCCAAATCCAGTGGGACCAGTGGAACGCGCAGCTGGCCGCGCCCTCGACGCCGAAAGACAAGGCCCTGCGCAAGGAAAAGAAAAAGAAGAAACGCAACGCCTGACTCGCGGCACGGCTCCACGACGGCAACGAAACACCGAAAACCAGAAATGAAGCACCACCCACTACGGGCCCCTGCACGGCTTTTTCCAAGCCTCCTGAAAACAGCAACTGGATGTCTGGCTTGGTTGCTTCGGAGCGGCGGCACTCCTGCCGCCGAAACAGCCACGACCCACCACGGTTTTGCGCGCGCGGTGCGAGCAAGGCCCGCGCCCGATGTTCTGACCACGGCGGCAGGAGTGCCGCCGCTCCGGGCCAGTCCTATCGGGTCGCGCTATGCACGAAACAGTGTCGGTCGCACCGTGCGGCAACCATCGGCGTCTTCACGGTCGGAACGCCGCGGCCAACTGCAATCGTTCTGGCTAACTGCGGTTTTCAGGAGCCTTGGAACTCTGGCCCTCATCGTTTTCCCATGCTTGGAAGACGCCGTAGCGCAGCCCGCGGTGCAGCCTCGCAAGCTGGACGAGCTGACCGTCCTTGGTCCTGACTATCCGCGCGTCTTCTTTTTCCGCGGGTCGGAAGGCGGACCCAGCAGGCCGAACGGCAGCTATGAAAAGTGGGATGGCGAGTTCAGCCGGTTGATGGGGATCATGGGCAAGTGCCTCGACGAGGAAGTCCTCGGCCGTGAGGCGCACAACCCGGAATGGTTCAGCCGCTTCAAGGCGGAGCATCCCCGGCAGATCGTGCTGTTGCACTTCAACGGCAACTCCCGGGACCCGCGCCACCACACCGGGCGGTATCTGGCCGGGCACTGGATCTACCGCGAAGCGACCGCGATCACGGCGGATGTCCCCGCCGAGTCCGGCGAGTCGGTGATCCACGTCAAGAATGCGCAGGACTTCAAGGTCAACAGCGGACGCTACAAAACCTCGAACGACGACATCGGTCTGTTCGCGCTCACGCCGGAGGGCAAGCACGACTGGACCCGCTGCGAGCAGGTACAACTCCTCGCCGTGGACCAGAAGGCCGACACCATTCGCGTGAAGCGCGGCTGCTACGGCACCAAGCCGCTGGCGTTCCGCGCCGGCCAGAGTCGCGCCGCTGCGCACATGGCCGAAGGACCGTGGGGCAAGAACAACAATCTCCTCTGGTATTACAACTTCAGCCGCTCCTGTCCCAAGGACGCGCAAGGGCGCACCTGTACGGACCTGCTGGTGGATGATCTGGCCGCGTGGTTCGGGCCGGGCGGAAAACTGGCGGCGTTCGACGGACTCGAATTCGATGTGTTCTTCCACGAGACGCACGGCGATACCGATGGCGATGGCGTGCCCGACGATGGCATCTTTGCGGGCGTGAACCAGTACGGCATCGGGACGGTCGAGTTCGCGCGCGAGCTCCGCGCGCGGATGGGCGACGCGTTCATCATCCAGGGCGACGGCGCGCTGGGGCCGGACGGCGCCCGTTCGCAGCGCGCCTTTGGCTTGCTCAACGGCATCGAAAGCGAAGGCTGGCCCAATCTTAACCAGTGGGAAATGGATGACTGGAGCGGCGGGTTGAACCGCCATCTCTTCTGGCAGGCCAACGCGCGGCCGCCGGTGTTCAACTACATCAACCACAAATGGATCGAGCCGATCCCGGGGCAACCGGGCGAGCACAAGAACCCCGAGGTGCCGCTGGCCCGGCATCGGCTGGTCTTCGCCGCCGCGCAGTTCACCGACGCGATGCTCTGCTATTCGTTCCCGCCGCCGGCCGAAAAAGGAAAGCTCGGCATCTGGGACGAACTCCGCTGTGGGACGGCCAACCGGCTGGGCTGGCTGGGGCGGCCGACGGGCGCAGCACAGCACCTCGCGGCCGCGACGCCGAATCTCCTGCCGTCCGCCGGTCTGGCGGAGCGCGTCCGTGGCGGGGTGACGGCCCGCGCGGTCGCCGATGGTTTCGTGGTGACGGCCAAGAATCCGCAGGCCAAGTCACTGAATTTCTCCATCCCCGGGATCCCGACGCACGGCAGCGACCTTATGGTGCTGGTCACGCTGAAAGGCGAGCCGCTCCACGGCTACCCGCGGGAAGTCGCCCGGCTGGCGCATCTGGAGGTCTCCGGTGGCTCGGTGGGCTTGATGGGCAAGGCGCCTGCCGACGTGGGGATGTGTGTCCGCGGAAAAGGCGAGGCGCCGCTGGATCCGCAGACCGGCGCGCGGGTCCAGTACCGTCCGCGTGAAACCATCGGCGCGCGGACGCTGGCGGGCTACGCGATCCATCCGCCCTTCCAAGGCGCGAAAGGGTATGTCTATTGGTGCCGGGATGTCGAGATGCCCGAGGCCGCCGAACTGCGGTTCAGCCTGGGGATGGGCGAAAAGAGCCCGGCGCGTTCCGACGGCGTCTGGTTCCAGGTCTGGGCGGCGGAACTCAACGCCGGCCGGCCGGGTGCCTACACGAAGATTTTCGAGCAGTCGACGAAGGCCCACGAATGGATCGCCTGCGCCGTACCGCTTGCCGCGTGGGCAAAGAAAAACGTGCGTTTGAAATTCGTCGCCGACTGCGGTCCGCACGACAACGCGACGACCGACCATGGCTTCTGGGGCGATGTGCGGATCGGCGCCTCCGGCACCACCGAGGCGACCGATACGCCGGCCAAGGCCTATATGACCTGGGTGAACGACCGGTCGTTCACCGCCTCCTTCTATTTCCGCGGGATCCATTCCGCCCAAGTGAACCTGGCCTTCAACATCGAGGGCGGGGAGCCGGTCACGATCGAGAAGCTCAGCGTGCATGCGCATCCAGACGCCATGTTGCGCCCGTTCGAGCATGGCCTCGTCCTCGCCAATCCCGGCCTGCAGCCCTACACCTTCGATTTGGCTGCGCTTGCACCCGGCCAGCATTTCCGGCGGTTGCCAGGTTGCGCGCAGCAGGATCCGGTGACCAACAACGGCCGCCCGGTGGCAGCCCGCGTGACGCTCGAGCCGAAGGACGCGCTGTTCCTGATCCGGGAGGAATAACTTGGTTGAGCTTCCGGTCTCCAGTTACTATGCCGCGACGAAAGGCCGCTGAAGGAACAACGATGAAACAGCTTTTGCTCATGCTTGCCGCGCTGGCGCTCGCGCCGCCGGCTGAACTCCGCGCCGCCGAGCCTGCGCGTCCGAACATCCTGCTGATCCTGGTGGACGACATGGGCTTCTCTGACCTTGGCTGCTACGGCTCGGAAATTCCCACGCCCAATCTCGACAAGCTGGCGGGCGGCGGCGTGCGCTTCACGCAGTTCTATAACACCGCGCGGTGTAGCACGTCGCGGGCGGCGTTGATGACGGGCCTCTATCCGCACCAGGCGGGCATGGGGTTCCTCGACGGGCTGTGCAAGCCGGACTCCAAGGGCACGCACGGCCGGTTGCATGACCGCTGCGTGACGATGGCGGAGGTGCTCGGCAGCGCGGGCTATCACACGTCCATCGTCGGCAAGTGGCACCTCGGCCAGCAGAACGGTACGCCGCCATGGGAACGCGGCTTCCAGCGCACGGCGACGACGCAGTTCGGCGAGCTGTATTTCCCGAAGGAAAAGAGCCGGGAAGCCTGCAAGTGGGTCTATCTCGACGGCCGCAAGGTGCCGGCGGACTCGCCGGAGGTCGGCACGGGCGACTGGTACGCGACGAGCATGTTCACCGACTGGGCGCTGAAATTCGTGGACGATGCCCAGGCGCAGCACCCTTCGACAGGCTCAGGGCGGGGAAAGCCGTTTTTTCTCTACTTCGCGCACGGCGCGCCGCACTTCCCGCTCAAGGCGCCAGCTGAGGTGATCGCGAAGTATCGCGGCAAGTACAAAGCCGGCTGGGACAAGCTGCGTGAAGTCCGCCACGCGAAGCAGGTCGAACTCGGCATCGTGGATCCCAAGTGGCCCCTCGCGCCGCGTCCGGCGGACGTGGCGGCGTGGGACAGCTTGAGTGCGGCGGAACAGGACCGCTTCGACAACATCATGGCGGTCTATGCGGCGATGATCGACTGCATTGACCAGAGCGTCGGCCGCATGGTTGCCGGCCTGAAGGAGCGCGGCCTGCTGGACAATACGCTCATCCTGTTTATGAGCGACAACGGCGGCAATGCCGAGGGCGGGCCGCGCGGCATCACCGAAGGCGAACCCCTCGGCGGGCCGGACAGCCGCGTCTTTCTTGGCATGAGCTGGGCCACGCTGAACAACACGCCGCTCCGTCGCTACAAGCACTTCACGCACGAAGGCGGCGTCAGCACGCCGCTGATCGCCCACTGGCCCGCCGGTATCCCGGCGGCGCGCAACGGCAAATTGGAGCCGCAGCCCGGGCATCTGATCGACATCATGGCCACCGCCTGCGAGGTGACCGGCGCGCTCTACCCAGCGGAATTCAAGGGCCATCGCATCCTGCCGCGCGAAGGGCTCAGCCTCGTGCCCGCGTTCAAGGGCGAGCCGTTGCATCGCGTGAAGCCGATCTTTTGGGAGCACGAAGGCAACCGTGCCATCCGCTGCGGCCCGTGGAAAGCGGTGATGAAATTCAAGGGCGAGTGGGAACTCTTCAACATCGTCGAGGACCGCACCGAGCAGCACAACGTCATCGCCAAGTTTCCCGCGATGTCGCAGCACCTGATCCAGCAGTGGACCGACTGGGCCGCAACGAGCTTCGTCGATGACTGGGAAGGCTTCATTCGCAACGACTGGGGCGAAGAAATCCGCCCTGCCGGCGCCAAAAAGAAAAAGTGACACCATGACCACCACCTCGCGCCGTGATTTCCTGAAGCTCGCCGGTCTCGGCGCGCTAAGCCTGCCGATCTTGGGGAGAGCGGTCCCAGCCGGAAGTCCACCCGTGGAAGCCGCCACCGCCCAGGCTGTGGCGGACAAGAGCGGCAAGCCGCAGCGTCCGAATATCGTCTTCATCACCGCCGACGACATGAACTTCGATTCGTCGAACGCCTACGGCGGGCCGATCAAGGACCTCACGCCGAACCTGAACCGGCTGGCGGAGGAGGGGCTGCGGTTCCAGCAGGCCTACTCGACGGTCGCGGTGTGCCAGCCGGTGCGCGAGATCATGCACACGGGCCTCTATCCGCATCGCAACGGCGCGATGGGCTTCTTCCCGCTCAAGCCGGAGATCCGCACGCTCAACCAGCAACTGCACGACGCCGGCTACCTGATTTCGATGTGCGGGGGCAAGCATCCTCACTATCAGCCGTTCGAGCATTTCTGCGTGGATTTCTCGCGCCCGAAAAACGGCCGACATCCGGGTGCGCTCGGTGCTGACACCAAGGAATTCCTCGCACTATCGAAAACACAGGGCAAGCCGTTCTTTCACCACGTCAATTGCACCGACCCGCATCGTCCGTTCATCGGCGCCAACGGGCCCAAAGATCTGGCGGGCGGCGAGCCGCCCAGCCGTTGGATCAAGCCCGACGAGGTGACCGGCGTGCCCGGCTTCCTCGAAGACCTGCCCGGCATCCGCCGGGAGCTCGCCTGCTATTACACCTCGTGCCGCCGGCTCGATGACAGCGTGGGCGCGGTGCTCAAGGCGCTCGACGAGTCCGGCCTGCGCGAGAAGACGCTGGTCATGGTCTATGCCGGCGACCACGGCATGTCGTTCCCCTTTGCCAAGTCGAACGACTACGAGAACAGCTCGCGCGGCGCGCTGTTCCTGCGCTGGCCCGGCGTGATCAAGCCGGGAGCGGTGGACACACACCACCTGGTGTCCACCATCGATTTCACGCCGACGCTGATCGCGGTGGCGGGCGCGCAGCCGCTCGCCGACCTCGACGGCCGCTCGTTCCTTCCCGCGCTCAGGGGTGAGGTCATGGCGGGCTGGGACCGCGTCTTCACCTTCTATAACCAGTCCGCGGGGCGCAACTGGCTGCTCATGCGCTGCCTCCGCACGAAGGAGCGCGCCTACATCTGGAACGCATGGTCCGACGGCAAGATGGAATACAAGGCCGAGAATATGGGTGGCGTGACGTGGAAAGCCATGCTCGCCGCCGCAGCGACCAATCCCGCCATCAAACAGCGCACCGACTTCTATCTCTACCGCGTGCCGGAGGAGTACTACGACCTCACCGGCGACCCGTGCGAGCGCAGGAACCTCATCGCCGCGCCGGAGCGGCAGGCGGAGATCGCCACGCTGCGCGCCGACCTGCTCGCGCTGCTGCGGCGCACCGGCGATCCGCTCGCCGAGGCATTTGCGCATCGCGATAAGCCGGAACTGCTGCGCGAAGCCAAGGAGAAGCTGATGGCGGAATACGACCGGCCAGCGAAGGGGAAGAACCGTGCCGGCAAACAGGGTCGGAAAAACAAGGCGCAAGCCGCCGGCGACCAGTCCGCCGGCGCGGCGGAGGAATGAGGGTGGGACTTGCCCGCGCTGCTTGTAGGCCGGGTCCCCCACCTGAGGCGGGCAAGCCGACCCGGCAAAAAAATCTGCGCAGGCGTCGGCGACTTTGGCAGTAAAAACAGTCCGTTGCTCCCGGAGAAACGAATATGCAGAAAATGATGAAGGGGCTGCTGTGCGGCGTGCTGTTCGGGCTGCTTTCTGTCGGCGCCGCGCCTGCGGATAGGCCGAACATTTTGGTCATCCTCGCCGATGACGTCGGCTATGGCGATGTGCAGTGCTACAACCCGCAGCGCGGGAAAATTCCGACGCCGAACCTGGATCGGCTGGCGTCGCAAGGGATGCGCTTCACCGACGGCCACTCGTCGTCGGGCGTGTGTTCGCCTTCGCGCTACGCGCTGCTCACCGGTCGCTATCACTGGCGGACGCGTTTGCAGAGCGGCATCGTCGGCGTCTTCGGCGCGCCGTTGATCGCGCCGGACCGGATGACCCTCGGCACGCTCGCCAAGCAGCAGGGCTATGCGACGGCGTGCATCGGCAAGTGGCATCTCGGCCGCGACTGGCCGATCCCGGAGAACAAGCGCGAACTGTTCCGCAAACCGCGCGGCAAGGATGACGAGGGCAAGGTACCCGACGAGCAGCGCGCAGTCTGGAGCGATGTTTTCTCCAAGCCGATCCCCGGCGGCCCGACGGCGCGCGGCTTCGATGAATATTTCGGTACCGATGTTCCTAACTGGCCGCCGTATTGCTTCATCGAGAACGACCGCACGGTCGGCATCCCGTCGGAATTCCTGCCGCCGAGCCAGTTGAAAAATCATCTGGCGAGCCAGAACGGGCCGGCGCTGAAGGACTGGAATTTGGAAAAGATTCTTCCGGCGCTCGGCGACCGCGCGGCGGATTTTATCACGCGGCAGGCCAAGGCGCAGCAGCCGTTCCTGCTCTATCTGCCACTGACCGCGCCGCACGAGCCGCTGGCCGTCACCGACGAATGGAAAGGCAAGAGCGGCCTGCTCACCTACGCCGACTTCTTGATGGAGACCGATGCGGTCATCGGGCGCGTGCTCGAAGCGCTGGAAAAATCCGGTGCGGCGGCGAACACGCTCGTGCTCTTCACCGCCGATAACGGCAAGGCGGCCTACACCGGCGCGGCCGAATTGGAAAAGCTGGGACATTTCCCCAGTGGCCCGTTGCGTGGCTACAAGACCTCGGTGTTCGAGGGCGGCCACCGCGAACCGTTCATCGTCCGCTGGCCCGGCTTCGTGCAGCCCGGCAGCGTGTGCAAACAGCTTGTACATCAAGCGGACGTCCTCGCGACCCTCGCGGATATCTGGGGCGCCAAGTTGCCCGACAACGCGGGCGAGGACAGCTTCAGTTTCTTGCCGCTGCTCAAAGGCGCGGACAAGCCGGTGCGCGCAAACGCCGTGAGCTGCGCTGCCGCCGGCACGCCCGGCTTGCGCCGGGGTCCGTGGAAGCTCATCTTCGCGCCGGATCCCGCCGTGAAGACCAAGGTGCAGCTCTACAATCTCGATGACGACATCGGTGAAACGAAGAACCTCGCCGCGCAAAAACCTGAACTCGTCGCCGAAATGTCGGCGCTGATGGACCAACTCGTCGCCAACGGCCGCAGCACGCCTGGCACGTTGCAGACGAATGATGTGAACGTGATCCGCTACCCGCATGAAGCGCCGGCTGCGCAGAAACGTCGTGGCAAGAAATGAGAGCAACCAATCGTCGCGACTTTCTGAAGCTCGCCGCCGCCGGTACGCTGGCCCTTCCCATGGTTGGAAGTAGCGCCTCGTCGACTTCCATCGACTCCGCTGGTTCGACGGCGCTCACCACGGGTCGGGGCAGGCCCCTCGACGGGGCTCGGGGCAGGCCCAACATCGTATTGATACTCGCCGACGATCTTGGCTACAGCGATCTCGGCTGCTACGGCGGCGAGATTGCGACGCCCAATCTCGACAGGCTCGCGCAGGGTGGGCTGCGCTTCACGCAATTCTATAACTGCGCCCGGTGCTGTCCCTCGCGCGCGTCGCTGCTGACGGGGCTCTATCCGCACGAGGTCGGCTTCGGCGGCATGAGCGGTAGCCTGCCGCCAAACTGCGCGACAATCCCGGAAGTGCTGAAAACTGCCGGGTATCGCACGTTCATGTCCGGCAAGTGGCATCTCGGTCAACCGGGGCCGGTGCTGCGTGGCTTCGACGAGTTCTACGGGATGCTCGGCGGCTACGGTAGCTTCTGGAATCCGGCGCTCTATACGCGCCGGCCGGAGGGTCGCGTGCCGCGCAGCTATCCGGAGGGGACCTTCTATTCCACCGATGCGATCACCGACCACGCGCTCGACTTCATCACGTCGGCGCGGCAGGCCGGCGACAAGCCGTTCTTCCTCTATCTCGCCTTCAATGCGCCGCATTTCCCGCTGCACGCGCCCAAGGCGGAGATTGCCAAATACGCGCAAACCTATGAGCAGGGTTGGGACAAGATCCGCGACGCGCGCTATGCGCGCCAGCAACAGCTCGGCCTGCTCGCTGGCGTGAGCTCGCTGACGCCGCGCTCGGTCATTCCGCCCAACGTTGTCGCGACGAAGCACGGCTGGGCCGACAAGGCGAACCCGGCGTGGGACACGCTCGAAGCCGAGCGTCGCGCCGATCTCACGCGGCGCATGGCGGCGTTCGCCGGCGCGGTGGACCGCATGGACCAGAACATCGGCCGCGTCATTGCTGATTTGAAACAGCACGACGAGTTGGAGCACACGCTGATCTTCTTCCTCTCCGACAACGGCGCGTGCGCCGAGTGGGATCCGTTCGGCTTCGACGTCGCCCAGAATGTCCACGAGATCAACCTGGGCACAACCAGCGGTGACAATGTGCTGCACACCGGCGCGGCGCTCGACGAGATAGGTGCTCCGGGCAGCTATGTGAGCTATGGCAGCGCTTGGGCCAACGCGTGCAACACGCCGTTCCGCCTCTACAAACACTACAGCCACGAGGGCGGCATTGCGACGCCGCTGATCATCCACTGGCCCGCGGGTCTGAAACGCGGCGGCGAACTGGAGCGGCGACCCGGCCACATCAGCGACGTGATGGCCACGTGCCTCGAGGTCGGGGGCGCCGCCTATCCTGCGGGCAAGCTGGCCCCTGCGGGCCGCAGCCTCGCGCCCGCGCTGCGGAGCGAGCCGGCGGAACTTCGCACCATCTTTTTCGAGCACGAGGGCAACCGCGCGGTGCGCAGCGGCAAGTGGAAACTGGTGGCGCTCGCCCACGGAAATTGGGAGCTCTACGACATGGATGCCGACCGTGTAGAGCTGCATGATCTTGCCGCAACGCAGCCGGAACGCGTCAAGCAGATGGCCGCACAGTGGGACGAGTGGGCCGCGCGTGTGCACGCGCATGGCCGGGAGGCGCACGCAGCGCCGAAAAAGAAAGGCCGGGAGTGAAGCATGAGAGGATTCCAACGCTGGTTGTGGCTCGTGATGCTGGCCAGCATGGCTAATGCTTTCGCCGTCGAAAGTACAATGCCACCCCATATCATTTTTATTCTGACCGACGACATGGGCTATGGCGACGTCGGGTGCAATGGCGGGAAGTTTGTGCCGACGCCGAACATTGACCGGCTCGCCAGCGAGGGCACGCGCTTCACGCAGTTCACGGTCGCCGCGCCGATCTGTTCCCCGTCGCGCACGGGCTTCACCACCGGCATGTTCCCGGCGCGCTGGCATTTGACGAGCTATCTGCAGACGCGCGCCGGCAACCGGGCGTGCGAACAGGCCGACTTTCTCGACGCCAAGGCTCCGTCGCTGGCACGCGCGCTCAAGGCCGCGGGTTACGCGACGGGTCACTTCGGCAAATGGCACATGGGCGGCGGGCGCGACGTGACCAACGCACCGGCGATCACCGCCTACGGCTTCGACGAGTACGCGAGCACGTGGGAGAGCCCCGATCCGCACCCGGACCTCACCGCCACCAACTGGATCTGGTCGCCCAAGGACAAGGTGAAGCGCTGGGAACGCACCGGCTTCTTCGTGGACAAGTCGCTCGACTTCCTGCGCCGCCACAAGGGCCAGCCGTGCTACATCAATCTTTGGCCCGATGACATGCACACGCCGTGGGTGCCGGCCGATGATGTGCCGCGCGGCGACAAACCGGAAAATTTCCAGCGCGTACTGGGCGAGTATGACCGGCAGATCGGCTGGCTGCTCGCGGGCTTGAAGGAATTGGGTCTGGAGGAAAAAACCCTGCTGATTTTCACCAGTGACAATGGACCATTGCCGACCTTCGGCGGCGCGCGCGCCGCCGGGCTGCGCGGTAGCAAGCTGAGCCTCTACGAGGGCGGCGTGCGGGAGCCGTTCATCGTGCGCTGGCCCGGCCGCGTGCCGGCGGGCCGAGTGGACGAGCGCACGGTGTCGGGCGCGGTGGATCTGTTCCCGTCGGTCTGCGCCGTCGCCGGTGCGCAGCCGCCGGAAGGCGCGGCCCTCGATGGCGAGGACGTGAGCGCCGCGTGGCTGGGCAAACCGCTCGCGCGCACGAAGCCGCTGTTCTGGGAGTACGGGCGCAACAACAAGTCGTTCAAATATCCCGCCGGCCGCGACCGCAGCCCGAACGTGGCGGTACGCGACGGTAAATGGAAACTGCTCGTCAATGCCGACGGCACACAGGCCCCTCGACAAAGCTCGGGGCAGGCCGAACTCTACGACCTGGAAAAAGACGCCAACGAAACACAGAACCTGGCGGAGCAGGAAAAGGCCATCGCTGCGCGCCTGCGCCAGCTCGCGCTCGACTGGCGCCGCGCTCTGCCGAAGCTGGAGGGCAAATGAAGACGCTGTCTGTTGCCAGTTCATGCATGGTGATCTTGTTGCCTCTGCTGGCCGGTACAGCGCTGTCGGCCACGCAGACAGATCAAGATGCAGGCGCAGGGCGGCCCAACATCCTCATTGCCATTGCCGATGATATGTCGTGGCCGCACATGTCCATCGCCGGTTGCAAGACGTTGCGCACGCCGAATATCGACCGCGTGGCGCAGAGCGGTGTTCTGTTCCGCAATGGTTTTTGCGGCGCGCCCGGCTGCTCGCCTTCGCGCGCGGCGCTACTCACGGGCCGCCATGTTTGGATGAATGAAGAAGCCAGCACGCATCATGGCTTGTTCCCGGCGAAGTTCGTCAGCTTTCCCGATCTGCTGGTGCGCGCAGGATACGCCGTCGGCTTCACGGGCAAGCCGTGGTCGCCGGGCGATCTCGGCCCCGGGCGCAAGGGGAATCCCGTCGGGCCGGCGTTCAACAGCCACCACCTCGCGCCGCCGCTCTCCGGCATCAAGGACAACGACTATACCGCGAACTTCGCCGAGTTCCTAAAGAAGCGAAACCCGGACGCGCCGTTCTGCTTCTGGTATGGCAGTGTGGAGCCGCATCGTGGGTACGAGCGCGGCAGCGGGTTGAAGTCGGGAAAGAAGCTTGAGGACGTGGTTGTACCCGGCTTCCTGCCGGACACGCCGGAAGTGCGCAGCGATTTCCTGGACTACTTCACCGAGATTGAATGGTTTGATCGGCAGCTAGGCCAGATGCTTGACCTGCTGCAAAAAGCCGGCGAACTGGAAAACACGCTCGTCATCATCACTGGCGACAATGGCATGCCGATGCTGCGAGCGAAAGCGACGTGCTATGAATACGGCCTGCACGTCCCGATGATCGTGGCCTGGCCGAAGCGCGTGCCGGGTGGCCGCGTGATGGAGGACCCCATCGGCTTTGTGGACTTGAATGCCACCATCCTCGCCGCCGCGCAGGTGGAACATCCGTCGAAGAACGATCCCGCGCTCGCGCCCGTGGGCCGCGATTTCCTGCCGCTGCTCGCCGGCGGCAAGCAGGGCCTCGTCAATCCCGACCAAGCCTTCGTCTTCGCCGGCCACGAGCGGCACACCCTCACGCGCTATAACGACATCGGCTATCCCATCCGCGTCTTGCGCACGCCGCAGTATCTCTACCTGCGCAACCTGCGGCCGGACCGTTGGCCAGTGGGTGACCCGCAGCGCGTCAACAAGGCCACCGGCCAACTGCTGCCGCGCCACGCCGGTTGCTACCGCGACGTTGATGACCAAGAGACGCTGCAATGGCTCGTCAAGGAAGCCCGCACTTCCAAGAAATACGCCGCGCTGCTCGAACTCATCGTCGGCCGCCATCCCGCCGAGGAACTCTACGACATCCAGCAGGACCCCGCTTGCCTGCACAACCTCGCCACCGCTCCCGGGCATGCCGCGGCGAAAACCCAGCTTGCCGCGCAGTTGGACGCGGAGCTAAAGCGGACCCGCGATCCGCGACTCCATGGCGCGAACCCCGACATTGCCGACACCTATCCGAACGTGAACCCGAAAAACAAAATGGGCGAAGGCCACTATCCGCCGCCGAAGAAACCATGAAACGAACGTTCCTCTTTCTCTCCCTTTTCCTCGCCGCAACGCTCCGCGCCGAGGACAACGCCAGCGCCTCTGTCGCGAAACTCGACTCCAGCGCCGCCATCGCGCTTGCCGGGAGCATTCCGCTGCTGACGGTGAACTTGAACAACTACAAGCACCCCGCGAATCCCATCCTCATCGCGGGCGAGAAAGGCGCGTGGGACGAGGCCGGCATCGAGCGCGTGGCGGTGATCCGGCTAGGGCGCGAGGATTGGCGGATGTGGTATGCCTGCCTGGGCAAGCGGCACAGCATCGGCCTCGCGACATCGAAGGATGGCGTGTGTTGGACGAAACATCCCGGCAACCCGGTGCTGGAACCGACCGAGCCGTGGGAAGGGACGTTTCTTTCGCCCTCCAGCGCGTTGCGAGTGAACGGCAGGTTCCACCTCTACTACTGGGCGCCGGGCCACGTCTTTGCTGATCCGAAAACCGGCAAGCTGCCGCCGCCCATGATGAAATACATCGCGCTCGCCACGTCCGAAGACGGCATTCATTGGACGCGGCAGGGCAATGTGGATGGCCGCAAAGGCGCCGTGCTTGGCCCCGAGCCGCCGGGCATCAACGAGCATCCTGCCGTCGGCGGCAGTGGCGTGGATGCGGCGAAAGTGTTCTATCTGCCCGAAGAGAAAACGCGGCCGTGGCGGATGATTTACACCGCGTTCGGCCTGCACGGCCAATGGAACGGTCTCGCGGAAAGCGACGACGGCATCGTGTGGCACCGGACGAAAGCGCCCGTCGCGAACTACAGCGGCTTCTACACGCGCGCCACCGGCGACCATCACGACAGCGGCCAGACCATCCGTTGTCCGGTGCGCATCGGCAGCGTGTGGGCCGGCTTGAGCTACGAACTCGACAGCCGCGACTCCGCGCCGATGGTCGGCCTCTCGCTCGACCGCTGGATCACGCTCGGACGGCGCACGCTCTATCGCAACCAGGCTTATGAGCGCGGCAGCCTTCATCCGTGGAGCCTCGAAGCCGACGACGAATGGTTCTACCTCTATTACAGCACGGGCCGGCAAAGCCTCGGCCTCATTCGTGCACCGAAACGCTCCATGCACCAGCCCATCGTGCTCTGGGAGAAACAGGCCATCGAACCCGCCGGCGCCCAGAGCATGCTTCTGGAACCTGACCGGACTCCGTTCGCGTTGCACCTGACCAGCGATCAGGACGGCGTGTTGCGACTTGTCGCCTGGAATCCCGCCACGCAGGCTTGGCTGGAACTTGATCCCACGCCCGTCCACGCCGGCAAGCTGTGCAGCATCGCGCCGCTGCCAACCCACGCGAAGCTGCGGTTGAAATTCACACCAAAACAACCCTGCGCCACCGTCTCGGCGTGGGTGATTCCGCAATGATACAATCTTAAGCATCAACTATCATGAACCACACGCTCATACTCCTCACCGCCCTGTTGCTGGCTCCGCTGGCCGTGTCGCACGCTGCCGACGAGCCGGCAAACTTGCCGCCACCGTGGCAGCACCAAGACATCGGCAGCGCGCAAGTGGGCCACAAGGTTCCCGCCGTGCCCGTCGAGAAATTTGGAAAGAACGCGCTGTTCGGGAAAAGCGGGCTGATTGCGGGCACGGCGCAACACGCCGACGGTGTGTTCACCGTGCAAGGCACGATGGACATCTGGGGACCCATGGATGGCGGTCATTTCGTCTGGCAGCCGGTGCAGGGCGACTTCGTGTTCGTCGCGCGCGTGGCGGGCATGGACAATCCCGGCAAGGTGGCTCACGCGAAGGCGGGCCTCTGTATGCGCGAGTCGCTCGCAGGCGGGTCGCGGTGCGTCTCGGAGTGCATCACGCCCGTGGACGGCACGCAGTTCCTCTATCGCGAAACGCCCGACGACAAAACGGTGCGGATTCGCCCTGACCCCGCCCCGCCGCAGCCCTGCGTGCCCAAGGAAACCTTCCCGTGCTGGCTCAAGCTGGTGCGCAGCGGTAATGCCTTCAGCGGCTACGAATCCCTCGACGGCGAAACATGGTGGCTCACCGGCTCGCTCAAGCTCGACTTCAAGGCGGATGCGTTCATCGGCCTCTCGTCGTCGTCGCACACCACGAACACGCTGACCACGTCGGTGTTCGACCACGTGCAGCTTTCCACGCCCGCGGCGGCCGCGGGGACAAAGTCCGCAAAAAACCGGCGCGCGCAACTTATGACCATCGGGATCGATGGCTCGGACAAGCGCCTCGTCTACGAGACGACCACCGGCCTCGAAGCGCCCAACTGGTCGCCCGACGGAAAATGGCTTGTCTGCAACGGTGGCGGCGCGCTGTGGCGCATCACGGCGGACGGCAGCAGCCAGCCGGAGAAGATTCCCACCGGCGATGTGCAGAAGGTGAACAACGATCACGTGCTCGCGCCCAACGGCAAGACGATATATTTCAGCGCGGCGGGCCACCTCTATGCAGTGCCCTTCGCGGGTGGGCAGCCGCGCCGCGTTTCCAACGACCAGCCTCCGGCGCGGCAGTACAAATATTTTCTGCACGGTGTTTCGCCCGATGAGCAGACGCTCGCCTACGTGGGCGTGGAAAGCGCCAACGGAGATCCGTGGGGGCGCATGGATCTCTTCACGATCCCCGCCGCCGGCGGTGCCGACACGCGCCTGACGAACACGCCCGCGCCGGACGATGGCCCGGAATATTCATCCGACGGAAAATGGATTTATTTCAACTCCGAACTCAACGCGAAGATACCCGGCCACGCGCAGTGTTATCGCATGAAACCCGACGGCACCGGCATTGAGCAGCTCACCCACGACGAGCGCGTGAACTGGTTCCCGCACGTCTCGCCCGACGGGACGTGGATCGTCTATATCAGCTTCCCGCCCGGCACCGTGAAACATCCGGCGGACAAGGACGTGATCCTCCGCCGCATGCGGCCCGACGGCAGCGAGCAGGCCGACATCATCGCGTTCAACGGCGGCCAGGGCACCATCAACGTCAACAGTTGGTCGCCTGACAGCCAACGCTTCGCTTTCGTGATGTACCCGAAGGTCGGTGAAACACCGGCGCCAGCCTCGAAGCCTGCGCCAGCAAGAAGCCATGAAATTCGCTGAACAACTTCAAGTGCCGAACCCAGTAAGAGTCATCGTGCAGCACCTGCTTGCGGCGACGCTGCTCTGTCTCTGCGCCGATGGAGTTGCGGCCCCCGCGGCACCATCCGCCAAGTGGCATCCCGGTCATTATGTTTTCCTCAACCTGGCCGACATCAATCCCAAAGAACATCTTACGGCCCAGTTTCGCGGCGTGCAGAAGTGCTATGGCTGGCCGGCCCTGGAACCGGAAGAGGGGCGCTACGATTTCTCCGCGATCAAAGCGGATCTCGCATTGCTGAAAAAGCACGGCAAGCAGCTTGTGTTGCAGGTGCAATACAAGGCGTTCGGCAAAGGCCAGCGGCTCGTGCCCGCCTACATTCAAGGGCCGCAGTATGGCGGCGGCGTTTATCGCGCCAGCTCCGGTTCGTTCGATCCCGTGCCATGGAACAGGAAGGTGGGCGAGCGCATGGACGCCTTCTTTGCCGCGCTCGGGAGGGAGTTCGATGCCGACCCGAATGTCGAGGCCGTCGTGCTGCCGGAGACCGCGCCCTCGGCCAACTTTGGCAAGGCGCCCCAGGCAGGCGTCGAGCGTTACACGGAGGCCGGCTATCTCGAGGCGCTCAAGCAACGCCTGACCGCGATGCGCCGCGCCTTCCCGCGCACGGTCGTCATCCAGTACGTCAATTATCCCGCCGGCCTGCTGCCGGAACTGACGGACTACATGAAGTCGGTCGGCGTGGGCATGGGCGGCCCGGATGTCTATCCACGACCGCACCAATACTTCGATCCAGAAAAGGGCGCGTACCGGCTCTATCCAAAAATGTCGGGCGTCGTGCCGCTGGGCGCGGCCGTGCAGTCGCCGGATTATTTCGTGGCCAGCAAGCAGCGCACGGCGGCGTTCGATAGCGGCAAGGAGCTCGGCAGCGTGCAGGTCAACCCGGAGGACGAAAAGCCGATCCCCGTCGGCGAGCATCTTGCGCTGGCGCAGGAAAAGCTGAAGCTCAACTACCTGTTCTGGAGCGCGCATCCGCGCCCGTGCTTCGAGAACGTGAAGACGTTTCTCGCCAAGCCCGAACTGGCCCGCGACCCGGCCGGCGGTCTGGACGCACGGTTGCCGGCCAAGGCGTTTCTGAAATGAAAGTCCCAGCCATCATGGAGCGAAAGCCTTCAAAATATGCATTGCCGGCTGCGCGTGATCTGGTCGCTATTGGTGAGATGGCTGAATATCGTGCAGAAAGGTGAGGATCGTGAACATCAACATAAATCAACGGTTGCTGTGGGTGCTCGGCGCCAGCCTGGGCCTCCTTGCCGCGCCGGTCGCGGACTCACAGGTGAATGTGTGGAACGGTCCCGGCGGCGACGTCGCGGCGTCGCCCGACTATGAGGTGGCGGTGACGAGCGGTGGCCGCGTCTACAAGCCGTTCACTTATTATTCCTACAACCGCCCCGTGGACAAGTTGCTCGATCCGGAGGGGAACTACATCAAGCTCGGTTTTCTGGGCCTGCACTCGAACGAATACAAGAGGCCCGGAGAAAACCCGGACACCTATGCCCATTCGTGGACGAGTTTCGATTTTGCGGGTGGCCCCGTCGAAGTGGAGGTCCGGATCAAACGGCCGCTGGATGGCCTCACGTTGCCTTTGCGAAGTTGCGGCATCTTCCCCTCCACGCTTGGGATCAAGGGCCAGATCGTGGGCGACAACACCATCCGTTTCACGTTGCTCAAACCGGCCAAAATCGCCGTGGTACCCAATCCGGTCCAAGCGCTCGAAAAGCTCAGGGCCGCCGAATCCAAACAGGCCTTCGAAGGCTATCGCAATCCGCTCTTCCTGTTCGCGCGGGCACCCGAGACCGATGTCCCCAGCAAAAACGCGCCGGGCACACTGGTCGTCAGCCCCGGCCGCGCCGGCCGTGTCGCGGAATTTGCCAAGGCCAAGGTCGTTTTCTTCGAGCCGGGCGTACATGATTACTCGCAGTTCAACGCGGCCGATCCGGAGCACTACATCACGTTGCACCCCGGACAGACCGCCTACCTGGCCGGCGGCGCGTATGTCTATGGCGTTTTCAGCGCGGACGAACGCCGGCCCGCCATCAGCGAAATGCCGTTGTTGCGTGGGCGTGGGACGATGTCGGGCGCCAAGCAGCGCTGGTCGGACTTGCCTTACCGCACAACGCTGGAAAAGGACGTTCGCATGGATGGCATCCAGATCACCGACGCGCAAAACCACATCAGCCACTCCACCTCGCCCGTGCGCGACGTCGCCGTGGTCGGCGCGTGGCATGGCAACACCGATGGCTTCACCCGCGAGGTGCCGGCGTCCGAGCCGTACAAGGGCTGGCATCTCGACGATTGCTTCGTCATGGCGGCTGACACGAACCTGAAGGTCGGCGGTCCCGCCCGCGTGCGGAACTACACGATCTGGCAACTCGCCAATGCCGAGCCGTTGTGGATCCGCAACCCGGACGGCTGTGAAGTGGATGGGCTGCAGGTCATCGCCTTCAACGCCTGGCCATCGCGGCAGACCATCAACATCTCCCGAGGCACCGTGAAAAACTCCACCTTCAGGAACATCACCATCGAGGCGCCGTTCGTGCCCTTGCTCTTCTTGATGCCGATCGGCGCCGAGGCGGGCGGGCCCGTGTACGAAAAGGTCCTCTTCGAAAACATCACGGTGAATACACCCTTTATCGCGCGAAAATCGCTGTTCGGCGCGCAAGACGAGGGCGGCGCACGCGCGGGCCAGGTGGTCTTCCGCAACCTGGTCGTGAACGGGAAGAAGGTCACGACCCAAAACTGCGGCGACTATTTTGAACTCCTGAAAGGCGCAACCGTTGGGAAGGAAATCGTGTTCGAATGAAATCGAGAATCATCTGCGTTGTCGGGCTGCTGCTGGCGTGGCTCTCGTCCCCTGCCGGTGCCGCCGAGAAAGCGAAGGCCGCCGCCTACCAGAGCAATCGCGCCATCATCGTCGTGACCGGGCTGCGGTTGAACGAGGACCCGGATAATTACCGCCAGGAGCTGTCGGTCGCGGAAGGCGCCGTGGTCAAGGTGGTCGCGCGCGGCGAGGCCACCCGCGAAAAGAAGACCGAGGCTTTTGCCAAGGGCGGAAAGCGCGGTGGCCAGGTTTATTTCACGGCGGATTTCGAGGTGGATCTGGATGCCATCTATGACATCACCATGACCTTCAAGGATGGCACGGTGATCCGCATCGCGGACTATCGCCTGCCGCGCGACTGGAAGACGCATTTCTATTTTCACGGCACCACGGGGACGCTCTCGCCCTCCTCGATCTTGCGGGTTGGGGAAGACCCGCGGACGAAGCTGCGCTGCCATGTTTACGCCGTGTATCCCATGGAGAGCTATCGCAAGCTGGGCGGGCGTCAGATTCAATAGGACCAACTATATGAACGTACGCTACGGCTTCTGTGTTATGTGTCTCATGCTGGTGGCGGGGACAAACGGCGCCCTATCTGCCCCGGGGAAAGTTAGTGCCTCGCACGCCAGAATTCCCAATACTACGCCTCTGGACGCGGTAAAATGGACCGGTGGTTTCTGGCAGGATCGCATGAAGAGGCTTGGAGATATCTATCTGCCCGAAACAATGGATGGCATGTTTCAAAACCCGACGAATGGAGCCTCGTTTCGCAATTTCCCCAGGTCGTTGAAACTGGAGGAGGGTGGCGTGATTGGTCGGGTTTGGGGGGATGGGGATTGCTACTGCATACTGGATGCGGCCGCCCGCATGGTCGCTTACCGTCAGGATGAGTATTGCAAGGCGAAATTGAGTTATTGGATCCCTCAAATCGCCAAATGCCGGAATGAAATCGGATTGATTGATACGTGGGGAATGCTCATCCAAACCGGCGAAGGGGGCATGGAGGAAGGGGGTAAAAAGCAAACCCACGGATGTCTCCATTATAATCACGGGTTTCTCCATGCTGCTGCCCTGTCGCATTACCAAGCTACCGGGTCCAGATTGTTCATCGATCTGGCCGATACGACCATGGGTGCCTACCTGACTAACAAAGTCAATCACGGCTACATGGGGGATAATATTCCTCAAGCCTATTGTTCTGAGTACGCTCGCAGTGGGAATAAACGTTTTATGGATGCCACCGTAGCGTATTACCAAAAGAAATCACCTTTTGGCCCCCCCTTGCGCGACGCTCAAGAGATTTTTGGTCACGGCACGTTTTCCCTGCAATACGTGACCGGCGCAACGCATTTGTACGGCTATACGGGTGACCAGGAACTGCTGGGTGCATTACGGCGCCTCGCCCAAAACACGATGCTGACGAAAAAGTATATTACTGGTGCCGTAGGCTCGGTGGCCATGGGGGCGCGTCCTCAACAGAGTGTCAAGGGCATCACCTATCCAGGGGCCAAACTTACGGAGGCCATTGGCATCGGCTACGATCTGCCCAACGATCATGGCTATAATGAAACCTGTACCCTTTGCCTCTTTATGGAATGGATGTATTTCATGTTTCAGGCTACGGGCGATGCAGTCTATATGGATGAAGTTGAGCGCTGCCTGTACAACAGTGTTCCTGGCTGTGTAGATCTGGAACATGGCAAATACTTTTACGCCAATCCGCAAGAGCAGACGGCCTCCTCGAAGCGGGTCGGGAGCATGTACGAGAATGTAACGGGGCATTGGATTCAAAAGCAATTCACCTGGAGAAGAACCTCGCCAATGCGCGTGGCCTGCTGTCCGCCGAAAGTGTTGCGCGCCTTGGCCCGATCAGCGGAAATGGCCTACAGTGTCAATGAAGAAGGGTGCTGGGTGAACCTCTACGGGAATAACACCTTAAACGTTCAACTCCCTTGGGGTGGATCTGTGGAGTTCCAGCAGAAAACCGATTATCCATGGGATGGCAAAGTGGAATTGGTTGTTAATAAGGTGGAGAGCAAAAAAGCATTTAATATATTTCTGCGTGTTCCCGGATGGGTGAATGCCTCGGTCAGCATCAGGTTGAATGGAAAAGTGATTGATACAGCAGCTAAAAGCGGCGCCTATTCCCAAGTGAGTCGAGCGTGGATAAAGGGGGACAAAATAGAAATGGAGTTTCCTATGCCTGTCCGGTTTATGGCTGCTGATCAGAGAATAGTGGATAATCGCGGCAAGGTTGCTGTCATGCGTGGGCCTGTCGTCTATTGTCTCGAAGGTGATGATGTGCCGGAGGGAGTGCCCATTGAAAATGTCCGTGTTCCTGCTGCCGCAGTTCTGCGACCCGTCTATACAAAAGAACTGGGCGGGTTGGTGAAGCTCATGGGTTCGCTGGTCTACAGCACAACCGCAACGGTATCCGCAAACAAGCTGAGCTACGCCCCAACGGCAACCACGACCTACTACGAGGCGCGTTTTGCGAATAGCAGCAAAACAATGGCGCAGAACGACCGACTCATTGCGGTGAGCATGATTCCCTACTACGCAAGGCTCAATCGATCCAGTGACTATTTTAGCGTTTGGCTGCCAGTTTACTGACCATGAAACATAACCATCGATTTCCTCTGTACACCACATAGCAAGGTCACCGTTATCTTATGCAAACCATAGTAACTCTTGTTGCGACACAGCTGCTCAAATGGCAAAGAATCCTCCTGCAATATTTTGTATTATGTCTCGTCCTGTATCATCCGCTCTTTGCGGCCGGGAACACAGCTCCACCTGCCTACATTGTGGATCACAGTCGCAGTCCCCACGCGCGGCTGCGGCCGTTGCCGCTGGAGGCGGTCGAGTGGACCACGGGCTTCTGGGCCGACCGCTATCGGCAATTGTGCGAGGTGACGCTGGATGAATCATGGCGGCGGCTCGCCGACCCGGAGCAGGGCCACGTGCTGGATAATTTTCGTTTCGCGGCCAAGCCCGGTTCCGGCGCCTACGCCGGCACGACCTGGCAGGACGAATGGCTCTACAAATGGATCGAAGCCGCCGCGTGTGTCTGGCGGATGAACCACGATCCCACGCTGGCGCGGCGCATGGACGAAGCCATCGCGCTCATCGCCGCCGCGCAGCAGCCCGATGGTTATCTCTCCACCCTGCCGCTGGCGTCGCAGAAGCCACGCTTCCAGAATGCGCAAGACCACGAAATCTACAACATGGGCCACCTGCTCACAGCCGGCGTCATTCATCAGCGCATGACCGGGAAGGACAGTTTGCTGAACGTCGCGCGGCGCGTCGGCGATTTCCTTTGCGCGAATCTGGGCGTCACGGTGAAGCCCTACATGGCGCACAATCCGTCGGCGATCATGGGGCTGGTGGAGCTATCACGGCTGACGGGTGAAGCCAAGTATCTGGCCTGCGCTCAATTCATCGTGGATAAGCGCGGCAGCGAGCCGCGACGGCAGCCGCTATGGGCCATGCAGCCCGGCATCGATGGCACGGACCTGATTCAGGATCGCGTGCCGGTGCGCAGTTCCCGGGAGATCGTCGGTCACAATGTATTCTTCACCTACCTTTATACCGGCGCGGCCGATTTGTGCGCCGAGCGGGACGACGCCAAGCTCGCCGAGGCCCTCGATGGACTGTGGACCGACCTGACCGCCCGCAAGATGTTCGTCCATGGCGGCGTCAGCGCGCATCCCATCACGCTCTCGCACAGCGCGCCCGCGGTTGAAGCTGCCGGCGCACCCTACGAGCTGCCGAACAGCGACTGCTACAATGAAACCTGCGGCCAGATCGGCGTCTTCATGTGGGGCTACCGGATGCTGGTCCATCAGCCGGATGCTGCGTTCGCCGACATCATGGAGCGCGAGATGTTCAATGGCTTCCTGCCGTGCCTCGGGCTGGATGGCCGGAGTTGGTTCTACCGGGCGGTGCTCCGGCGCTACGACGAGAACTACCAGTCGAAAGGGTGGAACGACATGGCGCAGCGCGGTGCGCCCGGTCGGAAGGAAATCTGTTGTCCCTCGAACCTGCTGCGCACGATGGCGCAATTGACGGCCTACTTCTACAGCCGTGATGAAGAAGGACTCTGGGTGCATCAGTACGGCGGCAACAAAGTCACCTGCCGGCTCAATGACACCGAGACTTTTGCCTTGGAACAGATCACCGACTATCCGTGGAGCGGCGAGGTGAAGCTGGTCATCCGTCAAGCGCCGGCGAAACCTGTGGCCGTGCGCCTGCGCGCGCCGGGTTGGGCCGCGAAAGCGGATGTCGCCGTGAACGGGAAACCGGTGTCCAAGCCAAAGGTTGAACATGGTTACCTTGTGCTTGGCCAGGTCTGGCAACCCGGCGATGTCATCACGCTATCGCTACCGTGCAACGCGCAACTCATCACCGCCGACCCGCGTGTGGAAGCCACCCGCAATCAGGTCGCCGTGATGCGCGGGCCGGTGCTCTATTGCGTGGAATCGCCCGATCTGCCCGCAGGCATTCGTGTGCCGGAGGTCTATCTCCCGAAGGATATCCAGTTGGAGCCAATCCAGGGCCTGTTCTCCGCCACCACCGCCTTGGGTTCCAAGGTGGTGAGCCTGCGGGGGCAAGCGTTGCGCCTGCCGGAAGCCCCCTGGACGGGTCTCTATCGGCCACTGGGACAGGAAAGCTTTCAGCCGCTGGAACTGCGCCTGATCCCCTATTTCGCTTGGGCCAATCGCGGGCGTTCCGCCATGAGCGTCTGGATGCCGGTGGGTTTGGGGACTCGCTGAACAAGGAATACTATGAACCGATACGCATGGTTGTTTCTGCTCGCAGGCTGGTTGCTCAACGTGAGTGCGCTGGGTGCGGCCGGGACGGAAAAGGTGAAGACCCGTGATGTCGCCGGGAGCGTGCTCGAGAAAGGCGTGCGGGGCTATCTGGCCTACGTTGACCGTGATGGCTCGGTGAGTCACACCTGCAAGGCCTGCCTTTGTCCCGGCAAAGGAACCAAGGCGGATTACAAGAATTACTGTTGGGTGCACAACGATCCTCATGCCTTCGGTCCGGTCGTGCTTGCCTTCGCGCAAGCCTATCGGCTGGGGATCAAGGAGGTTGAACCGTTGCCCGCGGGAGCGGGCGGGATGACGCCCAACAAGAGTCCTGCACTTCTCGGAAAGGGAGGCTGGTCATCATGAAACCAAAAAACTCCATCATGCTGCTGTTGTTGCTGTCGCTGGTGTCGTTGGCCTGTCCTGCTGGCGCCGTCGAATCAGGCAAGGCTACGGCTGCCGCGAAGAAATGGTTCCCGGGACACTATGTGATGCTCGAACCCGACACCTATGCGACCAATAACAAATCCTTTCGCGTGCTCAAGGGAGCGGATGGCAAGTTGTTCCAAGGCTTGTTCATGTACGTCACCTGGGGACAGATCGAGACCAACAAGGGGCAGTTCTGCAGGGACAAAATCGATACGCTGTTGAACGGATTGCCGCCGGGCAAGAAGATCGGTTTCAGTCTTTCCTGGCAGGGCTGGGGCCGGGTTCCCCAGGCTTGCCCGGGTGACATGATTGACAACCCCGTCTATGACGGTGGCCAGCGGGTGCGCAGCTCACATCAGAAGTTGAGCGACATCCGCTTCGCCACCATCCACATGCCGAGCACCACGGATCGTTACCTGGCCTTCACCAAGGCGTTTGCTGCGCGCTACGACTCAGATCCACGTCTGGCATTCGTCACCACCGCCGAGATCCCCTACGAGGGCAGCCTCAAGGTCGGTCAATACAACGATGCCACGGCCCGGAGTTGTATGTTTCGTCTGGCGGAGATGGTGAAATACTTCCCGCAGACGCCGTGCGGCGTGCTGGGCGCGTGGTGGAGTTTCGGCGGCGATGACTCCGTGAGGGAAAAGTTTGCCCGGGCGATGCTGGAGGCGGGCGGCGGCTTTGGCTTTCCCGATCTCGACGGCACCATGAAGGGCGGACATTACAACTCACACTTCCGCCCGCAGGTGTTGGCCAACGCCGGCCGGTGGCCCTGCTGGATGGGTGTCGAATGGCAGGACCTCATGCCGGAGCGGGCCGGCGCCCGTTTCCCGGATGACCAGATCGCCTCCGCGAACCTGACGAAGACCCATTTCATCTGGTGGATCGCCGCCAACCGCCGCAAGGATGGCGGCCATGATTTCGATAACGAAGTCCTGCCCTATCTGCGGGCGCATCCCAACGCCGGTATCACCACCAATCATCCCAGCGCGAAAACCAAGTCATGAAAAAAACCTCCCGCCGTGATTTCCTGAAACTGGCCGGCGCCGGTATTGCTGCCGTGGCAGTGCCGGTGTGTCGTGCAGCGACCGATGCAGCCGTGGTACGGCCCAACATCATCTTCGCGTTCAGCGATGAGCACCGGTGGCAGAGCCTGTCGTTCACGGAGATGCCGGAGCTGAAGACGCCGATGATGGCGCGGCTCGCGCAGGAGGGCGTCAGCTTTGTGACCTGCATCAGCAACAACCCGATCTGTATGCCGGCGCGCACGATGATCATGACGGGCAAGTGGCCCTACGCCACGCGCGGGCTCGAGAACAACGGCGCGGTGCTCGACGCCGCGAACCAGCCGACGCTCGGCAAGGTGTTCGGCGCGGCCGGCTACAAGACGTGCTACATCGGCAAGTGGCATATCGGCATGCGTCCCGAGACCGCCGGTTTCGCGCAGGCGCACGTCTGGGCCAATACCGATCACCACTGGAAGTCCTCCTACCAGGAGAACGGCAAGCGCACGTTCTACAAGGGGTACAACGCCACCGGCATGACCGACCAGGCGCTGAAGTTCGTCGAGACCTGCGCGCAGGCGCAGCAGCCCTTCTTCGTCATGGTGGGCTGGAACCCGCCGCACGCGGTCTTCACCGATCCGCCCGACGACATGAAGGCGCTCTATCCCCTGGGCTCGCTCCCGCACCGGCCGAACTTCAGCGACAAGGACAAGCACAAGGAGGACGAGGCCGCGGCCTATCAGGGCTATCACGCCCACATCAGCGCGATCGACCGCGAGCTGGGCCGGCTGCTCCAGCGGCTCGACGAGCTGAAGCTCGCGCAGAACACGCTCGTCATCTACACCTCCGACCACGGCTCGATGTTCGGCTCGCAGGGCAAGGGCAGCAAGCGGCATCCCGAGGAGGAATCCATCCGCATCCCGTTTCTCGCGCGGTGGCCGGGGAAAATTCCCGCGGGTGCGCGGCCGCAGCAACTGCTCGGTCAGATTGATTTCTTCCCGACGCTCTGCGGACTGGCAGGTTTGCCGGTGCCGGCCTCGTGCCACGGCACGAACCTCGCGCCTGCGGTGCGCGGCGAGCCGGTGAGCGGGCCCGGCTCGCAGTTCATCATGCACATCTCGAACAACAAGGATGCCGACAAAGTGAAGGACGATCCCAAGGCGCCGGTGTTCCGCCCGTACTTCCGCGGCGTGCGCACGAAGCAATACACCTACACCGTCGGTGTCCACGGCCCGTGGCTGCTCTACGACAACCAGAAGGACCCCTACCAGCGGAAAAATCTCCTCGGCACCCCGGCTGCGGAGCAGGCGCAGGCCGACTGCCAGAAACTGCTTGAGGAGTGGTTGGCCAAGGCCGAGTATGCGCACATGCCGTCCGACCTGAAGAGCAAGGTGCTTGCGATGAACCTGCCCGACCGCATCGCCTACCAGAATCTCGAAGCGATGACCTTCGCCGCAAAACAAAAAGACAGCGGCGCGCCGGTCGAGAATGAATAATAGGTGCCCCTATGAAGAGATTGATCGTGATGCTGCTGACGGCGGTAATGGTTTGCTGCCTCCGCACCGGGGCTATCGAGGAGGATCTGGCGCATCATGGCCCGCTCGACGGCCATGCGGTAAAGGTCTTCCACCTTCTCGCACAGATGAAGCTCTCCGACGAGACGCGGGCGAAAGGTCTCAAGGTCGCCGAGGAGGCCCAGAAGGAATGGCGCGCGTGGTTTGCCAAAAACCGCGGCGAGGTCGATCGCTACCAGAAAAAGGTGGAAGAGCTCCGGACGGCTGCCAACCGTGCGGAATTGAAACAAGTGCTGGCCGAAAAGAAAAAGTTCATGCACACCGCCCCCTCGTTATTGCGTAATGCCGAACCCGTGAAAGCCGTCCTCTCCGCGGAGGAGTATGCGGCCTTCGCCGCGAAACTCGAGGAGCTGAAAAAAACCCTCCATAATCCAAAAGAAGGGCAGAAGCCAGGCTCTTGACCGGGCTCGAAGGGTCCGCACCCGCCACCGCCCTGCAACGAATAATTGCGCCTGTAAGAGCGGGGCAGGCCGTGTGGGGGCAGGGTTGGGTGCCAGTGCTGCGGTTCAGTTGCGTCTGCGGCGTGTTTGGCTTGGCAAGTGGTCGGCGCGTGGCATACTGCGCGGCGTCAGACGAAAGGGCATGGTATGCACACAACCTCGCGCCGTGATTTTCTGAAGCTCTCCGGGCTGGGTCTGGCCGCCGCGGCGGCGACCGTGAGCCGCGCTGCGCCCGCGCGCCGGCCGAACGTGATCCTGATTTATACCGACGACCACGACCTCGACGAGATCGGCTGCTTTGGCGGCAAGGTGCTGACGCCGGCCATGGACAGCCTCGCGCGTGACGGCCTCAAGTTCACGCGCTTCTACGTGGCCTCCGCGGTGTGCAGCCCGAGCCGCTACAACGCGCTCTCCGGCCGCTACGCCAGCCGCAGCGTCAGCCAGCAGGCGAAGACGCCGGTCAACGCGCCGGCGAATCTCGGCTGGGAGGCGGGCGTCTATGCCGAGCGCGACCAGCGCACGTGCCTTGCCTTTGCCCTGCGCGAGGCGGGCTATGTGACCGGCATGGTCGGCAAGTGGCATCAAGGCAGCGGCGCGCCGCCGCCGAAGTTCGCGCAGGACGCTGATCCCGCCGCGCCGGACATCCGCGCCAAACTGGAGGCCGGCTACGCGGTGGTGCAGCAGAGCGTGAAGGAGTGCGGTTTCGACTACGCCGAGAGCCTCTACGCCAATAACGTCGGCGACGCCAGGCCCGGCGCCAAGCACTGGCTGCCGAAGCCGCTCCAGGTCCACAACATGGAATGGGTGACCGATGGCGCGCTGCAATTCATCGCGCAAAATAAGGACAAGCCGTTCTTCCTCTACATGGCGCCGACGCTGGTCCACGGCCCTTCACCGTTCAACTCGCTCAAGTCCGCCGATCCACGCGCAACGCCGCGCGGCTACCTCGACAAGCTGCCCCAGGTCCAGCCGCCGCGCGAAGACGTGCTGCGCCGCGTCCGGCAGGCGGGCCTTAAACTGATGACCGCGGGCAGCACGTGGCTCGATGACGGTGTCGGCGCTGTACTCAAAAAGCTCGACGACCTCGGGCTCGCCGGCAACACGCTGGTCCTGCTCGCGGGCGACAACGGCAACCCGGCCAAGTTCACCTGCTACGAGGGTGGGGCGCTCATGCCCTTCGTCGCGCGCTGGCCGGGCATCATGCCCGTGGGTCGCGTGTGTGCCGATCTGGTCGCGAACATAGATTTCGCGCCGACGATCCTTGAAGTATGCGGCATCAAGTCGCAGTCCAGGTTCGACGGCCAGAGCTTCGCGAAGTTGCTGCGTGGCGAACCGGGTTACCGGCGCGATTCGCTGCTGCTGGAGATCACCACCGAGCGCGCCGTGGTCACCGCCGAAGGCTTCAAGTACATCGCCGTCCGTTACACGCCCGAGGTGCTCGCGGCCATGAAGACCGGGAAGAAGTTCAACCACTGGTGCGAGCCGATGGAAAAGAACACCCACTCCTACGATGCCGAAAAGAACTATCCGGCCTACTTCGACCTCGACCAGCTCTATGATCTGAAGGTCGACCCGCAGGAGCAGCACAACCTCGCCGCCGATCAGGCCCAGGCCGAGCGGCTGAAGGCGATGCAGGCCCTGTTGCGCGACTACAGTCAGCAACTCCCGCATCCCTTCGGCGAATTCAAACCGCTGCCCGGGAAATAGGGCGGGGCTTGCTGTTCTTGTGGGCGGGGGCCACAGCTCCCGCGGCTGTGTGGCGGTGAAGCTGCGGTTGACCGCGCTCTGACGAGCGCGGCTACATCCCGCGACATCTCTGGTGTAGCCGCATTCGTCAGAATGTGGCCAACTGTAGCGGCGGCCTTCCGGCTTCATCAGACTTTGCGGGGCCCGACGGCCGCCGTCGACGGACACAGCCCCCCGCTACAGGAGCAGAAAAGCACACGTCATGAGTGCGGCTGCGTTTGGCTTGGCAAGTGACCGGCGCGTGGCATACTCCGTGGCGTTGACCGAAAGGATATCCTATGCAGACAACCTCGCGCCGTGACTTTCTGAAGGCTGCTGGTTTGGGGCTGGCGACGCTGGCTGCCCCCGCAGGTTTCGCTGCTGGCGCTCGCCAACCCCTCGACTCCGCTGGTTCGACGGCGCTCACCACAGGTCGGGATAGGCCCAACATCATCGTCATCCTGGCCGACGACCTCGGTTTCGCCGACGTCGGCTTCAACGGGTGCAAGGACATCGCCACGCCGCATATTGACTCGCTCGCGAAAAACGGCGTGCGCTTCACCAACGGGTATGTGTCGCACCCGTTCTGCAGCCCGACGCGCGCGGGGCTGATGACCGGCCGCTACCAGCAGCGCTTCGGGCACGAGAACAATCCCGCTTGGCTGCCGGAAGACACCAAGGTCGGCCTGCCGCTGACCGAAACCTTTTTGGTGAAGCCCTTGCGCGCCGCCGGCTACGTGACGGGCGCGATCGGCAAATGGCATCTGGGCGCGGCGCCGTGTTTCCACCCGAACGAGCGCGGCTTTGCGGAATACTTCGGCTTCCGCGGCGGCGGCCACCTGTACCTGCCGGACGAAAAGAATCCGCTGCCGGCGGCCAAGACCTGGCAGGTGGAATACCGGATTCCCCTGAACCGCAACCAGGAACTGGTGGCGCACGAGGGCTACATGACCGACATCCTCTCGCGCGAGGCCGTCGCCTTTGTCGGCCGCCATAAGGCCGAGCCGTTCTTTCTGTACCTCGCCTACAATGCGGTGCATACGCCGCTGCAGGCGCCGGAGAAATACCTCGCGCGCTTCCCGCACATCGCCGACGAAAAGCGCCGCACCTACGCCGCGATGAACAGCGCGATGGATGACGGCATCGGCACGGTGCTGGCCGCGCTGCGCGAGCACAAGCTCGAGAACGACACGCTGATCTTCTTCCTCTCCGATAACGGCGGGCCGATCACCGTCGTACCGTGCAGCAACGCGCCGCTGCGCGGCGGCAAGGGGCAGGTGCTCGAAGGCGGCATCCACGTGCCGTTTGTCGCGTGCTGGCCGGGCCGGCTGCCGGCGGGCGCGGTCTATAACGAGCCGGTGATCGCGCTCGATCTGCTCCCGACCGCGCTCGCGCTCGCGGGTGCGCAGCCGCCGGAGAAGCCGCTCGACGGCGTGAATTTGATTCCGTATCTCTTCGGCGACAACAAAGCCGCGCCGCACGAGCGCCTCTTCTGGCGCACCGGCGGCGGCGTGACGTGGGCCGTGCGCGAAGGCCGCTACAAGCTGGCGAGCCTCGCGAAAGCCGAGAAGCCGCAGCTCTTTGACCTCGAAGCCGACATCGGCGAAACGCGCGACCTCGCCGCCGAGAAACCGGACGTGGTCAAGCGCCTGACCGCCGCCTTCGAGGCGTGGAACGCCCAACTCGTTGCGCCGCTCTTCGAAAGCCCGCGCCCGGGCCCCAAGAAGCTGCAACAGCAGCAGAAGAAAAAAGCCGCCGCGCAGTGATATTGTGCTGCGCTTTCTTCTGCAGCGGCGGCCTGCTGGTCCCGGCGAAGTGCTTTGACGAAGACGGATGGCCGCCGTCGGCAGACGCAGGCCGCCGCTACAGCGGAAAACTCCAACCTGTAACCAACGCAACAGTCTCCGCGTAGTGTTGCTGACGTGAAACGGGAACTGACCATGAAGATGAAACTCATGAATCCGCGCTGGTTTTTCGGCGTGCTGGTTGGGCTGGGCGTGACGCTCGGCAGCGGATTGGCGGGCGAGGTGACGATCAAGCGCGATGTCTGGGGCGTTCCGCACATCTTCGCTGCGACCTTGCCGGATGGCGCCTTTGGCCTCGGCTATGTGCAGGCGGAGGACCGGCTCGAACAAATCTATTCCAATTACCGCGAGGCCCTCGGGCGCACGGCGGAGGTCACCGGGCCGAAGGCGGTCGAGGCCGATTTCGAGGCGCGCATGGCTGGTCACGAGGCGGTATGCAAAAAGCGCTATCCCGAAGTACCCGCGGAGGTGCGCGCGTTGTGCGAGGCCTTTCAGGATGGCGTCCGCGCTTATCTCGCAGGGCATCCCGAAAAAAAGACGGCGAATGCGTTGCAGATCGAGCCGTGGATGATTCCCGCGTTGAGCCGCGCGCTCATCTTCCATTGGCCGATGGGTGCGGCGAAGCGCGAGCTGGGGCGGCGCAACGAGTGGCATTTTTTCAGCAACGAATGGGCGGTCAGGCCGGAGCGCACGGCCGATGGCGCGGCCTTCCTGCTGATTGATCCGCACGTGGGACTGGAAGGCGCCTTCCGGTTCTATGAATTCCGGCTGCACGCGGGCGGCCACGACATCAGCGGCTTCGCACCGGCCGGCACGCCGCTGATCGGCGTCGGCCACAATGCGTTTCTCGGCTGGGCCATGACGACCGGCGGGCCGGACACGACCGATGTCTACGTCGAGCAGACCGATCCCGATCAGCCGCGGCGCTACCGCTACGACGACGGCTGGCGCGAGATGACGAGCGAGGCCGTGACCATCGCCGTGAAAGGCGCCGCACCGGTCGTGCGCACGCTGGAGCGCAGCCATCACGGGCCGATCGCGCTGCGCGAGGGGAAAAAGGCCTATGCCGTCGCGTGTCCCTATCTCGGCGAGATTGAGCTTGTCACGCAATTCTATCGGATGGCGACGGCGCGCAACCTCGCGGAGTTCGACGCGGCGCTGGCGATGAACGAACTGATGGAGCAGAACATCATGTACGCGGATGTCGAGGGCAACATCCGCTACGTCCGCACCGGTCGCGTGCCGGTCCGCCCGCCCGGCTACGATTTCGCGCGTCCCGTGCCCGGCGACACGGGCAAGACCGAATGGCTCGGCCTCCATCCCATGCAGGACCTCGTGCAGGTGCTCAATCCGCCGGCCGGCTACATGCAAAACTGCAACATCGGCCCCGACATGATGGCGCGCGGGCTCAAACTCGATCCCGCACGGTTCCCGTCCTACATCTTCAACAGCGCCCCGGGCGCCATCAACTCGCGTGGCCGCCGCGCCATCGAATTGATCGAGGCGCATCCCAAGCTGACCGTACAGGAGGCGCAAGCCATCGTGCTTGATACGCACGCCGAGCGTTGCGAGCAATGGCAGGCTGCGCTCCGCAAGGCCGCGCAGGAGGTGGGCCTCGACAGGCGCCGCGCAGGCGTCGAGCCCGTTGTGTTGCGCCAAGCTGTCGCGACCCTGCTCGCGTGGAACGGCTTCATGGAAAAGGACAGCGCCGGCGCAACGCTGTACCGCGGCTGGCGTGTCATGGCCGCGGAGCACAAGCTGAAGGCCGACAGCTCCCCGCGCGCGCTGCTGGACGCATTCGCGGAGGCGGTCGCGTGGCTGGTGAAGAACCACGGCAGCGCGGAGGTCGCCTACGGGCAGGCCAACCGCATCCAGCGCGGCGACAAATCGTGGCCGTTCTCCGGCGCCGATTCCGGTGGCGGCGCGATGACGCTGCGTGCGATGACCGGACCGCTGAGCGGCAAAGTGTTCTATGGACACTGGGGCCAGAACTGGACGCAGCTCGTGCAGTTCAAGCGCGGCGCCGTGCAGAGCTGGAGCGCGACGCCGTACGGTGAGAGCGATGACCCCGCCTCACCGCATTACACCGACCAGGCCGAAAAAATCTTCAGCCGGGACCAACTGAAGCCGACGTGGTTCCAGCCCTCCGACCTCGAAGGCCACATCGAGTCCACCAAGCTCTTGCACCGCCCGTGACTTTTCAAAGTCACACAAAACCGAAGCAATGTCAGCGGATTGCCTGGTCCGGAGCGGCGGCACTCCTGCCGCCGAATCAACATAACCTCATGCCGGTCTTACACGTGCAGCATGAGCCCGGCTCACCTCCGACGATCTGCAACGGCGGCAGGAGTGCCGCCGCTCCGAGTCTTGCCGGTGCACGCTACGCATTGAACAGCGCAATAGCACCACCTTTCCCAAGGTTTGGTTCGCCAAGTTTGCGGCGTGTGGCATACTGCGCTGCGGTTTGCGAAAGGGTAAAAGCTATGAACATGATTTCGAGGACGGCGATGGTGGGCGGGCTGCTCGCGGCGTTGCTGCCGCTCGGCAGCGGGGCGGCGGAGAAGGGGGTGACCTATCTCGCGGTGACACAGACGCCTGTGCATCCGGCCGAGTTCAAGCAGGTGGGGCCCGGGCATGTGTTCGTGGATTTCGGGCGCGCAGCCTTCGCGGGGTTGCAGCTGCAGTTCCCTCAGGCGGAAGACGGACGGAAAGTGGTCGTGCACCTCGGTGAAAAACTTTCCGCGCCGGGCGTCGTGGACCGCAAGCCGGGCGGCTCGGTGCGCTACCTGCAGGCCGAACTGATCCTGAAGGCCGGGCAGGAACAGTATCTCGTGCCGCTGAAGGCGGCCGATGCGCGGCTGATGGCGAAGGTGATCGGGCCGGTGATGCCGTTCCGCTACGTCGAGATCGAAAATGCGCCGGCCGCGCTGCAGGCGGCGCAGGTGGTGCAACTCATGGCGCAGTATCCTTTCGATGACGCGGCCGGCCAGTTCCGCTGCTCCGATGAAAAAATCAACGCGATCTGGGAGCTGTGCAAATATTCCATGAAGGCCACGAGTTTCGGTGGCGTGTTCGTGGATGGCGACCGCGAGCGCAAGCCCTACGAGGCCGACGCCTACATCAACCAACTGGGCTGGTACTACACGACCGGCGAGTTCGGCCTGCCGCGGTACACGCACGAGTATCTGATCACACATCCGACGTGGCCCACGGAGTGGATTCTCTTTTCCGTGCTCATGGCGTGGGAGGATTATCTTTTCAGCGGCGACGCGGCGAGCATGCAGAAGTTCTATCCCGATTTGCAGGCGAAGACCTTGCTTGCGCTCGCCCGGCCCGATGGCTTGATCTCCATCCCGAAGGGGCCGCTGCCCGCCGCCGTCGGCCAGGCGATCCACATCAAGACGATCCGCGACATCGTGGACTGGCCGCTCGGCGAACGCGACGGCTATGACCTGCGCCCTGTGAACACGGTGGTCAACGCATTCCACGCCCGCGCGCTGGACCGCATGGGGCTCATCGCCGCCGCACTCGGCAAGGCCGATGACGCCAAGCGGTATCAAGACGCCGCCGCGCGGGTGACGAAGACGCTGAACGAAAAATTATTCGATGCGGCGAGCGGCCTCTACCTCGATGGCGAAGGCAGCACGCACAGTTCGCAGCACGCCAACCTGTTCCCGCTGGCGTTCGGGCTGGTGCCGCCGGAGCGCCGCGCGCGCGTGACGGAATTTGTGCGCGGCCGCGGCATGGCGTGCAGCGTCTATGCCGCCCAGTTCCTGATGGACGCGCTGTTTGATGCCGGCGAGGCCAGGCACGCGCTCGCGCTGATGACCGCGCCAGGCGATCGCAGCTGGACGCATATGATCGAGCGCGTCGGCACGACGATCGCGCTGGAGGCGTGGGACACGAAATACAAACCCAACCAGGACTGGAACCACGCCTGGGGCGCGGCGCCGGCGAATGTGCTGCCGCGCAAGCTCATGGGCATCGAGCCGCTCGCGCCCGGCTGGTCGAAGTTTCAGATCCGCCCTCAGCTCGGGAGTTTGCAGTGGGCCGAAGCGCGCACGCCGACACCGCGCGGCAGTGTCTTCGTCCGCGCCGAAGCCGGCCCGGTGTTCAAGCTGATCGTGGAAATTCCCGCGGGCACCACCGCGACGGTTGCCATCCCCGCCCGCGCAGCTGCAGCCATCACGGAGTCGGGGAAGCCGCTCGCGCAGGTGCCCGGCGTGACGCTCTTGCGCCTGAACGCAGGCCGCGCCGAACTCTCCGTTGCGGCGGGCCGCTATCGCTTCGAGTCGCAGTCCCCCTGACGCGGCGACGGCGTTGCTGGGGTCGCGGTGGGCCGCACGCTCACGAGTGCGGCTACATCGAAGGTCTCAAAATCATGGCGAACAAAATCATCATTTTCCTTCTGCGTGGCATGATGATTTTGTCCTCATGATTTTGCTGCGCAAGGTCACCGCAACCACTGCGTAGCCGCGTTCGTCAGAACGCGGCCAACCCGCCCTGCGCCTCACCCGGAAATAACCGCTACGCGAGTGCGAATACCTGCAGACAACTGCGGTTTTCAAGAGGCATGGAAACTTTCGCGCTCAACTTTTCCAAGCATTGGAAAAACCGGCGGTTTCGGTCTCCCGGCCTTGGAAAATCGCCGCGCGGTTCTGGCTTGGCAAGCTTGCGGCGCAAGGCATAATGCGGCGCGCTGTGCACAGCGCAGCGCAACCGAAGAGGAGCAAATGATGAAGTTGAAACGCGTCGTCCGTTGGATGTTGGCCGGTTCACTAGCAGTCCTGCTGCCGCTGTCCGGCGCCGCCGCCGAGAAGGCGCCGGCGAAGAAAACAGCCGCCAAGGAGTCCAGACCCGCGCCGAAGCTGCCCCCGGCGACGCTGGAAGACGTGGCCTATGGCAAACATCCCAAGCAAGTGCTGACCTTCTGGAAGGCCGAATCCGACAAGCTTACGCCGTTGCTGTTTTACATCCATGGCGGCGGCTGGATGGGCGGCAACCGCTCCAGTGTCGCCGGGCTGCTGCCGGAGATGCTGAAGAACGGCATCTCGGTGGTCTCGGTTGAATATCGCTTTATCCCCGAGGCGACCGCCGACAAGGTCGTGCCGCCGGTGAAGGGTCCGCTGACCGACGCGGCGCGGGCGCTGCAGTTCGTCCGCAGCAAGGCGCAGGAGTGGAACATCGACAAGGCGCGCATTGGCGCCTCCGGCGGCTCGGCCGGCGCGTGCTCCAGTTTATGGCTCGCGTTCCATCCCGACCTCGCCGATCCCAAGAGCGCTGATCCGATCGCCCGCGAATCCACGCGCCTGTGGTGCGCCGCGGTATCCGGCCCGCAGACGACGCTCGACCCCAAGCAGATGAAGGAGTGGACGCCGAACAGCCGCTATGGCGGCCACGCCTTCGGCTTCGCCGGCGACAAGGAAAAGAAGCTGTCGCAGTTCGATGAGTTTCTGGCCAAGCGCGACACCATCCTGCCGTGGATCGCCGAGTATTCCCCCTACGCCCTCGTCACCGCCGATGATCCGCCGATCCACATGTCCTTCGGCGCGCCGCCTGCGCTTGGACAGGACCAGAAGGATCCGACACATACCGCAAACTTCGGCGTGAAGTTGCAGGAGCACTGCAAGGAGTGCGGCGTGCCCGCCGAGGTCGTCTATCCCGGCGCGCCCGATGTGAAGCACGCGACCAGCGCCGCCTTCCTGATCGAAAAGCTCAAGGCCCCGACCCAGCGCTGAGCCGGCCCACCACGCAGGGCTGGCCCCGGTTCGAATAGACGCACAAGCCGAGAGGGAAAAAATGAAACCGCAAGGAATCGCTCGATGGGTCATGGCGGGAGCTTTGGCCGTATTACTGCCGTTGTCCGGCTGGAGCGCCGACGCGCCGCCCGTGAAGAAGCCGGCCGCCAAGCCGGCCGCCAAGCCGGCCAAGCCCGTGCAGCCCCCGCTGCAGAAGGGGACGCTGGAGGATGTCGCCTATGGCAAGCACCCGAAGCAGGTACTCACGTTCTGGAAGGCAGAGTCCTCCAAGCCCACGCCGCTGCTGTTCTTCATCCACGGCGGCGGCTGGACCCACGGCGACCGCTCGAGCGGGCTGGGGGGGCTGCTCCCGGAGATGCTGAAGAACGGGATCTCGGTGGTCTCGATTGAGTATCGCTTTATCAGCGAGGCGACCGCCGACAAGGTCGTGCCGCCGGTCAGGGGTCCGCTGAGCGACGCGGCGCGGGCGCTGCAGTTCGTCCGCAGCAAGGCGCAGGATTGGAACATCGACAAGGCGCGGATCGGCGCGAGCGGCGGCTCCGCAGGTGCGTGCTCCAGCCTGTGGCTCGCGTTCCATCCCGACCTCGCCGAGCCCAAGAGCGCTGATCCGATCGCCCGCGAATCCACGCGGCTCTGGTGCGCCGCGGTGTCCAGCCCGCAGACGACGCTCGACCCGCAGCAGATGAAGGACTGGACGCCGAACAGCAGCTACGGCGGACACGCGTTTGGGTTCACGGGTGACAAGGAGAAAAAGCTTTCGACCTTCGAGGCGTTCCTCGCAGGCCGCGAGAAAATTCTGCCGTGGATCGCCGAATATTCGCCCTATGCCCTCGTGACCGCAGACGATCCGCCGGTCTTCCTCCACTTCGGCGCGCCGCCGGGGCTCGGCCAGGTCCAAAAGGATCCGACGCATACGTCCAACTTCGGCGTGAAATTGCAGGAGCACTGCAAGGAAATCGGGGTGGACTGCGAACTCTTTTATCCCGGTGCCCCCGGTGTGAAGCACGCGAGTATTGCCGCCTATCTCGTCGAGAAGCTGAAAGCCCCGGCGTCACGATGAAACGGGCTCTGACCACAACTTTCGCCACCCTGTTGCTGGCTCCGCTGTGCACCCTGCACGCCGCTGCTGCCGTGCCGCACATCATTTCGGTTTCCGATCCCGTGCGGCCCGACGAGGCGGTGCTGGTCAGCGGTGCGGGTTTCGGTCCGGGTTGCCAGGTCGAACTCGGTCCGCTGAACGTGGCGCAACCGGGCGCAACGATCCCGCCGCTCCAGGCCGGCGAAGGCTCGCTGAAGTTCGTCGTGCCCAAGGCGTGGCCGCAAGACCTGTGGGCCTGCCGCGTGCGGCAGGGCGCTGCTGTATCCGCTCCAGTCGTGCTCAATGCCCCCGCGGTGTGGTGGTGGAACGGCGACGGCGGCGAGACCGCCGCGCCCGGCGGGTGGCTGCGCGTGTTCGGCAAGTGCCTCAACTTTGGCGGCGAGAGCCGTGCGCGGTTGCAGTCCGGCACAGGGCCGTGCCTCACGCTGACGGCCCGCGAAGTCAGCTGCTACGCGCTGAACTTCGCGCTGCCCGCCGGTCTGGCCGCGGGCGATTACGCGCTGACGATTCATAACGGTCTGGGCGGGGAAGCCGGCTGGCGGCCTGCGGGCACCCTGAGCGTGCGGTTGCCCGTGGCGTGGAAGACCGACGTCTACAACGTGAAAGACTTCGGGCCGAAGCCGGGGGAGGCCTTGCTCGCGGCGCTGGCCAAGGCCCAGGCCAATGGCGGCGGCATCGTGTTCCTGCCCCGCGGGCGCTACCCGGTCAAGTCCACGCTCGTCATTCCGCCGCACACGGTGCTCAAGGGCGAGGCGATGGAACTGGTGAGCCTCTACTGGCCCGACTTCGAGAAGCCGCCCACCGAGTTGGTCACCGGCGCGGATTTCGGCCTCGAAGCGCTCAGCCTGTACTGCCAGCACCACCGCAATGTGGTCGCCGACACCGCCGCCTCGACGCGTTTCTTTCTGCATCAGGTGCGGATCCGGGCGAACTGCTTCTTCATGATCGAGGACGTAGGTAAGGATTTCCGCAAGCGTCACGGACCGGCCAGCCACACGCAATGTGGCGCCGCGGTGCTGCTGCGCGGCAAGAATTTCGAGGTCACGGACTGCGATATCTATGCGAGCAACAAGGGCCTGCAGGTCATGAAGGGCAAGACCGGCCTCGTGGCGCGCAACCAGATCCGGTACGGCGGCCGCGGCTACAACATCGAGAACACCGAGCGGCTGATCTTCGAGGACAACCTCGTCGCCGGCAACAACCTGCTCGCGATCGGCAACGACCTCACCACCTTCTGGAACAACTACTGCCGGCACATCTATTATGCGCGCAACCGCGTCCAGCAGATGTTCGGTGCCGACCGCGAGATGATGACGCTCGATGCCGGGGGTGGGGCGTATTTCGGGACGCTCGCCGCGGTGGACGGCACGCAGCTGACGCTGGCGGCCGATCCGGTCTTCCACGACTACGCACCGAAGCCGCACACCAACTGGGCCGGCGCCGTCGTGCAGATCCTCGAGGGCACGGGCGCGGGGCAGTACCGGTTTGTGACCGCCAACAGCGGCCGCGCGTGGCAGGTGGACCGGCCGTGGACGGTGACGCCGGATGCGACCTCGCGCCTTTCCATTGCGCCGTTCCGCGGCCAGAATCTTTTCATCGGCAACAGCTTCGAGGATGGCGGGGCGTTCCAACTCTACGGCGCGGCGCACGACAGCATCGTGGCCGGGAACAAGGGTGCGCGCATGGACGGCTTCCTGGTCTGGGGGCTGAATCCGCACGGCTGGGGCCAGCAGCCGTCGTGGAACTGCCAGTTTTTGGACAACGAGATCGTGGAAGGCAACGGCTACGGGCACCGCAGCGCCAGCTTCGGCACGACGGGGGGCGACGATCCCAAGGTCTATGCCGGGCCGCTGGTGCGCGGGACGATCTTCCGGCGCAATATCTGCCGCAACAACGCCTCCTTCCAGATCGGCGGCGCCACCGTCGATACCCTCATCGAGCACTGCACCGTGCGCGACACCGAGGTTGGCATCAAGGTATCGCCCTCCGCCCGGGGCGAACTACTGCGGGACAACACGTTCGAGAGGGTGGGGCACCGCGGCGATGAGCGCTGATGACGTCAAACCCGTAAAGGGCGGATCATGGCACGGCAGGCTACCGTGGCTGATGGCGATGGTGGTGCTCGCCGTGCAGGTGCTGGTCCTGCGCCTGGAAGGCCGGATCTGGTGGTGCGCCTGCGGACAATGGAAAATTTGGGACGGCGACATCTGGAGCGCCCACAATTCGCAGCACTGGCTCGATCCCTACAGCTTCACGCACGTGCTGCATGGGGTCCTGCTGTGTGGCGTAATCGCATGGTTGGCGCCGCGCTGGCCGGCGGCCTGGCGGTTGGCGGTGGCGGTCTTGCTGGAGGCCGGCTGGGAAGTGCTCGAAAACTCGGCCTTCATCATCCAGCGCTACCGCGAGGCCACGATCGGTCAGGGCTATATCGGCGACTCGATCGCCAACTCGCTGGCGGATGTGCTGTGCTGTGCGCTCGGCTTCTTGTTGGCCCGGCGCCTTGGCCTGAAGGCGTCGGTCGTGCTGTTTGTGGTCGTAGAGGTCGCCTTGGCGCTGGCGGTGCGCGACAACCTGAGCCTGAACGTGCTGATGCTTATCCACCCGATCGACGCGGTCAAGGCGTGGCAGATGGTCCATTGAGAGGCCGCGTCAGGGCGAGGGCGCCTTGATCACGGTCCATGAAGCACAGCAGCGACCTGTTTGGAGCTGGTTATTTGATGGGCGAGAAGTCGGTGGGCAGCATGAACACGGATTGCACACCGTTGGTCGGCTGGGTCAGCGGCCCGCCCGCCGCCTTCTCCGAGGCCGCCTTGGCCTCGGTCCAGACGGGATCCGCCCGGAAGTTCTTGAACGATTCCGCCGCCGCTTCCTTGCTGGTGTGCGCCAGCATATAGATCAAGGTGTCGGCAGCGCCCTTGCTGGCATCGGTGGGGGTCCAGTAACCCACGTTCGTGATGCCGTGTTTTTTGAACAGCGTGAGGGTGTGATCGCGGAAACGGGCCAGCAGGTTGGGCAGATTGTTGGGCGTGCACTTGTAGGTGCGTAATTCGAACACCCGCGTGGCGGTCCCGGCCGAGGGCTTGATGTCCGGCGAGAAATCCGTGGCCTGCAGAAATGTGACGTCGGCGGCCTGCCGGGTCAACTTGCCGTCCACCTCGGACGCCTTGCGCGCCTGCTGCCAAGCCGGATCGGCGCCAAAGGCTTTCCAAGACTTTTCGCGCTCCTGCCGGCTGGGATAGGCCAGCATATAGACCAGTATGTTATTCGTGTTGTCCGCGGGGATCCAGTAGCCGACATTGCTCATCCCATGTTTCTCGAACAGCTTGCAGGTATGGTCGCGAAAACGCGCCTGGAGCGCATCCAGCTTGCCGGGTGCGGCGTAATAGACCCGCATCTCGTAGCAGCGGGTGTCCTTGGCCACCGGCACGTCCGCCGCGACGGCACCCAAGGAGGCGAACAGCAATATCCCAACCAAGCCATGCAGTGTTGTTTTCATGGCGTTCTTTTAATGCCGAAAGGGTCCGGAAGCGAATACTTTTCTTGCAATTGAACTGCCAAATCCAAAGAATCCGAAAAATATCGATCCAACAAGGACACTGCCATGAAAAAACTCGCCGCCGCCCTCTGTGTTGCCTGTCTGGCCTGCTGCGCCACGGCCGCCCGTGCTGACGTCAAACTGCCGCCGGTCATCTCCGACCACATGGTGCTGCAGCGCGACGCCGCCGCGCCGCTCTGGGGCAGCGCGACGCCCGGCGAGCAGGTGAGCGTGTCTATCGCGGGCCAGACGAAGACGGCGACGGCCGACGCGCAGGGCCAGTGGAAGGTGACGCTCGATCCGTTGAAGGTTTCCACCGAAGGCCTCACGCTCGTCGTGAAAGGCAAGAATACCATCACGATCCGCGACGTGCTCGTCGGCGAGGTCTGGCTTGGCTCCGGCCAGTCGAACATGGACATGCACGTGCCCAGCTACACCAACAACGATGCCGTGCTGGCGCAGGCCGCGGCTGGGACCTATCCGAAATTGCGCCTGCTCCACAAGGGCCGCGCGGGTTGGGAAGAAGCCATACCCACCAACAACTTCAACTTCTCCGCGCTGCTGTTCGCGTTCGGTTTCCGGCTCCAGCAGAAGCTCGACGTACCCGTCGGCATCATGGTCGGCGCGGTTGGCGGCACGCCCTCCGGTTACTGGCTGACCGAGGACATGCTGCACAGCGATGCCGCGTGCCAGGCGCAGGCGGCGGAATTTGCCAAGACCTATGACCTCGCTGCGGCGATGAAGAAGTACGAGCAGGATCTCGTCGCGTGGAAAGTGGCCGACGCGAAAGCGAAGCAGGAAAAGAAACGCGGCCCGCGCGGCCCGACCAAGCCGACGAAGGCGGGCGAATCCGCCGGCCGCATCGGCGGCCTCTACCTCGCGCATGTCCAGCCCTACGCGCCCTATGCGATCCGTGGCGTGCTGTGGGACCAGGGAGAGAGCGGCACGGCGATCACCGGCGTGGACCAATTCAACGTGATGGGCGCGCTCATCGCGGGTTGGCGCAAAGCGTTTGCGCAGGACTTCCCGTTCCTCTACGTCCAGAAGACGAGCGGCGGCGGCACCGCGTGGGACCTGGACGATCCCGTGACGAAGAACGCGAGCAAGTTCAGCCCGCTGCCCGCGCAGGTGCCCGGCGATAACTTCGGTTCCTATCGCGAACTGCACATCAAGATCCAGCAGCATCCCAAGACCGCGATGGTCATCAGCACCGATCTCGGCAGCGGCACGCATCCCACGAACAAGGCCGGCTACGGCGAGCGCGCCGTCCGCGTCGCGCAGGGCTTCGTCTACGGCCAGAACGTTGAGTACAGCGGCCCGCTTTATGCCGCGCACAAGATCGAGGGCAGCAAGGTTACCATCAAGTTCACGCACGTCGGCCAGGGCCTCGCCGCGCGGCACAGCGATAAGCTCCAAGGCTTCATGCTCGCTGGCGCCGACAAGAAGTTCCACTGGGCCGACGCAGTGATCAAAGGCGACACCGTGCTCGTCTCCTGCGCTGCCGTGCCGCAGCCTGTCGCCGTCCGCTACGCCTGGAGCAGCAACGCCCCGTGGGCGAACCTCTTCAACAAGGACGGCCTCCCCGCGCAGACCTTCCGCACCGACGATTGGAAATGAGCCGCTGAAGCTCCCGTTTCGCAGGCTTTAGACCACCGGGAACGACGGGAAGTGACGAATGGGACGAAGCGCGCTCTTCACCTTGGCCGCCCTGCTGCCGGCACTGTTGAGCCTGCTGCCCGCCGCCAGCGCCAGTGAAGTTTTTGTCGAAGCCGAGAGTTTCATTTCGGCGGGCGGGTGGGGCGCGGTCACCGGTACCGCCGCCCGCTCCGCCTCCGGCCTCGCGCTGCTCGGCGGCGCGGGTGGCGCGAAGGATGGCGTGGCGACCGCGCAGGTGAGCATCAAGGACGCGGGCCATTATCGACTCTGGGTGCGCTATGCGAGCGGCCCCAGCCAGCGCGGAACCAGCCAGTCTCCGCGGAGGGGGGATGGTTGGCCTCCTCCGCGGCCCTACATTCGGCGGGCGTGAACCACCCCAACTGATTCCGCTTGAACCACCCTGCATCAAGCCGCTCCGCTTATGTCAGGAACCGGCCGGCCGCCAGCGGCACGCGAATCGCGCCTTGCCAGAAGTTCCAAGCTGTGGAAGGCTCCGCGTCGGCTGTTTCCAAGCCTTGGAAGACTGCGGTGCTGAATTCCCAAGGGTTGGAAGGTCATCATGAAAGTAGCAGCTATGAAACTTGAAGCCGTCGAACCAGCGACCACCTGAATCTTCATGAAAATAAAATGCATTGTTCCTCTGGGCCTCGCCTTGGCGTCGCTGCTGAACCCTGTCGCGCAGGCGGACGGGGCGCGAGACAAATTCACGCATGCAGACCCTGGGGCGGTGCAGCTGGACGGCTGGTTGGGCGACAAACTGGCGCTGTCGATGAACAACCGGGTCATGGCGCAGGACCTGGAACGCATTGTCCGGCCGTTTCGCGACCGCACCGAGGAAAACGGTGGCCACTGGCGCTGTGAGTATTGGGGTAAATGGTTCACCTCCGCCGCGCTGGCCTGCGGTTATGCTCCCACGCCGGAACATCGCGCGTTGCTGGACCGTGGCGTCAACGCACTATTGGCCACGCAAACGCCCGATGGTTATATCGGCACGTACAAGGACGGCAAGCATCTCGAAGCGTGGGATGTCTGGGGGCGTAAATACGTCCTGCTCGGATTGCTGGCTGACTGCGAGCTTACCGGCAACGCCGCCGCGCTCGCTGCCGCGCGTCGCGAAGCCGATTTCCTGATCCAGGAAGCGCCACCAGGCCAAGTGAATCTTGCGGACAACGGCCTGCAAGTCGTCCAAGGTCTCCCGGCCAGCTCCATGCTTGAGCCCATGGCGAAGCTCTATCAGCACACGGGCGAAAAGCGCTATCTTGATTTTGCCGCTTCCATCGTCGCCAGTTGGAGCAAACCGGGAAAGTTTTCCCCCACCGGTCCGCAACTGATTGAACATGGACTCGCCGGCACACCGCCGTCGCAGATCAGTGCCCGCAAGGCCTATGAAATGATGTCGTGTTTCGAGGGGCTGTGCGAAATGTATCGCATCACGGGGAACGGCAGGTATCTGGATGCCGCCGTCCATTTCGCCCGGACGCTGCGCCGCACGGAAATCATGGTCCATGGTTCCGGCTCGAATCAGGAACTCTGGTGCGACGGCGCACGGATTCAAACCGAGACGCTGGAGCAGCCCGTCGAAACGTGTGTCACTGTCACGTGGATGAAAGTATGCGATCAATTGCTGCGGTTGACCGGCGACCCGGTGTGGGCGGATCAACTGGAAATCTCCCTCTACAATGCGCTGCTGGGCGCCATGACGCCAGATGGCGCCTGGTGGGCGTATTTTTCGCCGCTCTCCGGTCAGCGCGTGCCCAGCCATTATCAGCACGCTGACTGTCAATTAAGCTGCTGCGTGGCCAATGGTCCGCGCGGACTTTTCCTCACGCCGCGTTGGGCCGTGATGGGCTGCGCGAACGGCGTCGTGGTGAATCTCTATGCGCCCGGCAGGGCGACACACAAACTGGCCGACGGCACGGAGGTGGGCATCGCCCAGCAGACCGACTATCCGGTGAACGACGAGATTAAATTCACCATTTCGCCCGTCAAGAAAGCCAGGTTCTCCGTGAAGTTCCGCATCCCGGCGTGGAGCCAGCAAACATCGCTGACCGTTAACGGGAAACCCGTTGCCACCCCGGCGGGCCATTATGCCGAGGTGGACCGCGACTGGTCGCCCGGGGATCAGGTGGTATTGAAGCTCGATCTGCGCGGACGCGCCGTACCGGCCCCGAGTGGTGCGCCACAGTTGGCCGTCATGCGTGGCCCGGTGGTGCTGGCCCTCGACAACCGCCTGACCCAACCGCAGGACCTGAACGTGTGGCTGGCCTCGGACAAGGATGGGTATGTGGCCCTGAAACCCAGCACCAACCACCCCGCGCAGGTGTGGATGGCGTTCGACGTGCCGTTTGAAGTGCGACCCTCGCACTATTTCAACCATCATCAGGTCACGCTCACGATGTGCGATTATGCCTCGGCCGGCAACGGCTGGAGCAGCGACAATCTGTTCCGCGCCTGGCTGCCCCGCCCGTTGTTCTTGCGCCATGCCTATCCTGCCGGCACCTGGCATTTGATGTGTCCTGAAATCAAAAACGACCAGTGCCCCGCGATTCCCAAAGCCACCAGCGTCGCGGGCTACCCTTGAGCTTGGAACGTTGGCAACAACCGCGCAGCCGGGAAACGCGCCCATGATCAGACGGACAGCCCTGGCCCTCGCAGTCCTGCTGCTGGCTCCACTGCCCGCGCTGCACGCAGCCGGGGCGACCGGGCCTGTGGTTCCGAAGCCCAGTCCGGCGGATACAACCCCCTACTTGATTGGCGCCCAGATGTGCCCGCTGTGGAACAGTCCGAAGGCGTGGAAGCCGATCACCTTGTGTCCTGAGCGCAAACCTGTGTTGGGCTGGTACGACGAAAGCAACCCCGAGGTGACGGACTGGCAGGTCAAGTATGCGCTGGAGCATGGCATTTCGTTCTTTCTCGTGTGCTGGTATCGTGCCAAGGATAATGTCGGCCAGCAACCCATCCGGGCGCGGTACGAACATTGGATCACGGAAGGGCTGTTCAAGTCGCGACAGCAGGACAAGTTCAAGTTTTGCATCATGTGGGAGAATGCCAACAGTGCGGCTGCCGGTATCGCCTCGGAAGCCGATTTGTTGAACAACCTGTTGCCGTACTGGATCGACACGTTCTTCAAGAAACCTGGATATCTGGTTGTCGATGGCAAGCCCGTGCTTGCTGTCTATAACGTCGACAAATTCGTGAAGCAACTCGGAGGGGAGGCGAAAGCCGCCGTTGCCGTCAAACGGATGGAGGCCGCCTGCCGGGCCGCAGGTTTCAAGGGCCTCACCTTCATGGGACAACATTGTTGGGGGAATCCCATTCCTCCCACCACGCAGATGAAGAAGATCGGCTTAAGTCACAGCTTCGCCTACCACTGGCCCTCGTTCATGGGTCGGGCCTATATGCCCGCAGGAACCTCGCCCGATACCGGCAGGGTCATGGCCGGTCAGGAAAAATGCTGGCAGACCATGGCGACCCAGGCCATCCCCAATATCGTCACCGTTTCCATGGGCTGGGATTCAACGCCTTGGGGCGGTGCCACCTCGAAGGTCCGTTGGCGTCTGACGCCGGACCAGTTCAAGACCCTGTGCGCGCAAGCCAAGCGCGTCGTCGACCAGCGCAGATCCACGGAGCTCGAAGGACGCATGATCCTGATCGACAACTGGAACGAGTATGGCGAAGGGCACTACGTCTTTCCGTGCCAGGAATACGGCTTTGGCTATCTCGACGCCATCCGGCGTGTCTTTGCACCCAATGCAGGACCGCATGTGGATGTCGCTCCTGCAGGCGTGAAGCCAGGGCCCTATGACGTGAAAGGTTTGTTTTGAGGGTATTCAGCTCAAGCTGCTCCCTGCAACAAGGCAAACAACGGCTTCCCATGACGCGCCTGCCAAGCCATAATCAAGCAGCGGTCCATGGGGCCAGTCGTGAAACTTGGAAATGGTCAGCAACCGCACAACCAGATAAAAGGCCATGAACAGACTGTCATCCGTTATCTTCACGGCCCTGTTGCTGGCGCCGCGGGCCAGTCTTGACGCCGTCGCGACCGATGCGAACTTGCGGGCAACGGAGCAGCTTGGCGTGGTGCAAGCCGGCAAGCCGGTTGCCGTGCGGTATGCGGGCGCCCCATGGAAGGAGGTCGCCGATGGACTTCAGTCGCCGACCGACGGCCGCGGTTTGTTTGCTGGCAAGGATCTCGGGCTTGGCGACTTCCGGATTTCCGCGCGCCTGAAACTCGACCGACTGGAAAGCACGGCGGTCTCGTTCATGATGAACAACAGCCATCTTGGATTCGACGGCCGTGGCAGGGCGCTCTTCATTGAAGGCCCTCTCTTCAGCGGCCAGAAACTCCTGCCCGAAGCAGCGAAACCGCTGATCAAGCCCGGGCAGGCCTTCGACCTGGAAATCGTTCGGGAAAACGGCGTCACGCGGTTCCAGATCGACAAGCATGAGATCCTCCGCATGGAAAGGTGGACTGGTCCGGCCGCGCAGATCGGGTTCCGTCCACATAGAAATCGAATCACGCTCGAGCGGTTCGAGGTCCAGGGGAAACTCGTTATGCCCACACCACCGTTCGGGACACCGGTGTTCATCAGTGGGCAGGCCGGTTATTCCGGCTATCGCATTCCGGCGCTGGCGGTGACGACGAAAGGCACGATCCTGGCGATCTGCGAGGGACGCAGGAACTCCCTGGGCGATACGGGGGATATCGACCTTCTGGTGCGGCGCTCCACCGATCACGGCAAGACGTGGGGCCCGCAGCAGGTCGTCTGGGACGACGGAGGAAACACCTGCGGCAATCCCTGCGTGGTGGTGGATCGCGATACCGGCAAAATTTGGCTGCTGACGACTTGGAACCGTGGCGATGACCACGAGGGAGAAATCATCGCAGGAGCGAGCAAGGACACCCGCCGGGTGTTTGTCACTCACTCGGATGACGATGGCCTGACGTGGGCGAAGCCGGTCGAGATCACAGCCGACGTCAAGCAGCAGGACTGGACTTGGTACGCCACCGGACCGGGCGGCGGTATCCAGATCGAGCGCGGCCCACGCAAGGGCCGCCTCGTTGTCCCATGCGACCACATCGAGAAAGAGACCAAGCACTACTACTCGCACGTCATCTACTCCGACGACCACGGCAAGAATTGGAAACTCGGCGGCTCGACGCCCCAACACAAGGTCAACGAGTGCGAAGTGGTGGAACTGGCCGACGGACGGCTGATGTTGAACAGCCGGAATTACAGCGCCCAACGGTTCCGCCAGATCGCCTTCAGCGACGATGGCGGATTGACTTGGTACAATCAGCGCCACGATGAGGCACTGATCGAGCCGGTTTGCCAGGCGGCCATCGAGCGATACCGTTGGCCATCGCAGGGCAAGCCAGGGGTAATTCTCTTCAGCAACCCGGCCAGCACAGCCGGCCGCAGACGCATGACGGTGCGGGCCAGCTTCGATGATGGAAAGACCTGGCCGGTGGCACGAGTGTTAAATCCTGGGCCGAGCGCCTACTCTGACTTGGCCGTGCTGCCCGATGGCCAGATCGCCTGTCTTTACGAAGGCGGCACGGATTACGATGTCCAGTCCATGATGTTTGCCAACTTCACGCTGGACTCGCTACAAGAGGAAACACGCCCATGAACAGACTGACATCAATGACCGTCTTTGCCCTGTTGCTCGCCGGCCTTGCCGCCGGAGGCGCGGAGGTGCAACGCGTCACGTTCCGCGAGACGGATGCCCTGCTCACCAATCCCGGCATGGGCTGGATGAGCGGGCACCGCAGCCCGAAAAGCGAGCCGCGCTTTCCGTGCTCGGTGGTCTACATCCGGTTCGCCTGGGCGGACGCCGAGCCGGTGCAGGGGCAATACAACTGGAAATTCATCGACGACGCCATCGCCGCGTGGAAGCCGCGCGGTGCGGCCGTGGCCCTGCGCGTGATGGCGTGCAGCGCGCACAGTCCCGGCTACTACACCGCGCCCAAGTGGTTGTTCGACGCCGGCTGCAAGGGTTTCGAATACGAGATCAAGGACAATCATCCCACCAGCGGTGGCAAAAGGATCCCGCGCATCGAGCCCGACTACACCGATCCGCTCTTCCTCAAGCATCACGGCGCGTTCCTTCAGGCGCTGGGCCAGCGCTACGACGGACAACCGGGCGTGGAGTTTTTGGACATCGGCTCCTACGGCGTTTGGGGCGAATGGCACACGCCGCATCCCGCGCCGGTCGCCGTGCGCCAACAGATCGTGGACCTGTATCTGAAGGCGTTCCCCAAAACGCCGCTGGTCTTCATGACCGACGACGCGGCGGTGCTGCCCTATGCGCTGGCGCACGGCGCAGGGCTGCGGCGCGACGGCGTCGGCTCGCCCTGGCACGAGAAGAACTGGATCGGCTCGAAGAAATACGCCGCCGTGCCCGCCATGGCCGACACGTGGAAAACCGCGCCGGTGGTGTTCGAGTGGTATGGCTCCTATGAGGACATGAATTCGCGCGGCTGGTCGTTCGACGCCGCGGTGAACTTCATGCTGACCAATCACGTCACCATGATCAACGACAACATCGGCCGCGTGCCGCCCGAAGCGAAACCGCAGTTGGAGCGGCTGGCCCGGCTCGCGGGTTACCGCTTCGTGCTGCGCGAAGCCGCGCATGCGCCGGCGGTGCGGTGCGGAGGCCAGCTCACTGTGGATATGAAGTGGGCGAACACCGGCGTCGGTAAACTCTATCGCCCCTTCAAACTGCGCCTGATGTTGCTCGACACGGCCGGACAGCCGGTGTGTAGCGCCGACGCCAAGGCCGATCCACGCGACTGGTTGCCCGGCGACCGCAAAGTGGTTGAGACGCTCGCGATCCCTGCCACGTTGAAAGCCGGCACGTATACGCTGGCGGTCGCCCTGGTGGATCCGACCGGGCAACATCAGCCGCTGCGCCTGGCCATGGACGCCCCCGAGCAAGCGGGCTGCTATACGGTCAGCAAGGTGAGGGTGGATTGACGGCCGGCCAGCACCGCGCACCGCCCGGCAACCCCGGGTTCCAGACCGAGTCCCCAGCTTGAATCGGAGTGACGGGATCCTATGAAAAGCAAAAACGTGGCGCTGTTGAAGCTGTTGCTGCTGGCCACACTGCCCTACGCCGCTCAGGCGGGCGAGGTGCTGCAGCCGGAGCGGTTCAAGTCCTACATCGAGCGCTTCAACGTGGATGACCGCGAGGTCTATGCGCAAGCGTTTCCGAATGCGCAGGCCTGGGCCTTTCTGGCGGCGAACATGCCGTTGTTTGAGTGTCCTGACCGGGAGCTGGAGCTGACCTATTATTTCCGCTGGTGGACGTTTCGGAAGCATCTGCAGCAGACCCCGGACGGCTGGGTGGTCACGGAGTTTTTGCCCGCGGTGCCGTGGGCGGGCAAGTACAACACGATCAACTGCGCTGCGGCCCATCACATCCGCGAGGGGCGCTGGTTGCAAGACCAGCGGTTCGTTCGCGATTATATCGGGTGGTGGCTGCACAAGGGCGGGCGGGCGCGGTCCTACAGCTCATGGTTGGCGGACTCGGTGCTGGCGTGGAGCGACGTCACCGGGGACTACACGCCCGCGAAGACGTGGCTGCCTGAACTCCTCAAGAACTACGAAAGCTGGGAACGCGAGCGGTACGATGCAGCGAGCGGCTTGTTTTGGCAAAACGACAACGCCGATGGCGAAGGCTCCATCAGCGGCAGCGGCCTGCGGCCCACCATCAACAGCTATATGTATGGCGATGCGCTCGCCATCGGGCGCATTGCGGATATGTGCGGCCAGACCGAAATCGCGGCGGCGTATCGCGCGAAGGCCGCCAAGCTCAAGGCCCTGGTGCAGACGGAACTGTGGAATGCGGACCATGAGTTTTTCGAGGTCCGCGAGGCGCCACGCCCGTTCGGACTGTTCAAGTGGCTGGTCAATGACGATGTCGCGTTGACGAAAGCGGCGAAGGCATCGGCCTCCGCACCTGGCCCGGTGGAGCATCTCAACGACGGACTCACTCCGACCAACTCGCTGCGATGGGCCGTGACGCATTACGATTTCGCGGCACATTGCGGCACCACGGAATGGATCCAATACGAGTGGCCCGCGCCCGCACAGGTTTCCAGCTTCTCCCTCTATCTGATGGCAGGCGGCAACTTCGCGCCGCCGGAGCGTTTCCGCGTCCTCTATCGCCGTGACGGCACATGGCAGGAAGCGCAGCGCGTGCAGGGTGAAATCACCAAATACAGCCGCTGGAACAAGCTCACGTTTGCGCCCGTGACCGCAGAGGCTGTGAAGCTGGAGCTCGTCTTCAAGGGCGCGGATCGCGGGACGTTGAAACTGCGCAACGTGCGGGAGGAACTCGGCTACACGCCGTGGTATTTCGATCTGCCGGACGCGCGCTTCGGCGTCGCGTGGAAGCAACTCACCGACACGAACGGATTTGCCGCGCCGTCCGGCCTCACCACCGCGGAGCGGCGACACTCGAAGTTCGCGATCAACTACGCGGGCCATGAATGTCTCTGGGACGGTCCCGTGTGGCCGTTCGCCACGGCGCAGACGCTCACCGCGCTGGCGAACTATCTGAACCGCGAGGCGCAGCCCGTCCTCTCGTGCCGGGATTATTTTGACGCGCTGTGTACCTATGCGCGCAGTCACCGGCTCAAGCTCGATGACGGCAAAATGGTGCCGTGGATTGACGAAGACCAGAATCCGTTGACCGGCGATTGGATTGCGCGCACCTGCATCCTGAACTGGGAAAAGAAAGACCCGAAGAAGTGGAAGAGCAAAGGCGCCACCTCCGACCGCGGCAAGGACTACAACCACTCGACCTTCTGCGACCTCGTCATCAACGGGTTGGTCGGGCTGCGGCCGCAGCCCGACGACAACGTCGTGGTGCATCCGCTCGTGCCGCCGGACACATGGGACTATTTCTGCCTGGACCGCGTGCCCTATCACGGGCGCCTGCTCACGATCCTCTGGGACAAGACCGGCGGAAAGTATAACCGTGGCGCGGGCTTGCGCGTCTTCGCCGATGGCAAGGAGATTGCCGCCAGCGAAAAACTGGGCAGTGTGCGCGGCCGGTTGCCGTCAACGAAAGCAGAATGAGCGCAGACTTCAGGATGCATAGGAAACGGAACTTGTGGTTCGCCTGCATCGCCTTCCTGTGCTTGGGCGGTGGAGCGGGTTTTCCCTCCGAGGCTGTTTTACGCCAGCCCATCCAGGTGGAATCAGGGCAGCTCGAAGGCGTTCACGATCAGGAGAGCGGTGTGGTTGCCTTCAAAGGCATCCCCTACGCGGCGCCGCCGGTTGGCGCGCTGCGTTGGCGCGAACCGCAGCCGCCCGTCCGCTGGGAGGGCGTGCGCCAGACCGCCGCGTTTGGCGCGAGCTGCACACAGCCGGTGAGCGCCTGTACACCGCCGTACACGGTCGAGTTTTCGGTGACCGGCGCTACGAGCGAGGACTGCCTGTTCCTGAATGTTTGGACTCCCGCAGCGACGGCTGCGGACAAGCTGGCCGTTCTGGTCTATCTCCACGGGGGCTCCGGCACACACGGCTCGGGGAGTGTGCCGGTCTATGACGGTACAGCGTTGGCGCGCAAGGGCATCATCGTCGTCACCCTGAATTTCCGGCTGGGTATTTTGGCCGGCATGGGGCATCCGCAACTGACTCGGGAATCGCCCCACCACGCGTGTGGAAATTATGGGATGCTGGACATCATCGCAGCGTTGCAATGGGTCCGCCACAACATCAGCGCCTTCGGTGGCGACTCGGACAAGGTCACCCTCTGCGGGCAGTCGAGCGGTGGCATGGCGCTGCATTATCTGACCGCCAGCCCTTTGGCCAAGGGTTTGTTCCGTGGAGCGCTGGCGGTGAGCTTCCCCTATGACTATTTGACGAAGCCGCACGCGGTCGGCAACGTCTGGCAAAAAGAGCAGGAAGGGCTGAAGTTTGCCACGGCGAAAAAGGCCCCCACGCTCGAAGCGTTGCGGGCCCTGCCCGCCGCGGAACTCATCGCCTACGACCCGGCGGTGGGCACGTTTACGCGGAATTGTCTGGGCGGCGGTGTGAATACGGATGGTTGGGCCTTCCCGCTGGAGTACCCGGCCGCACTCGACCAAGGCCTGGCCAGCGATGTGCCCACGTTGACCGGCATCACGGCCGACGATTTCGGGCCGCCCGCCCGGTATCTGAAAACCACCGCGGCTTCCTTCAACGCCAAGGTGCCGAAAATGTTCGAAGGCCGGGCTGCGGACTTCCGCTCTCTTTATCCGGCTTCAACCGATCACGCGGCGCGCGAGATGGAGAAGCTGGCGCAGCTCGAATACCGGCTGTCGTCCGTGTTTTACTGGGCCCACAGGCGGGCCAAGACCGCCAGGACGCCGGTCTTCACCTATCTCTTTGAGCAGGCCATCCCGTGGCCGGAACATCCTGAGTTCGGGGCGTTTCATTCCTCGGATCTGGTCTATGAGTTCAACAACCTGAACAGACTGCAGCGGCCCTGGTCGCCGGCCGATCGGCGGATCGCGGACGAAGTCTCTTCGTACTGGGTGAACTTCGTCAAAACCGGAAACCCCAACGGGACCGGCCGTCCGACCTGGCTGCCGTTCGCAGCTGACAAGCCTTCCACCATGGCGCTTGGCTTGGCGTCAGGCCCACGTCAGATCGTTGCGCAAGAAAGGTTGGGTTTCTTTCGTGACTTGCTGGAGAAGTGATGGGCTGTGTGCAGGATTCCGTCAGCTGCCGGCGAAAATAGCCGGCGATTTTACAAAGATTACATCATGAAAAACACCCCGTCATTCGTCGCGTTGCTGCTCCTGTCGCTGACCGCTCTGCCGGTCGCTGCTGTGCAACAGCCAGCCGGCACCCCGTGGGTCACGGTGGGCGCCGGGGGGCAGCTCCACTATCAAACCACCACTCGTGGCGACCGCATCGTGGATTTCTCGCACGCGGGTTACGGCGGCGGTGGCGTAAAACTGCCGGTGGTTCCCGCTCGCAGGGAAGTGGCACCCTCGGGCGGCGATGACTCGGCCGCCATCCAGGCCGCCCTCGATGCGGTCGCCGCCCTGCCGTTGACGGATGGGTTTCGCGGCACTGTGTTGCTCCGGCCCGGAACTTTTCATTGCGCCCGGCCGCTCACGCTTTCCCAGGATGGCGTGGTCCTGCGCGGTTCGGGTGCGGGCCAGGGGGGCACCGTCATCGAAATGACCGGCGAACCGCATGTGTGTGTGGTCATCGCGGGGGAACGGTTGCGGTTCCCGAAAGAGACGCCGGCTTCCTGTTTCCCGATCACGGATGCCTATGTCCCTTCCGGCGTATTGAGCTTTTCCGTCCAGGGGGCCCGCGGCCTTACGGCGGGCGATGCCATCCTCATCCGGCGGCTGGCGACGGAGCAGTGGATCCACGTCATGGGCATGGACGCCCTCGTGCGGAACGGGAAACCGCAGACGTGGATGAAAACCGACGCACCGATCACCTGCGAACGCACCCTGCGTTCCGTCCAGGGCAACCGCCTGACGCTGGACGTTCCGCTCACCGACGCGCTCGACGCCCGGCTGCTCGCTCCAGGCTGTGCCATGGTGCTCAAAACGACACTCCCGAAGCGCCTGGTGCAGTGCGGGCTGGAGTCGCTGCGGATCACGTCGCCGCCACCCAAGGGCACCCTCACCGCTCGGAACAACGACGCGGCTGTGCTCGATCATTGCGAGGACTGCTGGATCAGGGACGTCGCCATGCACGACACGCTCGGCAATGTCAAAGTGGAGGCCGGGGCCCGGCGGATCACGCTCGAAGATATCCATGCCGTGCATGCGGCCAGCGTGGAGAAGGGCGCGGGCTATCCGGCGGATTTTCTGCTGGTGGGTTCGCAGGTGCTGATCAACCGCTGTACCTCGACGGGCGATGGCTCCTTCTACGTCGCCACGCTGAATTCTTCCGCGAAGCTCAATGTGGCGCTGCATTGCAAATTCCAGGGCAAGGGCGGCATCCAGCCGCACATGCGCTGGTCCACGGCGCTGCTGATTGATTCCTGCCAGCTGCCGGATGGACGGATTGAGTTCATCAACCGCAGGACGTCCGGTTCCGGGCACGGCTGGGCGATGGGCTGGGCCGTGGCCTGGAACTGCACGGCGAAGACGCTCACGATGGAACAGCCGCCCGGAGCCATAAACTGGTGCATCGGTTGCACCGGCGCCTTCGGGAAAGACAGCGCGGGAAAAGGCTCCTGGCTGGAGGCGCACGGCGCACCGGTGCTGCCCCCGAGCCTGTATCTGGCCCAACTGCGCGAGCGGCTGGGAGCGGGCGCGCTGAAAAATATCGGCCACTGAACCACAGCGTGTGGCCGGGCTGGCCTGGGTGTTCAAGGCATGGAAATGACGAAGGACCGCATATGAAACGAAACCTGTGGTTGCTGGTGGCCGTCCCGCTGCTGGGTTGGCTCGTGCCCCCCCACGCGGTGGCGGTGGAACCCGCCGTTCCGGAGACCGTGGCCGGCTGGAAGAAGTTCGAGGGCAACCCGGTGATGGGTGGGAAATATGGAACCTGTTTCGATATTTCCGTTTTGCATGAGGGCGATAAATACCGGATGTGGCTGTCATGGCGTCCGAAAAAATCCATCGCACTGGTGGAGAGCAAGGACGGGATCCATTGGAGCGAGCCGCCGCAGATCGTGCTGGGCCCGCGGAAGGAAACCGGCTGGGAGGACGACATCAACCGGCCGTACGTCGTTAAACGCACGGATGGTTATCACCTGTGGTACACGGGCCAGGCCAAGGGCCATTCGTGGATCGGCTACGCGACGAGCCCCGATGGGGTGACGTGGAAACGCATGAGCGACAAGCCCGTGCTCGCCAGCGACAAACCCTGGGAACGGGTGGCCGTCATGTGCCCGTCGGTCCTCTGGGACGAGCCGGCGAAACAATTCCGCATGTGGTATTCCGGAGGGGAACAGAACGAGCCGAACGCCATCGGCTGCGCGACGAGCTCCGACGGCCTGACATGGGCCAAGCACGCGGGAAATCCGATCTTCACGCCCGACCCGAAGAGCGAGTGGGAGAAACACAAAGTCACCGCCTGCCAGGTGGAAAAATGCGGCGCTTGGTTTGTGATGTTTTACATTGGCTTTCGCGACGAGGCGCACGCGCAGATCGGCCTCGCCCGTTCGCGCGACGGCATCGCGAACTGGCAGCGCCTTCCCGCCAACCCGGTCATCCGGCCGGGCGCGGGGCGGTGGGATCACGACGCCTGCTACAAACCGTTTGCGATTTTTGATGGCACGCAATGGCTGCTCTGGTACAACGGTCGGCATGGTCATCTGGAACAGATCGGCGTGGCGCTGCACGCCGGCGAAGATTTGGGTTTTGAAGCGGCAAAATAGCGGGGTGCCTCGCCTGTGGAAGCGTTCGCTGCTGATGCTGTCGCCCCTTCTGCTGACGCTGCTCGTACGCTCCCAGGAAACGCCACAGCCCGCCGGCGATGGCGTGCAGGACGACACCGCGGCCATCCAGGCCCTGCTCGATACGCGGCGCACCTTGGTGTGTTTGCCGACGCCGGCCAGGCACTACCTCATCAGCAAGACGCTGCGCATCCACTCGAACCAGACGCTACAGCTCGATCCGGCCGCCGTGGTCCGGCTCAAGGATGGCAGCGACTGCGTGATGATCACCAACGACGATCACGAGCGCGGCAACGAGAACGTTGCGCTCATCGGCGGCGTGTGGGACATGCACAACGAAGGCCAGTCGCTCGTCGAATATCAAAAGACCCGCAACTGGAAAGGGGCCTATGACCCCGCCCGCTATCTGGGCGTGCAGATGCGGTTCAACCGGGTGAAGCATCTCACCCTGCGCGGGCTCACCTTGAAAGATCCCGTCACGTTCAGCACGCAACTCGGCAATCTCACCGGGTTCACGATCGAAGACATCACCTTCGACCACAACCTCAAGCGGACGAACATGGACGGCATCCATGTGCACGGCAATTCGCGGCAGGGCCGCATCACGAACCTCAAGGGCGCGACCAACGACGACTCGGTCGCGCTCAACGCCGATGATGGCGGCATCTTCGAGATGAGCCGCGGCCCGATCGAGGACGTGGCCGTGGACGGCATCTGGGCCCAGGACGGCTACACCGCCGTACGCCTGCTCTCCGCCGGCTCGCCGATCCGGCGCATCCGGCTGGCGAACATCTTCGGCACCTACCGCGTCAACGTGGTGTCGTTCACCAACCACAAGGTCCATCCCGGCAGCGAGAGCACGTTCGAGGACATTTCCATGAGCGGGATCTTCTGTGCGAAGAGCACGCTGGGCCTGAAGGCCGATCCGGCGAAGCCGGGGAACTCCAATCTCTCGCTGATCTGGATCGATGCGCCCGCAGTCGTTAGCGGGTGGGTGATCAGCGACCTCCATCGCACGGAAACCATCAGGCCGGCCGCCACCATCTATGTCGAGCCGGGCGCCACACTCAAAAGCTTGCAGCTGACGCAGGCCTATATACGTAACCGGACTCCCGGGCCGCTCGATCTGCTGGTCAATCGCGGCACCATCGAGCACTTGAGCCTGAGCCAGGTCCGGCTGGAGGCCTCCGCAGGGCCCGCGCGTGGCGCAGTGCTTCGCAACGGCGGCCAGGTGCAGGAGCGGAGTTTGCAGCAAGTGTCGGTCGTGAATACCACCGCGGAAATAACGGAGGAACAGAAGAAACCATGAAAGCCATCATCCTTGCCTGCGGCAGTGTGCTGCTCCCATCGCTCGCGACCCTCTGTGCCGCCGAGGTGCCGCTGGCGTTCAGCGACCCGAAGCCGCAGCGCTATGAACTCACGGCGCGGGCCAGCGCGCTCGATCCGCGCGCCAAGCCGCACCCGGAAATTGATTTCATCTTCGAGAAGGGCGGCAAGCCGGCGGACCTCGAGAACGCCACGGTGGACACGCGGGTGAAGCCGCAGGGGAAGCTGGTCATCTGGCTGATGGGCCATAGCCCGCAGCTTTTCGAGCGCGTGAACAGCTATGGTTTGCACGCGATCCGCGTCCATTACGCGAACGGCTGGTTCGGCAAGTTCGGCAACGAGTCGCCCGGCGATGATGGCCTGCTGCTCGGCAAGATCCGCCTCGAAGCCGCCACCGGCGAGGACTTCAGCCCGTTGGTGAACATCCCCAAGCCCGACGGCATGATGGAGCGCTCCGTGCAGTTCGTGAAATGGCTCGCGAAGGAGAACCCCCAGGGCCGCTGGGATTATTTCCTGACCGCCGACCGGCAGGGGCTGCGTTGGGACCGGGTGATCATCTCCGGTGCCTCCCACGGCTCGACGACGGCGGCGCGTTTCGCGAAATATCAGCGGGTGGATCGCGTGGTGATGTTCTGCGGCCCGCGTGATCAGCTGGAAAAGTGGCAGGCGCTGCCTTCCGCCACGCCGGCGAACCGGTTCTTCGGTTTCAGCCATGTACTCGATGGCGGCTGGCCGGGACACCACTATGACCGCTCGTGGGAATTGCTGGGCCTGCATCAGTGCGGGCCCATCGTGAACGTGGATCAGGCCGCGCCGCCCTACGGCCACACGCGCCGGCTGATCACGGCTGCCGACGTGAAGGGTGACGCGAAGCGCGCGCACAGTTCCGTCGTGCCCGGTGGCGCGGCCGTGAAGAACGCCAAGGGCGAATTCATCCACGAAGCCGTCTGGCGCTACCTCTTCACGCAACCCGTGGATACATTCGGCCCGCCGGTGCCCAGCGACCCCGCCGCGCATCAGGCCCCGCCGCCGCCCCCTGTCAGGAAAGTCGCACCGCCCAAACCGTAAGCGTGTATACGCACCACCTGGCTCGGAACTGGCGAATCAAGTGCGAAAGAATAGAAAACCATGAGGTCCACGATCACGCTTCTCGCCGCCCTGCTGCTGACGCCATCGGTCGCGCTGCACGCCGGGGAGGGCAACAACGTCCTTCCCACCGCATCTATGGGAACCTTCACCAATCCGATCCTTGCCGGTGACTATGCCGATCCCAGCATGGTGAAGGTGGGGGAGGACTTCTACCTGACGCACACTTCTTTTCGTTATGCGCCGGGGCTGATGATTTGGCGTTCGCGTGATCTGGTGCATTGGACGCCTGTCACCCGCGCTTTGCAACAATATGACGGCGATGTCTGGGCACCCGATATCGTTTATTTCAAAAACCGGTTTTACATTTACTATCCCAGCCTGTCCAAAACCCACGGGACCGTCTCCATTCATGTCATCTCTGCCGACCGCATCGAGGGACCTTGGAGCCAGCCGGTGGACTTGAAAATTGACAAGGACAAGCGACTCATCGATCCGGGTCATGTCGTGGGAACCGACGGGAAACGCTACCTGCACCTTTCCAACGGTCACGTCATTGAACTCACAGAGGATGGCTTGGCGGTGGCAGGTTCTGCCCGAAAAGTATATGACGGGTGGCCCATCCCTCCAGACTGGCGTGTCGAAGGTTTCTGTCTCGAATCGCCGAAGCTTCTCCATCGTGATGGTTGGTATCATCTGTTCAGCGCGCAAGGGGGCACTGGCGGGCCGTCCACCAGCCACATGGTCGTGGAAGCGCGGTCGCGGACGCCAATGGGGCCGTGGGAGAACTCGCCGCTGAATCCCGTGGTTCATACCGATTCCCGGCTGGAAAAATGGTGGTCACGCGGTCACGGAACCGTGTTTGAAGCCACCCCAGGTTCCTGGTGGATGGTTTATCATGGCTATGATCGCGAAAATCTAGCGCTGGGGCGCCAGACCTTGATGGAGCCGATCTCCTGGACGCCGGAGGGTTGGGCGCGGGTGCCGGCCGGTGTGAATCCGGCCCGTCCCATCCACACGCCGCCCTTGGCGTCCGCTCCGCTGCCGCCCCTGGAGCGTTCCGATGAATTTGCCGGCCCGCGATTGGGCATCCAATGGCAGTTCTGGGATGAATTCGATCCGGAGCGTATCAAGTTCTCGAGCCATGCACTGGTCATGGCCGGCAAAGGGACTTCACCGGCAGATTGCGGTCCGCTCGCGTGCATGGCCGGAGATGATGCTTATGAAGTGACTTTGGAGGTCGAGGTCGAAGATGGCGTTCAGGCCGGCCTGATCCTCTTCTACAATCCGCAGTTTTACGCGGGCGTCGGCATCACGAAGGAATGTTTATGGGCTGGCGAGCGCGGACAGTTGAAGAAGAATCGCCCCATGAAATCCAGCCACCGCATGTTTCTGCGGATCGTGAACGACCACGGGGATGTGGATTTTCTTGCCGGACCGACCTTGGACTCGCTGACGAAAATCTATAACTCTATAAGCGTTCGCGGCTACACGCACCAGACGCTGGGTGGCTTTTTGAGTTTGCGTCCGGCCCTCTACTGCGCCGGTAAAGGTCAGGCGATATTCCGCCAGTTTCGCTACAGGCAGCTAGAATAGAGGCAAAGATAACTCTGGAGTCACAGCTTCAGCATCATGAATAAACCCAAGTTCACACTGCTCGCCGCCCTGCTGCTGGCGCCGCTGGCCGTCGTCGCGATGGAGAAGGACAACGTGCCAGGCGCGTTGGAGGGTGGCGCGATCGTGCGCCGCAACGGGGTGTACTACAATAATCGTTCCCTGTACGGCAGCCACGGCAATCCGACGGCGCCGTATTACTGGGTCTTCGCGGGCGACCGGCCGTTGGTGCGCTTTGGCGGGAATCCGTGGGTGGATGGCTGTTTCTTGCTGGGGTTCCAGAGGGCCGGCAGCGAGGCGAAGTGGCTGTTGGACTTCAAGTCGGTTGAGGCGCGGTACCACGGCGGGCGGATGGAGTGGGTGGCCAGCGATCCGCAGTTTCCCGGAGTGACCATCTCGCTGCACGCCTTGCCGCTGGCCGTCGGCACCGGCTTGGCAGCGCAAGCGCAAGTGACCGGCGCGGAAGCAGGCGATCAACTCGTGTGGCTGCTGGGCTGCGCCTACCACAAAGACTTCGTCAACACGATGGACGCGCTCTCCAACCGCGAGGTGCGCTACAACGGCTTCGAGCCGCATGAGGCGCAAGGCGATCGTGTGGATATGAAGGATGGCGTGATTCGCTTGGAGCCGCCGCGCGGAAATCGGTTCCGCTTTACGCTGGCCGGATGCAGTGCCACCTCGGAAATCAAAATAGCGGACGCCGACCAGTGGAAAACGCCGCAGACGCTTTGGGCGAGCACCGGCGGTCAACGGCCCGTCGCTTGCGGTGTGACGCCGGTTGCTGGACGAACGCCGGTTACGTGGATCGCCCGGTCGTGGCCGGAGACGGAGAAGTCGGCCGCGCCGCCGAACGTCGAGGCCGATTTCCGCACGGCGTGGGAACGCGTCGAGTCGCTGCGCAACCGCGTCGTCAGCCACACGCCCGACGCGCGGTTTGACTTCATGGTCCGCGCGGCCACGCCGGCGCTCGACGGCATCTGGCGCGGCTACGCCTATGGCCATTCCGGCAGCGCGGTCTATGTCACGCCGTTCCTGGGCTGGCGGGCGCTCATGGGCGGGATGGCCTATGGCTGGCATGACCGGGTGCTGACCGCCGCGCGGCATTTCTTGGCCTCGCAGGTGACGGGCGAGAGCTATCTCGACCATCCTGCATTGCGCCAGCTCGTCGAGAAGAACATCGAACTGGAGCGCTATGACGGCACGCTCACGCACCCGGGCAAGAACCTGCGCTATTTGAGCAAAGGCCGGCTGATCCCCGACGGCATGTCAACGATGTACGACATGCAATCCATCTTCTTCGATCAGCTGGTCGAGGACTGGCGGTTCACGGCCGACCCGGAGCTGGAAAAGATTTTGCGGCCGGCGCTGGAGCTGCATCTCGATTATATCGAACGCTGCTTCGATCCTGACGGTAACGGCGCGTACGAGAGTTTCATCAACACCTACCTGACCGACAACCAGTGGTACAACGGCGGCGAGACCGCGGAAGAAACAGCCTTCGCGTATCGCGGACATCTGGCGGCGCGCGACATGGCGCGCCGGGCCGGCGACGCGGCGGCGGTGCAGCGGCACGAGGCCAAACTCGCGTTGATCCGCAGAGGTTTCTTCGCGAGAGTCTGGGCCGCCAAGGAAGGCCATCCCGGCGCGTATCGCGAGCAAGGGGGACACGAGCGGCTGCACACCGATGCGTGGCTGCCGGGCATCGTGCACTCGCTGGATTGCCCGGGGCTGTTCGATGACGAACAGGTGGCCTCGACGTTGCACTTCACGGAATACGGTTTGGCGCGCGAGCGTCGTCCTGCCGGCGGTGTACGCATCACGCCCTCCAACTGGGTGCCGGGCATCTGGTCGTTGCGCACGAAGTCACCGGGCGAAGAATATCATCTCGCGCTCGGCTACTGCCTCGCCGGGATGCCGGAAGGCGCCATGGAAATCATCCGCGGCTGCCACAGCGAGACAGCGTTCGAGTCGGTTGTGCCCGGCAACTTCGGCGAACCCTGGGGCGGCACCGACTTCTCCGATTTCCTCACCCCCTTCGCCCGCGCGGCCGTGTCGGGTATTTTCGGCTACCGGCCGGACCGGCCGAACGGGCTGGTGACCATCGCCCCGCAGTTCCCGGCCGACTGGGAGCATGCGTCGCTGACGCACCCGGAGTTTACGCTGGCGTATCACCATCGCGAGCGGGCCGAGCATCTGACCGTGGAACTGGAGCGCGAGTCGGCGCTGGAGTTGCAGCTTCCGTTTTGCGGGACGGCGCTCAAGTCGGCACGCCTCAATGGTCAGCCGGTACAGGGAACGATCAAGCCGGGCTTCGGCCGCTCGATCTATGTGGTGCGGACTCCGGTGACGAAGAAAGTTGAGTTGGTGCTGGAGGTGGAGCGGGAACTGCCTTTGGGTGTGGCGCAGGCGCGCGAGACGGAGGCGGGCGCGCCGGTCGAGTTGGCTGTGGATGGTGGACGGATCATGGAACTGCGCGACGCGCAAGGCGTTTTGGAGTCACCACAGGTTTCCGAAGGTAAAGTTTGCGGTCGCATAGCCAACAACGCCGGCTATCACCGGCTGCTGGCGTTGGTGAAGATGGGCCAGGCGCCGCAATGGCGCAGCTTCGATTTCCTCGTTCGCAATCGGCAGGCCGGGCAAATCGCGGCAGAAAAAAATCTGTACCAAGCGCCGGCCGACGCGCAGTGGTCGGGGATAGATCTGTCCAGCCAGTTCAACGGACGGGTCAGTGAGCTTTTCCGTCAGGAATATCTAACGCCACGTCCCGACACAATCTCCGCGCGACTGGGCAAGGACGCGCATCAAACCTGGCACGGCGCCTATATGCGGAAGCCGGCACCGGCGGTTGATTTGAGCAACACGTGGCCGCGGCGACCGGCGCCGGTTTACGAGGCGGCGCTGGGTGATTTGAAACTCGGCAAGGATTTCACGATCGAAGTCTGGGCGCGCGCCGACATGGCGTCGTTTGCCAGCGGGAGAATTTTGGAGTTGGGCGATGTGGTGTTGGAGACGATGCCGCGCGCGCAGGGCGTGAGCCTGCTGGTCGGCCGGACCCATGTTTGGAACTGGCCGGTCATGTGCGCCGAGCGGGCGACGCACCTGGCCGCCGTCTTTCGCGGCGGCAAGCAGGCCGCGCTTTTTCTCAACGGCCAGGCGCGCGGCAGGGCGCCGGAGAAGATTGATCTCGCTGTGTTGTCGCTGGGCACCACGTTGCGTCTGGGTGCCGACAGCCGGGGTGACCGTCGTTTGTTGGGTCGCATCGAGCGTGTGGCCATCTCCACGCAGGCAGCGACAGCAGAGCAACTCCAGGCTAGGTCGGTGGAGGCTCCGCCGCTGCCGGGCACGGTGGCCGATTGGCGGATTCCCGAGCCGGCCGCCGAGCAGGTGGCGTCGGCTGTTGCCGGCGCGCCGGCGCTGGTGCGTCGGGACGTGAGCCTCAAACCGCCCAAAGATTTGCCCGAGCCATTGCAGGTGACCGACGGGATGTTGGCGGTGCCGCAAGGGGCGCGCTTCAAGTGGAACCCCGACACGAACAACATCGCCTTCACTTCGCTGTGGGACAACTGGCCGCGGAAGGTGGACGTGCCGGTCAACCGCAAGGGCGCTTCGGTCTGGTTGCTGGTCTGCGGTTCGAGCAATCCGATGCAGGTGCGCATCGCCAACGCCGTGCTGCGCTTCCACTACGCCGATGGTGTGGCGGAGGAACTGGAATTGGTCAACCCGCTGAACTTCTGGTCGCTGTGTCTGTTCCAGCACTCCAAGGATTATGACTACGCCACCGAGGCGTTTTCGCTGCCGAAAGAACCGCCGCCACAAGCGCAACTCGGCAGCAACTGCCGCGCGATGGTCTACGGCTGGAAACTGCGCCCCGGCGTCGAGCTCAAACAGGTGACGCTGGAAAGCCTCTCGCAAGAAGTCGTCATCGGCCTGATGGGCGTGAGCATCTGTCGCTAATGATTCTGGGAAACCATGGCTCACAATGCTCGCTCTCGTGGCGCGTATCGGTGGCTTGATGCTCCCGCGTCGGCATGCGCGGCACACAAACCGGTGACGTTACCCATGAACACGCGTGAAGCGTGAATATTTTGCGTTACAACATGAAAGTCACCGGAGATACTTCTGGTGATGAGACACACCAGGAGACAGCGATGAAACTCGATGACACGCCGGACGCCGGCCATGTGAGCCGCCGGAACTTTCTGAAAGGACTCACCGCCGCTGCCGGCGCGGTGATGCTGCCGTCTTTCATTCCCGCCCCGGCCTTGGGCCGCGGCGGCGCCGTGGCGCCGAGCGAGAAAATCGGCCTGGGCGTGATCGGGATGGGCTCTCGTTGCGCTGTTGTGCTGGGTTCGATGTTGGGCGAGCCGGATGTGCGCTGCCTCGCGGTCTGCGACGTGAAGGCGGACCGTCGGCGTAGCGCCAAGGCGATGGTGGACAACCGTTATGGCTCCACCGATTGCGCCACGTACGGGGATTTCCGCGAGTTGCTGGCGCGACCGGATATTGACGCCGTGCTCATCGCCACCGGCGATCGCTGGCATGCGCTGGCCTCGATCATGGCCGCCCGGGCCGGCAAGGACGTGTACAGCGAAAAACCGTGCGGGATGAACAGCGCCGAGTGCGCGCTGATCGAGGCGACGATGCGCCAGTGCGGTCGGGTGTATCAGGGCGGCACGCAGCGGCGCAGTGTGGCCAATTTCCAGAAAGCGGTCCAGCTTGCCCACAGCGGCAAGCTCGGCAAGCTGCGCACGATGCACGCGTCCGTCTATCAGCCCACCATCAATTTCAACTGGCTGCCCGCCGAGCCGGAACCGCCGCGCGAGGAATTGGATTGGGACCTGTGGCTGGGCCCGTCGCCGTGGCGTCCGTTCAATCATCAGTACATCAACGGCCGCGGCTGGCAGGGCTACGACGATTTCACCGCGGGTGCAAACCTGATGGACTGGGGCGCGCACACGGTGGACCTCTGCCAGTGGGCCAACCAGGCAGACGACGCCGGTCCCATCGCCTACGAACTCGCCAGCGATAAAATCGTGGCCCGCTACGCCAACGGCGTCATCCTCGAACTCAACTACGAACGACGGGTGCCGCAGGAGAGCCAGCTGAACCTCGGCACGTGTCCGGTCCGGTTTGTGGGCGACGAAGGCTGGGTGGAAACCGGCGACACCGGCGAAATCGGCGTCCATCCCGCGCTGCGCGGCGAGTTGCGCCAGATGGGCCGCAAACACATCGGCCTCGATGCCGGCGGCCATGCGCGGAATTTCTTTGACTGCGTCAAAACCCGCGCGGCCACCGTCGTCAATCCCACCGTGATCCGGCACAGCCACAACGCCTGTTTCGCCGCCGCCATCGCCTGGCAGCTGAACCGCAAGCTCGCCTTCGATCCGGTCAAGGCCGAGTTCATCAACGACGCCGAAGCCAACCGGCTTTGTTCGCGCGCCTGGCGCGAACCGTGGAGAATATGAGAACCGGATTGCGCAGCTCATCGAGGAACCCCATGAAACTTATTCCACTCCTGCTTTTGACCGCCGTCACAGCCTGCGCCGGCCCGACCGACCAGCAACAGCTCATCGCCATCCTCGGCTCCGACGCGCCGCTGGCGGAGAAAGCGCTCACCTGCAAGCGCCTCGCGATCTACGGCAACCGGGACGCTGTGCCCGCGCTCGCGCCGTTGCTGGCCGACGAGAAGCTCGCCTCGGTGGCGCGCATCGCGCTCGAAGCGATCCCGGATGCCGCCGCCGGGACCGCGCTCATCGAGGCGCTCGGCAAACTCCAAGGCAAGCTGCTCGTCGGCGTCATCAACACCCTCGGCATCCGCCACGATCCGGCCGCCGGCGCCGCGCTCGTCGCGAAACTCAAGGACGCCGACCCCGCCGTTGTCGCGGCGGCCGCCGTCGCGCTCGGTCGCATCGGCGGCGACCCGGTCGCGACCGCCCTGGTGCCCCTGCTCGCGCAAGCGCCCGACGCGGTGCGCCCTGCCGTCGCCGAAGGCTGCCTGCTGTGCGCCGGGAAATTCGCCGCCGACGGCCAGTCCGCCGCCGCGGTGCAACTCTTCGACACCGTCCGGGCCGCCAACCTTGCGCCGCCGCAGAAGCTCGAAGCCACGCGCGGCGCGATCCTCGCCCGCCAGGCGGCCGGCGTGCCGTTGCTGGCCGGGCAACTCCAGTCGCCCGACCGTCCGACCTTCTACATGGCCTTGCGCACCGCCCGCGATCTGCCGGGTCGCGAGGTGGCGCAACTGCTCGCCGCCGAGTTGCCGCGCGCCGCCGCCGACCGTCAGAGCGCCCTGTTGCTCGCACTGGCCGAGCGTGGCGACGCCGAGGCCTTGCCGGTCGTCATCAACGCCGCCAAGAGCGGCCCGATGGAACTCCGCATCACCGCCGTCACCCTTCTCGGTCAACGCGGCGACTTATCCAGCGTGCCGGTGCTTGTGGATGCCGCCGCAGCTGACGACGCGCGGCTCGCGCAAGCTGCCCGGTCTGCCCTCGTCAAACTGCCGGGTGCGGAGGTGGATGCCGCCGTCGTTGCCATGTTGAAACAGTCTGCCCTCAAGGCCCGCCTCGCCGGTATCGAGTTGGTCGGCGCGCGGTGCATTGCGAGCGCGTTGCCCTCGGTATTGCAGGCGGCGAAGGAGCCGGAGGTTCGCGACGCCAGCCTGAAAGTGCTCGGCGAGCTGGCGGGCAGCGCCGAGCTGCCGGCGCTGCTGGGCCTGCTGGCGGAGACCAAGTCCGATGCCGTCGAAGCCGCGTTGGCGAGCATCTGCGCCAGGCAGGCCGGGCGCGCCGCCTGCGCCGATCAGATCCTGCCGGCGCTCGCCCGGTCGGAAGGTCCGGTGCAGCTGGCGTTGCTGCGCGTACTGCGTTCCGCCGGCGGACCGAAAGCGCTCGCCGCGCTGCGCGCCGCCGCGGCCGACGCCAACGCCGGGGTCAAGGAGACCGCGCTGCGGGCTTTGTGCGAGTGGGACACGCCGGACGCGTTGCCGGACCTTGTGCAGCTTGCGCAAACGGCCACCGACCCGAAGTGGAAAATCCTCGCCCTGCGCGGCCAGTTCCGCCTGATTCCGTTGCAAACAACAGCGGCCGATCAAAAACTCACCGCGCTCAAGGCGGCGCTGGCGCTGGCCGGGCGTACCGAAGAAAAACGCCTCGGGTTGGCGGCGCTCGCAGAAACGACCACGCCCGAAGCACTCCGGTGCGTCACGACCTTTCTCTCCGCCAACGACCTGAGGGAAGAAGCCATCACGGCCGCCGTGGCCATTGCCGAAAAGATCGTCGGCAGTCACCCGACGGAAGTCGCCGAGGCGCTGAAACAGGTCACCACCAAAAACAAACAACTCGCCCAGCGCATCCACCAACTCCAGGTTCGAGCCGGCAAAAAATGAACCGGCTCATCCGCCGCGCGTTTCTGAAAACGCCGCCCGCCTCCGGCGACCCGGTTTGCGGGAGCGGCCGGCACGCCGGACGAAACCTGCCGGAAGTTTCCAGGTTTGGCCCCCTCCTCAGCGTCTTTTTCCAAGCATTGGAAAAACAGAGAGCGCCTTTCCATCCCTTGGAACTGGCGGTCACATGAAACGGGGACCAAGCGTGAATCTCATCCGGGCTTTCCTCACCGTCGTGCTGTTGGTGCCGCTGGCCTCGCTGCACGCCGCCGAGACGCCGTGTCCGCTCGTGCCTTCGGCCGGCGCGGTCGTGTATGCGCCGCATCCGCACTTCCGCTGGCAGCGCGAAGCCGACGTGAAGATCGACGAAATTCATCACATTCAAATCGCGCGCGACGACCAGTTCGCCGACATCGGGTGCGAGGATCGGCTGGAGGTCGTCTCGCGTTTCGTGCCGGTGCAGGCGCTCGCGCCGGGGCACTATGCGTGGCGCGTGCGGCGCGGGGCAGGGGACTGGTCGCCGGCCGTGCCGTTCGAGGTCCGGGCACCGGAGCACAGCTTCACGGTGCGCGCCGGCAGCGACGCGGCGACCGTGGCGCGGGTGCTGCAGGATGCGGCGACGAACTGCCCGGCACAGGTGAATTTCGAGCCGGGCACCTATACGCTTGCGCCGCCGGCAGGCAAGAGCCTCGCGACATTTACAAAAGTTCACGATCTCGTGGTGGATGGGCACGGCGCGCGATTGGTGCTGGCGGGCACCTTCCTGGTGCTGAATGATTGCCAGCGTGTGACGCTCCAGAATTTCACGGTGACGGCGGACCGGCCGGGCCACACGCTCGTGCGCATTGTGAAGAAGGACCCGGCCAGCGGGCGGCTCGTGGTGAAACCTGAGCCCGGCTACGACGCCGACGTGCCGCGCTTTTTCTGCATGAAAGATTCCGGCGGCAGTTTCCTCGGCTGCATGGATCCGGAGCATCACGGACGCTACCTGCCCGGCGCGGGCATCTCGGCGCGGAATGCGACTATCGTGCCCGCACCGGACCTGTCGGGCGCCTTCCTCATCAGTCCGGTGAAGCCCGCCGCGCTCGACCTCTGTCCGGTTGGCGCCGTCGCGGTCGTGACGGCCTACCATTGGCAATGGGTGCAGATGAACCGCACCGAGGAGTGCACGTTCAGTGGCGTGACGGTGACGGATCTGCCCGGCGCGTTTTGCGGTGGCAGCCGCAACTCCGCGAAGAGCTATCTCGCGTGCAAGGTGCAGCGCCGTTCGCCCTCAGCTTATTTTGGCGGGCACTCGGCCTGCGGCAGCGGCCGCATCGGCGAGTGGGTCGAGGGCTGTGAATTTGAATGTCTGCCGGACGACGGCCCGGCGGAACAATCGTTTCGCCAGCCCATCAAAGGGGCCGAGGGGCCGGACGGCGTGCTGCTGGGCGGGAGTCTGGCCACCTGCCCGGTGCGCGCGGGTGACCGTATCGCCCTGGTCAACGCGAAGGGCGGACGCGGCGCGGCGGCCACCGTCCGCGCTGTGACGCAGGCAGCGCAGGCGGTGCGCGTGCAGCTCGACCGGCCGCTCGCCGCGCTCTGCGCCGCCATCGGGCACGAGGCGGCGCGCGGGTGGCAGGGCGTATACCTCTACTGCGACGCCCCGGGCAACGAGGACTTCGTCTATCGCCACAACCGCCACATCGGCGGGCGCGGGCACGGCGTGAAGTTCAACGGCACGCGCGCGCTGATCGCCGACAACCATTTCGAGAACATCAACGGCAACGCGGTGCTGCCCGGCTACACCTCGGAGGTGTCCGGCCATGGCGCGCGCGACATCGTGATCAGCAGCAACACGATCATCCGCTGCGGCTGGACGCCGATCGAGGTGCGCTCCACGTCTGGGCTTGGCGGCCACCTGATCATCCGCGGCAACCGCATCGGCGAAACCCGCGACGCGGCGATCGATATCCGCGGCTGCACGGGCGTCACCATCGTCGGCAACGAGTTCAGTTCCTCCACCGCACCCGCCCAGGGCGCGTGGGTGATCGCCACGGACGCGAACGATATCCGCTGCGCAGCCAACCGGTATCCGGCAGGGACGCCGGAATATAAGTTGAACATAAAATCGAAATGAGTCAGAAATAAACCACCATGAAACACATCTTCTCTTTCGCGCTGCTGTTGTCCCCGCTGGTTGCGTTCGCCGCGCCACAAGCGAAACTCTTGCCGCCCGGCTGGAACGCGAAGCAGGCCGCCGATAAGGTGCTGGCGGGGCTGGTGTGCGTCACCGCTCCGCAGGTCAAGGGCGCGCACGATGCCGAGCTGGCCATCGTGGGCGGGAAGGCCTATGTCGTGGCGGAGGTCAACGATGTGCGCCCCGGCGAGGGGGCGGGCTGGCCGGAAATCTACTCCGCGCTGTCCGTTGTGAGCCTGCGGACGTTGCAGGTGGAGCAGATCATCCCCTTCGCCCGGGGTGGGCAAGTGTTTGAGAACGTCACGGTGCCGGCGGGATCGTGCTTTGTACCGCGCATCATCCAGAAGGACGCGCATACCGTACGCTGTTACTTTGCCTCCGAGCATCCGGGCAAGGGCCAGTCCCAGACCTGGTTCCTCGACTTCGATATCGCCACGGGCACCTTCGAGAAGCAGCTTCACAAGGCGCAGCTGAAGACCGCCGCCGGCACCTTCGACATGCAGCCGCAGTATTTCCATGCCGATGCGGCGGCGCAGGGCCTCAAGCGCAAGGCGCTGGACTTCGGCCTCTACCTCTTCGATTCCTTCAAACAGTTCGACGGCAAGACCTACGTGGCGCTGAACAACTTCGTCGGCGGCCAGAACGCGCTCGCGCTCGTGCACGAGGACCTGGCCACCTTTGAGGTGCTCGGCCATTACAACGAACCGCAGACCGCGCAGCTTTCCGAGTCCGCCGTGAACCGCCTGCCCGACGGCACCTGGCTGGCGATCTGCCGCAACGACAAGGGCAACTACCACTTCAGCACCAGCGCCGATGGCAAGACGTGGAGTGTCGGCCGCGAGCAAGCGTTCATCCCCAACGGTGTGAACTCCAAGCCTACGTTCGACCGCTTCAACGGCATTTATTACCTCGGCTGGCAGGAGCGCACGCGGATCAACGGCGTCAGCCGTTCGGTCTTCAACATCGAGGTCTCCGCCGACGGGCAGACCTGGGAACGCAAGTATCGCTTCGAGACGGAAAAATCCTTTCAGTATCCCACCTTCCGCCAGCACCAAGGCACCATCTACCTGGTCGTGACGCAGGGCGACTCCGACCCGAGCCGCAAAGAGCGCATCATGTTCGGGAAGTTGGAATAGGCCAGACAACATACGCCGCGTGAGGTCACGCGGCCTACAATGGCCGTAGGCAGGAGGCAGTTGTTTTGTCGTAGGCCGGGTCACCGACCCGGCGTCTTATTCTGTAGCGGCGACCTGCGGTCGCCGTCGGCGGCCTCAGCCCCCGCTGTAGTTTTCCAAGCATTGGAAAAGTCGATGCGGTCGGAAGTTTCTTGCAATGCCGGTGCGTGCCAAACGTTAAACGACGGACTGAAGGGCCATCATGAAAACACTACAGCTGGATCGGCGTTCGTTTCTCTCCTCGGCCGCGTTGGCGGGTGCGGGGTTTGGGCCGGGCGGTTGCGCGACGAGTCAGGCCATCGACGCGCCCGAAGCCGCGCCGCCGATCCGCAAGAGCTATCGCCAAGGCTTCGAACTGCCGGTGCGCTCATGAAGTGCATGCTGTGGCTTGCCGTCCTGCTGCCGTTCGTGGCGCTCCGCGCCGCCGCAGCGGGTCAGACAGCTCCTGACGAGCAGGGTGCGCGGCGCGATGTGATGTTGCGCGCACAGCTCGCGAAACCCTATCCGGCTGACGGCTGCTGGCATTACGAGGATTTTGCGCTCGCGGCCTACTGGCTGAACGAGCGCACCGCGGAGGCCGACCAGGCCTTGCTGACCGAGCGCGAGAAGGCTTTCCCTGTATCGCTTAAGGACGGCGACTTCCACTGGCACGCCTTCATGCTGGAGCGGATCTATTTCCTCTTTGCCAAGGACAGCCAACGCTTCCCCGGCCGCCTGGGCGCGGAGGCCGAGGCGGCGCTGCTGGACATGCTCTGGCAGTGGGCCGGGCCGCGCTGCCGGCTGGAGATGACGCTGCCGGAACGCGACTTCTGGAAGTGGGGCAGCGAGAACCATCACGCGCAGGCGTGGTCGAGCTTCTGGGGCGCGGCGCAGATTTTCGCGCAGCATCCCGCCTACAAGGACCGGCGCTATGCCGACGGCACGACGCCCGCGCAGATGGCGGCGGCGTTCAACGCCTATTACCTGCGCTACGCGCTCCACCGCGCGGCGACCGGCCTGCTGGTCGAATGCAACTCCGGCTACAACAAGTACACGCTCGGCGGCTGGTACAACCTCGCCGACTTCGCCCCGGATCCCGCGCTGCGGCGGCGGTTCGCAATGCTGCTCGACCTGTTCTGGGCCGACTGGGCCAGCGAACAGATCAACGGCGTCCGCGGCGGCAGCCGGCACCGCTGCTACCCGGGCACCGATTCGACTGCGGGTTCGAGCATGGACGGTCTGGCGTGGTTCCCTTTCGGGCTCGGCCATGCCAAAAGCCAGCATCCCAGTCATATGTGTGGCGCGACCACCTTCTGGCGGCCGTCACTGATCGTCACCGATCTCGCGCTCGATGTTGCGGGCCGCGGCGTCTACGAAAGTTGTTCGCGCCGGCCCGGCCTCGCCGAGCCGCGCCAGGCGGGTGCGCCGCCGCCGAACTACGTCAGCGACCCCCAGCATCCATTCTTCGTCCCGCAGGGCCTTTATCCTTTGCGGTCCGAAGGCGGCGGCCTGCTCCGCTACACCTACGGCACGCCGGATTTCGTGATGGGCACGAGCATGGTCGAGGCGCGGCCGTGCGAAGATTGGTGCGCCATCAGCAGCCAGAACCGCTGGGAGGGCGTGATCTTCGCCGGGCATCCGACGGCGCGCATCTTCGCGCAGCCGCTGACGCCGAAAAAAGGTAGCGTCTATAACGCCGAATGGTCCGTGCAAAAGCGCGGCGTGCTGATTGTCCAGCGCCTCAAGACGTCGAAGGCCGCCAAGGGCCAGCGCATCTGGTTCGATGCCGCCCTCCAGCGCGCCGAAACCAACGGCTGGGTTTTCGCCGAGGCGCCGCAGGCGTACGCCGCCGTCCGCGTGGTCGCCGGTGGCACGGCGTGGGAAGCCGACAGCATGGAACAGCACCGGAAGAAGACGGGCGGCACAGACAAGGGCGAGTGGCTGAAGTGTCTGAACGAGTTCGCGCCGGTGATCATCGAGGTCGTCCGCAAGGGCGACTGCGCGGACTTTGCCGCCTTCCAGCGCGCGGTCCTGGCGTACCCGTTGCGCTTCGAAAACAACCGCCTCGACTACACCAGCGCCTTGAACAAGACGACCCTCACGCTGTTCACCGACTACTCGCGTCCGCCGCTGGTGGACGGGCAGCCTGTCAATTATGCCCCGCAAAAAGTTTTCGACAGCCCATTCATCCAGTCCGACTTCGGCAGTGGCCTCGTCACCCTTCGCAAGGGCAGCCAGTCGCTCGTCTTGGATTTCAACCGCTGAGCCAGTCGGCGTCCTGTGTCGGCATGGAGGAGTGGCGTTTTAGCTTCGGCCTTTCACGCTCGCGGGCCAACGTGAAAGGCTGTCCTGTCGGGTCGGCCGTGCAGCCGCAGCCAGGTTGAGGAAAGTTGCGCTAGCCTGTTGTGCTTTCGGCGCTTGCAGCACGCCGGATGGCCTTCCGATATAGGTTGACTACGCAGGAACGCATCTTTTAGAGTGTAACGGTTTTGGTGCTTTGGAGAATCTGAGACCGAATATGAAATCGTTTCGTCGGACCACGGTTTTTTTCGCGTTACTGGCCCTCTGCGCGGGCGCGATCCCGGCTTCCGCCGCCGACGAGGAGGGCGTGGCCCTTGCCATCGTCTATGACACCTCGGGCAGCATGAAGGAGGCGGTCAAGGATGACGCCGGAAAATTCTCGCCCAAATATCTCGTCGCCAACCGCGCGCTGGTCGCCATCGCCAACCGGATAGAGGCCTTCGCCGCCAAGGGGACCGCCGGCGGCCCGCGCAACATCCGCGCGGGCTTGTTTGTGTTTCAAAAAGACGGGCCGCAGGCCGTTCTTCCTCTGGCCCCCTTCAAGGCGGCGCCGTTCATAACATGGGCGCACGGGTTCACCGAGCCCATCGGAGGCACTCCCTTGGGTGAGGCCCTGAATGTGGCCGGGCGCGCCGTGCTCCACTCGGGTCTGACGCGCAAGCATGTGCTGATCATCACGGACGGCGAGAATACCGTCGGCCCCAGGCCGGATGTGACCTTGCCTGCACTGCAGCGGGAAGCGGGTCAGAAGCAGACGGGCGTGTCCGTCCATTTCGTGGCCTTTGACGTGGACGCCAAGGTCTTCGCCGGCGTGAAGAAACTCGGGGCGACGGTGGTGGGTGCGGCCAACGAGAGCCAGCTCAACACCCAGCTGGAGTTCATCCTGGAGAAAAAGATTTTGTTGGAAGACGAAGAACCGCCGAAAAAGCAGTAGCGAAAGGGAAGTCACTATGTTCAGAGCCATCAAACGTGTGTTCATCTGGCTCGGTCTCATGGCCGAGCAGGCCACCGAGACCGACGCCATCAACCAGGCGGTCGTCGAGCGCGGCATCCGCGACTCCCGGGCCAAGGCGGACAAAGCCCACTACGCCAACGGCCAGTTGGCGGGCCAGATCGCCCTGATCAAGGACCAGGTCAAACGGCAGGAGCGCCAGCGCGCGGATTTGCAGGGCATGCTGCAGGCCGCCGTCGCGGCCAACGACGAGGCCAACGGGGCGCATTATGCGGAAGAACTGTCCACCGTCGAACAGGATCTCGCCGAAAACAAGAACCAGGCCGACAGCCTGGAACAGCTCTACCAGCAGAACACCGAGATCATCGCCCAAAGCCTGCGCGAGATTCAAAAGACCCAGCGCGAGTTTGAGGCGGTCAAGGCCAAGGTTGCCATCGGGCGCTCCATCGAGGGCCTGGCCGGCATGATGAAGAGTTCCATCACCGAGCTCCAGGGCATGATGGGCGGCGAACTGGGGCAGTCCATGCAACAGCTCCGCCAGTCCGCGGCCGGCGGCGAAGGCCAGATGCGCGCCACGCTGGACCTCGCCAAGGCGATGGGCTCCGATATTTCCCGGCAGCAGGAGATGCGCAAGGCGCGCGGGTCCATGCTGTTCCAGGAGTACAAGAAGAAGATGGGCATGGTGCAGCCGGAGGTGGCCGCCGCCCCCCAGGCCGCTGCCCGGCCCCCGGAAAAGCAGAAGATTGCTGAGTAAGGCCGTAATCCAGGAGAAATCGAATCATGACAACCCGTGGCAAAATCCTACTGACCTTCATCCTGCTCGCCGTGGTGGGCTTCGGCATGTACCGCTGGTGGGACAAGATCGCACCCGCCGGCCGGTCCGCGCAGGTTTCCATCAATCCGCAGGACATAAAGAAAGCGCTCGATGCCAACAAGCCGGCGCCCGCCAAGGCCGACGATGTCGCCAACAAGCTGCTCGCGGGCGACAAGGCGGTCTCGCTCGTGGATGGCTCGGCCATCCCGCCCGTCAGCGGCGTCAGCGACTACGACAAGACGATGAAGGACGGCAAGCTCGTGGTGCAGTTTCCCATCAACGTCTGGCCCGGCTGGGCACCCATCATCGTGGCCAACAACGGCCTGGAGCCGAACGAAGGCAGCGTGTTCTTCCAGAAATACGGCTTCTACCTGAAGCTCTCGATCGTGGACGACCCGGTCAAGGCCCGCGACCTGTTCGCCAGCGGCCACAGCCACGTCCTGTGGGGCACGCTCGACATGATGGCGCTGTTCGCCCCGGAACTGGTGAAGGACTCGCGCACCGTGCCGGTCATCGCCCAGCAGGTTGACTGGTCGGGCGGCGGCGACGGGATCGTGGCGCGCGGCGACCTGCGCAACATCAACGATTTCCGGATGAAGAACGGTAAGCGCCGCAAGGTCGTGCTGGCGCAGAACTCGCCGAGCCATTACCTCATCATGTCGCTGTTGATCGACGCAGGCATCGATCCCGCGCAGGTGGACTTCAAGTGGGCCGGGGACGCGCCGGCGGCGGCGAAGATCTTCGTGCAGGACCAGTCGTTCGACGCCTTCGTCGGCTGGTCGCCGGATATTTACACGATCACGGACAAGGTCCCGGGCACCCGGCTCGTGGTCACCACCGGCAGCGCCAACCACCTCATCGCCGACGTGTGGGCGGTGCGCAACGATTTCTATCGCGACCATCCGGACATCGTGGCCAACCTGATGCGCGGCATTTTTGAGGGCGTGGACCTGGTGCGCAAGGACATCCCGGCCGCGGCCCAGATGCTGTCCAAGGCGTACGGCATCCCGGTGGAGGATTGCAAGAGCATGATCGGCAAGGACGGCGGCGTCGCCGAGGGCGACGCGCACCTGACGAACTACCGCGAGAACTCCAACTTCTTCCTCGACCCGATGAACCCGTCGAACTTCGAGGTCGTCTGGAGCCGGGCTTCGACGATTTACAAGTCGCTGGGCGCGATCGATGCCCCCGTGTCCCCCGCCAAGGTGAAGGCGGCGGGCATCCTGGCCAAGCTGTCCGAGGAGTACAAGGAAGTGCGCGACCTCTCGCAGGCCACCTTCAAGCCGGGTGCGCTCTTCAAGACCGCCGAGGCCGAGAGCGCGGAGATCCTCACCAAGTCCGTCATCATTTCCTTCGAGCCGAACAAAACGCTGCTCAATCCCGCCTACGACCCGACCATCCCGAATGTGATGGAAGAGATCGGCAAGCTCGCGGGCACGTTCGGCAACGCCTACATCGTCATCGAAGGCAACACCGACGCCAGCCGCAAGGGCGTGGTGCCCGCCGACCTCGTGCGCCAGCTCTCCTATGACCGGGCGGATTCGGTGCGCAAGGCGCTCCTGATCAAGTACAAGTTTGACCCGAACAAGTTCAAGGTCATCGGCAACGGCTGGGATAATCCCGTGCCCACCATGACCGATGCCAGCAATTCGGAGCACAACAAGAAGAACCGCCGGGTCGAAGTGAAGGTCTTCCCGTTGGAGAAGGAATAGTGGTCGGTTTCTTCATCTTTGCCCTCGCCTTCGTGGTGCTGCTTACGCTCGTCGTGCGGTTTGGCCGGTTGAGGGTGCGTGCCGACCTTTCGGAAGCCGGCGCGCTGGGCCTGACCGTCGGCTTCGTGGGGCTCACGCTGCTGGGGTGGTGGTTCGTGACCCACGGGGCCACCGTGGAAGCCCGCATCCTCTCGCCCATCATCCTGCCCAGCCCGCTGGAGGTGTTGCAGGCGTTCCCCACGCTCCACTTCGAGCAGGGGCTCGTGCGCAGCGCCCTCACCTCCTTCGTGCGCGTGACAATCGGGTTCTCGCTGGCCGCGATCGTTGCGGTGCCGCTGGGCGTCTACATGGCCACCTTCCCGCCGGTGTCCGCGTTCTTCCGGCCGCTGGCGCTGGTCGGCGCCTACGTGCCGATCGTCGTGTTCGTGCCGCTGACGCTGGCGTGGTTCGGCCTGAGCGAGACGCAGAAGGTCGGGTTTCTCTTCATCGGCTGCTTCGTGGCCCTGCTGCCCCTGGTCATCAAGGATATCGCCAATGTGCCCGTCGCGTATCTCGACGTGGCCGTGACCAAGGGCGCGAGCCAGTGGCAGCTGGTGCGCTATGTCCTGTTCCCCGTGGCGCAGGCCAACATCTGGGACCATCTGCGCGGCGTGTACGGCGTCGGCTGGGGCTGGATCATCCTGGCGGAGGTCGTCAACGCCGAGCGCGGTTTGGGCTACCTGATCGACATCTCGAACCGGCGCGGCCATACCAATGCCGTCTTCGCCATCATCATCGTCATCGTGGTGATCGCCGTCGCGTGCGACCAGCTCTGGCGGTTTGGCGGACGACTGCTGTTCCCCTACGAAAACCGGAAGTAACATGGCCGAACCCACACCAGCACATGCCTCCGTGCCGTCGAAACTGCCCGAAGTCGTGCGCTTCAACAAGGTCACAAAAGCGTTCGGCGCAGGCGCGAACGCCAAGGTGGCGATCCAGGACGTTTCGTTCGTGGTCCACGATCTGCCGGACGCGGGCGAACTCATCGCCATTGTCGGCCCCTCGGGTTGCGGGAAATCCACGCTGTTGAGGATCATCGCCGGGCTGCGCCCCCATTTCCCGGCCACCTCCGGCGAAACGCATGTTTTCGGAAAGCCCATCGAGCAGCCGGGTTCGGATCGCGGCATGGTGGACCAGAAGTATTCGCTCATGCCCCATCTGACGGTCGCGGAGAACATCGCCTTTGGCCTGAAGCTGCGCGGTGTCGGCGGCAAGGAGCGGCGCGACCGGGCGCACGACTGGGCGCAAAAGGTCGGCCTCGACGGCGCGGAGGACAAGTATCCGTCCGAGCTGTCGGGCGGCATGCAGCAGCGCGTGTCCATCGCCTCCACACTCATCCTGGAGCCGAAAATCCTGCTGATGGACGAACCGTTCGGCGCGCTGGACCCGAAGATCCGGATGCAGATGCAGGAGCTGCTCGTGCGCCTGTGGCGGGAGCAGCAGAGCACCGTGTTCCTCGTGACGCACTCGATGGAGGAGGCGATCTACCTGGGCGACCGCGTGATGCGCATGGCTGCGAAGCCGGGCCGCCTGGTCGAGGAATTGCAGCTGCCGCGCCCCGACGAGCCGCCCGAGGTCATGCGCAAGCGCCCCTGGTTCAACGAGCTGACGCAGGAGCTGCTGCAGCGCCTGGAAACGGACGCCCCGCCCGCCGGCGAGCTGCCCGGCCTCGAGAAATGGCAGCGACACGCCTGATATGACAACGCGCGACCTCATCCACTGGGCCGGCCAGCATCCTGTGCTGCTGTTGCTGGTCTTCGTGCTCCCGCCCGTGCTGGCGTGGCTGGTGGGCCAGTTGCACGGCAAGGGGCAGGGCCGGCTTCCGCCGTGGAAATATATTTACTCCGTGCTGGTCTACCTGGTGTGCGTGCCCGGCATGTTTGCCGGCGTGATCACGGCCTACACGCTTTTCTTCAGCAACGAAAACCTGCTCGACGCCAACCTGCTGGTTTATTTCCTGCCCATCGTCTCGATGATCGTCACGCTGGTGCTCATCCGGAAAAACGTCTCCTTCGATGACGTGCCCGGTTTTGACCGGCTGTCGGGGCTGATGGTGATGGTCGGGTGCAGCTTTGTCATGGCGCTGGCCATCCAGAAGACGCGGATTTTTCTGTTCTTCGGCGGCTCGATCGAAAAACTGTTCCTCCTGGCGGCGGGCTTGTTTGCCCTGCTCAAATGGGGCTCGTACATGCTCTTTCGCGGCCGCGACGAACCCAAGCAGGTGCCGCCCAAGTTTCCGAACGTATAGCCCAAATTTGGCATGTCATCCTGCAGGACGATTCACTAAACTAGACAGCGACCGATATGGAAGAGCAACCGCCCAATTACCGCGGAGAGTTCCTGCGCAGCCCGCAGCATGCGTCGCTGGGCCTGCTCACGCTCGGCGTGGGCTTCCTCAGCGCCAACCTCCTCGGCTTGATCGTCGGGGGCACGCTGTATGCGCTCGGCTGGATTTACCTGCCCGACTTGGGATTCTTCCGCCGCTGGGTGGACCGGCGCGCCGAGAGCGCGCGGCGCGCGGTCGAGCTGCAGCGGGTCGCCGAGTTCGTCCAGCGCCGCGATGCGTTGCTGAAATCGCTCTCTTCGTCACGGTGTGACCGCTACAACCGCCTGGCCGCCGTCTGCCGCGATATCGAGACCGCCGGCGCGGACAATGCGCTGGTCGCTGCCGATACCGGCCCCGACCCGCGCCTGCGCAAGCTGGACGAGCTCATGTGGACCTATCTCCGCCTGCTCGGCATCGAGGAATCGCTCGACCAGTTTCTGGAAACCGAGCGCCGGGATGACCTGCCCAACGTGCTCAAGGACGCCGAAGCCGAGGCCAAGCGGCTGACCGGCGAACTCGATGCGCTCAAAAGCGCCGGGAACGGGGCCGCGCTGGATACCAAGCAACGCTACCTCGGCTCGCGGCTCGAACGGCTGGAGGTCCTGCGCAAACGCCAGCAGCGGCTGGACCAGGCCCAGGAAAATCTGGCGCTGGTGGTCTCGGAGCAGGAGCGGCTCGACCAGCAGATCAAGCTCATCCGCGCCGACGCCGTCGCCACGAAGAATGCCGAGGCGCTGACCGCCCGCATCGACGCGACGGTCGAGCATTTGGACCAGACCAACAAATGGCTGTCCGAGCTGGACGAATTCAAGGACCTTGTGGCCGACATGCCGGCGACCGAGCTGCGCGTGGGGTATGCGGCCAGCGTACCGCCGGTGCTGCCCGACCCGGCGCGCGTCGTGCGGCCGGCGGTCAAACAACGCACATGAACGGCGTTCAATCGCCATGACCGGAGCACCCACCGCATGAGCCAACCGAACACCACCGCTTCCGCCGATACCGCGACATCCGTGGCGCGCCTGCCCCTGCGCGGCTGGGCGCTCGACCTGGCGCGGCGCTGGAACGGCGGCAGCTACGCGCTGTTCGTCTTGCATGGCAATATTTTCGACCTCTTCCCGCTACCCGAGGGCGACCGGCTCAGCTATGTGCCGCTGAAGGCGTTCCTGTCGGGCCGCCTGTTTCCCGAGCGGTCCTGCCTGCTGTTCTACGACATCTCCGGCGGCCTGTCCTTCGGCTCGGCGGAGATGCAGCGGCGGTTCTTCGAGTGGCTGGAAGTTTTTGACAACGTCGAGAACACGAACTTTCACCAGCAGGGGCTGCCCAAGGGCTTTCTGGCCCTGGCGCCGCTGCTCACGCGTTTCTTCCTCAAGGTGGCCGAGGACGACCGCCAGTGGAAAGGCGTCACGCTGGTCGTCGATTTCCCCGAGAAGCTGATCCCGGCCACCGAGCAGGCGGGCGCGAGCGTCGAGGAACGCATCAACCTGGTCACGTTCCTGAAATGGGCCTCGGCGCCGGAGCTGGCGCGCATCGATGTCGGCGTCCTGCTGGTCACGGAGACCGCGACCGAGCTGCACGCCGACCTGCTGCGCAACCCGCATGTGGCCCAGATCCGCATCGAATTGCCCGATGCCGACGAGCGGCAACGCTTCCTGCAATCCGGCTGGGCTGAGAAATTGGCGGACGGCCGCGCCTTCTCCGAGTGGAGCGATTTTACGCCCGCGGAACTGGCGCAGCGGACGGCGGGCCTGAACCTGCTGCGTCTCCAGCACTTCGTCGCCGATGCGATCCGCAACGGCATCCGGATCACGGCCGAGCATCTGGCGGCCAGCAAGAAGCGGCTCATCGAAGAGTTCTGCCAGGGGCTGGTGCGCTTCAAGGATCCCAAGCCGGGCGTCACGCTCGACCGCGTCGCCACGCACACGGCGGCGAAGGCCAAGCTGCGCGAGCTGGCCTGGCTTATCAAAAACAACAAAACCGACGTGCTCGAGCGCGGCGTCCTGTTGCCCGGGCGCGTCGGCGTCGGAAAATCTTTTCTCGTGGATTGTTTTGCCAGCGAGTGCGGCCTGCCGGTGATGGAGTTGGGCGAGTTCCGCTCCAAATGGGTGGGCGACACCGAGCGGCAGCAGGCGCAGATCCTGATGACCATCCGCGCGCTGGGTCCGGTGATTGTGGTCGTGGACGAGGCCGACGCCGTCTTTGGCTCGCGGGATACGGACTCCGGTGACAGCGGCGTCTCCAGCCGGGTGTTTGCCGCGTTCGCCGCGCACATCGGCGACGCCACGCTGCGGGGGCGCGAGCTGTGGGTGGCGATGACCTCCCGCCCGGACCTGCTCGCCATCGACATGAAGCGCCAGGGCCGCTTCGGCCTGTGCGTGCCGTTGTTTCCGGCGCAGGGCCCGGACGATGTGGCCGAGCTGTTCACGGTTGTTGCCAAGGTGAAGAAGATTGCCCTCGCCGATGAAATCACGGCTTATGTCCGCGAGCATCTCGGCAGCCGGCCGCTGACCGGCAGTGATATCGAGGCCATCCTCACCCGGTCGAAAGAGCGCGCCGTGCTTGCCAAGCGCGACGATGACGTGCAGCTGGCCGACATCGAGGAGGCGGTGAACTCCTTCATCGATCCGCTCGACCCGGACCTGCTCGCCCTGCAGGAGCTGGCGGCCGTGCTCGCCTGTTCCGACCGCCGCTACCTGCCCCCGAGCTACCGGGACGCGGACCGTGCGGTGCTGATGGAGTCCTTTGCCCGCCTCAAACTGCACGCCGCCCGGCGGTGAAGCAGTCGTGGCGGAGCGCGCAAATAGGGACGCTGGCAGAAGGCTCGAAAGTGGTCACGTATTTCAATTGTATGAAAATGTAGACCTGACCCCGGAGGGGACGAGTATAAAGGGCCTAGGAAAACCATGTGCAAAATGACAAAAACATTCGCGGTGCGGTCGCGATTTTCGAGCAATGCAGCTGCAGGCGCGCTGGGAGCGAGCCGCCCGGAGTTGTCAACAAGCAGGACTGATAACCATTGGACAGCCCCATCGTCTTGACCCCATAAAATGTCGCAGGGAACTCTGCCGTGAGGGAACAGAATGAATGGCTAGTGGATCTACTAACTAAATAGAGCGTTTCAAAGCCCCCGAGGTGATGTCATACACTCGGACCTTGCCATCACGATGTGTAACTTGGACTGTGTTGCTGTCCACCAACTGGGCATTTACGGCATCACCCGGGATGGATCGTTTGATCGCGCCGCTCTTGATGTCCACCACATGCACTCCGTTGGGTACCACTTTGACTGCATAGCTGCTCATGATCTTTCCTTTTCCTGAATGGTACAGACGACGGACCTATTCCGCTGACTGCCATTCAAATGGTGTAAATGGGTACGTGGCCATGGGGCACTGAGATGCCGACAAGACCGGAAAGCGCAGTCTGTATGGCAGCAGGGCAAAAGCCAAGGCGGGGCAGAGGGCTGTCCTTGGCAGGTCTCCCAAAACTCGCGAAAACCATAGCTGTATATTTCGCGCACGAGCGAACCGAGCGGCACGCGCCAGATTTGTTGCAGCCCATCCCAGCCAAGACCGAACCCCTGCAACTCACTAACCAGTGGATAGCCCAAGGCGCAGCCCTCGCCGTAATGGCAACACTGAGTCCCGCCACATCGCGGCACAGGTCTGCCTTCCCGTTGAAACTGGCTCAGAATCTCACCAAAAATTTTCGTCTTCATCATTTCACCTTGTGGCATCGTTCTTATCTGGGGCGTGAGACTGATTTCAACAAAAGCCGGGAGGTCTGCGCGATGCTGAGGTGCAACTCCGTCTGGGGCACATGTCGCGCCAAATCCGTCCGCGATGCCAGGCGTTTCAAGAACTCGTGATCGGCACTCCCGGTGCCCAGTGCAATGATATCGATACCGTCCCGATGACAATCCTGCGCTAGGGTAACCGTTTCTTCGGGATCAGCGGGAAAGCCATCAGTCACCAGGAAGATGACTCGCGCGCCGCTTGCCTCCTTCATCTTCTCAGCCGCATGGCGGATGGGGGCGGCCATGATCGTGCCGCCACCCGCGTACAGATTCTGAATGCTCTCCTCAAGGTCTCTGATCTTGTCTGTGGCCGGTGATAGCTCATGGAGAGCATCATTGAAGGCAATAAACCCTACGCGATAGCCCTGTTGAACGCCCGCGCGGCAAAAATCAATGAAGCCGCGCATGGCTTCCTCCAGAGGCTCGCCCGTCATGCTGCCGGAGATGTCGAGCAACGCCCAGACCGTATCGGCACCTCCGCGGCGGCATCCATCTTCGACCATATACGGCAGCCGGACAGCGCGACCCGCAACCGCCTGGCGGGGGGCCACGCGTAGCCCGGAGATATTCTCCAAGCTCATGCTTAATGATAGACCCTTCCGATGCGGAAAGGTCTGCGTTGGATTATTGTCGTTCATGATACCTCCAGTTTTTTGCTGAGCATTTCTTCCGCAGCATTAATTCGTTTGAGCATTTCTTCGTTACGTTGTTTGCCTTCGTCGTCGGGGCGGCTGTCAGGGTGATAGATTCTGGCCAGCCTTTTGTACTGCGCGCTCACCTCGTCGGCAGTGCAGTTGCGCGATAATCCAAACAGGCCGAGTGCTTCTTCGAGCGTCATAGCGCCTGTCGGCGCGGCGGATCGCGCATAGGCTTCGCCCGCATGCCATTCTTCGGCAAGTGCCATGATGCGTTCAAGCTGTTCATGCGCAGCCTGCAGAAAGGCATCCACATGGGACCATTGCCGCGTTTCCAGCAACTGTACAAAAGCGGGGGCAGTCAGGGCTCGTTGAGCATCTTCCAAACTTTCCAGCAGGGTCACGGATGAGCGGGTCTGGAGCAACTTGACGCCTTGCCTATACAAGCGCTCCACCGTCTGAAACTTTTTTACACGTTGGCGCACAACGGCCAACTCGTTGCCAGCTTGATCTTTCAGCTTCCGGGCGCGTGTTTCCAGTGGAGCGTTATCAGTCATAATCGTGGTCAACGAGACGGTCACCCATGCGCGGAAGTTTTCGACATAGCTCTCCGTCCGGCGCGCACCGAGGGCGCCATAGGCTGCACCGAGCTGACGGTCCATGCTACCAAGGTAGGCAGTGTGAATATCGTTCCCGCGAATGCAGGCATCAATGCGGGTAAACCGCCGCACTACATTGGACTGTAACAGACACGCGAGCAAGAAATAGCCAACGATCAGCGGGGCAATCAAGAAAAGAAAGGTGGCCGGAGCACGGGTGACATACAACTGCTGTACGGACGTATCGTTCTGGCCCCAGGCCAGCACGTCGGTCATGATATCGCGATTCGCGGGCCAAGGGGCACCCCGTGGCATGAGGAGCGCCCAAAGCCCCAGAACTACGACAACGCCGGCCATCGGAAGGAGCTGAAGCCAGCTCTTCGCCCAAAGCGCCTTCAAGTCATCGGATTTAGATGACAATACTTTGGGCCCATGATGCTTATACATTCTGCATACAAACCACGTAACGACAGGTGGAAGACACGCCAGTAAAGCCGAAAACAGGAGGGGCGGAAGCCATAGGAGAACCAGATAAAATAATATGGCTATAAGATTCCAGATGGCATGCAGTACGAAATAAAGCACGGCCAGTCCGGCGCCCACCGCCAAAATTTCATTTTCGTCTTTCATCGTTTGATTTCCCGCCTGTGTTTCATGCCATTTTCTGCCGTGATGCGCGTTCCTGCTGATCTTTAGCGGAAAGGCTCGTACAACTCGCCCGGCATCGTCTCCGCGTATTTTCCCTGATTTAGTTCGAGCAGCGTAAGCGGTTGATTACGATCTTCGCCCGTCGTTCGCACCCACTGCTCGATTGGATCGTAAGCCTCCACGAGGAGCAGGTAATCACCATAGCCAGGGCGGCATAGATGGTCGTGCAAGATGAACCGGGGTAAGCATTCGCGCTCTTCTGTCATCTTGAGGCCCAAGCTTGAAGGATAACCGGAGAAGTTACTCCCGAAACCGACACCGGATCTGATGTGCGCCACACAGCGCGGCGCTATGTGCCTTCTGGTAAACAACAACCCGTAGGTGGCGCTCCCCTCAAAGGGGATGAACATAAAATTTATTTTCTGGTGGGCGTTCGACTCGGACTTGCCGGACAGTTGTGCCATCAGGACGAAGGGATCTTGTAGCATGATTTCAGGCCAGGTTCCCGACAGGCCGGCGCGGTTTCCAAAGTTCAGGAATGGGATTCCAACCCAGTTTCTCCCAAGGACAAGGTTTGCCGGCAGCTCCTTCGCATCTCCTTCTTTCGCCAACACATAATCCCCAAGGCCATCATGCAGCAACTTTTGCAGTACGGTCTGCCTGTTCAGGCTGTAATCGACGTAGATGAAATTCCTGAAGCGCGAGGCGCAGTGCCTTACGGGGGTGTCATCCAGCCCCGATGCTCCATAGAATAGTGAGTTCCTCAGGAAACTTCTGATTCCCGTTTCTTTCATTTGCCGGCGTTCCTTTCTGGCACACATCATGTGGTGCCATAAGAGAGAAGCACGGCAGGAAGAGAATTTCCGAAAATAAGTTGGAGGAACACGCGGAAGCGGAGACAGGTGTTATGACTCGCGCTCTCAGGCACCCATCACGCCATACCGGATGGAGAGCCTGCCACGGGCGAGTTGTGCGCTACAGACGATGGTTGGGTTTATTTGAAATCGCTTTTTGGAAAGACAAACACATAGTGACGCATTTCTTCTGAAAAACGTCGCTCGGCTCTCTCTCTGTTGTATTCAAAGACCCTTGGTGTTCCGTTGGCGTCAGTCACAAGATACAGATACCAATTCCCATCCTTCTTCATGGTGTCGTACTCGAGTTGCTCCAGCCACCGAAATGAGAAGATATCCTTCCCCGTTGTTTTGACCTCGATATGTCTTTCGGAGCCGATCCCTTTACTGACAAGGTCATATCCGCATTTATACACTCGCTGAACATCAGGCCGTCCGTGCTTCTTTTCGTACTCGACTACTGCATTTATGCCATTCTGTTCGGTCTCCGCATTTGACATATTAACCCTCGATATCCTCAAAAATTTCCCAGCTTGATCCTTCAAAGCGAGTTCTACCGGTTCCTCGGCCCGAATCAAGCAACGCCCCAGCGTAATCTGGCCGGCCAAACCGATACCGCGCAAGAAAATACGTGTGCCATCAAGCCCAAGAGATGGCTCCTTAGGAGATGGCTCATCAACTGCATTGGTGACCACAAAAGACAACTCGTTTTTGCTTGCGTCCGCGTCCCCAGCGAAGATATGAATAAACAAACGGCCGGGCATGACCTCGATAACTGCTACGGGGATTGAATAGGTTGGACCTGTCAAACCGAAGATCCCGGGTACCGCATTTCCGATCATAGCGCCGATAACGGATTCGTCTGGCATTTTCGTGAGAGCGTCCTGACGAGTGGGCAAGCGAATGGTCTTCACTCGGTCTCCTTATCTGGGAATGAGGTGATCTCGCTCCAAAGCTCTCCGGCCGCATCCATGTAGTCGAACCGCTCGTCGGCAAGGTCATATACCGGCGGACCTACTCTGTCGGCGATTTCCTTCGGGAAATATTCTTGGCTCCCCATCGAACGGCAAACGGTTATTGCATCTGCAAGTTCATCGGTTGACAATTCGCTGGCCAGCCAACTTTGGCTCAATACGAATGAGGAAACAGGGCGAGCGTTCCATAAGCATAGGACGGTCATGGCGGGTGGAGACTTCCTTAGTAATATCTCTTGAGGCACGGCCGGTGTCTGAAATCTGCTAAATGGTGCCACTAGATATTCGCCCGTCGCCGTTTGACGGAGCACGGCAACAAACGCTGGGCTACTATCCGCAGGTACGAGAGAAGGCGCGAGCAATCGGATTTGCCCCACCGCCGGCTGTGGTTCCTTGGAAAACTGTGTTATCAAACCGGCAAAAGCTTGTTTATGTGCCAGGTGCTGTTCCTGTCCAACTGGTGAGGCATCTTGCTCGACCTGTCGGCGAAGTCTCCGATCGAGTTGCCACTGGTATAGCCAGTCCTTAAGCCGGGCCTGCTGCTGCGCTGAAAGTTTCGCCGGAACATTAGAGGTGAAAAACATCATCACTATCCTTCCTACGCTCGTTTTTCGTTATAAAGTCGAACCATCGACAAACAGTTATTTTCTTCTATCGCCCATTTTATACATCTATTTGTCAGCACCCTATAGAAGCCTAGGGGCTTTGCTTTTTCCGGAAAATCTGCATCAAGATTGGCCTGAATCCAGACTTTGAATTTATTATGAGCTTCATAAAGCTGTGCATGTTTGCATCTGGCGTCAACTAATACTTCATGGGCGGTCAGGGCAAGTCCTAAGCCGCGCGCAGCCGCTAGCACACGCTCTCTATGACCCATCTTATTGAAATACTGTGTTGCCAAATCGGACAGCTCCGCCGTTTCTGAAGGCGATTCGACCGGGGGGATGCCAAGTTTTTCACGTCTTATCTGTTCAGCCTTTTCTTCTTCTGCCGGCGTTAGGTCATCCCGTGGCCCCATACGTTCTTCAGGATAGTACTCCTTTATGTACCCTGCGGCGGCCCTACAGATGTGGTTATACATTTCCTTTTCCAACGCCGCTTCAACAGGACCTATGAGTACAGCCTGTGCTGCGTCAAACAGACCATCCTTGTAAACCTTCCTTTGGCCTACCTCTGTATAAAAACTCTCGAAAAAAGTCCAACTGGTATCAAAATCAATCTCATGGTTGTCCTCATAGCGCCCATGCAAGCCGAACAGGGCATAGCGCACGGCTGCTCTCCAGCGCGTTCGGATGTATTCAGTCAGTGCAGCCTTTGTTTCGTCTCCGCAAATTCTTAGATCGCACTTCTCTTTCCACTCTCGCCAATGTCTTAATTCAGTAGGCATGTGTAACATCCCATCTCGACTTTTTTTGTGAGTTTACCCCCCCCTCGCATTTCAAACAAGGAGAATAATTGGCATCGTCTGCAAAATAATTCGGAAATCTGCCCCGCGACCGGCTTCTATCCATAGAAGGATCAAACATAACAGGACAGCAGTTCCAAATCATGGGAGTCGAGTATGAGCAATGAATGGATGAGGATGAGGGGGCGGCGAGATTGGCAGGGTGCCAAGCCGGGCCTGACCCCAGTTGAGGCCACCGCTTTTCTCCATGATGAGTTTCCGGACGTTCCTCACTGGACCTATCTCCATTTGAGCCACAATCCAGGAGGGGCAGCCTTGGCTAAGTTGACTGGGATTGGCTATGCGTCGTCAGGGTGCTTGGGGGCATGGACTTGGGAACGCGTGCCGACGCGCTATCCACGGTTTGCGTTATGGGGTGGGCGACTCCAGAAAAAGGAGGCAGACGGCATGTGGGTCGGCGCCATACGGATTCACAGTCCGGAAGGAAAGGATTTCATTCTTTTCTCGTATCTGAGCCATCGTGATGAATTCTGCGACCAATATTTAGCGTCTACGGATGATCTGGGCCTGCTTCAGCGGTTTATCAGGACCGTCAGCCGTCGTTTTCAGCGCTGGAACCGTAACAAAGCCCATGTCATCGTCGCTAATGCGCCCAATATAGACATTGATTGCCATGGTCAGGACGAAACCATGTTTCTCCCCCATGCGATGCTTGACGACATCGAATCACAAGTGGCGGCCTTCTTTACAGGCCGTGATATATTCCAGCGCTTGGGTATCCGTCACCAGCGCGGCTTCCTGTTCGTGGGGCCTCCGGGTACGGGTAAGACCATGATGATGCGGCGTCTCATTCGGACCTGTCACCAGCAGTACAAGGTCAAATTCGTCACACTCACCATTGGCAAAAACACGGACGAAGGTGAACTTGGCATGGCATTTTCCATGGCCGAGGCCCAAGCCCCCGCCATGCTCCTCTTGGAGGATCTGGACTCCCTGACTCGCGAGTCACAGGTGAGTCGCTCAGCTTTTCTGGCGCTTCTGGATGGTTTGAAAGCCAACAAAGGCATTCTCATTATCGGCACGTCAAACAACCCTGAACAGATTGACCCCGCCCTGATCCATCGGCCCAGTCGGTTTGACCGAGTCTGGTCGTTTCCCGTTCCTGAGTTGGCTCTCCGCCATAGGTATCTGGCACACCACTTTCCCGGCATGGCCTTGGACATCATCGAGTCCGTGGCAACGCAAACTGGGAATTGGAGCTATGCGTACCTCAACGAACTGCGGACGACGGCCGCAATCCTTGCTGTTGGTCAGGGTGCAGGTGAAGTGACCACCGAGATTCTACTGCAGGCTACTACGACGTTGGCCAGTCAGTTTAATGCGGGACGAAAAAGTCATACGCCGAGTCTAGCGGAGCGCGAACTGGGCTTCAAAGGCGCATAAGAAGTGGGCATCAAACAGGAAATTGCTATGACTACGTTCTACAGCTTCAAGAAAGCGCTTTATAATGTCGAGGCGGTCGAAACCCTGTCTTTGACGGGGGCAGGGCTGGACCGCCTTCCATCGGAGATCGCCCAAATGCAAAATCTCCGGGAATTGCATCTGGATTGCAACCACTTGACCACTCTGCCGGAGGAACTCGCCACGCTACCCATGTTGAAGGTTCTCAGCCTGGACGGGAACCCCATTATTTCTTTGCGTGGCATCGGACGGATGGCCGCGTTGGAAAATCTCAGCCTAAGTGGTCTAGGGCTGCAGGAGTTGCCCGATGAGGTCTGCGACCTCCCGCGATTGCAGAAACTCGAACTCTCTGAAAATCCGCTCTGCCGGTTGCCGCCAGGCTTGGGCCGATTGACAAACTTGCAGAGCGTTGGCCTCTCGCCCGTGGATGACGACCCAACCATATTCAGAGACCTCGCAGGCCTCCCTGGTTTACGCGTGCTTTTCATCGATGGACAAGGGCTAGAGCAATTGCCGGAGGCTCTCACTTTGCTCATAAATCTTCGCGAGCTGTGGGTGGATTGTTTCGGATCCAGGCTGGCTGAATTACCTAACTGGTTGTCTCGTTTAAGTAACCTGGAAAATCTTCATCTCCGAGGAATTAGCAACAAAGTCCCCGCCTGGATTAGTCACTTGAATGGCCTTCGGCACCTCAGTATTGAAGGTGCGTTCCCAGGTTTATTGCCAGCTACCATTGGCGAACTATCCGGCCTCGAGAGCCTTTGCATCTCCACAGACAGGCTCGAATCGGGCTTGCTTCCAGAAAGTATTACCCAATGCGACCGTCTGCGGTCCCTTGAGGTATTATACGGCGGCATACCGACCGACCTGCATTTTGACCAGAAGGTGCTTGCCAACGTATGGCGCATGACTTCCTTAACCAAGTTGCGCTTGCAGGCGATACCGTTTAGCAAGCTCCCGGATTCGATCATGAATCTTGGCAGGCTTGAGGAATTGATATGCAATGGAACCTCGTTACAAGAACTGCCCCCGGCCATATTTGGGCTGCGAGCATTGCAACGTCTGAAGCTGTCTGGAAATGAACTCACGGAAATCCCAGCGGCTGTCGCTGAGCTTGGCGATCTGAAGGAGCTTGACCTAAGCTACAATCACTTGACGGCATTGCCCAATGCCTTGGGCGACCTCGAAAACTTGGAGATGCTCGACATGACTTACAACCGCCTCACGCGCTGGCCTGTTTGTCTGCAGCGCTTGCATCGGTTAAGGCGCCTCACACTGTCCAATAATAGAGTGCGCTACGTCCCCAGCCAAATTGCAGCGCTTCACGCGCTGGAGAAACTGGACTTGAGTTCCAACCTATTGGATCAGGTGCCAGAGAACCTCTTTCAACTTGGCAGACTTCGACAGCTAGAGCTAGGCTGTAATAAGCTCAACAGCATCTCCGCCGGAATCGGCGGGCTGAGCAAGTTGGAGCGCGTCGGCCTGCAAAGTAAAGCCCCCTTGAAGCTGCCGGCTAAGTTGCATCACATGCCGTGCTTGCAGGTTGTCGAGATTTAGCACGATTAGGAATCTTGGCATGAACAAAGCGAAATATATTTTTCTCTCCTGGGTCGCGGCTATCGTCTTTTTCAGCATGGCTGGGCTCCTGGCAGGCTGTCAAGCCGCCAAGGTCACTGGGCCAATGGACAGCAGCGGCAAAGAGCTAGCCGATCAGAGGCGTGTTGGTGACTACCTGATTCAAACCTTTAGCAGAGGGTCCGGCGAGGGTTGGGCCGAAATAACAAAGGCCGGCATGCACGTTTATAGGCGGGAGGGGTATATGTTCCAAATCGGGACCATGCCTGATGTCGTCGAACACGACTTCCGCCGCTGGCTGGGCAAGGACATCACCGGATTGGGAAAACCTGACCTCATACTGTACGAGTGGACCGGCGGAGCGCATTGCGACTACATCGCCTATGTGATTGAACTCGGCTCCCCCTGCCGCCTTCTGGCAGCGATCAATGGCCAACACGGCGTACCATGCTTCAGGGACATGGATGGTGACGGAATGCCGGAGGTCATCATCAGGGACTGGACCTATGCCTATTGGCCGGTTTGCTTTGCCACCGCCCCCGCGCCTCAGGTGATTTTAAAGTGGCGGAATGGAAAGTATGAGTTGGCCGCTGAACTCATACGAACGCCAGTCCCATCAGGAAATGAATTGGCAACTATGGCGCTACGCACGCGGAAAGAGTGGGAAAAAAGTGTCTCCAATAAATATGACCGTGCCCTCATTCCTCAGCGCTTGTTCCAAACTGCGCTGGACCTGATGTATAGGGGGCATGAAGCGTTGGGGTGGCAGTTCATCGCCATGGCCTGGAATCCTAGATTTCCGATGGATAATGCGCTGATCGAAGAACTGAAACGGCTGATGCGTGATAGTGACTGGTGGCAAGCAATCCAAAAACCGCAAACACCGTCGTTAACGGATTCGCATGGATCGATTCCTGCCACACGAGGATTGTCAGGAGAGGTGGGCCCCATTCTTTGGACCACCAAACGCAGAAATTAAGTTAGTTTTTCAGGTTCTGCCGGGACTTGGTTTTCTTTGTGTTTGCTCTGCATTTTCGGCATTACACCATGGTGCCACTGCCGCGTCCAGTCCTCAGCGGGCCAGGGTCTCAGCGGGCCAGGGTCAGGTCTACACATTGATACATATGGGGCGAGTAGGGCCAGACCTTTTCGAGGAACGTCGCGGAGGGACACAGCCCGGCACCGCCGGGAGCGTCACCCGATAGGTTCAGCGCTTCAGGACGCCCACTTCAGTTTCAGCTTTTTCTGGGTGGCGGCACAGTCCCTCTCAAAAATTGCACTCGCGCCGGGTGGGCGGGCCGCTACAATGCCGGGCATGTTCCAACGAGCCAGAGCGCAACGCAGAGGATCAAAACGGACCGACAGGACACCATGAAGACACCACGCATCGACCGCCGCAAGTTTCTCGCCTCCGCCTCGCTCGCGACTGCGGGCCTCTGGCTGGGTGGTTGCACCACGCCGGCCCGCAACGCCGTCCGGCCGCGGGCCATTCCCGCCAACGGCAAGTTGCACGTCGGCTGCATCGGTATCGGCGGGCAGGGTGGGGGCGTCACCGCCGAGCTCGCCACGTTCCCCCATGTCGTCATCGCCGCGCTGTGCGATGTGGACACGAAATACGCCGCCAACAACATCAAGAAATATCCCGGCCGGCCGCTCTACACCGATTACCGCGTCATGCTCGAAAAGGAGCCAGGCCTCGACGCCGTCATGATCGGCACGCCGGACCACTGGCACACGCCGATCGCCCTCGCGGCGATGCAGCTCGGCAAGCACGTCTACTGCGAAAAGCCGCTCGCCCACACCATCGAGGAGGCGCGCCTCATGGAGCGCGTCGCGCGCGAGACCGGCGTCGTCACCCAGATGGGCAACGGCGG
>CAITZM010000051.1 GCA_903896925.1 uncultured Lentisphaerota bacterium | reverse complement strand
GGCACTCCTGCCGCCGTAGTGAAGGCGTTGGAACTGTCCGTGCCCATGTTGTGTATGGTCAGACGGGCTTTCTCCAGTTCGGATGTCGGGCGGGTGGGCCGCGTTCTGACGAACGCGGCTACGTACCGGAGGCTTCACAAAAGCATTTGTCGGCAGCTTGCCATCCTAGGATTGTGTGATCATCTGGTTGTGAGACCCCGTAGCCGCACTCGTGAGCGTGCGGCCCGCCGCCGCCCAGCGCGCCTCTATCCGTCAATCCACGTCAACTCTTCTTGGCGCGCGGCTTCGTGCCGCCGTCGGGGGAGGAACCGTCGGCGAACAGGGGCAGGCCCGGTTGCTTGAGCGCCGCACGCCGCTTGGCGCGCGCAATGATCATGAAGCCGCGTGCCCCCCACAGCAGGCGGTCGAGTTGCACGGCGCACCAGAAAAACGGATACATGAGCTTGAAGAGCTTCAACGATTTCTCCATGCGCGCGAAATCTTCCCCGGTCAGCAGCGTGCCCTTGACCGCGTCATGGCTGGCGCCCTTGCGCTCGCTGACGAACCGGATGCCCGTGTCGAGCAACTGGATGAAGAAGCGCGAATAGGTGCGCACGGTTTCGACGTCGAAGCCGCTTTTCAACACCTCGAAGAGCTGGTGTTCGGTGTAGCCGGGCCGCACATGGCCATGGCGGGAATCGCTCAAGCCGAGCAGCCGTCGCAGACCGAAGAGCACGGAGCGTTTGATGTGCGGCGTGTTGACGATGAGGATGCCGTCGGGTTTGAGCACGCGGTGGCACTCGGCAATGAACGTGCCGTCGGCAATAACGTGCTCAAGATAATCGATCACCACGACGCGGTCGAATTGTCCATCGGGCAGCGGCAGGCGCGCGCCGTCCATCTCGCAGACCTGTCCGCCGACGAGTTGCCGGATCGCCGCGACCGACTGCGCGCTGCCGTCGGCGCTGGTCCACGTCCCGCCGCGCTGCCGGAGCAGCAGGCTGATGACGCCGTTGTCGCCACCGATGTCGAGGCAGGTCAGGCCTTCGGTGGGTCCCAGCAGGTCGCACAGGGCGCGTAGCTTCTCCTGTTTGAGCAGGGAGAGCTTGAACAGGCGCAGGGGCCATTCCGCGACCGTTGGATTGTGAGCGTTCATCGCGCGCCATTAAACCCACTTTGCCGCGGCGGCGCAAGGCGCATCGCGGAAAGGCGCGCGTTCTTGCAAACTTTGGGAAAACATCTGCTGGCGGGGCGGGTAAACCAGTGTATATTCGCCCCACATTTTAAGGCACATATGATTGGAATATCCAAGCTGTATCTGGGCACGGTGGAACCTTCGGATCCGCTGCGCTACGCCCGGCAGGCCAAACACCTGCCGAGCCACCTGCTCCAGTTCTCCGCCGACAAGAAGCCGGTGGTGGTCTGGAACGTGACGCCGGCGTGCAACCTCAAATGCCAGCACTGCTACGCGGTGACCACCGACACCACCTGCGACATGCTCGATCACGCGGCGGGGCTGCGCTTGATCGACGACCTCGCGGAGTTCGGCTGTCCCGTCCTGCTGTTCTCCGGCGGCGAGCCGATGACGCGGAAGGACCTGCCGGACCTGATCGCACACGCGGTGGGCCGCGGGATGCGTGCGGTGATCTCGACCAACGGGATGCTGCTGACGCCGGAGCTGGCGGCGCGGTACAAGGAACTGGGCCTGTCCTATGTGGGCATCAGCCTCGATGGCCTGCGCGAGACGCACGACCGCTTCCGCCGCCAGGAGGGCGCGTTCGACTCCGCGCTCGCGGCGGTACGGCTGTGCCGCAGCATCGGGCTGAAGGTCGGGCTGCGCTTCACCATCTTCAAGGAAAACGCGGGCGACATCCCCGGCATCTTCAAGCTGATGGCCGACGAGGGCGTGCCGCGCATCTGCTTCTATCACCTGGTCTACAGCGGGCGCGGCGCGGAGCTGGCCAGCAAGGACCTGAACCATGCCGAGACGCGCGCGGTCGTGGACCAGATCATCGAGGGTGCCATGGACCTGCACCGGCAGGGGTTGCCGGCCGAGGTGCTCACGGTGGACAACCACTGCGACGGGCCGTACCTCTACCTGCGGATGCTGCGCGAAAAGAATCCCAAGGCGGAGGGCGTGCTTGAACTTTTGAAGATGAACGGCGGCAACAGCACCGGCGTCGGCATCGGCTGCATCAGCTGGGACGGCACGGTCTATCCGGATCAGTTCTGGCGGAACCAGCCGCTGGGCAATGTGCGCGAGCGGCCGTTCAGCCAGATCTGGAGCGACCGGTCGCACCCGCTGCTGGGCAAGCTGAAGGAAAAGAAGCTGCACGTCACCGGGCGGTGCGCGCGCTGCAAGTTCCTCGACATCTGCGGCGGCAATTTCCGGGCGCGGGCCGAGGCCGCGACGGGCGACCTGTGGGCGCCGGACCCGGCGTGTTATCTAACCGATGAGGAGATCGGCCTTGTCTGAACAACCCTTGAGCGTGGTCGCGTGGGAAACCACGCGTCGCTGTCCGCTGAAATGCCAGCATTGCCGCGGTGCCGCGCGCAACGTGCCTTACGTCGGCGAGCTGACGACCGAAGAGGGCAAGCGCCTGCTGGCCTCCATCGCCACGCGCGCCAAGCCCATCCTGATCTTCACCGGCGGCGAGCCGATGTCGCGCGATGACATCTATGAGCTGGCGCGCACCGCCACGGACCTGGGCCTGCGCGCCGTGATGTCGCCCTGCGGCCCGCTGCTGACGCCGGACACGGTGCGCCAGCTGCGCGAGGCCGGCATCAAGCGCATCAGCATCAGCCTCGACGGCGCGACGGCCGCGACCCACGACGCCTTCCGCGGCGTGCCGGGCATTTTCGACGACGCCCTGCGCGGCCTGCGCCACGCGATTGCCGGCGGCATGGAATTTCAGATCAACACCACCGTCACCAAGCTCAATGTCGGCGAGTTGCCGCAGATCGCCGAGCTCGCCAAACAGCTGGGCGCGGCGACGCTGGACTTTTTCTTCCTCGTGCCGACCGGCCGCGGCTCGGAGCTGCGGAGCGTGGAAATCTCGCCGCAGGAATATGAGCAGGCGCTGGAGTGGATCGCCCGCGCCGCGGCCAAATCGCCGATGCGCATCAAGACGACCTGCGCCCCGCACTACGTCCGCGTGGCCCGCCAGATCTGGAAGGAAACGGGCGCGCCTCCGACCCGGCCCGGCATGCCGCCGCCGGCGAACGGTTGCATGGCCGCGCGCGGTTTCATGTTCGTCTCGCACACGGGTGAGTTGCAGCCGTGCGGTTTCTTCGACCGGCCCTGCGGCAACCTGCGCGACACGGAGTTCGATTTCTGGAAGATCTACGACAACTCGCCCATCTTTCGCGACCTGCGCGCTCCGGACGGCTATCACGGCAAGTGCGGCGCCTGCGAATACCGCTTCTCGTGCGGCGGCTGCCGGGCGCGCGCGCTGTCCGCCACCGGCAACTATCTGGACCCGGAGCCCGGCTGCGCCTATCAACCGGGTCAGGACCAGCCGCTGGGTGAGCCTCCGGGGGCGCCTGGCGCAGGACATCCCGGTGCAGGACACCCCGGTGCAGGTCATCCCGGTGCAGGTCATCCCGGAGCAAGGCATCCCGGAGCAAGGCATCATACCTCATGAATACTGCTGAAGAACAACTGCTGTATCTGCTCCAGAAAGGCGTGCCGCTCGACCCGCGGCCGTTCGCCGTCCTGGGGGCAGAGGTCGGCCTGTCCGAAGAGCAAGTACTCCAGTTCGTCCGCACCCAGTTCCAGACCGGCGTGGCGCGCCGGCTCGGTGCGATCTTTGACTCGCGCTACCTGGGCTATCGCAGCGCCCTCTGTGCGGCGCGGATCGACGCTTCGGCGGACATCGAGGCCGCCGCCCGCTCGATTGCACCGCTGACCGGGGTGACCCATTGCTATCTGCGGAGCTGGCCGGCGGAGCTCCCGGCCACGCATCCCGCTGCGCCGCGCCCCGGCGAACAGTTGCCCAATCTCTGGTTCACGCTGGCGGAACTTACGGAGCGTTTCGATGAGCAGGCTGCCGCCATCCGCAGCGCGCTGGCCCCGGCGCCGCTCTGGCTGCTGCCGGCGAAAACGCGCTTCAAGATCGAGGTGGTCTTCGATACCGCCCGCTTCTCCCAACACGTCGAACGTTTTCCCGATGTGGCGGTGCGCCCGGATGAACCGTTGCCGGCGGCGCTGAGCGCGGCCCAACGCCGGATCGTGCAGCGCCTCGAAGGCCAGCTCGAACCCGCGGCTGCCTTCTATGACGAGCCCGCCCGCGAACTGGGGCTGACCACCGCAGAACTGCTGACGCAGTTGGTCGCCTGGAAGTCCTGTGGCGTGATGCGCCGCGTGGCGATCATCCTGCGGCACCGCGAAGTCGGCCTGCGGGCCAATGCGATGTGCGTCTGGCGCGCGCCGGCGGAGGTGGTCGCCGCGGCCGGGCGACGGCTGGCGGAGCAGTCGTCCGTGACGCATTGCTACGAGCGGGTTGCCTTTGCGGAATTTCCTTATAATCTTTACGCCATGACGCATGCGCGGCAGTGGCCGGAAGTGCTCGCCGAGTTCGAGCGGCTGAGCGAACTGGCCGGGTTGCCCGATGGCCGGCTGCTCTGTTCGCAGCGCGAATTCAAGAAGACGAGCATGAAATATTTTGCCAACGTGCCGTGAGTCCACGCGATCCAACGCCGGAATCGGTTTTCCCCGTCAGTCTGCTGCTCGACGGCCGGCCGTGTCTCGTCGTCGGCGGCGGCAAGATCGCGACGCGCAAGGTGCGCTCGCTGGTCGAGGCCGGCGCGCTGATCACGGTCGTCAGTCCGGAGATCCAGACCGAGCTGGGCGAACTGATCGCGGCCGGCACGGTCAAGCACCTCGCGCGCGATTTTGCTCCGGAGGATGTCGTGGGGCAATTTCTGGTCTTCGCCGCCACCAGCATCGAGCCGATCAACCGGCGGGTGCTGGAGGAAAGCGCCAAGCACAACGTGCTGGCCTGTTCGGTGGATGGCAGCTGGCGCCTGGGCCGTTTTCTGACGCCGGCAACCTTCCGCAGCCGCAGCGTCGCCGTTTCGGTGTCGACCGGCGGCCGCTCCTGCCGCCAGGCGCGCATCGTCAAGGACAACCTCGCGCGGCACATGGACCTGATCGCTTCGGCGGGTTTTCTGGTGCTGGGTACCAGCCATGAGCAGCTCAATGTCACAGAGCGCGAGAGGTATCACCTGGTCGGCAGCCTGTTTGGCGAGACCGGCGCGATGCTGCGGCAGGTCTGGGGCCTGCACGAATTCATGCTCCTCAATACCTGCAACCGCGTGGAGCTGATCGCGCTGGGCACGCAGGAACCCGCGGTGCAGGAGCTCTTGCGTCGGGTGATGCGCCTGGACCAGCTGCCGGCGCACGCGCAGTACTGCAAGACCGGCTGGGCGGCGTTCGAACATCTCGGCCTGCTCGCCGCGGGCATGCTGTCGCAGTCGCCCGGCGAGAATCACATCGTCGCCCAGCTCAAGGAAGCCCTGCGGCTCGCGACGGAGGCCGGCTGGGCGGGCAGTTTCATGGAGAGCTGGCTGAGCGCCGGGCTGCACATTTCCAAGCACATCCGCGAAACCACCGGCCCGCTGCTGGGCAATGTGGAGATCGAGGACCTGGCCCTGCAATATCTCCAGGCCGAGTTGCCCAAGCTGCGCGGCCGCCGCCTGCTGATCCTCGGCGGGGGCAAGATCGGCGAGGGCCTGATCCGGCGCTGTGCGGCCGCGGGCCTGGAGTGCACCTGGTGTTACCACGTCAATCAGCCGACCGTGCCGCCGGAACTCGCGGCCCAGGTGCGCCTGATTTCCTTCAACGGCCTGCGCGATGCGCTCGGCCAGGCCGATGCGATCCTGTGCGCGCTGTCCAGCGGCGCGCACGTCCTGCATCAGGGCCACGCCCCGTTTTTCAACCAGGAGCAACCCGTGCTGGTGCTCGACCTCGGCGTGCCGCATAATGTCGCGCCGGAGCTGCAGGGGTTGAGCGACAACTTGCACGTAGTGGACCTTGATGGCCTCAAGGCCTGGCAGCGGCACGGCAATGGCGACATGGACCGCCTGCTGGAGACCGCCCGCTGCTCCGTGGCCGAACACCGGGACATGTATGACAAACTCGTGGGCGACGTTCAGGGTGGGGACGCGAAATAGCCGGCTGGCCCTGCAGCAGACGCAGAGCACGCTGGATCGGCTGGCAGCTTGGCTGCCCGGCACGCGCTGGGAGGTCGTACAGATGCCGACCATCGGCGACCGCGACCAGGTCACCGACCTGCGGTCCAGCCCTCCAGATTTTTTCACGCGCGACCTCGATGAGGGCATCCGCGAGGGGCGTCTCGATTGCGCCGTGCACAGTGCCAAGGACCTGCCCGATCCCGTGCCCGAAGGCCTGGATTGGTGCTGGCTGCCGTGGCGCGAGGATCCGCGCGACGCGCTCATCCTGCCTGCCGGCAAAAGCTGGAGCGACCTGCCCGCGAACCCCAGCATCGGCATCAGCAGCGCACGGCGCGAAGCCTACTGCCTCAAGCGGTTTCCCGGCGCCCAGCTGCTGCCCATCCGGGGTAACATCGAGGGCCGTCTGGCCCAACTCGACAGCGGGAAATTCGATCTGCTGATGATGGCCGGTGCGGCCCTGCTGCGGCTGGGCCTCGCGCAACGCATCAGCGAGTGGCTGCCCTTGGACGACCTCGCCACGCCCGAGGGCCAGGGTTCGCTCGCGCTCACCTTCCGCGCCGGCGATCCCACCTTCCTGCGGCTGCGCAGCCTGTTTATGAAGGCGGTGACCTTTGTCGGCGGCGGCGCCGGACGCGATGCCCTCACGCTCGCCGGCTTGCGCGCCCTGCGCCAGGCCGAGGTTTGCCTCTACGATGTGTTGATGGACCAGCAGTCCTTGGCGGAACTGCCTCCGAGCGCCCGCCGCGTGGACGTGGGCAAGCGCTGCGGCCAGCACCGCGCGGAGCAGGGCGAAATCAATGAGCTGCTGGCCCGCTATGCGCGCCAAGGCCTGCGCGTGGTCCGACTCAAGGGCGGCGATCCCGGCATCTTCGGCCGCCTGGCCGAGGAAGTCGAAACGCTCGACGCCCTGCACCTGCCGTACCGCGTGCTGCCGGGCATCAGCAGTCTGCAGGCCGCCACCACCGGCACCGGGATGCTCCTGACCCGGCGCGGCGAGTCGCGCGGCTTCTGCGTGATGACGGCGCGCGCCAAGGGCGGCGCGACAGGGCCGATCAACCGCGAGGCGCGTGCGGCCCTGCCCATCGTCTTCTTCATGGGCGCGGAAATCGTGGGAGCGACCTCCCGTGAACTCATCGCCGACGGCACGCCGCCGGAAACACCGGCCGCGCTCGTGTTCGACGCCGGGGGCGATCAGGAAAAGATCGTGCGGATGTCGTTGAAGGAATTTGCGGATAGCGACCCTTCACCATCTGCCCTCAGCCCTGCCGCCGATGCGGCGCCCGGACTCTTCCTGGTCGGCGCGGTCACGCGCTTTGGCTACGACCGTTCCCTCGGCGCACTGCAGGGCCGGCGCATTCTCATCACCTGTAGCGAGGCGCTGCAGGAAAAATCCGCGGATCTCGTGCGCGACTTCGGCGGGCTGCCGGTCGCCTGCCCGTTGATCCGGCTCGTGCCCGACCCGGCGGCAGGGGCGGAGTTGAAACACTTGGCGCGTTACGGCTGGCTCGTCGTCACCTCGCCTTCCTCGGTGCGCTGCTTTGCCGCGCTGCTGCGCGCCGCGCGGCTCGATGTGCGCCAGTTGCCGAAGATCATGGTCAGCGGCCCCGGCACCGCGGCCGCCGTCGAACAGGAACTCGGGCTCATCGCCGACCTGCAGCCCCCGGCTGATTTCGGCGCCGCCGGCATCCAGGCGAGCGTGGCGGGTCTGCTCGCCTCCGGCAAGCCGGTGCTGCGCATCCGGTCCGACAAGGCCGGCCCGGACCTGACCGCCGACCTGCAGAAGCTCGGGCTGGAAGTCCATGACCTGATCGTCTACAAGAACGAACGCCTGCACTATCCTGCGCGCCCCGCCTGCGACGCGGTGTTCTTCGCCAGCGCCTCGGCGGTGGAGACCTATGTCGAGGCCTGGGGCACCGAGCCGCTCGCGGGTTGTCCGATTGTGGCCATCGGCCTGCCTACGGAGCGGGCTCTCAAGAGCGCGGGTTTGCGGGCCGACGTGATGGGTTTCACGGCTACGGTCGAGGGTGCGATCCAGGCGCTCGCGGCCTACAGCGTCGGCACGGTATTGCGGAAACAGGCGCAAGGGAGAGCGACATGAACGGATTTCCAGCGGTGCGACTGCGGCGGCTGCGCGCGACCGAGGCACTGCGCCGGATGACCGGCCAGGCCCTGCCCGGTCCGGAGAAATTTGTCTGGCCCGTCTTCGTCGCGCCCGGGAAAAACCGGCGCGAAGAAATCAGTTCCATGCCCGACCAGTTCCGGCTGAGCGGCGACATGTTGCTGCGCGAACTGGAGCCGGTGGTGAAGCAGGGTCTCGGCGGCGTGATGCTTTTCGGGGTGCCCGACGGCGGCAAGGATGCCCGCGGCAGCGCGGCCTACGCCTCGAAGGGCGCCGTGCAGCAGGCCATCCGCGCCATCCGCCGCGAATTCCCCGACCTCGTGGTCATGGGTGACGTCTGCCTCTGTGCCTATACCGATCACGGGCACTGCGGTGTGCTCACCCGGCGCGGCGACGTGGATAACGACGCGACGCTCAAGCTGCTCGCCAAGGTCGCCGTCTCGCAAGCGGAAGCCGGCGCGCACACCGTGGCGCCGAGCGCGATGATGGATGGCCAGGTCGTCGCAATCCGCACCGCGCTCGATGCCGCCGGCTTCACTGATACCGGCCTCATGAGCTACTCGACCAAGTTCGCCTCCGCCATGTACGGCCCGTTCCGCGAGGCGGAGCAGTCGGTGCCGAAGTCCGGCGACCGGCGCGGCTACCAGGCTTCCGCCGCCGACCTGCGCACCGTCCTGCGCGAATCGGCTCTCGACGAGGCCGAGGGCGCCGACATCCTGATGGTCAAACCCGCGCTGTTCTACCTCGATGTCATCACCCGGTTGCGCGAGCGGACGGACCTGCCCATCGCCGCCTACAACGTCAGCGGAGAATACGCGATGCTCCACGCCACCGCCGCCCGCGGCTGGGGCGACCTGCGCGGCATGGTCCGCGAATCCATCCTGGCCCTCTCCCGGGCTGGAACGGACATCTTCATCTCCTACTGGGCAAATCGGTATAACGAGCTGGTGAAGTGACGAGGGATACGTAAATTATGATTTGCGATTTATGATTGATGACGCTCATGAAAGTGGCGAAGGCCCTGAGCTGAGAGATGTCCCTGTCGTCCTTGCCGTCCTTTTAAAAACGGAAGCAACCGGAACTTATGAAACAGCCTAAGAAAAACAAAAAGCTCAAGCCTCCCGTCTCGCGTCCCTCGACCCTTTCCTCCGCTCTCTTCGCCCGCGCCGAGCGCGTGATTCCCGGCGGCGTCAACAGCCCGGTGCGCGCGTTCCGTGCAGTCGGTGGCGACCCGGTGTTCATGGCGCGCGGCGCCGGTGCCCAGGTCTGGAGCGTGGATGGCCGCGCGTACCTGGACTTCTGCGGCTCGTGGGGGCCGCTGATTTTGGGCCACGCGCATCCCGAGGTGGTCGCCGCGGTCCAGAAGACTGCTGCGGACGGGATGAGCTTTGGCGCCTGCACGGCGCACGAGGTGGAGATTGCCGAACTGCTGCGCTCGTGCGCCAGCTATCTCGAAAAGGTGCGCCTGGTCAGCTCCGGCACCGAGGCCGTGATGTCGGCCCTCCGGCTGGCGCGCGGCTTCACGGGCCGGAACAAGGTGCTCAAGTTCGAGGGCTGCTACCACGGCCACAGCGACTGTTTGCTGGTGGCCGCGGGCAGCGGCCTGCTGACCGGCGGGGTCGCCTCGTCCGCCGGCGTCACGCCGGGCGCGGCGGCCGACACCTTCGTCCTGCCCTACAACGATCTCAAAGCCGTCAGGGAACTCGTCGGCCGCGCGGGCCACGAGCTCGCCGCGATCATCGTCGAGCCGGTCGCCGGCAACATGGGGCTCGTGCCTCCGCTGCCGGGCTATCTCGCGGGGCTGCGCAAACTCGCCAAACAGTGCGGCGCCGTGCTGATCTTCGACGAGGTCATCACCGGGTTCCGGTTCGGCCCGACGACCTACGGCCAGTTGATCGGCATCACGCCGGATCTGACGTGCCTCGGCAAGATCATGGGCGGCGGCATGCCGATGGGTGCGTTTGGCGGCCGTGCGGACATCATGGACCATCTCGCGCCGCTGGGCCGGGTCTATCAGGCCGGCACGCTCTCCGGGAATCCTGTCGCCGTCACCGCGGGGCTGAAGACCATCGAGATTCTGCGCCGTGACAAGCCCTATGCGCGGATGGAGAAACTGGCGGCGCAACTGGCGGCGGGCTTCAACGCCGCCGCGCGGCGTCACGGCGTCACCGCACATTGCGCGCAGCTCGGCAGTTTGTTCACGCCCTTCTTCACGACCGCACCGATCCGCGATCTGACGGACGCGAAGCGTTGTGACACCGCGGCCTTCGGACGTTTCTTCCACGGGATGCTGGAGCAGGGGCTGTATTTGCCGCCGGCACAGTTCGAGGCCGCGTTTGTCTCCGCCGCGCATACCGCAGACCACATCGCGCAGTTCCTCGCCGCGGCCGAACGCGCGCTGGCCGCTCGCTGATGGGTGACCTGCAGGGTGAAATCATAACAGGGTGGGGCGAGGCATCTGCGGTGAGCTTGTCGAACCGTCGTGCCCAGCCATCTTCTGTAGCGGCGGCCTGCGGCCGCCGTCGGCGGTCACAGACCGCCGCTACAGCTTGCGGCTCCGCCGAAGGCGTCGCACAGGCGGACGTGGTCGGGATACTCCTGGATTTCTATCGTCCCTACGGGACTTGAGTGTGTGTCCCGTGTTTACCCGGCGCTGAAGCGCCGGCCTACTTTCGCAACGTCCCTGACGGGACGCCGGAAGGAAAGCCGGCTCTTGATTGCAAAACCAATGTCATCCTCACGGTTTCTTATCCATCCACAGCCGGCCGCTGAGGGCTTCGTACCAGAGCACGCCCGCGTCGGTTTGCGTCGCGAAGCGGCCGTCCAGCTTGCCGTCGGGTGCGGCCGGCAGGAGCGCCGCGACCACCCGTGCGACCTCTTCGGTGTCCGGCAGGATCCCGGGCAGGAAAACCGTCCGGCCCTGTCCGATGCGGCGCGTCAGCTTGGCCAGCGCGCCGGGATGTACCACGTGTCCGGTGAGCAAGCCCTTGCAGGATTTGGCCGGGGCCAGCAGGCGGTCCCGCCACGCCGCCAAATCATAGAGCCGGCTGCCGGGCAGCACGTTCTTGCGCGTGGCCACCACCAGCGTGCCGCCGGCCTGCACCCACTGCTCAAGCTGCGCGGCCGCGGCGGGTTCGAGCACCGGGGCCTCGGCCAGCACCAGCAGGCGGCACGTGCGCAGCGCCCCGTCGGCCACGGAGAGGCGCGTCACGAAATCCAGATCCGTCACGTCGCGCAACTGGCGCGAGAGGATATAGCAGCCATCCAAGATGGTCTCGTCCACGGCCCAACTCTCGCGCGGCAGATAGAGGGCTGCGGTGACGAGCGGCTGACGCGGAGCGAGCCAGCACAGGTTCGTGCGGAACGCCTGCAACGAAGCGGCGGGATTATGGCCCAGCACGTTGTCGGTGTAGCAGTGCAACTGGTGCGCGCCGGACGCCGTCGCGTTATAGATGCGTGCGATGTTCCCGGTCGATGACACCTTGCTCGCCGGCTCAAAGCCGCAAAAGGTCTGGTAGAGCCGCGTCGCCGTGGCGACCTCGCGTGTCAGCTGGAAGTTGTGCGTGTAGTCGCTGCCCTCGTTCGTGATGCGGACACCGGCCCCGAACGGCGCGATGGCCTTGGCCTGGGCGGTGAAGTCCGCGCCCAGGAAGGGCACGCCGTGCCCGCCGGTGCAGAGATAGATTTCCGTCTTCGGCAGCACGTGTCGCGTCTCGGCCACCCAGAAGGCGGCCCAGTCGGTCATCGCCTGCTGATACCATTCGGCCATGTCGGCGCGCGCGCGGTCGTTCGCGGCCTTGGCGGGCAGGAAGGGCGCGACCTCGGTGAAGTCGGCATAGCGCGTATCCCAGGCGGCGTTGAGCGCCGCGATGTCGGCATAGTGTTTCTTCATCGCGGCGCGGAACGCGGCGACCGCCAACGGATCGCCAGCCCACCAGCCGTGATGATTGTGATAGCTGCCGGTCAGCTTTCCCGTCCAGCCGCCCTCCGGGCCCGCGGGATAGATGCTCTCGCCATAGATGCCGGTGACGCCCAGCAGCACGTTCTCGATCACGTTTGACGCTGCATAGCGCTCTGCAAAAGCGGCGAGGAACGCGGCGACGCGCGGACGCAGTTCCGGGTTGAAAATGCTTTGGACGCGGCTGTCCTGCCCGTGCTCCAGGCAGCGGAAGACATGCGACTGAGGGCTGTTCTGGAACCAGAGCGGCGTCGCATAGGCCGGACCTGCGATCAGGAACGGCACCCACTTCAGGCCCGTCTTTTGGAGGATGGCCACCTGCGCATCCCATTTGCTCCAGTCCCAGCGGTCCGGCTCCGGCTCGACGCCCGCCCAATCCACGTAGCTTTCCACGCTCGACACGCCGAGCGCCTTGAAGAGCTGCGCATCCGCGAGCGTCGCGTCGTTGCCGAAGGTCACTTCCATGCCCGCAGGACGGTTGACGGCCAGGGAGCGGAGGGTTTCAGGATCCACCGGTTGATCGGGGTCAAAGTCCCGCGGCGGCGCGGGCGAGAGCGTGATGTGCCGCACGGCCAGGCCGCGCGCGACCAGCCGGAAATCTGCGCCGCCATTCTGCCCGTGCCCCAAACGCAGGTCCGGCAGGAAAAACGTCACCGTCCGCCAGCGCCCGCTGCCGACCAGCAGGATGCTTTGCCGCGACCGGGTATAGAGCGTCCGCAGGTTCGGTGAGGCGTCCGCCCGGTCGTATTCCGCGGTCAGCCGGGTGAACTGCTCGTCGAGCACATCCACCGAGAGATAGGCCGCGCAGGGCGCGTTGGTCCACGCCGGATGGACAATCTTGACGTAGAGATAGCTGGCGCGCGGACCGGAAACCCTGCGCGCCGGCACGCCCTCGATATCCAGCGGAACATTCGCGCCATCGCCGCCGGAAAGCACCTCCAGGCCCGCGCCCCGGTTTTGCTGGCCGAGGAAAATCGTCAAGTCGGGCAGCGGCGCTGCGTCCGCAGCCCGGACCACGCCCACCGCGCCTGCCAGGCAGAGAGCCACACCGCACAGGATTGTTCTCATGGGCACAACGATAACAGCGCCCGGCAGTGATTCCAATGTTTGGAAAAAGAAACCGCAGCAGGCGGCTGCTTGCCATCGCGAGCTGTCTGGTCAGCCCTGCCACCACGCGCGCAGGCGCTGCGCAGACAGCTTGACGTTCTCGACCCCGAAAATCTCCAGCGTGGTCGCGCCATCGAAGCCGGATCGCTTCAAAGCCTGGACGATCGCCGGGATGCCGACAACGCCATCGCCGAGCGGTATCACCGCCATGCCACACCCGAACTGCGTGCCGCGTTTGGCCTCCATATCCTGCGGCATATCCTTCCAATGCACGTGGCCGATGCGCGAGCCGAACGTCTTGATGTAGTCGAGCGGCTCGGCGCCGCCGAGCCAGGCGTTGCCGGTGTCGAGACAGATGCCGACGGTTTCGGGATGGCCCAGCTTCTCGAGCACCGCGCCCATGCCGTCCACCGTGTCGGTGAGGCGACCGTGCGGCTCGAGCAAGAGTTTGACGCCCAGTTCCGCCGCCCATTGCACGGGCGCGCGCAGCTTTTCCACCGTGGCAAAAATTTGTTCCGCGCGCGTCAGTTGTTCGCCATGGTGGGTTTTCGGATCGCCTTCGGTTGTGATCACATCCTGGATGCCGAGCAGCGCGGCGAGGCGGATCGCCTTGATGATCTCGTTCGTGCCATAGACATCCGGCGACGGCGGGTCGAGCAGGTTGGCATGCGCACAGAAGGCGGTCAGCTCGATGCCGGCGGCGGCGGCCATCGCGCGGATCTTCGCCGGATGACTGTCGAGGCTGACCGAGGCGGAGAAGCCATATTCGACACCGAGCATCCCGCCCTGGTGGTTGTCGGTGATGTCGGCGCACGAGATGCCCATTTCCTTGATGGCGACGAACTGCCGCGCCATCAGCTGGAACGGCTCGACCAACGCGAAGCAACCGATTTTCATGTCGGACTCCTTTTCGTTTTCAACGGATAGAAAGACCTTCGTCCTCAAATCATCAACCGGAAATCTGCCGTCATGATTCCGCTCAGCTTTGCTTCCAATCGCCGCGCACGGGATGCGTCATCTGCGCGTTCAAAGCGGCCGGCGTCATGATCTGGTAAGCCTTCGGGTCCCAGACGACTTCGCCGCCGCTCTTGATCGCGAGCAGCGCGAGGTGGCTGAGGGCGTCGGAGCGCACGGCATCCTCGATCGGCGCGATGGAAGGCGAGCGGTCGCGGACCGAATCCACGAAGGATTTGTAATAGCGGTTGTGGTAGAGCACGCGGCGGGTGCCTTCGCATTCCTTCAGCTTCAACCACGCCGGGTTGCTCGCGCAGGTGCCGCCGCGGCTCATGCTGACCCAGCCCTTGGAGCCGAAGAACGTGGTGCCGTCGCCGAAGAACTTCGCGTCCTTGCCCTGCACATCGGTGCGGTACTTTTCGACGATGGGCTTCGCGTGGTTGGTGCTCATGAAGTGCATCGGCAGGCCGCCGGCGAACTTGATGTCCACGTCCCAGGTGGCGCAGTTGTTGAACAGCGCGTCGGGCGTCGGGAACTCGCCCTTGCCGCGGAAACTGACCGGGCCCTTCTGGTCGTAGTCCATGCCCCAGATCGCGATGTCCAGCGGGTGCGCGCCCCAGCCGGCGATGAAGCCGATGGAATAATCGGAGCAATGATAGGAGCCCTGGCTCGTGATGCGATCCTTGCTGCACGGCTTCATCGGCGCGGGGCCGATATAGAGTTCGTAGTCGAGTCCGGCCGGCACCGGCATCGCCTCGAGCGTGCCACCACCATGGCCGCCGGGCGCCCAGACCTCGATGCGCTCCACGTCGCCGATATAGCCGTTGAGCACCAGTTCGATGCCGCGCTTGAGCAGCTCCTGGCTGCGCTGCTGGGTGCCGTATTGGAAGATTTTGTTTTCCTTGCGGCAGGCCTCCAGCAGGGCGCGGTTCTGGTGGAGCGTGTGGCCGAGCGGCTTCTCGATATAGACATCCTTGCCCGCGCGCACCGCGGCCAGGCCCACCGGCACGTGCCAGTGATCCGGCGTCGCAATGACCACCGCGTCAATGGACTTGTCGGCCAGCAGCTCGCGGAAATCGTTGTAGAGCTTCGGCTCGTGCTTCTGCGAGTCCTTGACCATCTTGCCCGCACGCTCGCGCCGTTCCTGGTAGGGGTCGGCGATGGCGACGCTGACGGCGTTTTCCACCGAGAGGAAATTGCGCAGCAGGCCGCTGCCTTGTCCCCCCGTGCCGATGTGGCCGAGCTGGATCTTCCGGCCCGGAGCGGTCTCCGCGGCGAGCACACGGCGCGGAATGAATTGCGGCGCGACGGCGGCCGCGATAACCCCGCCGAGAAACCGGCGGCGACTGATCTGAGGCTGATTACTCATCGTCTGTTCTCCTGTTTCCAAACAAGCAGCGGAAAGAAAGCTGCGGGAAACGAATCGAAGGAAAAAGTAGGCGGCCTGCAGGAGTCAGAAAGCGGGTTGTTGTTTTCTGAGCCCTGAACGCCATCATTTTCCATCCGCCATCCACCATGACCCATAGCCTTCCGCTCTTCGATGCCGCGACTTTAGCAGACCGGCCCGCGCCACGCTTCCAAAATATGATTCTGGAAAATAATGAACAAACCGCCTGGGTGGAGTTGGGCGTTGCGGGCGGTGCCGATGCAGGCCGCGCTCAGGCGGGCGGCGGCGGGGCGGGTAGGGCATCGAGGATGGTCCGGACCTGTTGCGTGAGGAGCGCGGCGGCAAAAGGTTTTTGCAGGAAATGCCGGCCCGCCGGAATCGTCAGGTCCGCGGGAAAGCCGGACATATAGAGGACGCAAAGGCCGGGGCGCAGCGCCAAGATCCGGTCCGCCAGCTCCTGGCCGTTCATGTCGGGCATGATCAAGTCGGTCAGCAGCAAGTGAATCGGCTCCGGGTATTGCGCACAAATCTGCAGGGCCATGCCCGGCGTGCCTGCCGCCAGCACGGTATAACCGCGCTGCTCCAGTGCCCTCTGGACCAGGTTCAACACGTCGTCTTCATCCTCGACCAGCAGGATGGTTTCCAGCCCGGCAGCCGGACGCGCCGCCGGCGATGGTGAGGCAACGGGTGCGCCGGGCGGCAAACGGGGGAGGTAGAGCGTGAAGGCGGCGCCTCGCCCCGGCACGCTTTGAACGCTGATGGCGCCGTGGTTTTGCTGGACGATGCCGTAGGCCATGGCCAGGCCGAGTCCGGCACCCTTGCCCGCTCCTTTGGTCGTAAAGAAGGGTTCAAATATATGAGTCAGAATTTCTGGCGACATGCCCGGTCCATCATCGCAGAAGGTGAGCACCACATAGTCGCCGGGCGGAAGGAGCGCCGGCCGGTCCTGGCCGGCGGCGGCGTGGAGCGTACAGTGGCCGGCCGTGATGAAAACCGTGCCCGCGCCGGCCATGGCCTCGCGCGCGTTGATCGCCAGGCTGATCAGGATTTGATCCAACTGGGCGGGATCCATGAACACACGCCCGAGGTCCGGCTGCGGTACGAACTCCATATGGATGTCCGCGCCCATCAGGCTGTCGAGTTTCTGCAAGCTGGCGGGGATCGCCGCGTTCAGATCCAACGCCACCGGCGCCATGGCCTGCTGCCGGGCGATGGTCATCAGTTGCCGCGTGAGATCGGCGGCGCGTCGTGACGTTTCCTGTATGTTCAGCAGGTTGGCGTGGAAGGGATGGTCAGGCTGCAAATCCTGGAGCAACATTTCGACGCAACCCAGAATGATTTGCAGCTTGTTGTTGAAGTCGTGAGCCAGGCCCCCGGCCAACCGGCCCACCGCCTCCATCTTATCGGCCTGCCGCTGCTGCGCCTCCCGCTCCACCGCGCCGGTCACATCGCGCTTGGCGGCCATGTAGTAGACGAGCGCACCCGTGGCATCCCGGATCGGCGCCAGCATGGCTTCTTCCACATAAAGTGTGCCGTTCCTGCGGCGGTTGATGAGGCGGCCTCTCCAGACCTTCCCGGCGGTCAGAACCGCCCACATGTTGCGATAGAATTCCGCGTCCTGTTGGCCGCTCTTGAGGATGCGCGGATTTTGACCGAGGGCCTCGGTGCGGGTATAGCCCGTACTCTGCTCAAAGGCTGGATTGACATAGACGATCGTGCCGGCTGGATCGGTGAGTATGACGGTTTCCGGGGCCTGCTCGACGGCCAGCGCCAACCGGTCCTGCTCGAACTGCCGGTGATAACACCCATCCGCAGAGGCAGGCACTGCCTTCGTCATGGCCTCCGGGTCTGGTGGGACAGTACTCATCTTCCCCTTGCTCCAGTGAGTAGCGTACACCCTTTCAAACGACAAACAACTGCCCGGGCGAGGGCGGACCCAGCGCAGGCCGATCAACCGGCAGACGCGGGTGATGTCGCGATTTCGCAGCCAGGAAAGATGAAGCTGACGGTCAGGAATCGCAGTCCTGTTGGCACGCGTCGCCTTAGCCGGGCGGGGGCCCGGCCAAGGCGAGAGCTGCCATATTTTTGCGCTCCGTCAGCGCCCGAGGGAAGCGACCGCCTGAGGGTCAGAGGCCGCTGAACTCATCGCGATCCTCATAGGCCAGCCGGGTCGTACCGGTAAGTTTGATCAAAACGCCGGCCAGCAGGCCGCAACCCAGGGCCAAGGCCACCGTGATACCGATGCCGATGAGTTGGGGCACAGCCACACCGGGCACCGCCAGGATCGCGATCAGGCCGCCCATCAAACCGGGCATGCCGTGCAGGTTATGCACGCCACAGGTGTCGACGATTTTGAACCGTTGGTACAAAGCCGGCTGCACGTACACATAGCCGAGGACGCAGACCACTCCGGCCAGCGCACCAATGCCGAAAGCCACCGCCGGCCCGACCACGTTGCAGGTCGCCCCGATGGCCACACCGCCCGCCAGCGCCGCATTCGCCATGTCGGCGTAGGACGTCTTCCCCTTGCGCAGCAAGGTGCTCAGCACATAGGTGCTGAGCGTGGCGCCCGAGAGCGAAAGCACGGTGTTCATCATGGTCCGCGGCATCTCCTCCAGCGGCACAATGGCGCTGCAGAAACTGGGCCAGAACAGCCACAACACCATGGACCCGATCATCGAAAAGCGATCCGAGGTGATGTCGCATTCGATCGGCTGGCGCCGTTGCAGTTCGGTGGTCAGCACCAGGGTCAGCCCGAGGCCGAAATACGCGCCGAAGGCGTGGATGATGATGGACCCGGCGGTATCCACAAAGCCTTTCGTCAGCTTCAACCCGCCATCCAGCACCAGCCATTCGTTGAGGAGGTAGGCGGGGACGAGCAGCAGCGCGAGCAGCGCGTATTGGTACACCCGCAGGCGGCCGAGCACGGCACCCATGGCAATCAACGCCGAGGCCACGGCGAACTCGGCATACAGCAGCGCCTTGATGGTGCTCGGAGCGATCGGCTCGGCGCAGAGCAGGCCGGACGCCCGCAGCAGCACGTAGAGCGGAAGTCCGGTCGCGACGACCAGGTAGGTGCCGGTGGTGGCGCCATAGCCGTATTTTTTTACGAACACCATCAGGAAGCCGAAACCGACCAGCAGCATCGCGAGAATGTGAATGGCATAGTTGTATTGCGCCACCTGCTGGGCCGGTGCCAAGCCGCCCTCTCCGGCCCAGGCCGCGGTGCTCATCAGACACAGGCTGGCGCCACCCAGCACGACACGGCGGATGCTGTTCTTCATTATCAGGATACTCCGGCGGACAGAGGTGGACGGCGGAATTTTGCGCTGGGTTCTCCTCGCTGTGTTTCGCCCTCATACCACAGCGTTCCCTGGTCGCGTATCCGATACGGCCAACTCTTGAGCGTGGAAGGTAGCGGCTTTGCCAGACCTTGCAAAGTGGAAAATACTTGGGTGAAAAACACGGTGGCTTGCGCCGCGGCCATCGCCCGTAGAACAACGGTCGCGCTGCTGTGGGAGCGCCAGCCTGGCGAAGAATCTGCCGGGGATAGGGGAGTTCCTGACGTCCTACGGCGGGGTGCCCGGGGTGAGCGGGGCGTCCAGCGTGGTGCGGACGCGCTGCGTCAGATCGGCCGCGAGGAAGGGTTTCTGCAAGACGGGCAGATCCTCCTGGAGATGACCCTGATGCATCATGATGTCCGCGGTATAGCCGGACATGAAGAGGACGCGGATGCCGGGCCGTTGTTGCTGGATATATTCCGCCAGCTGCTTCCCACCCATGTCGGGCATGATCACATCGGTCAGCAACAGGTGGATCGGCTCCGGATGCTGGGCGCAGAGCTGTACGGCCACCCGTGGGTGCGCCGCCGTCAGCACCTTGTAGCCCTGCTGGGTCAGGGTCCGCTGGACCAGACTCAAGACGCTTTCCTCGTCCTCGACCACCAAGATCGTTTCGGTGCCGGTGGGTTTATGGGGCAGGGCGGTTTCGTTGGCGGCGGCGGGCGTCGCCTTGTTCGCGCGGGGCAGGTAGAGGGTGAAACGGCTGCCTTGCCCCGGCGCGCTTTGCACCGTGATGGCGCCGTTGTTCTGTTTGACGATGCCATAGACCGTCGCCAGGCCCAGGCCGGTGCCTTTGCCGACACCTTTGGTGGTGAAGAAGGGCTCGAAGATATGGGCCTGCAGCTCCGGCGTCATACCCGCGCCGTCATCGCAGATCGTCACGATCACATACTCGCCGGGGGTGACGAATTCGGGCCGGTCCCGGCAGTCCGCCTCCCCGAGGGTCTGGTTGGTGACCGTGATGGTGATGGTTCCCGTGCCGGCGATGGCGTCGCGCGCATTGAGCGCGAGGTTCGCCAGAATCTGGTCCACCTGGGCGGGGTCCATGAAAACGTACTGGGCGTCCCGCGAGACCGTGAACGTGAGGCGGATATTTTCGCCGATCAGCCGGCTCAGCATCCGCAGACTGCCGGACAGCGCCGTGTTCAGGTCGAGCAGCACCGGCGTGATCAGCTGCTTCCTCGAGAAGGCCAGCAGCTGCCGCGTGAGCTCGGCGGAATGACCCGCGGCCTGCTGGATTTCCTGGAGGTCGGCGCGGATGGGATGGTCCGCCGGCAAGCTGTCCATGATGACTTCCGCGCACCCGAGGATGATCTGGAGCTTGTTGTTGAAATCGTGGGCTACACCGCCGGCCAGCTGGCCCACAGCCTCCATTTTCGCCGCCTGCCGGTTTTGCATTTCCAGCGCCACCTCGCGGGTGATGTCGCGTTTGACGGCCACGTAGTTGATCAACTTGCCGTTGGCATCGAGCACCGGCGAAATGGTGGCATCTTCTTCGATCAACCGGCCGTCTTTGCACTTGTTGACGAGGCGCCCGCTCCAGACCTGGCCGGCGGACAGCGTGGCCCACAGCTGGCGGTAGAAGGCGGCATCGTGTTTCCCGCTCTTGAGCAGGCGCGGATTCTGTCCGAGCACCGCCTGGCACGCATAGCCGGTGACCTTTTCGAAGGCCGGATTCGCGTAGACGATGGCACCGGACGGGTCGGTGATCACGATGGTCTCGGCCGCCTGTGCGACCGCCGTCGCGAGGCGGGCCTGCGCGGCGTGGACCTGCGTATGTTCGGTGATATCTTGCAGCGTGCCGACCACTTTGAGCGGACGGCCTTCCGCATCGCATTCCAGGCTGGCCCGGGAATGAATCACCCGCTGGGTGCCATCGCCGGCGCGGATGATGCGATATGTCTGGTCGTACGGATGCCCGCTTTCCACCAGCGCACGCAACGCCGCGTCCATCGCCGGCCGGTCTTCGGCGACGACCCGCTGCTGCACGGCCTCCAGCAGCAGTTCCTCTTGGACCTGTTCATACCCATAGATGCGCACGGCTTCGGCCGAGGCCCACATGGTGCGCGTGGCGAGGTTCAGTTCCCAGCTGCCGATGTGGGCGACGGCCTGTGCGCTCACAAGGCGCGCTTCGCTTCCCCGCAGCGCCGTCTCGGTCCGCTTGCGCTCGGTGATGTCGCGGTGCAGCCAGAGGCGTCCTGTGTTATGCCCCTCGATCAGCAAGGGGAGGAAATCCACGAGCAGCACGCGGCCGTCGCGCATGGGGATTTCGTTGTCGAAGGTGGGTTCATCGCTCGCCACCACCGCTTGGATGCGGGCGAGGGTGGCCGCCGGGTCGGCATAGGCGGGCAGTACTTTCGACATCATTTGCTCGGCGGCCATACCGAGATAGCTTTCCGGTCTGGAGGCCGCCAGGCCCATGAAATCGCAAAAAGCTTGATTGACGAATTCCACCCGGTCGGCGTCACTGACCACCAGGATGCCGTAGTGCTGCTTGTTCAAGATCGCCTGAAACCGTTGCGCCATCTGGCGGATGGTATCGTCGGCACGCTTGCGCTCGGTGATGTCGCGGACCACCGCCAGGATGCAGCGCCGGCCGCTGATGGTGGCGCTTTTGAGGGCCACCTCCACCCAGAACGGCGCGCCGTCTTTCTTGCACGCGTGCCACTCAAACACCTGCGGGCCCTCCGCGACGGCCTTGGCCATCCATTGCCGGGCCTCAGCCGCCGAGTAGGGGGGGAGTCCCAGGCTGGTTATGTCCGGGGTAAGGCGCAAGGCTTCCTCCCGGGTGAACCCGAAGAGCTGCAGCATGGCGTCGTTCACGTCGAGGACCTCGCCCGTGTCCGCGTCGTGAACATAAATGGCGTCGTTGGCGGCGTTAAAAATTTCCCGGTAGTTTCGCTCGCTTTGCTGCCGCGCCTCCTCCGCCCGCTTCCGCTCGGTCAGGTCGACGTCAATGCAAAACAATTCCGGCTCGCGCCCCGGAGCCTGCACGATGGCATGGCTCGAGAAGACCGTAACCCGCGAGCCATCCTTGCATTGCAGGCTCAGTTCGGCCGCGGGGATGGGTTGTCCTGTCCGGGCAATCTCCTGCATGGCCCGCTGCACGTCCGGGCGCATCTCGGGGGGAATGATCAAATCCAACAGGTTGCGTCCGATGGCTTCTTGGGCGGTATAGCCGTAGAGCCGCGCGGACGCCTGGTTCCAGTAGCGGGTGGTGCCGTCCGGGCCATACCCCTGCACCGCGACCGTCGGCACGCTCTGGAGCAAGCTGCGGAAACGCGCCTCGCTCTCCCGCAGCGCCGCCGCCGCCTGTTTGTGCTTCTGGAGCAGGTCCCACTCGCGCAGCGCATGCTCCACCGTGCGTGGCATCGTGGCAAAGGTGGCCGGCGATTTGACCAGGTAATCCAGCGCGCCTGCCTTCAAGACCTCCACCACAATTTGCTGATTGCCAAACGCGGTCATCACGATGACCGGGAAGGGGGCGTCTTCCGGGGGGTGCTGCAGCACCTCGACCGCGCGCCCATCCGGCAGGTTCAGGTCGACCAAGGCCAGATCCGGCTTCCGGGCCACAACGCTCACCCGGAACGCATGCAGACTCGCCACGCTTTCGATCTCGACGTGGCCGCCCGCCTCGTCGAAGGCCCGGCGGATGGCGGCCACATGGGCCGCTTCGTCATCCACAATCAACAGGTGCAGGCATTTGGTTGTCATACGTAAGCTTCGTGGGTCAGTAACGCTGTCCGCCGAGGTTCGTTATCAGGCGGGCGGGCGATGTGTCAAGCGCGGCACGGACACTCCGCGCCAGGGTTACGGCCGTAAAAGGTTTGGGCAGGACGTGCAGGCCTTCCGGCAGATGTCCTTGCCGGCTCATGATATCCGCGGTATAGCCGGACATGAAGAGGACCTGGATCGTGGGCCGGAGGATCCGGATGCGTTCCGCCACTTCCATGCCGCTCAGGTCGGGCATGATCACATCGGTCAGCAGCAGGTGGATCGGTTCCGGGTGGGCTTGGCACAGCTGCAGCGCCAGACGCGGCGTGGCGGCGGGCAAGACACGATAGCCCAGACTCTCCAACACGCGCTGCACCATCATCAGGACGGCCGGCTCATCCTCGACGACCAACACGGTTTCCGTGCCGGCGGGCGGGGGCGCTTCGGTTTCCAGTGTGTCGGCGTGCGCGGCCAGGCTCACACGGGGCAGGTAGAGAGAGAAGGTGGTGCCTTGCCCCGGCGCGCTTTGCACCGTGATCGCGCCGTGGTTTTGCTTGAGGATGCCATAGACGGTGGCCAACCCCAGCCCGGTGCCTTGGCCAAGGCCCTTGGTGGTGAAGAAGGGTTCGAAAATGTGCGCCTGCACCTCCGGCGTCATGCCCGCGCCGGTGTCGCGGCAGGTGAGCACCACATAGTCACCGGGCTCGACGAAATCGGGCTGGTCCCGGCAGTCGGCAGCCACGAGGGTGCGGCTGGTGACTTCGAGGGATATCGATCCCGTGCCGGCGATGGCGTCGCGCGCGTTGACGGCGAGATTGGCGAGCACCTGGTCCAGTTGGGCTGGATCCATAAACACGTGCTGGGCTTCCTGCGCGATGACCAGATTCAAACGGACATTTTCGCCAATCAGCCGGCCCAGCATTTTCAGGCTGCCGGCGATCGCCTCGTTGAGATCCAGCACCACGGGCGCGATGGCCTGCTTGCGCGAGAAGGCCAGCAGTTGATGCGTGAGCGCGGCAGAGTGGCGTGCCGCCGTCCGGATATCGCTCAAGTCGGGCCGGCCACGATGGTCCGGCGGCAAACTGGCCAGGACGAGTTCCGTGCAACCCAGAATGATCTGCAGTTGGTTGTTGAAGTCGTGCGCCACGCCGCCGGCCAGCCGGCCGACCGCCTCCAGTTTCGCGGCCTGCCGGTTCTGCGCCTCCAGCGCCACCTCGTGCGTCATGTCACGTTTGACGGCCACATAGTTGACGAGCTTGCCCTCCGCGTCGAAGACAGGCGAAATGGTGGCCTCTTCCGTGTAGAGTTGGCCATTTTTGCGCTTGTTGATGAGATGGCCAGTCCAGACCTGGCCGGCCGACAAAGTCGCCCACATCGTCCGGTAGAACGCCGCGTCATGCTGGCCGCTCTTGAGCACCCTCGGATTTTGCCCGAGGACCTCGGCGCGGCTGTAACCGGTAATCTTTTCAAAAGCTGGATTCGTATAGACGATCGTGCCGCCCGGGTCCGTGATCATGATCGTCTCGGCGGCCTGCTCGACCGCCATCGCCAGCCGGGCCTGCTCCGCCGCCGCCTGTTTGCGCGCGCTGATGTCGTGAATAAACGCTACCAGCATGCCTTCCGCCGCCCGGTACTGTGCGCTGACTTCGACGTCCAACAGGCTTCCGTCCTTGCGCCGGTGCCGGGTCTCAAACCGATCTTCGCCCTGCTCCTTGATCTGCCGGGTATGGGCGGCAATCGCTTCGGCAGACTCGCAAACCTCCAGGTCGGCGATATGCATGGTCAGTAGCTCATGCTCGCTATGGCCGGTCATGCGGCAATACGCCGCATTGACCTCCAGCAGGCGTCCCTGCATGTCGGCCCGCCAAAAACCGTCCATGGCAGTCTGCAGGATGGTCCGATGCCGTGCTTCGCTTTCCCGCAGCGCCGACTCGGCACGCTTGTTCTTCTGCAGCAGAGCCCAGGCACGCAGTGCCCGCTCCACCGTGCGCGGCAGGGTGGCGAAGGACGCGGGCGACTTGACCACATAATCCAGCGCGCCCGCCTTGAGCACCTCGACCACGAGTTGCTGATTGCCAAAGGCGGTCATCACGAGAATGGGAAAGGGCGCGTCTTCCGGCGGAGCGGTGAGCGCCTCCAGCGCGCGCCCATCGGGCAGGTTCAAATCCATCAGCACCAGGTCGGGCGGACGGCCCTGTACGCTCGTCCGGAATTCGCACAGGGAGCCGACGCTCTGGAGCTCCACTCCGGCGCCCGCCTCGGCATACGCGCGGCGGATGGCTTCGACATGAGCCGGTTCGTCATCGACAATCAAGAGTTTAAGGCGCTGGTTCGTCATCGGTGGGGTCCAACCACGGCTACTTGGGATATTGGTTCCACGCCAGCCAGTAGTAGCCGAAGGTTTCCATCAGTTGGCTGAACTTCGTGAAATCCACCGGTTTGACCAGATAGCTGTTGGCGTGGTTGTCGTAGGCCTTGAGCATGTCGGACTCCGCCTTCGAGGTGGTCAGGACCACCACCGGGATGTGGTTGAGATCGGCGTCGGCCTTGATGGTTTTCAGCACCTCCAACCCATCCACCTTGGGCAGCCGCAGATCGAGCAGGATGATGTCCGGCCGCGGCGCGGCGCCCGGGGCGCCATAGCCGTTGCGCCGGTACAAATAATCCAGCGCGGCCTGGCCATCGGCCACGTGCAGCAATTGATTGGCCACCCGGCAGGTGTCGAAGTTGCGCCGCACGATTTCTGCGTGGGCCTCTTCATCTTCCACCAACAGGATGACGATCGGATCGCCTTTCATGTGTGCATTCCTTTCTTGGGTTCGGGCAGGGCTGCGGGCAGCGTAAAATAAAAACAGGCGCCTTGGCCGGGGCCCGCCGACTCCACCCAGATGTGGCCCTGGTAGAGCTCCACAATCCGTTTGACGACGGCCAGGCCGATGCCCGTGCCTTCGACCTTGGTGTCGAGTTTTTCGGACAAACCGAAAATTTTTTCCTGGTAGCGCGGGTCGATGCCCATGCCGTTGTCGCGCACAAAGAACACCCGCCCGGTGTCGCGCTGTTCGGTGCCGAGTTCGATGCGGGGCGCGGGCTGGTCGCCCATGAACTTGACGGCATTCTCGACCAGGTTCTGCCAGATTTCCGCCAGCCGGAGCCGGTCGCCGCAGAGCGTCACATCTTCACCGATCATCTGGGTTTGGACCCCGCGCTCGCTGATCCGCCCGGCCACCGCGGTGAGGGCTTCGTCGAGCAGCGTGCGCAAGGCGATGTTCACGGGCGGGCTGACGACGCGCCCGATCCGCGAAAGCTCCAATAATTCATCGAGCAGGCGGGCCATCTTGTCGGCGGCGGCGCCGATATAATGCATGTCCTTCGTAATCAGGTCGTCCTTGTGGGCGGCCAGGTCCTGCTGCAGATAGCCGAGGAAGGTGCGGACCGTAACGACCGGACTCTTCAGGTCATGGGAGGCGGTGTAGAGGAACCGCTCCAATTCGGCATTCTTCTCCTGCAATTCCCGCGTGCTTTGCAGGGCCGACGCCTCGGCCCGTTGGCGTGCGGTGATGTCGTGCATCCCCGCCACCGCGCCCAGGAGCCGGTGCTGGGCGTCATAAAAGGGGCTGCCTGAGGCCAGAATGTGCCGGGGCGGTTGCCCCTTGGCGACAATGGTCATGCCGACCTCGCGGACCGCTTCGCCACGGAACGCACGGAGCAAGGGAATGGCTTCGGTGGGCAACGGGGTGACTCCGTCCGCGGCATACAGGTCATAGTGCCGGCCCCAGGCTTCGGGTGGCAGGGCGAGCGCGTCCATGCCATGCCATTCGCGCGCAGCCCGGTTGAACAGCACAAGGTGCCCGTGGGCATCGCAAGCCACGACGCCGTCCGCGATGTTATCGAGCAGCGCGCGTACGAATTCCTTTTCCTGATGGAGCGCTTCCTCCGCCCGTCTGCGCTCGGTCACATCCGTCGCCATGCTGATCACCAGCCGTCGCCCATCCGGCAGGCGTCCCAGCGGCGCCGAGCTGAAGTTCCAGATGCGCAAACCGCCGGACTTGGTCCGGATGCTATAATCGCCCTCGTCTTTCCGTTGCTCCATGCCGTAGAGGGCCTCAATCTCGCTTTGCACCAGGGGCTTCCGTTCACCGTAGGCACGCGCGGTCCAGTCCGGCACGGTGGCGAGTTCTTCGCGGGTATAGCCGGTGGTTTCGCACCACACCTTGCTGAGTTGGAGGACGGTGCCATCCTCGGCATGGAGCATGATAGGGAAGGGCGCGTCCACGATCGCGCGGCGGAAATGTTCTTCGCTCTCGCGCAGCGCCCGTTCCGAACGCTTGAGGTCGGTGATGTCGCGCCCCACCACGACGGAACCGACGATCGCGCCCGCCTTGTCGCGAATGGGGCTGAAACTGTAGCTGCCGACCCAGGTCTCGCCCGTGTCCTTGCGGCGGAGGGTGTATTCGGCGTTCGTGACCGTCTCGCCCCGGAGCGCCCGGGGCACGGCCCACAGGTCCACCGGCGCCAACTCGCCGCTGGCGAGATACACCTCCAGCAGGTCGGGATATGCGGCGAAGGTCCTGGCGCACTCGGCCTTGTCCCGGAACCGGTGGAAGGTGGCAAAGGCCGCGTTGAATTCGATGAAATTTCCGGCGGCGTCGGAAATGAACACGGCATCGGTCATGCTGGACAACGCCGCCTCCAACTTCGCCCGGTTCTCCCGCAGCGCTTCCTCCGCCTGCTTGCGCGCGGTGATGTCGCGGATGTTGCACTGGATCACCTTGCGCTGGTCCACCAGGTAGACGTTGCTGATAAACTCCACCTCGTGCCGCTGTCCGTCGCGGGCTTCCAGCGCCAGGTCTTCATAGCGGACGTAGCCCTGCTGCTGCAGCTCCGCAAACTTGGCCTCATTGGTAACGACATCCTTGAAAAAGCCCAGTTCCCAGATTTTCTTGCCGAGAAAATCCTCGCGCGAGAAACCCAGCAGCTCGATCAGGAACGGGTTGACGTCCACGACCATCCCGGTCTCTGCGTCGAGGATCAACACGCCGTCGCGCGTCGCCTCAAACAGCCGGCGATAGCGGACCTCCGAAGCGCGCAGCGCCTCCGCTGAAGCGGCCTGTTTGCGGTAGAACTGGACCCGCTGCTGCCGCCAGAGCAGCCCCACGCCGGCGCCCGCCCCGAAGAGCAGAGTGGCGATCATCCCGATCACCTGCCACAACCGCTCGTGCAAAGCCCCATAGGCTTCCGCGGTGTCTATACGGGCGACCATGGACCAGGGCGCGTCGGGGATGTTGCGCGTGGCCGCCAGGACCGGCACGCCCCTATAGTCAGTCCCCTCCATGACACCCTCACGACCGAGGGCGGCTTGCACCGCGGGCATGGCGACGCGGTCCAACGGCGAGCGCAGTTTTAGCGCGGTATTCGTCTGGAACCGGAGTTCGTTGAGAAAGACGGCCTCGTGACCTTCCCGGCGGACGAGCAGGGTTTCGGCGGTTGGGCTCGGCGTCGGCCAGCGCTTGATAAACGGGTAGAGATACTGTTCCGGATCGATGCGCAACACCAGGACGCCGAAGGGTGTCCCGCCCGCCCGCTCGCCGAGCACGGGCACCAGCGCCGAAAGATAGACGCGCTGGTTGTGTTCGTTGCGATAGAAATCCAGCAAGGTCACCTGGCCCGAACGTAGCACCTCGGGTATGCGTTGCAAAACGCTGGAGGCCAAGGCGGCTCGATCGGCAGGGACGGCGAGACGCGAAACCCCGTTGGTGTCCAACAGGCACAGCTGATCGTATTGCCCGTACACCTGGATCTGGCTGAGCCAGGTCTGCAGTTGGCGCCGCACCTCCGTATCCTCAGGCTCCTCAAGATAGCGCTGCACCAAAACAGCGAAGGCGGGGTTCTTGATAACTTGCAGACTATCGCCCAACCGTTCCTTGCGCCACTGGACCAGTTCGGCCACCTTCAACTCCGCTATGGCAGAAAGCTGGCGCTGTATTTCGCTGCGGTAGTGTTGCGCGAAGCTCTGATAGGAAAGGTAGCCTGCCATGACAATGCCGGCGGCGAGCGCACAGAAAATTAAAAAGAACAGCCAGCCTGTGCGGCGGCTCACATCGACGTTTTCTGCGGGCATGTTCATACTCTCATCATCTACGACTAGACAAACATGCTGCCGAGGTACAAGCAAGCCTTTTGTCTACGCGTCGGGATCTCATCCAAGCGTTGGAAATAGGCGGGGATTTTCGTTCCAAATCTTGGATAAACGCCAAGCATGGGGGGCGGTTTCATACCACATGAGTGAGTGACAGGCTGGACCCACGCTTTGCACATCGCCAAACGAGAAGATGGGCCGAGAGATTGTCTGACTAGCTGGGAGGGGCGGTGTCCTCACCGCCCAGCACAGTGTAACCGTCATACCGTGGCCTCAGACCCGTGTGCATTGCCGTTACCCGACGTCTCATGCGCAGCTTTCAAGCGCCGCATAGGATGCTCACATCTTGCGGAGGGAGGTCACGCCTAATCTGTTTTCCGGCGGCAAGAGTGCCGCCGCTCCACCGGAGGGGCGACACTCCTGTCGCCCTCTGCCGTTTGGGGCCGGATGACACGCTCGACCCTTCGACCCGGAGGCCTGAGTGCCATAGTGCCGCTGACGTCGCAACAAACCTAACGCAGGGCGCGAGGACCGCTTTTCCTTTCGACACAGTAGACGTCTCGCTCCGCGAGAGGCTTTCGTAAGATGCACTTCCTCCCTGCATGGAATTTGTGCGGAGAAAACAAAGTCCGGATGGTTGGCGATGCAGCGGAGGTGCAAAGCTTGGCGGGAGAGGTTGCACCTTGTGTATTTTCCGGCGGCAAGAGTGCCGCCGCTCCGGCGGAGGGGCGACACTCCTGTCGCCCTCTTTATAATCAAGCCGGCGGCAGAAAATCGGCGAGGAGGGCGCGGAGTTCCTGCTCGATGGGCCGGGCGCGGACCTCCTGCAGGCGGCGCTGCTGCGCGGCCAGAATATCCGCGCGCAGGGCGTGATCGCTGGTGACGCGGTGGAACAGTTCGGCCAGCTCCGCCGGCGTGGCGTCGGCGTACATCGCGCCCGCGCCGCCGAGGGCCTCCACCGTGCCGCCGGCATCGCGCGCGATCACCGGCACGCCGTGGAACATGGCCTCGACCAGCGGCGCCCCATAGCCTTCGTGGGCGCTGCACGAGACGAACAGGTCGGCGAGCTGGTAGTAGGCGACCAGGCCGGCGGGCGACGCGAAGCCCTCGAAGCAGACGTTGGGCACATCGAGATCGCCGACCAGCATCTTGAGCATGGTGTAGTAGCGCGGGCAGCTGCGGTCGGAGCCGACGAGCAGCAGCCGGCTGAACGGGTTGATGCGGAAGTGATAGTAGGCGTAGGCCTGAATCAGATCCTCGACGCGCTTGTTGGGCGCGAGGCGGCCGACGTAGAGCAGGGTGGTCAGCGGCGCGGCGACCCGGGCCGTGAGCTCCGCGTCGGGCTTCAGCTCCAGCGGCGCCGCGCTGAAGAGCAGAGGGAAGACGCGGGCGCCCGGCGCGCCGAGCGCGGCGAGGTCGGCGGCGTCGAAACGCGAGACGGCCCAGACCGCGGCGCAGCGCCGCGCCAGCGGCGCGACCTGCGCGCGCGCCGCCTCGAGCTGCACCACGACCGCATCGTCATAGCCGCGGAAGAACTCCGGCGGCGTGATGTTGTGATAGACGAGGATTTTCCGGGCGGCGCTGGCCGCAAATTTCTCCGCGGCCGGCGAGGCGAGCCCGAAGTGATGGAGGACCACGTCGGCCGGGCCGCCCGCATAGGCGTCCAGCGGCCGGCAGTCGGCGCGCAGGGTGGGGGAGACATGCGCCGGGTCGGCGAAGATGTCGGAGGCCAGGCCCCAGCGCCGGAAGAGGTCGCGCAGGATGACCGCCTGCTGCGAGATGGCGTCGCCATCGGCATAGCCGGCCAGCAGCTGGTCGATGCGGGGCTTGTTCATTTCAGCTTCTGCTCCAGGGCTGCGATCCGGCGCTGGAGCTCGCGCACTTCCTGCGCGCGCTGGCGGTGCTCGCACTCCAGGGCGTTGGTATAAAGATGATTGATCAGGTTCTGCCGGCTGGTGATCCGGTCGTGCTGATAGCGCAGCACCTTCCACAGGACGCGCTTGAACTGGGCGGTGAGCGCGCCCGCCCAGCCGCGCTTGCGCGGGATCTCAAAGGGGAGCGTGTCCACGTTGTCGCGATAGCGGAGCAGGCGCAGCAGTTCGGCGCCGTAGTCGGCCTCGGAGGCGACGGACTGCAGGCGCAGGGCGCTGATCGCCCCGGCCATCGCATAGGGCTTCTGCCCGGCGGGCCGCTGCCGCGCCGCGGCGGCGAGTGCTGCGCCGAGATCGGCGCTGCGGTCCTGGCTGTTGATCACCAGTTTCATAACGCGGGCCGGTGCTCCCAGGCGGTGTCCAGATGCAGCAGTCCCTTGTGCTGGGAGTCGTCCTTGACCATGAAGGGATGCAGGTCCTCCTGCCGGTGATATTGCACGCTGTGGTCCCACGAGTGGATCGACAGCGACAGGAAAAAGCGCCCGGCCATCAGCGTCAGCGGATTGATGGTCAGCCGCATGACGCCATCGCCGGCGATGGCCTCCAGCGGGACCTGGGCGATCTGCGTATTGGAGCCGAAGACATAGATGCCGTTGCCGGTCTTCAAATTGAACCCAAAGACCGGTTTCTCGATCCGGCGCTGGGCGTGGTACTGCACTTCGATGACCATCGGCTGGCCGGTGGTGAAGACCACCGTGTCGTGACCCGCCGCGTCGAGCAGGCGCACGGCGCGGATTTCCACCTCGCGCGTGCCGTGTTCCTCCACGTTCAGCAGGCCGATGCGCACCATGTAGGACTTCAGATAGTTGAAAATCACCTCGGAGGGCGGACCGCGCTGGATCATCGTGCCCTTGTGGATCAAGATGACCTCGTCGCAGAACTGCTCGACGGTCTCCAGCGCGTGCGAGACGAGCAGGATGGTCTTGCCGCGCCGCTTGAAGTCGCGGATGCGGTCGAGGCACTTCATCTGGAACGCGGTGTCGCCGACCGCGAGCACCTCGTCCACCAGCAGCACGTCGGGATTCATCTCCACGGCGACAGAAAAGGCGAGCCGCACATACATGCCGCTGGAGTAGTGCTTCACGGGCATGTCGATGAACTCGCGCAGGCCGGCGAAGTCCACGATCGCATCGAACCGCCGCCGGACATCCTCCTGCGGGATGCCGAGGATCGCGGCGTTCAGGAACACATTTTCGCGCCCGGAAAGGTCGGGATGGAAACCCGCGCCCAGCTCCAGCAGCGAGGAGATCCGGCCCTCGACGCGCACGCTGCCCTCGGTGGGCGTGATCGTGCCCGCCAGCAGGCCGAGCAGCGAGCTTTTGCCGGACCCGTTCGGCCCGATGACCCCGATCGCCCGGCCCGGCTCGATCGCGAAGTTCAGCCCGCGCACCGCCCAGAAATCCTCCATCGGCTGGCGCCGGAACGTGCGCTTGAGCGCCTCGCGCAGGGTGGGGGCGCCGACGCCCGCCTTGCGGTAGCGCTTGCCGAGGTTCTGGACTTCGATGGCGTTCATAGGACGTCCGCAAAGTTGCGCTGCGCGCGGTCGAACGCATAGAACACGAGCACCGCCGCCGCCAGTGGCCAGAGCCAGCCGATCGCCGCCGCCGGGGTCAGCACCAGCGGCCCGCCGGTCTGCAGCGTGCGGTAGGCCGTGATGATCACCGTCAGCGGGTTTAGCTGATAGAGGCTCTCGAGCCACGGCCAGCGCTCCGCCAGGTTGTGGACGAACGACAGGGGATACATCACCGGGCTGACAAAGAACCACGCGCTCAGGCCGAGGCCGACGAGGTGCTGCGTGTCGCGGAAGTAAACGTTCGCCGCCGAGACGGTCAGGGCGAGGAGCAGATTGAAGAAGGTGTGGTAGACGATCACCACCGGCAGCGCCAGGGTCCAGATGGACAACAGCTCGTGCTGCCGCCAGAGCAGGAAGGCGATCAGCGGCAGCTGCACCACCAGCATCAGCAGGAAGTTGACCAGAGCCGACAGCACGACCGAAGCCGGCAGCAGGAGCCGCGGGAGGTAGACCTTCTTCACCAGGTTTGCGTTGCCCGTGAAGGCGTTGAGCCCGGAGGTGACGCACTGGACGGTGAACTGCCAGGCGAAGACGCCGATGATGATATCGGGCATGCCGATCTGCAGCCCGCGCCCGCCGAGCAGGCGCAGGAAGAAAATGTAGATCCCCGCCATAAACAGGGGCGCGAGGATCGTCCACAGCAGACCCAGCATGGAGTCCTTGTAGCGTCCTTTCAGGTCGCGGCCCGCGAGGTTCCAGAGCAGTTCGCGGTGCCGCCAGGCGATGGCGAGCGCTTGCATCGGCGCGAGAGTAGCGAAACCGCGCGCCCCGGTAAAGCCGCGAACGCGCCCGCGACAGGACGGGAGTGGAGGACACCACCGGGACCGCCCAGGTCGGAGGCGGTCGCAGAAGGGAGCCGCAGAGGCCACGGAGCAACACGGATGAACACGGAAGCGAAGTGATTGGGCTGCAGCCGCGTTGCGCGGGCCGCGTGCTCACGAACGCGGCTACAGGTACTGGCCACGCTTTCCGTAGCCGCATTCGTCAGCATGCGGTTGTCGTGCAGCTGCTCGAACCTCCGCGCAGCCGCGGCTAGTAGTCCTCTCGCTCCGCGAGAGGGTACCGTAGAGCGTAGCCACGCTGAGCGGACCGCGTTCTCACGAACGCGGCTACGCGGACGGGCCGCGTTTGCTTGTAGCCGCATTCGTCAGAAGGCGGTTGCCGTGCAGTTGCTCAAACCTGCGCGCAGCCGCTGCCATAGTAGTCCTCTCGCTCCGCGAGAGGTTCCTGTCGCGCGTAGCGCGTCGAGCGGACCGCGTTCTCACGAACGCGGCTACAAGAGCGGTGCCTGCCCCGCGAGCCCCGAAACAGCAAAGCGGCCCGTTTCCAAGATCTGGAAACGGGCCGCGGTTCAAGCGCTTGCCGGGCGCGGGAACTAACGGTCAGCGGCCGCCGGCCCGCACCTTATAGATGCCGCCGGCGCCGACGGGGAAGGTGCCCACAGGTGTCCCGGGGGCATTGACGAACCAGCCGGCGACCGTACCAGCCGGCGCCTGCCAGATGATGTCGGAGATACCGTTGCCATTGACATCCAGCACGGCGCGCAAGACCCATGAGCCGGCGCCGGGCAGCGTGGTGCCGTAAAGCTTGCCATCCGTAGTGTGCTTCCACACCGCGAGATTGCCAGCCGCGTTCTGGAAGATCAAATCCGCCTTGCCATCGCCGTCAAGATCGCCGGCGCCGCGCAGGACATAGGCGGCCCCGGAGGTGCCCAGGCCGAGCGAACTGTTATAGGAACCATCGGGGTTCAAGCGCCAGAGCGCGAGCGAGCCATCGGGCTTCTGGAAGAGCACCTGCGCCCGGCCGGTGCCTTCGAAGTCGGCGCAGGCCTTGAGGTCCCAGGCGCCGGTGTTCGACCAGAAACTGCCTGAGCGCTTTGTATTGTCGGCATGCATCAGCCAGCCGGCCATGTTGTGGCTGCCGTCCTGGAACAGGAGGTCGGTGACGCCATCGCCGTCGATGTCGCCGGCGGCCTTCAAGGCCCAGCCGCCGGTGTTTTCCATGAGGGCGCTGCGCGCGATATTGCCGTTGGTGTTCAACATCCACACGGCAGTTTGGCCCGCGTCTGTCTGGAGCCACAATTTCGGGTCCAAGGTCAGGTCCAGCCGGAAGACCGTGCCATGGAAACCGTTGCCGTCGGACGAGGTCGATCCGAAAATATACTTGCCAGAGACCGTCAGTCCATTGAACATGGCCGGATGCATCCCGGAAGGTTGCGCCGTACCCGTGCCGGTGAACTCCAGCAGGTTGGTGTAGCCGCTGCCGCCGGTACTGATCCGGTACAACGTGCCCTTGTTCGAAACGCCGCCCCATTCGGTCATGCCATAGAGATTGGTGCCGGCCAAGACGAGGTCGCTGAGGGGGTTGTAGCCATCCGTGGGCTGGATGGAAAAATTGTGCAGCACATGGAACCGGTTGACGCCCAACAGGGCGGGTCCGGTATAATAGGAGAAGAGGGTACCGCGCCCCCAGACACCTCCCGTGGTTGTCGTGCCGTAGAGATAGCTCCCGGATTGCGCCAAGCCCGCTTGGGGTATCCCACCGTCGGAGGTTGAGCCGGTAAAATGATACAGGACGGAATAATTCGACCCGTCTGTATTGAGGCTGAACAGGACCCCGAAGTCATTCGCCCCCCCCACGCATGTCGAGCCATAAAGTGTGGTGCCCGACAACAGCAGGCGGGCTCTGGGCTCGTTACCATCATTGAGTCCGCCGGCAAAACTGTGCAGGAGGTTGAACCGGGTTTGCCCCACACGAAGCAGACCCGTCTCGTAGGAAAACACGGTGCCCGCATTGGAGCCACCGCCCGCGCCCGTCACGCCGTATAACCTGGAACCGCTGGCCGTGAGCGACCCCTGGGGGCCGTCGCCATTGGTCGTGCCGCCGGTAAAGTGGTGGACCGGGGTCTCCACCCACGTATTGGTATTCACGCTGTAAATCGTACCCATGTTGGCAGTCCCGCCATGGGTCGTGATGCCGTACAGGGTGGAACCCACCATGAGCGCTTGACCGATGGGGCCGCCGCCATCATTCGTCGCGGCACCAAACTCCCAGACGGGAACGCATAACCCGACGCCGGAGGGGTTGAAAGCCTCTTTAAGCAAGAGCACTCCTTGGTTGTAGGTGCCACCCGAAAGCGTAGTGACAATCAAGTTGCTCCCCACCAAGGTCGGAGTACAGCGCGGCGTCGTGCCCCCAAGCACACTCCCATTAAAGGTGTAATTCCAACCTGTGCCCCCGCCCGCCACCACGCCCTGCACCAGCGCCCACCCACCCACCGTCACCGCCAACAAGCCACCCGACCACCGTGAGGTACTCTTCATGCTCAGCCCCTGTTGATTTGCCCCGCTGTACTTACCGAAAGATTTTAAATTATCCTGATCAGACCGAATTGCAAGTTTTTCCGACAGCCACATCAAGCGGAGCGTGGCCCTATGTACCGTTTAATATTTCGTCCTGACCTTGCTTATGAATTTCAGAGCAGCTTTGTAAAAGCGGCGTCCGCGTTGAGCAGGCCGCGTGCACACGAACACGGCTACACGAAAGGACCGCGTTTGCCTGTAGTCGCATTCGTCAGCATGCGGTTGTTGCACGCGCTCAGACGTTCGCGCAGCCGCGGCCATGGTAGTCCTCTCGCTCCGCGAGAGGTGTGCCCGTAGCTCGTTGCAGCGTTGAGCGGGCCGCGTGCTCACGAACGCGGCTACAAAGCGGGCAATCCTCGGAAAAACAACACTGCCCGTTTCCATGTTCTGGAAACGGGCAGCGGTTCAAGCGCTTGCCGAGCGCGGGAGCTGGCGGTCAGCGGCCGCCGGCCCGCACCTTGTAGCTGCCGGCGCCGCCAGGGCTGAAGGAGCCCGCCGGGGTTACGGGGGCGTTGACGAACCAGCCGGCCACATTGCCATCCGGCGCCTGCCAGATGATGTCGGAGATGCCGTTGCCGTTGACGTCCAGCACGGCGCGCAAGAGCCAGGTGCCGGCGCCGGGCAGCGTGGCGCCGGAAATAGTGCCGTCAATATTGTGCTTCCACACCGCCAGGTTACCGGCGGCGTTTTGGAAAATCAGGTCCGCCTTGCCGTCGCCATCGAGATCGCCGGCGCCGCGCAGGACGTAGGGGGCGGAATTGCCCAGACCCATGGAGCTGTTGTAGGAGCCGTCGGGGTTCAAGCGCCAGAGCGCGAGCGAGCCGTCGGGCTTCTGGAAGAGCACCTGCGCCCGGCCTGTGCCTTCGAAGTCGGCACAGGCCTTCAGGTCCCAAGGGCTGGTGTTCGACCAGTAGCTGGCGGCTTTCTTCGTGTTGTCCGCATTCATGAGCCAGCCGGCCATGTTGTAGCTGCCATCCTGAAACAGGAGATCCGCGACGCCATCGCCGTCGATGTCGCCGGCGGCGCGCACCAGCCACGCTCCGGTGTTTTCCATCAGGCCGCCGCGCACCTGGGCGCCGGCGCTGTTGAGTGTCCACACGGCCAACTGGCCGGCGTCGGTCTGGAGCCACAGTTTCGGGTCCACCGTCAGGTCCAGCCGGAAGAGCGTCCCCAGGTTGTTGGCACCGCCGTAATAGGTGGTGCCAAAGAGATACTTGCCGAACACCGTCAGACCGTTATGCGTAGCAGGACTTTTCCCGGACGCTGGCGTCGTGCCCGCGCCGGTGAACTGCAGCAGGTTGGTGTAGCCGCTGCCGCCGGCACTGATCCGGTACAACGTGCCGTTGTTCGAAATGCCGCCCGTATAGGCCATGCCATAGAGATTGGTGCCGGCCAGGACGAGACCGCCGGCCGGGAAGGCCCCATCCGCTGGCGCGCCGGCAAAATGGTGCAGCACCTGGAAGCGGTTGGCCCCGGGCGCGGCCGGTCCGGTATAATACGAATAGATGATGCCGTAACCCGCAGCGCCGGCCATGGGCGCCACTCCATACAGATAAGCACCCTGTTGCACCACGCCACTATAAGGGCGCGCACCATCCTGACTGGACGAGGTGAAATGGTGCAGGATGGCATAGCCCGACCCGTCGGTATTGAGACTGAACAGCACCCCGCCGTCATTCGTGCCCCCATAGCTGGCCGTTCCGTACAGTGTGGTGCCCGACAACAGCAGGCGGCCATACGGTGTAGCCCCATCTACCGGTTTGCCGGCGAAACTGTGCAGGATGTTGAACCGGCTTTGGCCCACACGAGTGGCCCCGGTCCAATAGGAAAACACGATGCCGTTGCCCGAGCTGCCGCCCGACAACGTTGTGCCGTACAGCATGGCACCGCTGGCTATGAGCGAACTTTCGGGGGCTGCGCCGTTGGTCGTACCCCCGGTAAAACTATAGACCGGAGTTTCCAGCCACGTATTGGTATTCAAGCTGTAAATCGAACCCCAGTCGGCAGTCCCGCCATCCCTCGTGAGGCCATACAGGTTGGAGCCCACCAGGACCGGTTGACCAAGGGGATAATTGCCATCATTCGCTATGCTTCCAAACTCGAATTCCGGCAGGCACAGCATCCCAAGCCCCGTGGGACTGAACACTTCTTTTAGGACAAGGATCGCTCCTTTACCATAGGTGCCGCCTTGGGATGAGGTACAAATCAGATTGCTGCCCAGCAGGGTCGGGGTACACTCCGGATGCGTACCCCACAGCGAAGCTCCGTTCAGCTAATAGCTCCAGCCCGTGCCCGCTGCCGCCCATCCACCCTGCACCTGCGCCAGCCAACCCAGCGCTACCGCCAACACGCCACCCGTCCACCGCGAGATACTCTTCATGGTCTGCCCCTGTGTTTGATTTGCCCCTGGTTCTTCCCCAAAGAATTTCGAAATTTATAACGACCTTTCCGAATTGCAAGTTTTTGGTTATACCGCCATCGCCGTGGGGACCAGGGCACCGCTTAATTTCTTGGCCTGTTGATGATTTTCTCAGCAGCTTTGTGGAAGGGGGAGGCCTGCCTGATCCGCATCCGTGGAAGCGGCGTCCCGCCGCTTATCCTGCCGACCAATTACGCTCAGGCGCTGCTCTGTTGGGGCCGGCTGCCCCGGCGTAGCGCCCCGCGCAGACGGGAAGGCCCCACCTAAAAATGGGATGGGTGGGGCGGTAGCTGCGTGAAGCGGGCCGCGTTCGCACGAACGCGGCTACACAGAGTGCCGCGTTTGCTTGTAGCCGCATTCGTCAAAATGCGGTTGCCGTGCAGATGCTAGAACTTTCGCGCAACTGCGGCCCAAGTAGTCCTCTCGCTCCGCGAGAGGGTCCAGTAAAGAGCGGACCGCGTTCTCACGAACGCGGCTACACGGGCTTTCTCCGGAAAAACAAAGCGGCCCGTTTCCAAGGTTCGGAAACGGGCCGCGGTTCAAACGCCGTACCGGGCGCGGGATGGGGCGGTCAGCGGCCGCCGGCCCGCACCTTGTAGCTGCCG
>CAITZM010000050.1 GCA_903896925.1 uncultured Lentisphaerota bacterium | reverse complement strand
GCTGGAGCTCCCGCCCACAACAAAACGGCACGGGCTTCCGGCACAGGGTAAAGGCGTTCCTCGCAGGGGTCGGGGATGCGGCGCAGGCCGTACTGTGCTAAGCTTCGCCGGAAGAATCAGGAGCAAGTCATGTGGCAGAACATCAGCTTTATCGTGGTCGGCTTGGCGGCCGGCGTCTTGAGCGGTCTGTTCGGCATCGGCGGCGGCATCCTCATCATCCCGGTGCTGGTCTATCTGTTCGGCATGACCCAGCATCTCGCGCAGGGCACGACGCTCGCGCTGATGATCCCGCCGATCGGCATCTTCGCGGCGTGGGCCTACTACAAAGAGGGCAACGTCAACGTCGCCGCCGCGGCGCTGATCTGCCTCGGCTTCGTCTTTGGCGGCTGGGTCGGCGCGAAGTGCGCCCACCTGATCCCCGAGTTGATGCTGCGCCGCAGCTTCGGCGTGTTGCTGGCGGTCGTCGCCGTCAAAATGATCTTCGGAAAATAGGAGGCCACGATGAACTGGAGCAAACAATTCCGCATCAAGCCCGGCCGGGCGGTGCGGCTCGCCGACCGGGATGCGGGCTGGACCGACGGGTTCAAGGACAAGGACGACGCCCTGGATGCGCTGCGCGAGAACGTCGCGCTCATGAGCGAGCTGCAAAACCTGCTCTATGCGGAGCGCAAGCATGCGCTGCTGATCGTGCTGCAGGGCATGGACGCCAGCGGCAAGGACGGCACCATCCGCCACGTCATGTCCGGCCTGAATCCGCAGAGCTGCTATGTCCGGTCCTTCAAGCAGCCGACGCCGGAGGAGATGGGCCATGATTTCCTCTGGCGCATCCACCATGTCGTGCCGGCCCGCGGCGAGATCGGCATCTTCAACCGCTCGCACTACGAGGACGTGCTCGTCGTCCGCGTCCACGACCTCGTCCCGCGCGCCATCTGGAAGCGGCGCTATGACCAGATCAAGGCGTTCGAGAAAACCCTGACACTGAACGACACCGTCATCCTGAAATTCTTCCTGCACACCAGCCGCGACGAGCAGCGCGCGCGCCTGCAGGAGCGGCTGGACGATCCGGCCAAGCGCTGGAAGGTCGCGCCCAGCGATTTCACCGAGCGCAAATACTGGGAGGCCTACCAGGAAGCCTACGAGGAGGCCCTGACGCGCTGCAGCACGTCCGCGGCGCCGTGGTTCGTGATCCCGGCGGACCACAAATGGTTCCGCAACTGGGCCGTCTCGCAGGTCATCGTCGAGACGCTCAAGGGCCTGAACATGAAATTCCCCAAGCCGACCTACAACCCCGCGGACATCCGCATCACCTGAAAGCAAGCGTGCGTTCCGCCCCACAGATCCGGTTGAAAAAGCAACTGAAACAACCGCTGACGTGAAGTCGCCCCGTCACTCACTGCACCGGGTCTCGGCAGCACGCATCCTCCATTCGCCATTAACCATCACCCCTTGACCATGCGCCCTCCCCCCACCCTCGTCTGGTTCCGGCGCGACCTGCGGCTCGCCGACAACCCCGCGCTCACGGCCGCGCTGGCGCGTGGCGGACCGGTCGTGCCGCTGTTCATCTGGGCGCCCGACGAGGAAGCGCCGTGGCAACCCGGCGCGGCCTCGCGCTGGTGGCTGCACCACGCGCTGCTCGCGCTCGACGGCGACCTGCGCCGGCACGGCACGCCGCTCGTCGTGCGGCAAGGCGCGAGCCTGGCCGAGTTGCAGCATATCATCCGTGCCACCGGCGCCCGGGCGGTGTTCTGGAATCGCCTCTACGAACCCGCCCTCCGCCTGCGCGACGCCGCCGTCGCCACGGCCCTGCAACAGAACGGTGTGACAACACACAGCTTCGGGGCCAACCTGCTCTACGAGCCGGAGAGCATCGCCAAGCAGGCGGGCGGTCCATTCCAGGTCTTCACGCCCTACTGGCGGCGCTGCCTGGCCGAGCCGCCGCCCCAGCCGCCGCTGCCCGCGCCCAAGAGGTTCCCGCCCTCCGCCCCGGTGCCATCCCCAGGTCTGCCAGGCCTGGGGCTTCTGCCCAAGGTGGACTGGGCCGCAGGCCTGCGCGCGGCGTGGCAGCCGGGCGAGCGCGGCGCCCAAACCCTTCTGGCCACTTTCCTGGACATCGCCCCGAAGGATTTGTGGGCGGGAGCTCCTGCTCCCGCGCGCGGGAG
>CAITZM010000049.1 GCA_903896925.1 uncultured Lentisphaerota bacterium | reverse complement strand
GCCTGCGCACCCTGGCGGAGCGGATGCGCGAGGATATTGGTGACTCCGCCACCAAGCAGAAGGGCAAGAACCGCCGCCCCGTGGGCCGCGTGCCTGCTTCGGGCCAGTGATGCCGTGCTGACGACAACTTAACCAAGAACAAACTAATCTAACCAAGAACAAACTAATGAGACCCATACGCCACTTACTCACAGCAGTCATCGCTGCCCTGACACTCGCAGGAGTTTCCGCGCAGGGCGAGCAGCGCCCCAACGTCATCTTCATCGTCGCCGACGACCTCGGCTATGGCGAACTCGGCTGTTACGGCGGGAAGGGGATTCCGACGCCGCACCTCGATGCGCTGGCGGCAGGCGGGGCGCGTTTCACGAGCGGGTATGTCACCGCGCCGTTTTGCGCGGCATCGCGCGCGGCGTTGATGACGGGGCGCTATCAGACCCGGTTCGGTTTTGAGTTCAATCCCATTGGAGCGAAGAATGCCGCACCCGGCATTGGGTTGCCGTTGGAGGAGAAGACCATCGCCGACCGCTTGCGTGATGCGGGCTACGCGACGGGGTTGGTGGGTAAGTGGCACCTCGGTGGCACCGCGCCGTTTCATCCGCAGCGGCGTGGCTTTGATGAGTTCTTCGGCTTTCTTCACGAGGGTCATTACTATGTGTCGCCGCCGTGGCGGGGCGTCACGACCTGGCTGCGCCGGAAGACTCTGCCCGTTGGCGGGCAGGGCCGTTGGACTTCACCTGATGGCCGAATCGTGTGGAGCACACACCACGGCTCCAACGAACCCGAATACGACACCGACAATCCGCTCTTGCGCAGCAGCCAGCCGGTGGATGAGAAAACTAATCTCACCGACGCCTTCACTCGCGAGGCCTGCGACTTCATCGGGCGGCATCGCGCGCAGCCGTTTTTCCTCTACCTCGCCTACAACGCCGTCCACAGCCCGCTGCAGGGCGTGGACGATTACATGAAAAAGTTTGCGCATATCGAGGACATCCAGCGCCGTATCTTTGCCGCCATGCTCGCCCATCTCGACGACAACGTGGGTAGGGTGCTCGCCCAACTCCGCGAGAGCGGCGTCGAGGAAAACACACTCGTCGTCTTCCTCAGCGACAATGGCGGTCCGACCAAAGAACTCACCTCCAGCAATGCACCGCTGAGCGGTGGCAAGGGCGAGCTGCGGGAAGGCGGCATTCGCGTACCCTTCATCGTCTCATGGAAAAATCATGTCACCGCAGGCGGTGTTATGGATGCGCCGGTCACTTCCATGGACGCGACCGCTACGGCGTTGGAACTCGCCGGCGCTGGTTCGGGCCAAGCGAAACTCGACGGCGGTAGTCTCATGCCCTTGCTGCTCGGCAAGACGACAGCGGCACCTGAACGCACGCTGTTCTGGCGTGTGGGCAAACAGAACGCACTTCGCAACGGCGACTGGAAACTCATCCGCAACGGCAAGGAGTGGCAACTCTACGACCTCGCCCACGACATCGGCGAGGCCAACAATCTCGCGACCAAGAAACCGGCCCACGTGCAGCAACTGTCATCGCTTTGGGACAAATGGAACGCTGAACAAATCGAACCACTGTGGCGATAGGAGCCTCCAATGAAACAGACACTCACATTCATCGCCATCCTGCTGCTCGCGCCGCTGGCTGCGCTGCACGCCGCGGAGGAATCGAAAGCTGTAACGAACCGTCCGCTCGTCGGCGTCATCCGCTGGGACGGGTACAACGGCAGTCCGGCGGTGACGCAGAAGCAGGAGCTGGATTTCCTCAAGCCAGCGCAGTGGCATGCGCGCGCGCCGTGGTTTTTCCGCAAGACGGGAAATCCCGAGCGCCCGCTGGAGTTCAATCCGAACTACGACAAGAAGATCATCCAGCAAATCACCGACGAGGAAATCAAGTTCGCCGCCGAGGCAGGCATTGACTACTGGGCGTTTTGTTACTACGCAAAATACAAGGGCGGCTGGCAACTGCGCGATAATTTCGAGGCCTATCTCGCAAGCCCGTTCAAGAGCCGGATCAAAGCGAGTCTCATCCTGCTCGGCGAGCATGTCGGCAAGGGACTTTCTCCTGCCGCCAGCTCTGCGCCGGATGCGACCAGGGAGGACTGGGAAAAACTCGTCAACGAAATCGTCCCGCTCCTGTGCGATTCGTCCTGTCAGAAGGTCTGCGGCGGGCGGCCGCTCATCTATCTCATGCAGCCCGACGCGCTCTCGAAAAATCTCGGCGATCCAGCGGGGAAAAACGCGTCGGTCGAACGACTGCGCGCGGCGGTCGCCTATCTGCGCGAGCGTTCGCAGGCGGCGGGCGCGGGCGATCCTTACATCGTCGGTATGAATTCCTGCGGTATCTGGTCGGCGATGTATGTGGACAAGGCGGGCCTCAACGCCGTCTCCGCCTACCGCCCGGCTGTCGGCGGCACAGACGAGGGCGCGCCGTATGCGCAACTGTGGGACAACATCCGCGACAAATTTATCAACGGCCCCATCGGACTCGGATCCAATCCGAAGCGCGAGCTTGTTATTCCGTTGATGAGCGGCGCCAGCCATGAGCCGCGGCACGAACTCCATCCGGAGCAATTCGGCGCGCAGCACTATCGCGAACCTGCGCCGGGTGCCTTCAAGGCGCATGTGCTGGCGGGGCTCGACTGGGCGTTCGCGCACCGGAAAAACTGCCCCGCGCAGAGCGTGCTCATCTACGCGTGGAACGAACACTCCGAGGGCGGCTTCATCTGCCCGACGATGGGCGCACCGCCGGACTACAAACCCAATACGCGCCTGCTCGATGAACTTGCCGCGGCGATGCGGGAATGGAAGCCCCAGCGAAATTGAGTTTGATGGCATGTGCGGCCAAGCCACGACCACGAATCCCTGACCACTTCAGCTGAAATACACCCTTACAGCCATCCCACCTTGCTGCTGGCACCGTTTGTCGTGTTGCACGCGGGCCGTGACTTGCCAGCAGATCCAAGATTTGGGAAGCTCCTCGACAGCGTTTCCAGGCAGAGGGGAAACAGGGGAGGATGACTTCCCATGCTCCAGCAAAGTGCAGTTGGGCAGAGCGCGGGGAGTTAGTAGCGCGGCTTTTGGTCGAGTAGGCGCCGGGCCTTTATTCTCACGGGTGCGGCTGGGTCGGTGCGGTGCTTAGCGCGCATCAGGCCGCCGCTCCGGACCACCCCGACCGCAACCTGACTGCAGTTTTCAGGATGCTTGGAACTGACGAGTGAAAACGATCGGAACAGCCATGAATCATATGTTCGCAATTGCCCGCTTTCGGCGGGTCGCTTCGCTCTGTTCGGCTCTCACGGCGTTGCTGCTCGCACCGTATGCTGCGGTGAACGGTGCCGAAGAACCGAAGTCGCCGGCCAGGAAGCCCAACGTCATCGTCATCCTCGCCGATGACCTCGGGTATGCCGATCTCGGCTGTCAGGGCTCGAAGGAGGTCGTCTCGCCGCACATTGATACCATCGCGGCCAACGGGGTGCGCTGCACGGCGGGCTATGTGACCGCGCCGCAGTGCTGTCCTTCGCGCGCGGGGCTCATGAGCGGGCGGAGCCAGAACCGGTTCGGCTTCGAGGCGAATCCGCCGCCTGCGGTGGAGCGCACCTTCTTCGGCCTGCCGTTGACCGAGCGCACCATCGCGGAGCGCATGAAAGCAGCCGGGTATGCCACGGGCATGGTCGGCAAATGGCATCTGGGCAGGTCGGAGCCGATGCGGCCTTACAACCGTGGGTTCGACGAGGTCTTCTGGCATCCGAATGGCGGCGTGTTGTTCCCGGACAAGCAGACCGGTTTCATTCGCGACCTCTATCGCGGACCGCAGCCTGTCGAGGAGCCGGAGTACTCTACGGATGCCTTTGGCCGGGAGGCGGTGGCATTCATTGATCGTCATCAGCGCGAGCCGTTCTTCCTGTATCTCGCCTTCATTCCGCCGCACTGGCCCATGCAGGCGAAACCGGAGCATCTGGCGAAGTTCGCGCACATCCCGGACCTGCACCGGCGCACGATGCTGGGCATGATGGCGTCGCTCGACGAGAACGTGGGACGCGTTCTCGCCAAGCTGCGCGCAACGGGTTTGGAGGAGAACACGCTCGTCTTTTTTCTTAGCGACAACGGCGGTCCGACCGGGCAAGCGCGGCCGCAGCCCGATGCCGATTTTGAATACGGCCAGAACACCTCGAAGAACGATCCCTGTCGCGGCGTGAAAGGCGATCTGCTGGAGGGTGGCATCCGTATTCCGTACCTCGTGCAATGGAAGGGCCATCTTCCGGCGGGTACGACCTATGAAAAGCCGGTGAGCAGCCTCGACATCACTCCGACGGCGCTTGCGGCGGCTGGCGTGGATAGTAGTCAGCTCGCTCCGCGAGATGACCCGCAAACCAACGACCTCACGCGAAGCGTGAGTACTACTATGGAAGGCACCGATCTCCTGCCGTTCCTCACCGGGAAAAACACCGCGGCACCGCATGAGACGCTCTGCTGGCGTTTCCGCTTTCCGGCCGGAAAACCGGAGCAGTATGGCTGGGCCATCCGGCAGGGCGATTGGAAACTGGTGAAGAATCGGAAAGAACCGGTGAGCCTATACCATCTCGTCAGCGACATCGGCGAGACGAACAACCTCGCCGGTCAGCAATCAGAACGCGTCGCCTCTATGCTGGCTACCTATAAAAAGTGGGACGCACAGAACATGGAGCCCAGATGGGGCGCTGAAACGCCCGTGACACCAGCTACCGCGAAGCCCCAAGATTCAATTCTGCAAAGCTCGCATCAGGCCAAGGTCAAAATCACCGCCACCGAGCTCAACGTCACCTGCACCGGCAACGATCCACAGCTCGTGTTCACGCCAGCGCCCGCCGCGCATGGCCCGTTCAGCCTGGAACTGAAGATCCGCTCCAACGCCCAGGGCCCCGCGCAGGTCTTCTGGAGCACGGTCGAAAAGCCCGTCTTCGCACCGCAAGACAGCGTCACCTTCGAGCCCGATCACGAAGGCAAAGAGTGGAAGAACTACACGCTCAAACTGCCCGCCACCTCGCTCACGCACCTGCGCCTCGACCCCAGCTCAGCGCCCGGCCTCGTGCGCATCGCCCGCGTCGTGCTCAAAGACGCCCATGGCAACGTGGTAAAGGTCTGGATGGGCACACCACTTCCGTAGGTGCCTGCGAATACTATGCTCACACCCGCAGGTCGCTTCGCCCTGCGGCTCGTGCTGCCAACCGCACTTTAGGCAAGATGCATCTTGCTGGAAGTTCCAAACTTTGGAAGACTGCTCCGCGAGTTTTTCCAATCCTTGGAAAGCTGGGCACGCCGGGTTCCAAGGCTTGGGCTGACGAGCGAATGAAAACGATAGGATCAACCATGAGGCAGACTTTCGCAGCAGCCCGCGCTGTTTTGAAATCAGTTGGGCCGGCCTTCTCGCTGCGCCTGGCTCTCGCCGCTCTGCTGCTCACGCCGCCGGCCGCGCTGCATGCCGCCGATGGTTTCTCTACCAAAACCGCGCCCACTCTCACCCCGGCCAAAGTCGCCAGCATGGAGTGCCGCTATTTCACCGAACTTTTGGGGGTCACTTCGGCCAAGGCCCTCGCCTCCCAGTTCGATCCCATCGAACACACCCAGGTGGACACCATCGTCTGCTGCCCCATGGGCTGGCGGTTCTACAACTATCCCTCCCGGGTGGATCTCACCTGGAAAGAACCCGACAAGCATCCACGGGATCTGAAGTTATACTCCGGCTGGAAGAAAATGGTGGACAACCTCGCTGCCGGCGGCGATCCCCTGAAGGACGCGCTGGCGCTCGCCCGCAAGCAGCAGAAGCATTTCATCGTGAGCTTCCGGATGAACGACAGCCACTACGTTCACCAGGAGCGGTTTCCCACCCACAACAACTTTTGGCGTGACCACCCCGAATACCGCCTCGGCAAGGACCCCGAGACGCTCCACGTCGTGGGCTCCCTGGGTGTCTTCAATTACAGCATCCCCCAGGTGCGTGACTTCTATTTTTCCGTCCTCGAGGAAATCTGCACGAGCTACGACGTCGATGGCGTTGAGCTCGACTTCCAGCGCGCGCCCCGTTTCTTTCACGACAGCGACCTGAGCACCGGCAGGGGCATCATGACGGCCCACGTCAAGCGCATCCGCGAGATGTTGGACAAAGTGGGGCAAGCGCGCGGCCGGCATCTTCAGCTTGGCGCCCGGGTTTTGCCCACGGTTCAGGCCAACCTCGCCATCGGCCTTGAGGTTATGGCCTGGGACGCCGCCGGTTGGCTCGACAGCCTCACCGTTTCCTCCAGTTATATTCATACCGCGGATGTCGGCATCGAAGACTTCGCCAGCCGTCGAACGAAAGCCAAAATCCTCGGCGAACTGAACTATCTCCACGTCCAACTGGCCGGCACCGGCCACGATCCGAACGACCGGCGCTACGTCACCCCCGAGACCTACCGCGCCGCCACGCTCAGCTTTCTCGAACGCGGCGCCGACGGCGTCAGCTTCTTCAACACCTACTGCATTCCCCGCACCGAGTTGAAGAAACTGACCGCCGACCTCCTCGCCAACTTCAGGGATTTCGACGCCCTGAAGCGCTCCGACAAGCTCTACACCTGCTATGCGACCTCCGCCACGATGTTCGGGAAAATCTTCCCTGCGCGTAACGAAAAGTCCTTCGAAATGTTCATCGCCGACGAGCTGCCCGGCCGTTGCACGAACGCCATCCTCCGCTTCGAAACCAAGGCAGCCTGCAAGGACCTTCATGTCGAGGCCTGCCTGAATGGGTCCAAACTCGAGGCGCAGAACCCAGACGCCGTGGAACTCTTTCCCCCGGTGAGCGTCAACAAGTCCGCCCCTCATTCCGCGAACCTGAAATACTTCTCCGTCCCCTTGACCGCCCTGAAGTTCGGCATCAACGCCCTGACGGTGAAAAATACGGACAGCGCCCGCCACCCTTGCGACTTCGCGGCGGCGGAACTGGCCCTTTATATGAACAGCACCCGGTGACCAGCAGCGAATCCGAATCAGGGAAAGCTCATCATGAAACACAACCTCCCGCTCATCACCGCCATGTTGCTCGCGTCGCTGACCGCGCTGCACGCCGCTGACAAACCCACGGCCCAGCCCAACATCCTGTTTCTCCTGACCGACCAGCAAACCATCAGCGCTCTCGGGTGTGCGGGGAATCCGGAGGTGAAGACGCCGAACCTCGACCGGCTGGCGGCACGCGGGGTGCGGTTTACCAAGTCGTATGTCGCCCATCCCCTGTGCGTCCCTTCGCGCGCCAGCCTGTTCTCGTCGCGCATGCCGCATGAGTTGGGCATCTACGGCAACACCATGGATGCCGTGCTGGAGACGAAAGGCGTGCCCACCCTGGGTGAACTGTTCCAGGCGGCAGGATATGAGACGGCCTATCTGGGCAAGTGGCATGTGCATGCGGCCTTTCCCGCCTACGAGAAAAAGAAAAGCACGATTCCTGGTTTCACCGTGCTGCCCATGGGCGGCAAAGATCCGCGGCAGGGCGATAAGAAGACGGAAGAGAAGGCTCCGCAGTGCGACCCGTACGCCGCCGAAGCGGCCGTCAAGTTTCTCCAGCAGCCGCACGCCAGGCCGTTCCTGCTCACCGTCTCGCTGTTGAACCCGCACGACATTTGCGAGTTCAGCAGCTTCCAGGGCTTCCAGAAAATGCTGCCCACCGACCCGGCGCAGTTGCCGCCGCTCCGCCCGAACCTGCGCGACACCGACCAGCTGCCCTCGGAACTGGCCAACGAGAAGAAGACCAAGGACTGGAGCGACCTGCAGTGGCGGCAGTACCTGTGGATTTACTACCGGCTCGTGGAGTCATCGGACAAGCTGATCGGGCAGGTGCTGGCCGCGCTGGACGAGGCCGGTTTGAGTTCCCGGACCATCGTCGTGTTCACCTCCGATCACGGCGAAATGATGGGCGCGCATCACATGATCACCAAACAAAAACTCTATGAGGAATCCGTCGCGGTGCCGCTGATCATCGCATCGCCTGGCGGCACACCCGGCGTGGACACGCAGCACCTCGTCAGCGGTCTCGACCTGATGCCGACCTTCCTCGACTACGCCGGCATCGCCGCGCCGGCGTCACTCGCAGGCCGCAGCCTGCGGCCCCTGGTGGAGCGGAGAGATGTGCCCTGGCGCGAGTCCATCGCCTCGGAAACCATGGAGCCCGAGGCGCGCATGATCCGCACCAGCCGCTACAAATACATCCGCTTCGCGGAAGGCGATAACAACGAACAGCTTTTTGATGAAGAGAAAGATCCCGGCGAGTTGCACAACCTCATCGCCAGCGCCGGGCTCGCCGGCGAAGTGGCGCGGCATCGCGTGCTCCTGCAAGACTGGATGCAGGCCACCCGGGACACCTTTGGCAAAGGCCCGGCAGCCCTCAAAGCGGTGAAACGGACGGATGAGGAGCGACAGCAGAAGCGGAAGAAGACCAATCAGGAAGCCCCGGCGAGTCCAGCGTCCGATGCCCCGCAGAAGTCCGCGAGCGAGCGCGACGCGAGTTTCAGCAACCGGGACAAAAACCACGACGGCAAGTTGAGCTTGGAGGAATACCTCGCCAAGCAAAACATCCCCGACGCCGCCAAGAAACGTTTCGAACGATGGGACACCAACAAGGACGGCTCCCTGTCGCGCGAGGAATTCATCAACGAAAGCGGAAAAACGAAATGAAACTACCACAATCAAGCATCACTCTTGCCGCCCTGCTGTTCGCGCCGCTGGCAGGATTGTGCGCCGATGCACCCGCCTCGCAAACGGCACTCGTCACCGTTCACCCGGAAAAGCCGGGCGCGAAAATACCGGGGGATTTTCTCGGGTTCAGCTTCGAGAAGAAGATGTTGTCCATCGAGGCTTTTCATCCGGCGAATGCAGCGCTGATCAACTTGTTTACCAACCTGGGCGGCGGCGTGTTGCGGGTCGGCGCCAACGAAGGCGACTCCACCTTCTGGTCCCGCACCGAAATGAAGCCGCTCTCCAAACAAAAAAGCCTCGGCTATTCCCTGAAGCCGCTGACCATCGGCCCGCTGTCGGTGGATAATCTGTATGCCTTCGCCAGGCAGAGCGGCTGGCGTGTGATTCACGGGTTGAATCTCGGCACGGTTGATCCCGTCATGGCCGCCGATGAATCCGCCTACGCGTTGCAGGTCGGCGGGCCGCTCGTGCTGGCGCTGGAAATCGGCAACGAGCCGAACCTCTATCGCGCGAAGCCCCCGCAGGTCGGTTTGCGGCCGGCGAAATATAATTATGACCAGTACCGGAAAGAGCTCGAAAGTTATTACAAAGAGATTTTGAGCAAACTCCCGCGCGCGCCGCTGGCCGGGCCGACGACGACGCGGTTCTGTGACTGGCTCCCTAAATTCGTGAAGGATTTCAAGGACCAGACCGCGCTGGTGACCAGTCACGGTTATGCGTTGTCAGGCAGCGAAACCAATCCGGCGTCGGTGTGGTTCCCCTCCGTCGAAAACCTGCTGCGCCCTCAAAAGGACAAGGAGGAGGTCTGGCTGCCGAAGCTGGAAGCGGCCAAGGCGGCGGGCCTGCCGTTCCGACTGGATGAATACAACTCGTGCACGAGCGGCGGCAAAGCTGGCGTCAGCGATGTGTTTGCCTCGGCGCTCTGGAACCTGGATTTCATGTTGGAAATTGCCGCACATGGCGCGGCCGGCGTCAATGTGCATGGCGGGATGGGACCGCGGGCCGGCTATTCGCCGCTGTCCTATCGCGACAATCGCTACTACGCGAATCCGATCTATTACAGCCTGTTGCTGTTTCATCAGGCGGCCAGGGGTCATCTGCTGACCGTGGACTGCCAGACCGCGGCCAACTTCGTGGCCCACGCCGTTCAAGGCGCTGACCGCAAGCTGCGCGTCGTGCTCATCAACAAGGACCTCACGCGACCGGTCGTTGCTTCCATCGCCACGGGCGCGCCGCATGCCAAGGCGACCGTGATCCGGCTGAGCGCGCCGGCGGCCACGGCTACAGAGGGTGTCACGCTGGCCGGCAGTGCGGTCGCCAAGGATGGCACCTGGTCGCCGCAGCCGGGCGAAACGGTGCCGTGCGTGAGCGGGAAATACGAGGTGACCTTGCCCGTCGCCAGCGCGGCGTTGCTCACCCTCGAGTGAGATGAAAGAACCAAGCATGAAATACGACCTATCCCTTAGTCTTGCCCTCCTGCTGCTGGCCCCGTTCTGCGGCCAGGCGGCCGAGGTAAACGTCAAGACGTGCGGTGCGCTGGGCGATGGCGTCGCGCTCGACACGACCGCCCTTCAGCGCGCGATCGATGCCTGCGCCACCGGCGGCGGCGGGCGCGTCGTTTTTCCCGCGGGCCGGTACCTCACGGGCTCGTTGCGGCTGGCCTCGGGCATCACGCTCGTCGTCACGCCGCAGGCCACGCTCGTCGGCAGCAAAGCCATGCGCGACTATCCGCGGGGCAAGCTGCTGGATGCGTACGGCGCCACGCAGATCGGCATCGAGGGCGGCGGCGTCATCGACGGGCAGGGCGAGGCGTTCTGGGAAAAGAGCGGCGCCTACCAGGGACCGTCCTGGCGCGGCACCGCGCAGTTTGAATATCGCGCCCTCAAGCGCCCTTCGTTCATCCATTTCAGCCGTTGCACGAATGTGGTGGTGCGCGACATCACGCTGCGGAATGCGCCCTCGTGGACCGTCCACTTGCAGCGTTGCGTCACCGCCACCGTCGAGCGCGTGACCATCCGCAATCCGCTCTTCGGGCCGAACACCGACGGCATCGACCTCAACTCCTGCATCGGTGTCCGCGTGCGCCATTGCGACATCATTACGGGCGACGATGGCGTTGTGTTAAAAAGCACCGAACCGGGCCACGATCATCCTTCGCGCGACATCCGCGTGGAGCACTGCCGCATCTGGTCCGCGTGCAACGCGCTCAAGATCGGCACCGAAACGCATGACAGCTTTGACGACATCCGGTTCAGCGATTGCCAGGTGTACTGCGCTTCGGCCCGCAACATGGACCGTCCGCTCGCCGGCCTCGCCATCGAGTCCGTCGATGGCTCGCGCCTCTCCAACATCGTCGCCTCGAACATCACGATGACCAATGTCCGCACGCCGCTCTTCATCCGCCTCGGGCACCGCGGCGGGAACAGCGCACGCACGCGGCAGGTGGAACCGCGCGTTCCGGGTAGCATCGAAAACGTTGTCATCCGCAAGGTTACGGCGGAGCACGCCCTGTTCGAGTCGTCCATCACCGGGCTGCCCGGCCATCCCGTGCAAAACGTTACGCTCTCCGATATCAAGCTGACCTATGAAGGCGGCGGCGAACCGGACTGGGTGACGGATGATGTGCCGGACAAAGCGCTGATGGCCAAATACCCCGAAGCCCAGATGTTCGGGCGCCTGCCGGCGTATGGGCTTTATGTCCGCCATGTGGAGGGCCTCCGCATCACCAACGCCGCGTTCCGCTGCCTGGGCGAGGACGCCCGTCCGGCGCTCATCTGCGATGATGCCCGCAAGGTCGAACTCGACACGGTGAGCATTGCCGCTGCACCTGCGCACTTTCCCGTGCTCTGGTTTATCAACACCAGCCCCGCGGGCATCCGCCGCTGCACCGCGCCGGCCGGGACGAAAACGTTTCTCGCCGTGGAGCCGCCGACGTGCGGCGACGTGGTCATGGAAGCCAACGACCTGACCCGGGCGATGACCCCACTGGCCCGCCTGAAGCGCGGGGAACTGCTGAACGCCGACCTGCCTGTGTTCAACTCACGCCCGTCCGGCCTCATCGTTATTCCGGCGGAAAAGATGCGCCTGGCCCGGCCCATGACCAGCGTAGCCGATACCACCTTGCCGTCGGGCCGCGCCATCGAAGTGCCGCTTGGAGGCGGCCGCGATGCCGGCTCCGCGCGCGGCCGCTTCACGGTCGGCGAGGCGGGCGAGTACGTCATCTGGGTGCATGCGCTGGCCCCGTCCGGCGAATCCGACAGTTTTTACGCGGCGATCGACGGCGGCGAAGCCGTGGTGAGCGACCTGTCCAAACTGGGCGCGTGGCACTGGGACCGCATCCGCGAACGCATTGGCGACAAGCCCTCCCTGAAAACGTTCAAGACGTTCCAGCTGGCCGCCGGCGAGCATGTGCTGACCCTCCGCAGCCGCGAGAGCGGCACGCGCCTCGGCACGCTGGTGATCGCCAGACAGGACCAGGCCTTCGATCCCTCCCGCGATGTCCAAGGCGAGTAAGGGCGGGGCCTATACCCCTGCCACCGGGACCGACCGCTGCCCCACGGCGGGACAGCAAAAAAGAGGGACGCCGTGCGTCAAGGAGGTAGGGGTGAGGAACCCCATAGGTTACGCACAGCGTCCCAAGATGTTCAGGTTGTTTTGGGGTCAATTGAGTTAGGGTTCGAATCAACTCCTCTTTGATCGGGGCCGAGTGCGGCGCGGATACGCTGCGCGCGGTCTGTCGCGGTAAGGGATTTTTGCAGCACCTGCTGGTTTGCCGGTGCAGGGATGTGCGGCTGATCAGGCGTTGACTGGAAACTCTGCAGTTTCAGCAGGAGGCCGCAGCCGGTGGCCAGCAGGAGGACTTGCACGGCGAGGGCCAGACCAGACGAGCGCAGCCAGTTGAGCCCCAGCACGCACGCCAGGCCCAGCGCCGCCAACAGGACGAGCAGCATCGAGGGCAGCGTACACAGCCAAGTGGTGTCGCCCGTCTGGTGCAAGAGCACGACATGCAGTTGCCGGGACACCGCGAGCACCAGCAGCAGATTTACGACGGTCAGGACGGTGCGGCTGCGCTTGTAAAACGCAGCCGCTGTCAGACCAAGGCGAGAAAACTGACCAGGACGGACAACACGGCCACGAGCAGGGCGGCAATCCGTAGCGGGAGGTTGGCACCCCGCGAGGCCCGCGACAGACCTTTGACCCATAGGGTTATTCATCACGTCTCCTCCGGGGCCGGTGTGGAGTGATCGAGGATGGCGCGGACGTGCTGTGCGAGGGACAACGCGGTGAAGGGTTTTTGCAGGACTTGGAGGCCCGTGGGTAGATCGCTGGCCTGCATCTGCTCGAGGATGTCGGCGGAATAGCCGGACATGAAGAGGACACGGATGCCGGGCCGGAGCTTTTGGATGTGTTCCGACAACTCCTTGCCGTTCATGGAGGGCATGATCACATCGGTGAGGAGCAGGTGGATGGTTTCCTGATGCTGTGCGCACACCTGCAAGGCCAGCTCCGGCGTTTCCGCCGCCAGCACGTTGTACCCTTGTTGCTCCAGGGTCCGTTGGATCAGTTTCAAAACGGCCTTCTCGTCCTCGGTCACCAGCACGGTCTCCGTCCCCTTGGGCAGCTGCTGTGTTCCTGCTTCTGCCGTGGCGAGTGCGGCGGTCTTGGCGCGGGGCAAATAGAGGGTGAAGGTGGTGCCTTGCCCGAGAGCGCTTTGGACGAGGATGGCGCCGTGGTTCTGCTTGACGATGCCATAGACCGTGGCCAGGCCCAGCCCGGTGCCTTTGCCTACACCTTTGGTGGTGAAGAACGGTTCAAAGATATGCGCCTGAACCTCGGGAGACATGCCCGAGCCATCGTCGCGGAAACTCAAGACCACATAGTCGCCGGGCGTGACGAAATCAACCTGCCCCTGACAGTCGGCAGCGGTGAGCATGCGGTTGGTGGCCGCAAGGGTTATCTGGCCCGTGCCAACAATGGCGTCGCGTGCGTTGACCGCCAGATTGATCAGGATTTGGTCCAACTGGCTGGGATCCATGAAAACTCCCTCCAGGTCTGTCTGCGGCACATAGTGCAGCTGGATATTCTCGCCGATCACGCGGCCCAGCATCTTAAAACTGCCGGCGATCACGGCATTCACATCGAGCACCTTGGGTGCAATGACCTGCTGCCGCGAGAAGGTCAGCAGTTGCCGTGTGAGGTCGGCCGAGCGTTGGGCCGCTTCCTTGATTTCCAGCAGGTCGGCGCGGAACGGATGTTTCTCCGCCATGTTTTTCAATAGGATCTGGACGCAGAACATAATGATCTGGAGCTTGTTGTTGAAGTCGTGGGCCACGCCGCCGGCCAGCCGGCCGACCGCCTCCATTTTCGTGGCCTGCCGATGCCGTTCCTCCAAGGCCATCTCACGGGTCACATCGCGTTTGACGGCCACATAGTTGATGATCTGGCCGGTGGCATCGAGGATGGGCGAGATGGTGGCGTCTTCCTCAATGAGCGCGCCGTCCTTGCGTTTGTTGATGAAATGGCCGTGCCACACCTGGCCGGCGGTCAACTGCGCCCACAGGTGCCGGTAGAACTCCGCCTCCTGTTTGCCGCTCTTGAGGATGCGCGGGGTTAGGCCGTACGCTTCGGCGCGGGTGTAGCCGGTGACCCTCTCGAAGGCCGGATTGGCATAGAGGATCGTGCCGGTCGCGTCGGTGATCAAAATGGTCTCGGCAGCCTGCTCGACAGCCGTTACTAATCGGGCTTGGTCTTCCAGCGTCCGCTTGCGCGCGGTGACATCCCGGCAGACGCAGAAGATGAGTTTCTGTCCAGCCACATTGGCCGCGTTCGAACTGATTTCAACGTCAAATAGCGAGCCGTCCTTGCGGCGGTGGCGGGTCTCAAAGAATTCGCCGCTGGCGTCAACAGCCTGAAGCATCCCCAGCAGTTGCTCGCGCGTCCATTGGCTGTCCCAATCCCAAATGTGGAGGTGGAGCACTTCCTCGGATGTATAGCCGAGCATTTCGGCATAGCGGCGGTTCGCCTCACAGACTTTGCCGGATAGATTCATGACCACGATGCCGTCCTTGGACTGCTCGAACAGGATACGCCGGCGGACAGCCTCGTCGAGCAGCGCCGCCGCGGCCTGCTTGCTTGCGGTGATATCGATGCCGGTGCCGACCAGGAACGGCCGGCCCGCGATCATCATGCGCTGGCCCGTCATCAGCATCCAGATAAAGGCCGGTCCGCCGCGCCGCAGCACCCGGGCTTCCACGCTCTCCTCCTTGCCGTCCTGCAAGACATTCGCGATCCTCGCTTGGATGAGGGCCCGGTCTTCCAGGTGGATGGTGTCGAGCGCGTTCATACCCGCGATCTGCTCTTCCGGCTTGCCGATGATTACCTCGCGCTGATAGGTGTTCCAGCGTCTGTAGCAGCCGTGTTCGTCGAGCAAGTAGAACGTGCCGGGGATACTGTCGATAATGGTGTTGCTGAGGGCTTGCGCGTCTTGGATTGTCGCCTCGGCCCGCTTGTGTTCAGTGATGTCCTCGATCATCGCCAGGGTGCGCAGCGGCCGTCCGTGGACGTTCCGGAGGACGGTCATGTTGATGTTCACCCAGATCAGGCTGCCATCCTTGCGGACGTAGCGCTTCTCGATCTGGTAGTCCGGTTGCGCGCCCTTGATGACGCGCTGGAAGAGCTGCCCATCGGCCTGCCGGTCGTCGGGATAGGTGACATCACGGACGCGCAGCTTGAGCAGTTCATCCGCCGTGTAGCCGGTGATGGCGCACATCTTCGGGTTGACGCGCAGAAAGCGGCCGTTATGCGGGTCGGCCTGCGCCATGCCGATGGAGGCCCTTTCAAACGTGGTGCGGAACTCCGCCTCGCTCTCCCGCAGGGCTTGCTCCGCGCGTTGACGCTCGGTGCTGTCCCGCACGATGGCAAGCATGAGTTCCGGATGTGCGGGCGCCAGGGAGCTGAGCCGGATTTCGACCGGGAACAGGGTGCCATCCTTGCGCCGGTGCGTACCGTTCACGGTCTGCACCTCTCCCGGCATGAGCTGCTGATGAACCGCAGCGACCGCGCTCGCAGGCAGTCTGACCTCGAGCTCCAGCGCGGACAGTTGCAGGAGTTCAGCCCGGCTGTAACCCAGGTCATGGCACGCCCGCGCATTGCAGTTCTGGATCCGTCCGGTCGCCCGCTCCATCACATAGATCGCGTCGCCGGCATTATCGATG